>JBFLWW010000001.1:0-20821 GCA_040757475.1 Nitrospirota bacterium
ATCATCCTTGCTGATTATATGCTCCCTGATATCACAGGGATTGAGGCGATCCATATATGCAAGGCTTGCAGGCGGAATAGCTCATGATTTTAATAATATCCTGACAGGTATATTGGGATTTGCACACCTCTGCCTCGAAGACATGCCTTTAGACTCTCAGAACCATAAAAGAATGCGCACTATAATTACACTATGTGAGAGGGGTGCTAACCTTATAAGACAGCTACTTATCTTTAGCAGGCGGATGCCTATGGAACCAAAGAGGATTGACCTTAATTCCTTTATAGAAGAGACAATGCATCTTATAAGGCCACTGATCGAGGAATCAATCGAAATAAAACTGAACCTCCAGAAGGGAATTCCAGAAATCAAGGCTGATGCCGGACATCTTACACAGGTATTGTAGGTAAGGGGACAGGCCTTGGCCTTGCTATTGTGTATTCTGTAGTGAATGCCCATGGAGGACGGATTGATGTGCATAGTAAATTGGGTGAGGGGACAACCTTCAAGATATACCTGCCTGCAATCCAGCCTGAACTATCTGAGGTATCAGCTCCTGCTGGTGAGGCTGAGGGAGAGAAAATCATAATATCCCGCAGGGGTGAAATGATTCTAATTGCTGAGGATGACGATACACTCAGAACACTATGCACTACTACGCTGAATCGTCTTGGTTATAATGTGCTGTCTGCAAGGGATGGTGAAGAGGCACTTGAGATTTACAGAAATGAAGCAGAGAAGATTGACCTTATAATCTCGGATATGGTAATGCCTAAGAAGTCGGGCATGGAAGTCTTCAATGAGTTGAGGTCTATTAACCCTGATATTAAGTTTATCCTTGTAACAGGCTATGGCTTTGATAAAGAGATCAAACATATCCCTGAAGAGATGAAGGCAGTAATTACAAAGCCCTATGAGATTCACAAGGTGGCACACCTGATAAGGGAGATTCTTGATAGGGAAGGTTCTCGACAGCTTAGGATAGCTAAATAGTCACATTGAGTTCCATCTCTTTTCCCCTAATAGAATTTTTTTCCTTAAGACCCTGACCTTAATGGTATCACCCTGTTTTTTATCAAGGAGAAATATCTTTATGTCATCAATAGCCTCAATATTAAATCCATCTAATGAAAGGATAATATCATTTTTCTTTAAGCCAGCCTTTTCTGAAACACTATCCAGGGGGAAGTCCTTAATTTATGACCTTTGCCACCTCGATACCAGCTACAGGTTCTTTTAAAGATATCCTCAACCCCCTTTCACTTTCTTCAATCTTTTTTTCAATATTCTCCCCTTCCTTAAAAGTGACCATGCTATATCTCCCATAATGGAATATCTTTTTTGCTGCAGCATTTATCTCTTTTTCTGAATTACCATGTGCAAGGGCGATCACCTTTGAGGGATTCAAAGGGTTCTTTCTTACCATAAAGGCAAAGCCTGAGGAAGGTTGTTCTATCTTTCCAAAGATTCTTCTAAGGATGGGACTTTTACTACTAAGAATAAGAAGAGAAGACATCTTTATATCCTCATCCTTAACCTCTTTTTCTTCTTTTACACCAAAGCCTTCTTTCTTGAAAAGCTCAATCATGTCAGCATACATCTCCCTGTCTTTTTGTGGAAGGACTATAATTCTCTTTTCATCTCCGAGCAGCCTCGCTATTACAGGAGGAAACTCTTCTGAGGATAGGCTTCTCAGGATATCATACTCTTCATCGAGTATTATCTCCTCTGGTCTTCCCTGAGAGGTAATCTCAAAACTCTCTCTCTTTATCAACCCTCAGGACCTTTTTTTATTATGCCTGTATCAGTCTTTACAGTAACCTGAACATCGAGGATAAATGGTTTCCCTTTCTGGACAATATCAAAGGTGACGGCTGACTGAACACCTTTTCTTTTTACCTTCTCGTTTTTTTATCTCTAAAAGCGGGACCCCCTTTTCATCTACCCATGCCTGAAAAACCAGTTTAGCTCCTGGCCTGAGGTCTTTTCGAATGCCTGCTGGATATCATCCCATGATGCCTCTTGAAATTTTTTATCAGCGATAAGGTTTTTAAGCATATGAAAGAGCATTGCCCCCTTGCCGTAACCAATGGCTCTCGATGTAAAGTCTGTCCTCCGTAAAAAAATCCTTAAGCGGTGTTTCTTTTTCTGGTGCCACATAGCTTTTATAATCTATGAGAATCTTTTTTCTATATTCCCAGCCTTTTCCCTTCTGCTCTTCATACAGATGGTCTGAGAGGTATGTGGTTATTCCCTCAGCCCAGTTTCCATTTTTATAATCTATATAAACGAGGTTTCCGAACCACTGATGAAGTATCTCATGGCCGAGTGATGTCTCTACAATAAATGGGAGACTTACCACATCCTGGCCGAGAAGGGTAAAGGTTGGCATCGAATATCCTTCAGGGAGGATGCCTTCCACAATCGAGAATCTCCTGTATGGATACCTTCCTATGAGTCCCTCGTATAGCTCTAAATATTTTTTTGTGTATTCGATATAGGTGCTGGCAAGAGTGGCTTCCTCAGGGAAAAAGTAGGCATATATATCAATATCCCTGAACCTCTCATTTACAACCTTATACCTGCCTTCAAGAAGGCCTTTCTCTATGTCCCATTCTTCTGCCATGGAAACCTGGGACACCACGTGGGGTATCCCATCGTGGTCAGGAAATAAAAACAGAAGAACAAATGTCATTGCGAGCCAAAGGCGAAGCAATCTCAAAGTGAGGGGATTGCTTCGTCGCTTCGCTTCTCGCAATGACATTTTACAATTAACTAAGGGGACAGTCCCAGATCACTCTATTTGATCTTCTCGGTAAGAGAGTTAATGATATCGGTCAGGGTAATGATGCCTACCAGCCGGTCTTTATCCACTACAGGAACCTGTTTTACCCTCCGGAGGATCATCTGTGAACCAGCCCTGACAACAGGCATGTCACTGCTTACAGTGATGACAGGCGTTCCCATTATATCCTTCACCTTCATTTCATAAAGCTTGTGAACGCGTTCCTCGATATACTCAAGGTCTGTCATATATCGCTCTTCCTCGATAATATCAGGATAACGCGGCAGGATTGCTTTGAAAATGTCTGCTTTTGTGATTACTCCTACAGCCTTTCCTCCCTCCATAAATAACAACCAGTCCATTGACACGATGTTTTTTAAGGACTTCCGCACATTCCTTTAAGGTCTGCTCTGGTCCAATAGTATGCACTTCTTTAGTCATAATCTCACCGACTTTCATGGCTTTTTTCCTCCTGAGTTAAATAGTAAATAAAAGGATATATCTATTTTATCACCTCCTTATCACTAAATCTATAATGTAATCTAATGTTACAGCTTTAGATTAATTTTGTAAAGAATTTCTCATTCCTCCTCTTTTAATACACCTGGTGTAAATGATAAACTATTAAAGATTTTAATCAAAAAGGAGAAAAGATTATGCTTCCTTTTTTCTTAATAGCTAAAACCATACCTGATGCATGGTTCCAGCTGATTTATAATTTATTCGACAATGCCTATGCACAAAAGATACAAAAAGGCTCATTTGAGAATGAGCAGTACCGCCTCCAGTATCCAGGCATAGCAGTGTATATTGAGCATCCCTATTACGATATGGTACCAACCATACCACCTAACTTAGGGATACCTGCTCCTACCACAAAGGAGTATATAGAGGATTACTTTGTCAACTATCTGATGAATCCCGAACTGTCTGAGAATGAGACTTACAGGTATGCAAGCAGGATACACAATAGTATGCCTAACGGTGGAACGCAACTCGAACGTGTTATAGATATACTAAGAAAGACCCCACTCACAAATCAGGCTGTTATCGAAATAGCAACCCCTGACGACCTTGATATCTGCTATGGCAAAGATGGAAATCTTGACCCACCATGCCTGAGGTTGCTGGATTTTAAGGTTATACCTGTGAATCATGAGGTGGTACTGACAGTGAGTGCTTATTTCAGGTCATGGGACCTGTGGGCAGGATTCCCTACAAACCTCGGCGGTATTGAGCTTTTAAAAGAGTTTGTTGCTTCTGAAACCCACCTCAAGAACGGGCCTATTTATGCTTATAGTGCAGGTGCTCATATTTACGGTTATCAAGAGGAAATTGCCAGATTAAGAACCTTGAGATCAATAAAAAGTAAACTTTAATCAGGTTTTCTTTAAGGGCAATCTTATTGTAAATGTAGTCCCCTTTCCTAATTCACTCTCTACAGAAATCGTCCCCCTGTGATCCTGGATTATCTTGAGTGTGAAGGTAAGACCAAGCCCTGGTCCATACATCTTTGAGGTAAAAAATGGGTTAAAGATGCTCTTGAGTTTATCTCTGGAGATACCCCTTCCTGTATCAGATACCTGTATCTCCATACGGCCTTCACTTATCCGGTTGGTAATCTTCAAGATTCTGGGTTTGGCCACCATGGCCTCAATAGAATTTTCAATAAGATTGGCAATGGCCCTTTTGAGTTGTTTTTTATCAGCAGGTATCAGAGGAGGATTATCCATTAATTCAGTCTCAATATCTATAGCCTTTTCTTCGAACTCCTGTTCAAATATTTTGAGGGCTTCCATAATTATGTCATTGGTATTTGTGGGCTCTATATAAGATATGGCCATGGTTTTTAGCTCAATAAGCTGTTTTATCATGTTTTCTAATCTCGCTACATCCTCAATAATCATCTCCATATATTTTTTATTAGGATTACCTTCAGGGAGGTTCTCATAAACCCTCCGTGCAAACCCTCCGATAGAAACAAGGGGGTTCCTTACCTCATGTGCAACCTCATCCATCATCTGTTCAAGGGCCTCTGATTTCTCCTCTTCTACTAATTTATCACGTGCTGCCTTTATGCTAAGCAATGACCTGACCCTCGCAGAGAGTTCTTTGTAATCAAAGGGCTTGGCTAAATAATCATCAGCTCCAATTTCGAGTCCTTTTACCTTATCCTCGACCTCACCTTTTGCAGTAAGCATGAGGACTGGAATATATTTTGTATTTTCATCTGCCTTAAGCTTATGGCAGACCTCGTAGCCATCTATTTTTGGCATCATGATATCGAGGATGATTAAGTCAGGATTGTATTCAGTAACCTGTCTAAGAGCTTCTTCACCGTCATATGCTTCTGCAGTGTCATATCCTTCAGAGTGGAACCTCTTTTTCAGAAGCTCTACTGTGTCGGGAGCATCATCAGCAATCAATATCTTACTTTTCTTTTCCACCTATGATTCTTGTGGTTTGTCAAATCGATGGTTCAAGATGCTTTCCCACTTGCCTTTCAGATAAGATTTTATCAGTTCAGGCAACTCACGAACATTTATAGGCTTTGATATATATCCTTCACAACCTGCCTCAAGGGCCTTTTCTCTATCTCCTCTCATTGCATGGGCAGTTAATGCCACTACAAGGATATCTTTAAACTCCTCCTTGGACTTCAGCCTTCTGGTGACCTCATAACCATCTATCTTTGGGATTGAGATATCCATCAAAATCAGGGCTGGTCTTTCTGTTACTGCCTTTTCTAATGCCTCTTCTCCATCAATAGCCTCAATTATCTGATAACCTCTGCCCTTGAGTATCTTTACTATCAGTTCCCGGCTATCCCGGTTGTCATCAACTATCAGTATCTTCTTTGGGTCTTTTTTTATCTCCTCCATCTTCTCCCTGTTTTATCTGACTTTACTAATCGTTTCTTTGAGCTCCTTCAGAAGGTCTTCTCTGGTAAGCACGCCTTTGTTTAAAACCCCCTGTATCCTGCTATTCAGGTCATCTATCTCTTTTTCAGTCAGATCCTTGTGTGTAATTACGATAAGAGGAACACCCTTGACTTCTTTTTCTGTCTTAAGGTATTCGATAACATCGAAACCGCTCACCTCAGGCATTGTCAGATTCAAGACTATAAGGTCTGGCCTAAAATCGTGAATGGATTTGATAGCATCCTCACTATTATAAGCCGCTTCCACTTGATACCCTGCTTCTTTCAGGACATTACCGATCAACCTTACCGTATCTGGCTCATTGTCAACTATTAAAACCCTTTTTATTATGGCCGTCTTTTCCAAGCTTTTTAATTTTCTTAAAAGGATGTGCCTTTCTACAGGCTTTACAATATATTCTGCAGCGCCCAGGCTGAAGCCCAGCTTCTTGCTATCTACAATCGAAAGTATGATTACGGGGATATCTTGAGTTTCTGGTGTCTTTTTTAACTCCCTTAGCACCTGCCATCCATCCTTCTTTGGCATCAGGATATCTAAGGTAATGGCCAAGGGACTAATCTCCTTTGCCTTTTCCACAGCCTTTTCACCGCTGAGAAGTCCTACCACATTATATTCCTCTCCCAAGTATTTCCTTATAATGTCAATAGCCTCTGGATTATCATCTATAGCTAATACAGTCTTTTTAGCTATCCCTTCCCTTTTAGACAACTCAGCTTCCACAGGCTTATATTCCTCTTCTGGCTTGAGTATAAGGCCTTTAATGACATCGCAGCCTTTACAGAAATCTACCTTTTCTGGATAGGCAGCTATTTTTAAGCCTGCACAATGGGTTCCGAGGATTAACCAGCATCTGCTTTCCTTACTTCCATATGCTGGACAGCTTGGCTGCCCGCAGCGTACATATTCCCAGCATCTTATCGGTTTGCCAGCATATTCTGGCTCCTTCAAAAAGGTCTCAACAGGCACTCCAAAATATTTAGCCAGGGCTTCAGCTATCCTTGGCTCAATTACTGGTTCAGCAGGCTTTTCGAGTATCTCTTTCTTTAAGGGAATGGTAAAACAGAACTTGCTTCCTTCTCCGTATTTACTTGTTGCCCAGATTATACCTTTATGCAATGCCACCAACCCTCTGGCTATACTGAGGCCAAGGCCGGTGCCCTCATACTCACGGACGGCAGTGAGGTCTACCTGAACGAACTTATCAAAGATCTTGCCGAGATCCTCTTCCTTTATCCCTATTCCTGTGTCTTCAACGCAGACCTCTGCAAATATAGGTGACTCTCCAGGTTCGATACCTCGCTCAGAGGGCCTGGCAGTTACAGTAATTCCTCCTTGGCGGGTGAACTTTATAGCATTGGATAAGAGGTTTATCAAAATCTGTCTGATCCTGTCCTCATCCCCATAGATGAAAGGTAATACTTCATCCACATTAACAGAAAGTGTAAGGCCCTTTTGTTTTATCGAAGGTTCAAAGGTAGGGATGACAGAGTCGATTAGCCATTTCAGGTCGATCTCCTTTATTTCTACTTCTATCTTCCCTGACTCTATCTTGGATATATCAAGGACATCATTTATCAACTGAAGGAGATGTCTGGCATTGGCAGCAACCTTTTTTAAGCTCTTTTCCTGCTCTTCGTTAATAGGGCCATCAACCCTGTCTAACAATAGGTCTGAATAACCAATTATTGCATTCATCGGTGTTCGTAGTTCATGAGACATGTTGGCTAAGAAAGTGGATTTCAATTTATCCAGCTCCCTGAGATCCCTGTTAGCCCTTTCTAATAGCTCTAAGAGACGTGTCCTTTCATCCAGCAAGGCAGTCTTTCTCGTTATTTCCTGCTCTAATTTTTTGCTGAATGAGGAGACACTTTCAACCATATAATTGAAGGTATTGCCGAGGACACCAATCTCATCTTCTGTCTTTACCTCCACGGAAACAGACATATCTCCCTCTGCAAACCTCTTTGCCTTCTCAGCTAAACTCTCCACTGGACGCCTTATAAATCTGTTCACTATGAAATAAATCATGATCATTACGACGGATAGGCCGAATAAAGTTAATACCAAAGTTCGGTTCCGCTGGGCAGCAACGGTAGCATAAACCCTCTCAGCACCCACCCTTATTGCCATGCTACCAAGAATTTTTCTGGAAGAGCCGTGGCAATGATAGCAATCCTTCTGATTTAAAATAGGAAAGAAGGAGACAAGATACTTTTTCCCCGAGACCTCATCCTCATATGACTCTCGTGGTCCAATCCCGGTCTTTAACACCTCGTTTAATCTCCGCAAAGCGGCTTTATTTTGAATAGAATCTGCTAACGTGGTCTTTACCTTATCCTCATCAGTAGAATAGACTATCTCCTGATCGAAATCACAGATGAATACCTCAACATCTTTAGCTTTTTCCCGGATGTGTAATAATTGTTTTTTGATAGCTTCGGCATCTCCTACCGACATAGGATGTTTTATGCCTGCATAGGTCGAGGAGGCCAGATCCTGAGCAACCATGTTCATCAGCTCTATCCTGTCTTTTGTCCCGAAATATATTCGTACAATGATTTCGGTTCCCATAATCAGAACTATAGTGATTATTATTGCAATTTGAATCTTATTAGCCAGATGCTTTCTTAAAAAACCAATCATCCCTATCTCCAAACATCTAATATTTCACTTACTACTCTTAATTTTTAATGCGCCCCTCCATATATCATCGGTTTAAACCTGAATGCCTTGACCCTTTCTTCTGTGTGACAGACCATGCAGTCTTTCATATTTAGATGTCCTTTTATATCACGCCGACTTTTTGTTCTCACATGGGCACTGCCCGGGCCATGACAGACCTCGCAACCTGCATTCTTTAAATGGGGAGTCTTTTCAGGGTTCTCAAAACCACTCGGCTTCCCATATCCAGTAGTATGACAGTAATAGCATTTCTTTATCTCTTTCTGTGTCAGGCCCTTCTTTAATCTCTCGATGCTCTCAAATGATTTTGCCTTTTTGGCATATTTCATAAAGTTGTTATATTCTTTTTCGTGGCAACCCTTACAGGTCAGAGAACCAACATATCTATTATTAGTTTCACCGAGACTTAAGGATAGGTTTATGACTGATATAAATAGGATGGTTATAAGAGTAAACCCCGTTAGAAATTTTTTATTTCTAAACGGGGTAAATAACAAATACCTTATTGAAGATCTAAGAAAATGTGCCATTGTTATAACCTCAAAATTGCCTTATATATTTTATTGTCCATTATTATGTGAAAAATTTCAACAAATTGTATAAGTTAAAGACTTTTGCGACATTCCTCCATTTTCAATCAAATACTCTATAGGACTTTTCAATCCTAAAGACTTATGAGGTCTCTGGGTATTATAGAAGACCAGGTAATCAGCAAGTCTTTGATGAAACAATGGTTTATCATAGATGAGGGATACCATCCTTTTTCAGTTGTTCATCAAATTCTCCCAGGTTTTCCGAGCCATTGTCTGACTGCCATGATTTAATCGTAAGCGGGTAGAGTAAGGTACCAAAGAAACTCTTCCACCTGCCTCGTATGAAAAATGGTGTATGCTTTTGCATAATGATCCACTAATCCTTAATGTCGCATATGTATCTTAGCTTTTCCAGATTTTTAACCAGACCTGTCAACACAAAATAAAATATCACCTATTGAGGAGCTAGTATTGACTTCCATGGTTTATTGTTGTATTTTCAACCTGCGATGAAAAAGAGGCTGATAGAGCTTATCTATGAGAAGGCATTTAGATACAGTGAAGAACCTGTGTTTAAACTGGTTTCAGGCAGGATGAGTAACTACTATTTCAACTGTAAGGCAGTAACGCTGCATCCTGAGGGCATATATCTTGTAGGGAATCTGATATTTAACTTGATTTCAGATTTCAAAGTAGACGGTATTGGAGGGCTTACACTCGGTGCTGACCCGATTGCTATTGCGGTCGCATATACATCCTATCTGAAAGGGAAACCAATAGAGGCCTTTGTAGTTCGTAAGACACCTAAAAGCCACGGCACAATGCAATGGATTGAGGGAAATGTACAGGCCGGTGACAGGGTTGTTATCATAGATGATGTTATCACAACAGGCAAATCAACTATCGAGGCAATTAACAGGACTAAAGAGGCAGGTTTAGAAATAGTAAAGGTCATTGCACTTATTGACAGACAGGAAGGGGGTAAAGAGGCAGTCGAGGCCCTTGGCTATAAATTAGAGTCACTTGTTACAAGAGAAGAGGTAATGGAACTATATAAGAAGTCAGAACTTAAAAGTTAGAAGTTATAAGTTTTAAAACTCTCAACTCTTAACTCTTAATCCCTCAGCCTCGGGTCAATCGCATCCTTTATCCCTTCTCCCAGGAGGTTATAGCCAAACACTGTTATGAGTATGGCGAGGCCAGGGAATACAGAAAGCCACCAGGCTATCTCGATATTGTCCTTGCCTGCTGTAAGGATGTTCCCCCAGCTTGGAGTTGGTGGTTGAACACCTATCCCTAAAAAACTCAGGGCAGATTCTACTAAAACCGCTCCTGCGATTCCGAGGACTGCAGAGACAAGAACAGGCGCCATGCTGTTGAGCAGTATATGCCTGAAGATTATTCGAAAATCACTGGCGCCAAGACTCTTTGCTGCAAGCACAAACTCCCTCTCCCTTAATGACAGGAATTCTGCCCTCACAAGCCTTGCAACACCCATCCATGAAGTAAGCCCTATTACAACCATGATATTGAGGATACTTGGCCCGAGAAAGGCGATTACCGCAAGGATAAGGAAGAATGTTGGAATAGACAGCATAATGTCCACAAATCTCATAACCAGCGTGTCTACCCATTTACCATAGTAACCAGCAATTGCACCTATAATCATACCGATTGCGGTAGCTATGCCGACTGCCACAAAACCAACACTCAATGAGATCCTTACTCCCCATATCATCCGACTCATGATATCCCTTCCGAGGTCGTCAGTCCCGAATGGGTGACTCAAGCTCGGGGCTTCCAGTATGTGCCTCCGGTCAATGTCATTCGGGTCATAAGGCGATATAAGCGGTGCTCCAACAGCTATAAGGAAAAGGATAATAACAATAGTTCCACCAAGCAATGCAAGCCTGTTCTTTCCTATGTACCATAGAGGACTCTTATGTAACATTTTTATCTGACCCTTATCCTCGGATCTGCCAATGTGTATCCTATGTCTGCCAGCATATTGCCAAGTAATGTCAGGATTGCACCGATAGTCAGGATGCCCATTACCAGCGGATAGTCTCTGGTCATAACCGAAAACCATAAGAGCTGTCCCATGCCGGGTATCGAGAAGACCTGTTCTACAATAACACTGCCACCGATGAGTCCAGGGACCGAAAGCCCTAACAATGTAATAATTGGCAGTACGGCATTCTTAATAGCATGTCTGAATATTACCCTTCTTTCATCCAGTCCCTTGGCCTTTGCTGTTTTAATATAGTCCTGTCTTATGACCTCCAGCATGCTTGCCCTCATGTATCTTGACATACCGGCAAGACCTGAAAAAGCACCTATGGATACAGGCAATAAAAGATGTTTTGAAAGGTCGCATACTTTCCCACTCAGAGTAAGGCTTTCAAAATTTAATGATTTCAGTCCTGAGATCGGGAACCATCCGAGATAGACTCCAAACAGAATCATCAAGAGTAATGCAAACCAGAATGACGGCATAGCAAACCCTATGAACACTACAACAGTGCTGACCTTATCTACACGGGAATACGGATGAACAGCTGAATAGATGCCGAGGGGGATGGCGATAAGCAGGATTATAATAAGTTCAAGCACATTTATCATAATCGTTACAGGAAGGCGTTCCTTCATCTTGTCCCAGACAGGTCTTCTGTCAGTAGAAAAAGAATCACCAAAGTCTAATCTTACAATCCTCTTCAACCATAGACCGTACTGGACAAGAATGGGTTTGTCCAGACCATAGTATTTTTCAAGCCTCTCCCTTGCCTCTGGTGTAATCTTCGGGTTCATCTCGGTCAACACATCTGTAGGTTTTCCTGGTGCAAGATGAAGGATAAAAAATGATATTATTGTAATCCCCAGCAGGGTGAGGACCATCTCGAAGACCTTTTTTGTCAGATAGTTGAACATGGATTCACGGGATTAAGGTGTTTTTCTGCATGGCCTTTGGCACATACCATTTAGGTAGATTATAGCTTATGCCTATGGGTGTCGGTTTCACATTCTTAAACCTCGCATGCAATATCGGCAGGGCATCAGGCACATAAAGAAAGATATACGGCAACTCATCAGCAAGTATCTCCTGAATCTTAAAATACGCCTTTTTCCTTTCCTTTATATCAAATGTCCTTCGTCCTTTTTCAAGCAGTGCATCAACCTCAGGGTTATTGTAGCTTATAAAGTTGAACTCCTTTGTCCCTGTCTTACTTGAATGCCAGATATCATACTGGTCAGGATCCAGTCCTATACCCCAGCCGAGTATAACAGCCTCAAAGCGCCTTTTATCTATAAACTCATTGATAAAAGTACTCCACTCGAGGGACCTGATATTCACCTTTATTCCTACCATGCTAAGCCTCCACTGGATAATGGTAGCTGTCTTTAACCTGAGCTGGTTCCCCATATTTGTGAGTATGGTAAATTCAAACGGCCTTCTTTCCCTATCCAAGATGCCATCTCCATCCGTATCCTTCCACCCTGCCTCTCGAAGCATTGTCTTAGCCTTCTCAGGATTATATTCGTATTTTTTAACATCAGGGTTGTATGGCCAAGTGTTGGGCACATATGGACCTGTACCAGGATTCCCCAGACCGAATAACACTACATCAATAATCTCTCTCTTATCAATTGCATGTGCGATTGCCTGCCTTACTACTTTATCTTTAAACAACGGGTGTTTCAGATTGAAACCCATATATGTATAAGCAAAGACAGGATACCTAAACTTTTGAAAATTTCTTTTGAAGAATGGTGTATCTGTCTGTTTTGTATACTGAACTGGTGTCAGCCCCATCCAGTCAATACCTCCTGCCTGAAGTTCAAGGAACATTGTTGCTAAATCCGGTATGATGCGGTAAACATAGCGGTCTATGTATGGCCTCCCCTCGAAGTAATCCTTATTAGACTCCAGAACAACCTCTTGACCCGGAGTCCATTTTACGAACTTATATGGCCCCATGCCTATCGGACTTCTTCCGAGCTCGCTTTTGGTTATATCCTTATCTTCTATAAGGTGTTTCGGAAGGACTGTCAGATTTCCCCAGGTTGTAAGGGCAGGTGCAAATGGTTTCTCGTATGTCACCCTGAATGTATATCTGTCCAGCACCTCAGCCTTTTTTACCTGCAGGTAATCCTCTTTATATGCAGTGGGGGTTTTCGGGTCTATTATTGTTTTATATCCGAACATAACATCATCTGCTGTAAATGGGGCGCCATCAGTCCACCTTACCCCTTTTCGCAGGTGAAAGGTAATGACAAGGCCATCTTTTGATATATCCCATGACTCGGCCAGGTCACCGATGACACTCAGGTCAGTGTCATATTTCACAAGACCGTTAAATACAAGCCCAGCAACTTCATGGGATGAACTATCTCCAGCAAGCATTGGAATTAGTATACTCGGCTCTCCGATAGAACCCTCTATTATGGTATCTCCATAGGCTGGCTCGAGGGATACGGCCTCTCTAAAT
This sequence comes from Nitrospirota bacterium, assembly GCA_040757475.1. Taxonomy (GTDB): domain Bacteria; phylum Nitrospirota; class Thermodesulfovibrionia; order Thermodesulfovibrionales; family SM23-35; genus JACRGU01. The sequence goes on from JBFLWW010000001.1 coordinate 13,430, forward strand.
ATGTCCTGGTTGGAGCTCATCTCCTTTTCGCATCCGAGAAGAATGGCGAAGCACAGAAGAAAAAGCTGAAAGCTGAAAGCTGAAAGCTGAAAGCCTTGAACTTTGAGCTTTGAGCCTTGAGCTTTGAGCATCTCTTTATTCCTTAACTCCCCATTATATAGTTCTTCAAGTATCTTCCGGTATAGGAATGCGTAGATCTGACGATATCATCAGGGGTCCCCTCGAAAATTATCCTTCCTCCTTCATCTCCACCCTCGGGCCCTAAATCCACAATCCAGTCAGACGCCCTTATTATATCAAGATTATGTTCAATCACGAGTATTGTATTACCAGCATCAACGAGCCTCTGAAGCACATTAAGAAGGGCCTTTATATCTCTGAAATGAAGGCCAACTGTCGGTTCATCGAGGATATAGAGAAGTGACGAGTGACGAGTGACGAGTGACGAGTTTAATTCTGCACAGATCTTTAGCCTCTGTGCCTCACCACCGGAGAGGGTAGTTGCAGGTTGTCCGAGCCTCAGGTAACCGAGACCAACATCTTTCATCAGATGGAGTTTTGTTTTAATCTGTGTAAAATCATAGAAAAATTCTATTGCCTCATCAACAGTCATCTCAAGCACCTCAGCGATATTCCTTCCTCTGTATAAAACACGAAGTGCCTCAGGCTTATATCTATTTCCACCACATTCCTCACATGTTATGTAAAGGTCTTCAAAGAAATACATCTCCATCTTCTGGCATCCCTCACCCTTGCAGGTCTCGCACCTGCCACCATGGATGTTGAAGGAGAAAAACCCCGGTCCATATCCATAGGTCTTTGCCTCAGGCTGCTCTGAAAAGAGTCTTCTTACATGGTCAAAGACCTTTAGATATGTGGCTGGATTTGAGCGAGGACTCCGGCCTATTGGTGTCTGGTCTATAAGCTTAACACCTTTTAGATACAGTGCACCGTCAATCTTTTTATATGGCAGAGGAAATTTTTTAGCTAATGCCCTGTAAAGGGTTTCTACAACAAGACTGCTCTTGCCTGAACCGGAGACACCAGTGACTGTTGTCAGTGTCTGCAGGGGAATTTTAAAGTCAACCGATTTCAGGTTATTACCTGTAGCACCATAAAGAATTAGTGACGAGTGACGCCTGCCCTGCTTCGCAGAGCGAGGCCAGGGAGTGACGAGTGACGAGTTTTTATCCTTTGACCCTGGACCCTCAATTCTAAACTCTGGGCTGCGACTTATATATCTCGCAGTTAAGGTATTGGCCTTAAGAAACTCATCCTTCGGGCCTGAGAATACAACCTCACCTCCACGGTGCCCACCATCAGGACCTAATTCAACTATCCAGTCAGCAGAGGCTATTATCCCCTTGTCGTGTTCTACAACGAGGATAGTATTCCCAAGATGAGATAGTTCGGCCATTATATCTGCAACCCTTTCAGTGTCTCTTACATGGAGCCCGACCGTCGGCTCATCCAACACATATAGAGAACCTGTAAGACGTGATGCAAGCTGGTTTGAAAGGTTTACCCTCTGATATTCACCTCCCGAAAGGGTTCTGCCCAGGCGATTCATACTCAGGTAATCAAGGCCAACTCTGTGAAGGAACTGGAGCTTCAGATTAATCTGTCTCAAGAGTTCCTTTGCCATGTCCCTCTGAAAAGGGGAGATATCCATATTCTGGAAAAATTTGATTATATCTGATACCGACATATCGCATAACTCTGCAATATCAAGCCCTGAGAGCTTATATGCGAGTGCCTCTTTTCTCAGCCTTTTACCTTTACACTGGGGACACGTGACAGCCCTCCTGTAGCGACTTAAAAAGACCCTGACATGAAGCTTATACCTCCTGCCTTCCATCTCCTCAAAGAAGTCATTAATTCCATAAAAACTGCTACAACCTTTAAACAGCATTTCTTTTTCTTTTTCAGAAAATTCAGCATACGGCTTGTTGATGTCTATTACCTCTTTCTTTGCATTCTCAATAAGCTGTTTCTTCCACCATCTGTATGCAGGCTTATTCCATAGGTCAACTGCACCCTTTGATAATGAGAGACCTTTATCAGGGATAATCAGATCCTCGTCATATCTGAGTGTATTGCCAAATCCTTTACATTCTTGACATGCGCCGACAGGATGGTTGAAGGAGAAAAGAAGAGGATGCGCTTCTGGGATTTCAATGTTACAGTCATCACATGCGTTTTCTGAAGAGAAGTGACGAGTGACGAGTGACTTTTTCAGTGACGAGTGACAAGTGACAAGTGACAAGTTTTTGTCTTCATACTCGTTACTCGTAACTCGTAACTTGTTACTGTTTATAATGACAACCTTTATCCTTCCGTTTCCCTCTCTCCATGCCATCTCTATCGAATCTGACAGCCGTGGTTCATCCCTTATCACAAGTCTGTCAAGGACGATATTTAGTGACGAGTGACGCCCGCCCTGCTTCGCGGAGCGAGGCCAGGGAGTGACGAGTGACAAGCTTTTGTCTTCATACTCGTTACTCGTTACTCGTAACTTGTTACTCTCCTGAACATCTATCACCTCGCCATCTATCCACACCCTGTAAAATCCACGCTTCCTTAGCTCATTCAACGACTCATTACTCTCGAAGAGAATAATCGCCTTTTCACCGGAATATTTCTCGATGAGTTCCCCAACTATCTGTGAGGGGTCCCATTTCCTTATTTCATTACCACAGAGGGGGCAAAAAGGTGTGGAGATCTTTGAATACAGAAGTCTGAGCATGTCATAGATCTCTGTCAGTGTTCCAACTGTTGAGCGTGAACCCCTGACAGGGTTTCTCTGTTCAAGGGCTATGGCTGGTCTTATATTATAGATTGCATCAACATCCGGTCTGTCAAGTTTTTCAAGAAACAGCCTTGCATATGTGGAAAGGGATTCTATAAATCTCCACTGACCTTCTGCAAAAACAGTATCAAAGGCCAGAGAAGATTTACCCGAGCCCGAGACACCTGTTATCGCTATAACCTTATTATGAGGCAGATGAAGGTTAATATTCTTGAGGTTGTTCTGCCGTGCACCTTTTATTATGAGTTCTCTGTGAGACATCTATATATTTTAACTCATTTTAAACTCATTGTTTCAATCGCTTTAGACAATCTTCAATCAGCCGTATATGTTCTCTATCTTCTACAGGAGTTTTTAGATATGCCCTGTAAAGCAGCCATCGCGCCTCTTTATTCTTGTTTAACATGGATGCTGATGTCCCTGCATAAACCAGCCCTTTGCTACTTAATAAATCATCCTGACCATTAATATACCGCCTGTATGCCCTGTATGCCTCTTTATACTTCTTGACTGTTATATATGTCTCCATCAATTCCTCGAGTATCTTTACATGGGTATTAACAGGCATTTCCCTCTCCAATGCCTTCCTGTATACACCTGTAGCCTCAGCAAGCCTTCCTCCTGTCTTTAATGCCTTAGCCTTTAAATGGAAACCTATATATTTATCAGGATAGTTCAAGATTATCCTCTCTGCATGATAAATCGCCCTCTCATAATCTCCTGAACTCAGATATATCCTTCCGACTAAATAGTTATTAATCCCGCATTCAGGATATATACTGAGCATTCTCAATACCTCATCTAAAACCCTTGCACGTCTCTCTGTATCCATGCCTTCAACATTTAGATTCGGATTAAAGGGGCCTATCTCTTTCAGTCTGTATCTTTCTGCTATATCGGGAAAATGTTTTTTATTAACATAAAGCACCTCTACAGCATCATAGAATACAGGTATGTAATGTGGATAGGATTTTACTATCTTGCCAAAAGATTCTTTATAGGCATGCCTGACAGAAAGGAAGGATGGGTCGTGGTCCTTTATTACCTTTCCAAAGACATTGCTATCTCTGAACATATCTACACTTAAAATAAAATCCTCCTTTGTAAAAAGGAGTGGCACCTTCATATCAATGAATATCTTATATTCAGGATAAAGCATCCACTGGAGGTACCCACCTGTATTATGATTGTTTAATATCCTGCCACCAGCACCAACACTGCTAAGAAACCTTACAACCCCTTCAGGAAGACCATCAGGAGATACAGGATAACGTGATTTATTATCAATAACCTCATTTACACGGTAGAAAGGCAGAATGATGAATATCAATAAGACCGTAATTAAAACCACCTTTAAAGAGGGCCTCAGCATTTTAAATTCAAACTCTGGTATATATGCCTTCAGTACTGGCAGAAACAGGAGGGATGCCTCATATCTAAAACGAACCCCCTTAAGATTAAGATATACACCTGCGATAAACAATATCAGATAACCAATTTTTATCCTCATCAGATTTGTCAGAAAAAGTACAGTGGCTGTTATAAAGATTAAGTTTAGCGGAGTACCACTAATTAAATCACCCCATGAAAAGATAAGGAAGTCCTGAATCTTGGGTACACGAAGTTCATTGATATAGATAGAGACCTCTTTTATAGAAATGAATGGTGACTTCAGGAGTTTATATGTATTGGGGTTAATCAATATCACAATGACACATGAGAGAAGGCCTAAAATCGGATATATATCTTTCTTCTGAAGAGGCATTTTGAGGTTCAGATGCCCATAGTAATTTGCTGTATAAGCAAATACAATCAGGAGAAAAACTACATACTCAACCCCATGGATGTTAGCCCATACCAGACCTATAAATAATAATACCAGTGTGTTAGTGCGATAGCTCGATAGTGCGATTTGACCTTTGGACTGCCTGAGTATTCTACTATTAGACTCACAAATAATGATACTCATGATGATAAACAGATAAGAAAATATATACGGTCTGATAAGATATGTCTCCCTCACCATAAATGCTATAAAATAAAGGGAAAGAAATATAAGGGAAAAGATTTTTACACTGCTGCTCCTTGGCTTTAGCCTATCCGAGAGATAAAAAAACAATAAAAACAGGCTGATTGAAAAAACTATTGAACGGAGGAATATTAAACCCTCAAAACCTAAGATGGAATAAATCTTATAAATCAGGTATTGAAAAAGCCATGAATAATCAACCCACTGCCGATCCAGGAAGGAGTAGTAAGAATTTGAAGGGACAGTTCCTGTTAAGCTGATGAATCTTCCATCAGAAAGGTGATACCAGAAATCTGTATCACCTGAATAGATTGGGTATTTCAGGAATGCAAAGGGCAGCAAACAGATTGCAATCCCAACAATGAAATAAGCCGTATTTTTAACAGTAAGATTCTGGATATTTGTCAATTTCATAAAACTATTTAATCTCCCAAATCCAGACATAAAGGGTTTAATAAGCATGACTGGCTTTCGCTTACTACGATATTTTTCGACACTTCTAAGCTCCTTTCGCTACAGCCTCGAAACTCACCCTTCGGGTTCAGACAGTCGAGGCTGTGGCCGCTACAGTTCGCTAAGAACTGTTACCGAAAAATCTCTGATGTCGCTCAAGCCAGCCCTGCTTATCGCTGGGTTTGGGTAATTACACCTTTTTTGCGATAATCCTTGTGTTGAATATAAACTGAAAATAATTAGCTTTCATTATCTTAAAACCGCATTTTTCTAATAATGCTACAGTCTCTTTCTTCCACCAATATCTTTTATGGTCTGCGATTTGAAATCTATCAATAATCTTCAATCTAAATGCCATAAACTCCAGGACTGGTTTAGATGCAGGCGTTGGAACAGTGAGAAAGAGCAGTCCATCTTTCTTTAATATTCTGTTCGCCTCTTTAATTACAGCCTCAGGATGATTTAAGTGCTCCAATATCGCCAGTATGCTTACATAATCAGCATAGTCGTCACTTAATGGAATCTCTTTTTCAACATTAGCACTTACCAAGCGAATGTTTCCGATAATTCTGTTTTCAGAAAACTTATCTAAGCCAACACCTTCCCTGATCTTTGGTGATGCCTGATTAAGAAAAATGGCTTCATCTCCACAGCCGATATCTACAAAGATTGAATTATTCTTAATATACGGAAGAAAATATCTGTATCTTAATTCCCTGAGCAGTTTATCTAATGTTCTGTTCATCACCTTGATGCTTTAATGGTACTATGTCTTACCTATCAAACAGAATTCTTTTTATTACACTTTGAGATTAAAGAGACAATCTCCCTCTGATTCCTCGCAATCGTATCCAGGATAAGGCCAATAGAAAATGACAGGAAGGATAGTATCATCAAAGAGGCTGATAGAACCGCAGATGGCACCTTGTACACATACCTGTAAGAGATAAACTCTAAGATTACAGGAATACCAATCAAAAGAGAAAGGACAAATAAAATCCCTCCGATTGATGAAAAAAAGATTAGTGGACGATAGTGTTTGAATATCCAGAAGACTGTTTTTATAATTAAGATCCCATCTCGAAAGGTATTAAGTTTTGAGACACTCCCCCCAGGACGACTCCTGAATGGGATGTCTATTTCAATAAAAGGATAGTTCCTGTCAATCGCCTGAAGTGTTAACTCTGTCTCAATCTCAAAGCCCCTGCTGAATATTACATTGGATTCTACAAAACTTTTGCTGAATACCCTGTAACCTGAAAAGACATCCTTAACCTTAGTCCTGAAAAGCAGCCTGATCAGACTGGTAATTAGGTTATTACCAAACCGATGGAACCTGCGAAATGACTTATCTGTATAGCTGTTTAACCGATTACCAACTACCATATCAGCGTGTTCTGATGCAACAGGCCCTATTAATTTCTTTATCTCAGAGGCAGGATATGTGTCATCCCCATCAACCATTACATAAATATCTGCATCAATTTCGTCAAACATCCTGCGGACAACATTACCTTTACCTTTTTTAGGTTCATACCTGACAATTGCACCAGCCCCCTCTGCCTCTGTAGCAGTGCCATCTGTACTTGCATTGTCATAGACAAAGATATCCGCCCCTGGCAATTCACTGCTGAAATCAGCCACTACCTTTCTGATAGTTAATGCCTCATTATGGCATGGGATTAAAACTGCAATTCTCATATTATTAAGGTTATATTATATAATATTCTTTACATTCTAATAACAGAAATGAACTATAAAGTAAAATTGCTTTCTATCTTTGTCCTTATTCTTCTGGGCCTCATTATCTATTCAAACACATACAATGCCCCTTTTGCCTTTGACGATTTGCGCACAATTATATTAAACCTCAAGATAAGAGATTTCAGTATTTTCAAGGATATATCGAGCAGGCGGTATTTAGGTGATATAAGTTTTGCTGTCAACTATTTTGCAGGAGGGCTTCGGCCATGGCATTTCCATATGACAAATATCTTTATACATATTATCTCTTCCTTGCTCGTAGGCCTCATCGTAGGCAAAACATTTCAGACCCCCCATTTTGTTTTAGGGGGTTCTCCTAAGGGGGATGTAATCCCCC
>JBFLWW010000001.1:20921-48988 GCA_040757475.1 Nitrospirota bacterium
GCGGTATATTCTTCATCTCTTTTGCATCATCTCTGATATTCCTTACACATCCGATACAGACGCAGGCTGTAACATATATTTCACAACGATACACCTCGCTTGCTACGATGTTCTATCTCCTTTCGCTACTTTTATACATTAAGGCAAGAACAGAGAATAAAATTGCACCATATATCCTCTCAATAATCTCGGCAGTAGCTGCAATGAAGACGAAGGAGATAGCCTTTACACTACCTTTTGCAATAGTGCTCTTTGAACTATTATTCCTGCGTGCCGGATATAAGGAAAGGTTCAAATATCTTATCCCATTTGGTTTTACCCTCTTGATTATACCACTGAGCCTTTTAAATGTCGGTCAGGACACCGGTGATTTAATGGGAGATATAGAACAGGCAAGCAGAGAGGCAAAGCATATATCACGCACCAGTTACCTGCTCACCCAGTTTAATGTGATTGTCACATATATAAGGCTTTTATTTTTACCGATAAACCAGAACCTTGATTATGACTATCCCATATATCATTCATTGTTTGAACTTCCTGTATTTCTGTCATTTCTTTTTCTCTTATTGATTTTTGCTTTTGCTGTTTATCTCCTTTACGCATCACGTATTACGCATCATGTATTACGCTTAATAGCCTTTGGCATCTTCTGGTTTTTTCTTACCCTTTCAGTAGAGTCGAGCATCATCCCTATAAGGGATGTAATAATGGAGCACAGGCTCTACCTGCCAGCATTTGGTTTTTCCATTCTAATTGCTACATTCCTGCAGGATATTTTTTCAGACAGGAAGATTAAAATCTTCCTTTTGTCTGCAATTATACTTGTGCTCTCAACATCGTCCTATATTAGAAATGAGGTCTGGGGTTCTGGAATCTCCCTATGGCAGGATACTGTTAGAAAGTCTCCAGACAAGGCAAGACCGCATACAAACCTCGGGGTATCATACCTTGAAAAAGGAAAGGTAGACCTCGCATTTTCTGAATTTAAAAGGGCGATAGAGATAGATCCACGGGATGCAAATACGCATAATAATCTGGGAGCAATCTATGAGTCCAGAGGGGAACTTGAGAAGGCAATAGAATCATACAAAACTGCATTGGATATCAACCCGAGGCTCGCAGCAGCATACAATGGTATGGGTGTAATCTACATGAGGAAGGGGCAATACGAGGAGGCAATAGAACATTTTAATAAGGCAATAAAGCTGAAACCGGCTATGGTAAAGGCGTACAACAATCTTGGGAAGGCATATATGGCGATAGGGAAGATGGATAAATCCTTTGAAGCACTTCAGAAAGGACTCAGCATAGACTCTGATAAATATCCTGAACTGTATTTGAGCCTTGCCCTGAATTATAAGCTCAGAGGCGATTACAAAATGGCTCTTACCTATTATCTCAAATCTATAAGTCTTAGGCCAAGGTCTAATGCCCCATACATAGGAGCTGCTAATTTATTTATTGAGATGAATCAACCTGATGTGGTAATTGAATTATTTCAGACAATGGAGAGGCAATTCGGAAAGAGGGCTGTCATCCATTTCTGTCTCGGCATGGCATATCAGGCTAAGGGGCTTAAAGAAGATGCAAAAAAGGCATATCTGAAGGCATTTGAGATGGAGCCGGGAAACAAAGAATTCAGAGATAGGTTATACAGCCTCAGATAACCTACCAGGGGCCTGTTTTGGTATTGGTATTATCTATTGTTAATGTATCCCCTTCTACTTTTGTTCCAGTTTTGCCGGTTGCAGTGGCAGTAAAGCCCGAAGCTGCAGGAGTGCCTGTTATTGCTATGGAGTAAGTAAAGTTCAATGATGCCTCATTACCTGGCTGGAATCCTGGAAGAAATCCCTGAATAGCAGTCACGCCACTGATAGTAGTGTTTGTGCAAGTACCACTAGGCTTGTAGTAACAACCCCTCTCAGCAAAATACTGCTCCTCAAGCAGTCTGAGTGTCTCTAAATTTGCCTTTGCCTCTGACCTTGCAGTGCTTCTTATATAACCTGTATATACCGGGAATGCTATTGCAGCTAAGACTCCAAGGATGGCTATAACGATAAGTAGCTCTATTAATGAAAAGCCTTTTTCTTTCATGTTAAATACCAGAGGGAGGTAGTTGCCTCCCTCTAATGCATTACCCATTACGCATCACGCAGATGTTATTCGGCTGTGAGTGTTTCTGTTAACTCAGCACTCGTATCACCACTGGTGTCTGCGTATATTACAACAGTACTATTTGAGGCAATACCCTGCAGATTTGTACTGCTGATAGCAACCTGACCAGCACCGACTAAAGTGCCGGATACAAAGGCGTTTAGAGCACTATTATACGGGCTCTTCTTCCCTCCAGTATTCAGGTCTGCAACAACATCAGTTGTAACCGTAGTGTTATCTATATTCTTCTTTGCAAGCTCTGCCTTAACGAGTCTGAAGGCTGCATCAAAATTCTCAGCAGCCGCCTTTTCCTTTGCCCGTTTCTGAATACCAAGATACGATGGGATAGCGATTGCTGCCAGTATTCCTATAATCGCTATGACTATCAGGAGCTCGATAAGGGTAAAGCCCTTCCTCTCCTTTAGATTATTCATCGCCTTAAACATCTTTCCTCCTTTTTTAATAAGTTATTAGTCAATAGTCATTGGTCATTAGTTATTAATTATTAATAATGACCCTTACTGCTTACTGATTTTTCCAGCCTCACCTCCTTTTTCTCAGTCAATCTCAGTCTTTTTTGCCATAATATACTTAAAGGAATACCCTGTCAAGACTCCCTGACAAATTTTGTCAATTAGTTAATAAGTTTACAATCTGTATTTTACAATGCTATTATTTTTAGAATATGGAAATACTGAGGCAATTCAGATGGCAGGATCTGGTAGATATCATATTGATGTCAATTATACTTTACCGCCTTTTACTTATCATAAAGGGGACAAGGGCTGCACAGATGCTTATCGGACTCGGTGTCCTGCTATTCGCATCCCTAATTTCAAGGTACTTCGAACTTTATACAGTAGACTGGCTAATACAGAGTTTCTGGGCCCAGATTGTTATTGCTATAATCATCCTTTTCCAGCCTGAGATAAGGAGGGCCCTTGCCCAGATGGGAGAGGCACAGTTTCTTCAGACATTCACCTCTGCTGAAGAACTCAAATCCCTCGAAGAGATTGTCAGGGCTGCAGTCGCCCTCGCAAACAGAAAGATAGGTGCACTTATAGCTATAGAACGCGATACAAGCCTCAAGGATTTTGTCGAGATTGGTACACCTCTTGATGCAAAGGTCTCGAAAGATGTGCTTCTCAGTATATTTCACCCTACCTCACCCATACATGACGGTGCGGTCGTGATAAAGGGTAACAGGATTATTGCTGCTGGGTGTTTTCTGCCGATAGCACTGAGTTCAGGACCGAACCGCTCATTAGGCACAAGACACCGTGCAGGTCTGGGTCTGTCAGAGGAGACGGATGCTGTGGTAATCATTGTATCAGAGGAGACAGGAGTGGTATCAATGGCAATTAATGGAAAGCTCGAAACACGTCTTGATATGGGAACGTTGAGGGGTCTCCTTACTGATTTGTTTACGATAAAGAGGATAAAGAAATGAAAATGAAAAAACTCCTTTTCGAAAACCTTGGTCTTAAGATAGTAGCTGTTTTACTCTCTATAGTTTTATGGTTTTTTGTCACTTCCCGTGGCCAGTCAGAGATGGCGATGGATGTACCACTTGAGTTCAAAAATATCCCAGCAGGACTTGAGATGGTTAATCAAAGTGTTAAGGTGGTAAGCCTGAATATAAAAGGTCAGGAGAGGCTCATCAAGAATATTAAACAATCAGATATAAGGGTCTATATTGACCTTAGTAAAGCAAAAAAAGGTGAGGGTATCTACTACATAAACAAGGATAATATAAAACTGCCCCATGCGATAACCGTCACAAATATAATCCCTTCTTATGTTAAGGCCATAATTGAGGAGACAATGACAAAGACTGTGAAGGTGAGGCCTGTCGTTGTCGGTAGCCCTAAGAACGGGTTTTATGTAAAGTCTATTGAAGCGGTGCCGCAGGTTGTAATAATCGAGGGGGTAAGGTCTGAAGTAAAAAAGGTCAACAACATAAAGACAGAACCACTGGATATAACAGGACTCAATGAAACATTTACACAGGACTTGAAGCTCGACATAACAAGCATGAACATAAGGACAAAGACAAATGATGTTAAGGTTAAGGCTGTGATTGTAAGGGGAAGAAAATGAGGCTCTTCGGAACAGACGGTATAAGAGGCACTGTAAACAAACATCCGATGGCGCCTGAGATAGTTCTGAGAATAGGTATGGCTACTGCGCATATTCTCAGGGAAACACATGGGAGAAATATGATCTTGATAGGCAAAGACACGAGACTATCAGGCTATATGATAGAGAGCGCCCTTACTTCAGGGATATGCTCGATGGGGATGAATGTCACACTCGTTGGCCCTTTACCCACGCCAGGGATTGCATTCCTGACAAGGACATTACGGTTAGATGCAGGAATTGTCATATCAGCATCACATAACCCTTTTGAAGATAATGGTATCAAGTTTTTTTCTTCTGATGGTTTTAAACTTCCTGATGAACTTGAAAGGAAGATTGAGGAGCTCATACTTGATGATGGGCTACAAAGGCACAGGCCAAAAGGTTTAGAGATAGGTAAGGCATACCGGCTGGATGATGCAACAGGACGGTATATTGAATATATTAAATCTATCTTACCAAAGGGCATGACCTTTGAAGGTGTGAAGATTGTGGTTGATTCTGCAAATGGTGCTGCATACAAGACAACGCCATGGCTACTGCGTGAACTGGGGGCAGAGGTGATCTCGATTAATGACAGACCTGATGGGATGAATATCAATGCAGGCTGTGGCACATTGCATATTGAAGGATTGCAGAAGGCTGTGAAACTCCATAAGGCAGACATTGGCATCGCACACGATGGAGATGCAGACAGAACAATCCTCTGCGATGAAAGGGGAAGGGTAGTTGATGGAGACCAGGTCATGGGTATGTGGGCAGTGGAAATGAAAAGAAATGGGGTGCTTAAAAAGGATACAGTTGTATCGACTGTAATGAGCAATCTCGGCCTCGAAAGGTATCTCGAAAGGAATGGGATAAAGTTAATCAGAACAAAGGTAGGGGATAGATATGTTGTTGAGAAGATGCTCAAGGGAGGATACAACCTTGGAGGGGAGCAGTCAGGACATATAGTATTTCTTGATCATAATACAACAGGTGATGGCCCTCTAACAGCAGTCCAGGTTCTATATCTGATGAAAAAAAGGAATTCTGCTTTATCAAGACTCGCATCTGAGATAAAACTTTACCCACAGGTTCTGATGAATGTCGAGGTAGAACATAAACATGATATTAAGACAATCCCTGAGATCGAAGAGGCGATAAAGGATGCAGAAAAAAGACTTACCAAAAAAGGCAGGATACTTGTCAGGCCATCAGGAACAGAACCTAAGATCAGGGTAATGCTTGAGGGTGAAGATTTAAAGCTTATAAAAAAACTTGGTGAGGATATCTCAAGGGTTATTAAAGAAAAAATGGCTTAATGGTATTTTTCCTTTCATTTCTCACAGGCATAGTCCTTTTCTATTCATTCCAGTATTTTCCATTTTCTACTATCTTTGCATTTTTATTGTCTTCTATATATCTATTTATTAAGAGAAGGTTTCTCCCAATACTTATTATTCTTTCAGGAATAGCCTTTGCATTTATAAGATACGAGCCAGCAAAGGATATGTCCTATACCAGAGGTAAAGAGGTAGTTGTAAGAGGCATCTTTAAATCATATCCAGCCGAGACTGAAAGTGGTATGTTCAAACAGTCCTTAGATATAGGGTCTGCTGTGGATATAAAGACTGGCGAGAGGTTGAATGACCTTGTCGGGCAAGAGATTATACTATTTTCGGATAGAGAGTTTTATACTGCGCCAGAATATGAGATTACTATTAAATTTTCGGGAGACAGAACGAGATTTAACCCGGGTAGCTGGAGCAGTGATAAGCTCTATGCAAACCTGCTTGATGTGAGGGGGCTCACGGGGGAAACAGAGTTTCCCCCATGTATTTCAAAGATTCGGGAATTTAGGTACAGGCTCAACAGGTATATCGATGAAAATTTTAAGAAGGATTCCGGTGCCTTTATTGCAGCCATAACAACAGGTGAGAGAGCTAATATAGATGAAGAGCTGAGGGATGCGTTCAATACAACCGGTCTTGCTCATATCCTCAGTATTTCAGGTACACACTTTGGATTATTCTCTGTATTCCTGTTCGGAATCTTCAGGCTCTTAATAACAGCTCTTCCCTACAGGATTCTACAGAGGATAACGATCTTTCTGACCCCCTCGCAGGCCGCTGCTATCCTCTGCCTTCCATTTATGCTCGCATATCTTAGCCTTTCAGGAGGTAGTATCCCCGCAGTAAGGTCATTTATAATGATAGGCCTTTTCCTGTTAGGACTTGTTATTGGCAGGAAGGGCTTCTGGCTTAACTCTCTTCTTTTTGCAGCATTTATATTAACTGTCTGGGAACCAAAGGTTATTTTCAGTCTCTCATTCCAGTTATCATTTCTTGCGGTCTTATTTATCGGTTTTTCACTATGGAATAAGGAGGATGAGAAAAAAGAGAGCATTAAGGTTTTTAGGTATCTTAAGAATGCCGTATTGCTCACCCTGTCAGCATCTATAGGCACAGCACCACTTGTAGCATATCATTTTCATTACTTCTCAATAATCTCACCCATATCCAATTTACTTATAGCCCCTTTCATAGGCTTTATACTTATACCACTGTCACTTCTCTCATCATTTTTATTTCTGCTTACAGGCTATTATGTGTTTACTCCAGTAGTATCAACAGTTTCAGATGTGAGCATTTTATTAGTGAGACTACTATCCAAAATTCCATTCGCTGATATAAAGATACCAGCATTTCCATTAATTATAGTCCTGCTTTTCTATACAGGATTTATCTTCTATTTTCTTTTGGGAAGAAAGCGATACACCCTGATAATCCCATTTGTGCCGATAATGATTTATCTGTCCCTATCCATCTTTGAAAAACAGAAACTCAGTGTTACCTATCTCGATGTTGGTCAGGGAGACTCATCTGTTATTGAACTTCCTGACGGTAAGACAATTGTAATAGATACAGGTAGAAGTGGCAGGGAAACCGCTTCATTCCTTAAATATAAGGGGAAAGAGACGATTGATGTTATTATCCTTTCCCATGTCCACCCTGACCACACAGGCGGATTGGGATATATTTTGAAGAGATTCGGGGTTGAAGAACTCTGGGACAATGGGAGGCTTATCTATCCTGGTAATTATATCTCAAATATAAACCACAGAACACTAAGTAGAGGCGATATGGTAGAGTGTAGTGGATATACAATTTATGTATTCCATCCATATCCTGAGTTTTACACAATGTATGGGAATGAATATCTCGAGGCTAATAATGATTCGGTGGTCTTAAAGATTGAGGGAAGGGATAAATCCTTTCTTTTTGCTGGGGATATCGAAGAAGAAGCAGAGGAAGATATTGTTCATCTCAGCAGATGGCTGAAAAGCGATGTCATTAAGGTCCCACATCACGGTAGTAAAGTATCTGCATATGAGCCGTTTTTAAAAGCAGTCTCACCGAAGTTCGCTGTAATCAGCGTGGGACGCGATAATCCATTCGGCCATCCCCATAAAGAGATATTAGATGCCCTGCATGGGGCTAAGATATTTCGCACAGACCTCGATGGGGCAATAAAGATAGAGGAGTTAGGGAAGGGGCTTGAGATCAAGACATATAAGGATTTCCAGCTCTCAAGGGCAAGGACATTCAGAGATGAGATGAAGAATATAAAGAGACTGTTTGAGAGATGGTAATCCTTGATTATTCCTCAAACTCCCACTTCAGAAATGGCGGTATATCCGCCATAGCATTCACTATAAGCTCTACTAAACCGCCATAAAGGATGTTATATTTTTCCCAGAGACCATAGTGACCTATCGCATCTCTTAGAGCCCCCTTACAGTTCGAACATGCAGCGGTGACGTATTTCTTTTCTTTAGGATCAAGGACATCCTTGAATACCTCGAGAACCTGCTTCACCTTCATCCGCTCACTTAACTTTTTCCTACACTGCGGAAAATTAAGGGAATTCATGATGGCAAATCCACTACCACCACCACAGCAATAGTTCATCGTTCCATTAGGAGTCATCTCTCTCAGTGGCTTGGCGCAAACAGCCTTAACAACATTACGTTGTGGCATAACAATTCCCATCAGCCTCGCCACGTTGCATGAATCATGCAGGGTTACATGAAAGTTATTCCTGCTTGGGTCTAACTTAATTCGGCCCCTCTTTACTATATCCCAGAAGAGCGGTAGACAGCTTTCGCGTGGAATCTGTGGGAGAGCGAAGTCGCCTGGTAAAACCCTGTCAAGGATTACACACATAGCCTTATGGGCATGACCGCATTCCCCTACCACAATCTTTTTGACTCCCAATTCCTTTGCTATCATAAGATGCTTCAAACCTATCCTTGTCGCCTCTATATCATCAAACCATAGGCCATAGTTTACACCATCATATCCGAGGGGCTCACTGCTTAATGTATAGTTTATTCCTGCAGCGTCAAAGAGTATGGCGAATGCAGCAGGGTTATCAGGCCAGGCAATAAACTCCCCCGCATTATGGATCAAATAAATATCAGCACCTTTCTTATCCACAGGTATCTTTATCTTCCTACCTGTCCTCTCAGCGATCTCATCTTCTATAAATTCTATGTATTGGGCTGTAAAAGCAGTAGGAGGCATTCCTGTGGAGGAACCTACCTTAAGATGCTGCCTCGTACCCTTCTTTAATAGCTCAAGGGGGGCAATACCCAACTCCTGGCTGAAGAGCTTTCTTATCTCTCTGGTTATCAAGGCATTATCAACACCTATAGGACAATAAAGTGCACATCTCCTACAGACATTGCACCGATACGCTAACTCCAGAAGTCTCCTCACGGTCTTATAGTTGAGCTCTACGTCCGCCCCTACAAAAGACTTAAGAAGTTTTCCGCTTGGAGTAAAATACCTCTTGTACAGCCTCCTCAATATCTCCGACCTGTATGTTGGCCTGTATATCTCCTGCCTGCCACTTGCGAGATATACATGACATGATTCAGAGCATGTCTGACACTTTACACAATAATCCATGGTGAGCTTGAAGATCTTCAAAAAGGTCCAATTTGCCTGGGGGTTAAAAAGCTTTTCAAGTCCACTTAAAAACCCGAATACAAATTTTTCTTTTTCCTCATTGGTCTTAGGTGTTGGGAAAACATCAAAAGGAGTATGTCCATCCAGAGAAAAGTCATATGTCTCAAGCCACTTCGGTTTGGGAGGCTCTATAGGTGGCTCCTCGTCTAAATAGGGAAGCTTCATCAAATCTTCGACTCTAAGAGTTACCAGTGGCTCATCTGTGAGCCGGGCTATATCTTTAAAATTAATCATAGTTTTATTCATTTCTTTACCCCCTCTATTTTACTTTTTCTTTTCTTCTAAAACTAAATCCTGTGCATTCTCCAGCCAGGTCTTATTAGGAAGCGAATGAGGCCCTGCCCAGAAGAACTTGTAGCCGACCTGCTCAAGGTTCCTTTTGTCCTTAGGAGAGCCTTTATCCTTAAACGCATCATCCCATAAGCTCTGGTGGAAGTTAAAATACTTCGCAACATAATGAAGAAGCTTTGTAAAAGGCATATAGATTAAGAAGAGCTCAAAAAGAAGAAAGTTCAATATGACAATTGGTGGTACATCAGAGAGATTAAAGAAGATAATGCCCTCTACATATTTTCTCGAATTAATGAGAGATGAATCCGTAATCCAGGATAGAATACCTGTACCAAAGATAGAGAGCATAAATAAGAGGTTAAAATAATCTACGGGTGCAGTATAAAGGCTAAGCTCACTATTAGTTGCCCTTTTGAGAATAAGCGTTAAACAACCAAAGGCCCCTGAGATAAATGCAACAATACCCACAATATTTGTAATAGGAGATATAGCACTAACCTTTAAAATGACTTCTACTAAAAGGAGAAATATCCAGGTGAAAAGTAAATACATGCCCCAGTGCATCGCCATCGAAAATGGCCACAGGCCAAAGGGATTATACTCCCTAACCCTTTTCAGGAAGAATATCTCGGAGCCCATCTCCGCAATCTCTCCTGCAAGAGATGTATGAAGTGGCTTCTTAGCCCAGTCTATCTCTTCCATATAAGACCCGCCATAATGACGCTTCTCCCTTTCTTCATGAGGTACAGGATAAACCTCCCAGCGGAGGTTTTGGGGCATAGTAGAAAACTTTATGGCTTTATAAGCCACCCCAACTGCAAAAACTAAAACCGAAAACCATCCAAAAATGACTAAAAACCATTGTAGATTAGACATAACTACCTCCTCCTGCTTATATAATTAGATATAATTGTGTTTGTATTATTACTCAATATAATGTTATATTTTATCTAAATTAGTCAAGTAAAATTATTATATTATTTATATAAGTTAAAATTATATTAAAATATTTAATAATACCTGGGCTTATGAACTTTTGCAAGGGCTTCATTGTAATACTAAATTAACAGGCCTAATTTATTTAAGGAGGCTCGATATTATGGAAGAGAGAGAAATTGCGGAATTAGAGGAATCCATAAAAGGCTGGAAAGAAAAGATACCTCTTATAAGTAAAGGCTTCCTGACATGGGAAAAGGACCTTGTCTTTAGTGGAAGGATGCCAGGTTGCTTAGTTGATTATGACCCCACGAAAAAAGAGGGATGCTTTCCAACCGACACCCTTTTGATAAGCATAGCAGGCTGTTTGGCAATAGATGTAGTGACATTCCTTCAGAAGATGAAGGCAGAGATCAAAAGCTTCGAGATAGAGATATCGGGAGAGAGAAACCCTACACCACCCCAGTATTTTAAATCTATCAATATGGTAATTCGTATATCAGGAGAGAATATTACTTCGAAAAAGCTCGATAGGGCTATCTCCCTTTCTCAGGAAAAGTATTGCTCTGTTTATCATTCATTACGCAAGGATATGGATGTTAAGGTGAGCTATGTGATTGAGCCGTAAGAGGGATAAAGTCCCACCTTAAAAGCCTTCTCCAGAATGCCCGACATCAGGGCATAAGGTCTTTTTATTTATTAAACAACTTCCCCTGCAATTTCTGTAAAATCTTGTTCTGTAATTTCTGACTGGTGATGGAGGAGATGTGGTCGGAGATAATATTCAATGCTGCTGTGTCTTTATGCGGCTTGGAGCTTCTTTTCCATTGACCTAAGAACATCTCTAAATATATATGAGGCTTTAAAGACCTCGACACCGATTAGATTGCCGTTATTATCAAGCTCCATATTTACGCCTGGAGAGAGTTCAACAACTTCTGCTTCCTTTCCCTCTTTTGCAAGATAGAGAATATCTTCTTCATCGTAAAAGACCTTGAAATCTTTCATTCTATCCTCTTCCATCTGCCTGTTTGAATCCTGTCGCCCCAGTATTTTGGCTTTCTATGAAGATGAGCAACCGCTATTACGACTACAGTGCCTGAATCAATGCCGTAAATAATCCCGTAAGGAAAACGGGTAAGAAGGCAGCGCCTAAGGTCAGGCTCTATCTCGGTGCATGAAAGCGGGAATACTGCAATTCTTCTGATAGTGCGGTCGAGGTCATCGAGAAATCGCGTTCCCAAATCTTGGGTTTGGGAATCATACCATGCTACAGCGTCATCAACTTCAAGTCAAGCAGGTTTTAGGAAGCGAATTTTCATCTATGACTATGTTTCTTCATTACCTGCTTATAAGAAACAGTTCCTACTTTACCTGCCTTATACGCTTTCCATCGGTTCTTTGCTTCTTCAGCCCAGATGCGGTCAATTTCAGGGTCTGGTTTATCCAGTTGCATCAGGATTGAATCAACAAGTTTAAGTTTGGTCTCATCCGGCAAAGACTGAATCTTAGCATCAAGCTCTTTATTTATCGTTGCCATTTCGCTCTCCTTTCTCTCCCTTTATCATATTCAGTTATTATTAACGTCCTTATTATAATCCTTTAACACCTGATTAACAATCCTTCTTGCAATCTCAAGGGCTGCTGTAATCCTGATAATCTTTACATCACCGAGTCCTTTGAACTGAAGAAATTTCTCAAGCGGCTGGTTTGCCATTCCCTTGAATGAGCTGAATTTATTAAGAATCTCCTGTGCGATTTGTTCTGCAGGTTTTCCTTTTGTGCCCGTAGAAATTAAGACGCTTGCAAGCATAGCAACGCCATGTTGAGTTTTCTCTTCTCAAATTGTAGCATATCAGGATTGTAAATTTACGAGAAATGCTTTGCGAGGGTATAATAGGCTTACAAAAGGAAGCTGAATAGATGTTAAGAATTGGAGTGGACTTATTTGAGAGAAACTGGCCCAGAAAATTAAAAGGTGCACGAGTGGGGCTTTTAGTGCATCCAGCTTCTGTAAACAAGTCTCTGGAACATGCGGTCAATCTCTTTGTTAAACCCAGAAAGTTTGAATTAAAGGCTCTCTTCGGTCCTCAGCACGGAATCTACGGAGAGACGCAGGATAACATGATAGAATGGGAGGGATTCCGTGACACCCAGACAGGTCTTCCTATATTCAGCCTTTATGGACATACAAGAAAACCTGAGCCTGAAATGTTAAAAGATATAGATGTGTTGGTAATAGACCTTCAGGATGTTGGCTCACGCTATTACACATTTATATGGACAATGGAACTCTGCATGCAGGCATGTATGGAGATGAATAAATCACTGGTTATACTTGACCGGCCCAATCCCATAGGTGGGTATATTACTGAAGGCCCTGTGCTTGATATGGCTTATACATCTTTTGTTGGCCAGCGTCCTTTACCAATTCGGCATGGTATGACAATAGGAGAGATTGCACTCTATTTTAAAAATGAATTCTATCCTTCTGCTGATCTCCATGTCATTACAATGAATGGATGGAAAAGAAAGATGTGGTTTGATAAAACAGCGCTTTTCTGGGTTATGCCATCTCCGAATATGCCAACATTGGATACAGCCATGGTTTATCCTGGCATGTGCCTCATAGAAGGCACCAATCTCAGCGAAGGAAGAGGCACAACAAGGCCATTCGAGATATTCGGTGCACCTTTTATAGAACCTGAGATACTGGTGAAACGGCTTAAGGAATTCAGGCTTACTGGCGTTGTTTTTAGACCAATGTATTTCCAGCCAATATTTCAAAAGCATGCAGGAAAACTCTGTGGAGGAGCACAGATACATGTCATTAACAGAGAGAGATTTAAACCTTTTAAGACAGGTGTTGCGATTCTCAAGGCTGTGCATGACCTTTATCATGAAGACTTTGCATGGAGGCAGCCTCCTTATGAGTATGAGGCAAAAAAGATGCCGATAGATATACTCGCTGGGACAGATAGGCTCAGAAGAGAGATAGAGAATGGAGAAAATCTCAAACAAATGGAGGAATGGTGGGATAAGCAGAGGTTGCAATTTCAGAAACAGGTGCGAAGACAATATTTGATGTATAAATGAACCAGATAAATATCTTCATACTTGCCGCAGGCCTTGGTGAAAGGTTGAGGCCGATTACAACCCACATACCAAAACCGCTTGTCCCGATTATTGGTAAACCTATATTACAGATTATACTTGAAAAGGTATCAACCTTACCTGTGAATAAAATCGGGATAAACCTCTATCAGAAAAAGGGGGTCATCGAGGGGTGGATAAAGCAGTCTGCCTTTAAAGAAAAAGTGAAACTTTTCCCTGAAGAGCCCATACTGGGTACTGGAGGTGCATTGAAAAATGCAGAACCATTCCTGAGCGGTAGCACTTTTCTTGTTCACAATTCTGACATTCTCTCTAACATAGATTTAGAAAAACTAATTGAATTCCATCTCTCATCCGAAAATCTTGTGACACTTACTGTACATGATTATCCTGAGTTTAATAATCTTATCATAGATGAAAATGGCTATTTAATCGACCTTCGGCATAAGATTCTGAAATCGGAGACCCTGAATTTATTTCAGGGCAAGGTTCAGAACGACACATATGCGAGTCGTTTATTGTCATACCGAACTCGTTTCGGCATCTCTAAGCTAAAAGCCTTCACAGGTATTGCTGTCTACCATCCAGAATTCCTGAAATTTTTACCTGCACGCATATCCAGCATTGTGGATGCGTGGTTGAATGCTGTGGCTGCCGGATACAAAATCGGGACACTTGATGTTAGCAGTTGTTACTGGAAAGACATCGGGACACCATCTGCATATGCATCTGCAGTTATAGATGCATTGCGGGCTGATGGTGAGACAGTTTATATTCATCCGTCTATAAACAGATGTCGTGATATTAATATGAAGGGATATGTAGTAGTTGAAAAAAACAATAGACTACCTAAAAACGTTTCCTTAAGAAACTGCGTCATACTTCCAGAAAGCAAAATAGACCAAATGGCCCAAGGAGCTGCTCCCTCCATCTATGAAAATTGTATTCTTGGCCCTGATTTTAAAATAGACCTCAACGAATCTGAAATGCTCGGAAGTAGTAATGATAAAATACTTATAGGCACAGGAGGCTCTGAAAGAAAATATTACAGGATAAATAAAAACGGCAAAACAATAGTTCTCATGAAATGTAGGAATAATGATGCAGACTATCAGAGACATATTGAATACACAAATTTTTTTTCAAATCACAAAATCCCTGTTCCTCAATTAATCGAGTCGGAGCCTGATAAGATGACTGCAACATTTGAAGACCTTGGAGATCTTTCCTTATATAGCTGGCTTAAATGCAGACGAGAGAATGTAGAGATAGAAAAGATATACAGAAAGGTCTTGGACATACTTATCCTGATTCATACAGAGGCAACTGTAAATGTGTCAGAATGCCCAATGCTCCAAAACAGGATTTTTGATTACGAACATTTCAGATGGGAGACAGGGTATTTTATTGAGAGGTTTGTAGAGGACATCAAAGGAATAAAGGTTAAAAATCTAACAGCCTTGCAGGATGAATTCCACAGACTTGCAATAAAAGCGAATTCGTTTTCAAAAACAGTAATCCACCGTGACTTTCAGTCACAGAATATCATGATACACAAAGGAATTCTGAGAGTGATTGATTATCAGGGTGCAAGAATGGGACCTCCTGCCTATGATGTTGCATCAATCTTATGGGATCCTTATTATCGCCTCGAGAGTAATACGAGAGAACGACTTCTGGGTTATTACATCAGCAAGATGGGGGAAAGGCTTGGAGAGAAATTCAGTGAAAGAGATTTCAGGGAGACGCTGCTTCCATGCCGACTCCAGAGGCATATGCAGGCACTTGGAGCATATGGATTCCTTTCTACAATAAAAGGCAAAAAATATTTTCTGAAACATGTGCCAGAGGGCGTGAGGGTGTTAAATGAAGACATATCTATTTTAAGGGACGAATATCCGGAATTGTATGCTCTGGTCAGGGGATTATACATTTAGTTAGATTAATAAAATAGACTATTATATAATACGGCTCAAAACGAAAGGAGTAAAAATGGCAGTAGTAAAAGAAGGAGATATGGTCAGGGTTCATTACACAGGGAGACTTGATGACGGCACAGTATTTGATTCCTCAGAAGACAGTGCACTTCTAGAGTTCACAGTAGGCAAGGGCGAGGTTTTCCCTCACCTTGAAGAGAGTATTATCGGTATGGGCCCTGGTGAATCGAAGACTATCAGGATTCCGATGGAAGAGGCATACGGCCCACACATGGAAGAAAGGGTATTTGAGTTTGATAGGAAGAGGGCCCCTGAAGGCTTTGATCCAGTAGTAGGTCAACGGGTACAGATGTTTCGAGCTGATGGCCTGCCGGTAAGGGCTACTGTGATTGGTAAATCAGAGACCTCATTTACAATGGACTGCAATCATCCCCTATCAGGGAAAGACCTTATATTTGATATCACACTGATAGAAATCGTATAGGTAAACTATTTATTCAGAATCTTAGCCGCATCCTTTGCAAAATAGGTGAGGATTAAATCAGCACCCGCACGCTTGATTGATGTAAGTATCTCCATCATAACACGCTGTTCGTCTATCCAGCCAAGCCTTCCTGCTGCCTTTACGAGAGCATATTCTCCGCTTACATTGTAGGCTGCAACAGGCACATCAAAGGCATATTTTACATCAGAGATGATGTCGAGATATGCGAGTGCAGGTTTGACCATAATAATATCCGCTCCTTCTTCGATGTCGAGGGCAACCTCTCTTAAAGCCTCCTTTCTATTTGCAGGGTCCATCTGGTATGAACGCCTGTCACCAAACTGTGGAGTAGACTCTGCTGCTTCCCTGAAGGGACCATAAAATGCTGATGCATATTTTGCAGCATAAGACATGATTGGGATTTCTGAAAATCCCTCTTCATCGAGTGCGAGCCTGATTGCCTCGACTCTTCCATCCATCATGTCAGACGGTGCAACCATATCTGTACCTGCCTTTGCATGGGATACAGCCTCTTTTGCGAGGAGCTCAAGTGTGGGGTCATTCAGGACATTACCACCTTTTACGACACCGCAGTGGCCGTGGCTTGTGTATTCGCACATACATACATCTGTAATTATATATAATTCCGGGACCGAATCCTTTATAGCCTTTATCGCATCCTGAACAACGCCATGCTCATCGTATGCGCTGGAGCCTATTTCATCTTTATATTCTGGAATCCCGAAGAGGATAACAGAAGGGATGCCGAGGGAATAAACCTCTTTTGCATTTTTGGCTACTTCGTCAACAGATTCTTGAAAACATCCTGGCATTGAGGAAATCTCTTTCCTTACACCCTTGCCATATGTAACAAAAAGGGGATAGATGAAATTATCATGAGAGATAGAGGCCTCCCTCACCATCTTTCTGATAGTCTCGTTCTTTCTTAACCTTCTTGGCCTATGAATTGGAAACATTAGATATATTATATATTATGGAGGGAAGGCTGGTGAAGAATTTTTATACGACACCTTAAAGTAAAACCCTTTGAGGCGTAAACGAATAAACCTTTAATCTTTAAGGCACTTACGATTGCCATATTAATAATCCTGTCGATTATAAAAATTCTGAGACAGCTTTCCCTCTCTTACAAAAGTTCCTTAAATTTTATAAGTTCAGAAAACTTATAAAGGGTTGACATTGCCATGCTCTCTGTCGGGATGCCAGCCTCTTCAATAGCAGCGATGGGATTGAGTCCACCAACTATTATCATGCCTGCCTTATCAATCCCTACAGGCATCTCAAGAAGTGGCTGGTTTGGATTGCCAATGAGTAAAATTCCACCAATACCTTTTTCCTTCATTATCATACTCATTTCTTTTGCCTTTTCGATACTTACAACAGGTATCTCTCTGAAGCTTGCAAGGATTTTACCAGAATTGTTTCTTACAGCACCCAAGACATCTGTCATTCTGCTCTTTATAAATATCTCGAGGGGGTCGAGTGATGAACCTTCATAGCTTATGAGTGCTGTAAACCTTGATGGTCCAGAATCTTCTATCTGTAATACACCACCGAACTTTGATGCGACAGGTATCCCTGCCTTGAGGAATATCCCATTTATCGTTACACTACATACAGTACCAAATCCTACTTGGCCTTTAGGTACAATGATGTCGCCAATCTTTTCGCCACCTCTACGCATAACAGCCCTGTCACACATGATATATGGGGAAGAGAAGACAGACTTCATTATCCGTAGTGCCTCTTTAACTTTATCTTCCGAGAAGAAGGAGACATTGAGAATTATATCGCCCTCTTTTTTCTCAAGGTCAAGATTTGTGAGATAAGAAAGGGTCTCTATCTTGCTTATTATAAAACCGACTTTCTCAGAGACGAGTGCCTGTGATAATTCTTCCTTACCCTTTTGTGTAATCCTTCTTCCTTCCCTGCCGAATACCTTTGTAAGGCCTCTTTCATCAAGAATCTTCAGGTGGTATCTAACAGTCCTTTCTGTAAGTTCAATGCCATAAGATTTTAATTGTCTTGATATCTCCCTTGAGCCGAGTATTGCATCAGGATGTCTTTCAAGAACCTTAAGGATTGCAAGCATCGTCTTATTCATTTCGGGACCTCCCTTTTATTCATTTATTATAGAGCCAAAAAGTAAAAAGTAAGAAGTAAGAAATTATAATTTTTTCACTTCCCATTTCCCACTTAAGTTTGTGAAACAATCCTTACGGCACATACCTTTGTCTCTAATGTCTTAGCCACGGGGTCAAGGGAAGGATTAGTAAGTAGATTAATTGTACCTTCATCAGAGACCATGATGACTACACCAGGTGGAGCGGCATCTGTCACCTTCGCCTTAACCTTTATCTCACCCCATCGAGAGATTACCTGCACCATCTCACCATCCTTGATTCCAAAATCTTGAGCATCCTTTGAATTTATCTCTACAAACCCCTTACCCCTTAAGATGTTGAGACCCTCTACCTTCTGGGATAAAAGCCCTCCTGAGTAAAGATTCTTCTCATTAGTCAAGATCAAGGGATACTCAATGTCAGCAAC
The DNA here is from genome assembly GCA_040757475.1 of Nitrospirota bacterium. Lineage (GTDB taxonomy): Bacteria > Nitrospirota > Thermodesulfovibrionia > Thermodesulfovibrionales > SM23-35 > JACRGU01. The sequence goes on from JBFLWW010000001.1 coordinate 39,566, forward strand.
CTCTGCTGCGATTCTATACTCCAGTGGTGTGAACCTACCTTTACCATTGTGGGTAGGAAAACCCGAGATGTGAGGAACAGGGGTAACAGATGCAAGCTCAGACATAATCTCCTCAGGACTGTTGAAATCAAAACCGCTACTTCCTGACCTTCTCGCTAACTCACAAATGATCTGCCAGTCAGGCTGTGAATTGCCAACAGGCTCTATTGCCTTACATATCCTCTGAATTCTCCGCTCAGTATTTGTAAAAGTACCATCTTTCTCAGCAAAGCTTGCCCCAGGCAGGATGACATCAGCAAATCGGGCTGTCTCATTGAAGAAGATGTCCTGAAGGACAATAAATTCCGCTCTCTTCAATGCCTCCCTAACCTTTTGAGAGGGAGCTATGCTCGATGCTGGATCAGAGCCAATAATGTAAAGGGCTTTGATTCTACCCTCAAGGGTAGCCTGAAATATCTCAGTAAGGGTTAAGCCGGCTTTGGGGTTTAGACTCACTTCCCAGGCAGTCTCAAATCTCTTTCTGATCTCAGGGTGAGCCACTGCTTGATAACCGGGATAAAAATCAGGCAGACACCCTGTATCGTATGCCCCAAGGGCATTATTCTGTCCCCAAAGGGGATAAAGTCCTGATGAATGTTTGCCGATGTTTCCGGTAAGCAACGCTAAATTGACAAGAGCAAGCACATTATCTGTTCCATGAGAATGTTGAGTAATCCCGGTAGACCAGAGAATTGCTGCTGGCTTGCTTGTGGCATAGATCCTTGATGCCTCTGCTATCTTCTCCCTCGAGACACCTGTGATCCTCTCTACCCTACCCGGCCTGAAGTCCTCTAACGACTTTCTGAAATCTTCAAAATTCTCACAACCTTCTTTGATAAAGGCGGTATCGAGCAATTCTTCATCAATAATTACCTGACTCATACCCATGAGCAAGGCTACATCAGTGCCAGGATAAGGTCTCAGCCAGATTTCAGCATAACGGCATATGTCAATCTCTTTCGGACTGACAACAATTACTTTCGCCCCATTTTCCACTGCCTTCTTTACCCTTAGTCCTATCACAGGATGAGAACGCGTGATATTCGCTCCCACAATAAGGATGCTGGTAGCCTTCTCAAGTTCACTTATGGAGCTGGTAACCACTCCAATTCCAGTAGCCTCAATTAGCGCTGCTATAGAAGGAGCTTGGCAGAGTCGGGCAGAGCTGTCAATGTTATTACTGCTCATTACTACCCTCGCAAATTTCTGTGCAATATAATTATCTTCATTTGTGCATTTGGTAGAAGCGATAAGAGCAAATTCTTCTCCTTTATAATTTTTAAATTTATTGGCGACTAATTCTAATGCCTCATCCCAGGAGGCTTCCCGAAAAAGTGACAAGTGACAAGTGACAAGTGACAAGCCTTTGTCCTTATTAAACTCGTTACTCGTAACTCGTAACTCATCACTATTTTTTGAGGCTATTCTTATAAGTGGTGTTGTGAGTCTATCAGGATGATTAATGAAATTATAGCCAAACCGGCCTTTAATACAGAGGTTTCCCCTGTTGACAGGGCTATCACTATCGCCCCTTATATTGGCAATGGCGTTGTCACGGATACCGAGAAATATGCCACAACCTACACCACAATAGGGACAGATTGTCTTGACTTCGTGCGCTGGACGACGGAGATTTTTGGGTACTAATGCACCAACAGGACACCGAATTACACATTCTCCACAGGACTCACATCTGGACTGAGCTATAGGCTTGTCTCCAAATGTAGCAATCTTGGTATTATTACCCCTGCCTGCAAAGTCAATTACACTGACCTTCTGTATCTCCTGACATGTGCGAACACAAATCCCACAGAGCACACATTTGTTATGGTCCCTCACAAAAAATGGATTCGACTCATCGAGAGGCAATTTCTCTTCTGGCAATCTCAGGCGCTCAAGACTCTTTTTAGGTATTTTCATATAAGCCCTGATCCTTTGCAATTCACACCGCCCCTTTTTAGCACAATCTTTACAATCCATGTGGTGATTGGCAATGAGCATCTCAACAAGGGGGCGCCGCACCCTGTCAACCTCATGGCTCCTTGTCCCTATAACCATCCCCTCCCTGACAGGTGTTCGGCAGGAGGTAACAAGCTGACCATTATCTAATTCGACAAGGCACAGCCGGCAACTTCCAGCAGGTTTTAAATCAGGATGATAACAGAGATGGGGTATATAGATCTTATTAGCCAGTGCAACTTCTAAAATTGTAGCCCCTTTCTGGGCTAAAATATCCTGCTCGTCAATTGTTATAGAAATCTTTTCCATCAATCACCTTCCATCCGGACTATACACATGCCAGATGGACATCTTTTTTGGTGTATATGTGCTTCATACTCATCCCGAAAGTAACGGATGGTAGTAAGCACTGGATTGGGTGTGGTCTGGCCGAGGCCACAGATAGAGCTGCGACTTATCGCCTCACTTAACTCTAATAGGAGGTCAATATCTTTAGGTCTGCCCCTGCCTTTAGTAATATCGTCAAGGATTTTGAACATCTGTCTTGTTCCGAGTCTGCAAGGAATGCACTGACCACATGACTCCCTTTGTGTAAAGTCAAGGAAATATCGCGCTACATCAACCATGCATGTATCCTCATCCATCACAACCATACCCCCTGAACCCATCATCGAGCCAGCAAGGGAGAGAGAGTCAAAATCAACAGGCATATCAATCATACTTTCTGGGAGGCAACCGCCCGAGGGTCCACCAGTCTGGACTGCCTTGAATGCTTTACCTCCAGAAATCCCTCCTCCAATATCATAAATAATCTCTCGAAGCGTAATTCCCATAGGTACCTCTATAAGGCCGCAATTTACAACCTTTCCTGTTAGCGAGAATACAGCAGTGCCTTTACTTTTTTCAGTACCTCTCTTAGCAAACCATTCAGGACCATTGGATATAATTAAAGGGATGTTGGCAAAGGTCTTAACATTATTAAGGAGTGTTGGCTTGTTCCATAACCCTATCTCTGAGGTGCGAGCTCGCGGTAGTGGCTTAGGTCTTCCTCTTTTACCTTCTATTGAGCGTACCAATGCAGTGGATTCGCCACAAACAAAGGCACCTGCTCCCTGAAAAATCTCAATATCAAAATTAACACCGCTATCTAAAATACGGGCACCAAGAAATTTCTTTTGTCTTGCCTGTTCAATAGCAATCTTTAAACGCTTTACTGCTAATGGATATTCTGCCCTTACATAGATAAAACCATTTCTGGCCCTGATAGCATATGCTGCAATTATCATCCCTTCTATAACTGAATGTGGGTTTCCTTCCATAACAGAACGGTCCTGAAATGCTCCGGGGTCGCCTTCGTCAGCATTACAGATTACATACTTTTCTTCACCTGATGCCCTGCTGCAGGCTTCCCATTTGCGTCCCGTAGGGAAGCCTGCGCCGCCAAGTCCCCTGAGCCCAGAACTCTTAACTTCAGAGATAACTTCCTCAGGAGTCATCTCAAAAAGGGCTTTATGTAATGCCTTATACCCACCAACAGCAAGATAATCATTAATGTCCTCAGGGTCAATATTCCCACAATTTCGTAATATAGTGCGTTCTTGCTTACTGTAGAAGGGGATATCATGATAATGTGGGATGGTTTGATTAGTAGAAGGGTCACGATAGAAAAGACGCTCCAGAGGTCTTCCACCAGGTAAAAGTGATTGAATTATTTCAGGCACATCATCCGTTTTAACCTTTGTGTAGAAAATGCCTTCTCGTTGCGAGTCGATTCCGACAGGCTCGATCACAATAAGAGGACCCTGCTGGCAAAAACCATGACAGCCTGTGCGTTTGACATAGATGTCTTCATCATAGCCTGAATTTTTTAGCTCATTTTTAAAGAGAGAATAGACCTGTTCTGACCCGCCTGAGACACAGCCTGTACCATGACAAACAAGAACTTTACACTGCTTATTCGACATTCTGACCTCCACTATTCTGGGAAAGGAAAAGGTCCCTCACCTTCTCTGTGGTCATCTCACCAGAAACATCCCTGTTTATCCTTATACATGGTGCAAGGGCGCAACAACCAATACATGCTACAGTTTCAAGGGTATACTCAAGATCATCAGAGGTTCCCCCTTCCTTTATGCCAATCGTCTTCTCTATCATATTCAGGATTTGAGGTGCACCGCGAATATGGCAGGCAGTTCCTCTACATACCGCAACCCTCTTCCTGCCTAAAGGCAGTAGTCTGAACTGTGCATAAAAAGAGGCAACAGAATAAACCTGGCTCTCAGGAATGCCGATAAACTTTGCAATATCAAGCATTACCTTTTCCGGTAGATAACCAAAAGTATCCTGAACCTCCTGAAGGATTGGAATAAGTTCACCCCTGTCGCCTCTGTAGGATGCTAAAATCTCTTCTAAAAGCTCTTCTTCCATCCTTATTACCCTTACCTCGCTTTACCCCAATCTTCAGGAACCCATGGCCTCTTACCTTCAAGATTTCTATCAAAGCTCAAAGAAATACACATTGCACGGCAAATTCCGCACCTATTACACTTATCTGTGTTGGTATAAACATTCCCATCCTTCTCTGCTATGCTTATTGCTCCTCCGGGACAGCTAACCTCACAGAAAGGTGATGGGCAATACTTATAACAAATTAAATTTAGCATCTTTCCCTCCTTATCCTAAGATATTTTCTACTTCTTTCATGTCTACATCCGTTATATACGGAATTCCAGAGACATCAGCCGCTTCACGGGTGATGGACATAATATCGTCCCTGTCTATGTACTGAAGGGCAAACTTACGAGCCCCTGCCATTAGCTGTTTTAGACCTACAGCAAGCCTGTCATAATAGGTATAGATGGCTATTGCTGCCGGTGGTATCTTCTTAAAATCTTTTCCATATTTATCCTTAAGCTGTGCAGCACCAGCAAAAGTCCGAAGAAGGGCATCATCGTATTCCTTACCCTTTCCAAAAGCTTCTTCTATAAGTTTTCCCTGTGTCTTTCCTACCATGCCTGCTGTAAGGGTAGAACGCCCCATACATACTGCTTTCACAAAAGGCGCTCCCAATGCTATTGCCTTGAAAATCTGGTCCTCAAGCACAATACCACCAGCCATGGCAACGGTCGGGATAAATTCACCCTTTTCTTTAAGTCTTTTAAGGTATTTGTAGAGTAAGCTTTCAAGATAGACAGTGGGGATTCCCCATTCATTCATCATGCGCCATGGGCTCATACCTGTTCCACCGCCAGCACCATCCACAGTAAGAAGGTCTATTTTTGCCTCTGATGCGAACTTCACAGCGCGAGCTAAATCCACTGGCCTGTAGGCACCTGTTTTCAGGGTAACATACTTAGCGCCTATTTTTCTCAGCCTTTCTACCTCTCTTAAGAATGACTCTTCATCTACCATTCCGAGCCGGGAATGCCTCTCAAATTCTGGTATTCCTCCAAGTTTATGTGCTTCCTGGACTATGGGATTCTCAGGGTCCGGAAGAACAATGTATCCCCTTTGTTTAAGCTGTAATGCCCTTTCAAGGGTTGGTAGCTTTACCTCTCCGCCTATACATTTTGCCCCCTGTCCCCACTTTATCTCTATGCCTTCAACACCAAGCTTCTCTATAGCATATTCAGGGACACCGAGACGAGTATCCTCCACATTCGCCTGAACAAGCATCGTTCCATAGCCCTCATACCAGTCTTTGTATGTTTTAACCCTTCTTTCAAGTTCAGGTGAATTTATTATCTTTCCATCCTTAATCTCAGCATTTGGGTCCATTCCGCAGACATTCTCTCCGCAGACGACGATAGAACCGCTTATGGCTGCACCTATAGCAGTGCCCTCCCAGTTTACCCTGGCTATTTCAGTTGAACCGAGGGCACCTGTGAAGAACGGAACCTTCATTGGGATTTTTCTTCCATTACCGCTAACCTCTGTTTCTACACTCACAGCAGGGAATGTGGCCTTGTCTGAATCAGCCTCAACTCCCATAGCGCCAACACATGTTCCATGAATATTGAAATGTGAGAAGTCTACTGGATAATCCTTTTCAGCTCCGGAAATAACCTTTCCAAAAGGTTGGGGATAAATAACCTCCCTTCCACGAAGGGCAGACCTTCCTACCTCGCAATAACCAGGACAACCATCCACACAATTAACACATAATCCGGACATAGGCGAAGGTGCTACCCTTGTTGTTGTGACAGTTGCAGCACTTGCATTCGGCTTACTAAGACTCATCTTTTCCTCCTTGTTTAGTATTTATAATTTTTCTGGCTCAGAATTAAGTATTTCTAAGCCAAAAGCGCAAAAAAACACCCTACCTTGCATGTCTTGTTACAGACATATTATGAGCAGCTCTGCATTATCACCTCCTTCATTCTTCCATAAAGATGGAATTTCTTCTTTTAGATGAACAGAATCTCCTGTATTAAGTATTTCTTCCCTACCATCTATTACCACGGAGATGCTACCTTTCAAGACATGTATAAGCTCTTCTCCTTTATGAAAAAGAAGGTGCTTTTTGATTTCAATATTAGGTTCTATAACAGCGACATTGCCTGATAGTTTGCCATTTCCAGTGATATTGAAGACCCTCAGACCCACTTCTGTTAATAAAGGGTTTGAGAATATTTTCTTCTTTCTTATGAGCCAGCGCGCATCCTTAACTGTTTTATCCTCCCATAGGACAGTCGGGCTCACTCCAAGTGCATTACAAATCTGTATGAATGAGTTAAGCGAAGGGCTTATCTGATTGTTCTCTAATTGGGAGATAAAGCTTGGAGTTAAGTCAACCCTGTCAGCAAGCTCTTTCTGGCTCATACCAATTTTTGTTCTAAGTTCCTTTATTTTTGTTCCTATGTCAAGGGTGAGTTCTTTTCCTGTCGTTGTGATTAATACCCTTTTGTCATCAATTTTATAAGGATGCGGCTTGAATGCCTCTCTATTTGAACGACCATCGAGCTTAAGGGCCTTGATGTAGAGCTTATCTTTTCTTTTATATAATTCTAAAACCACCTGTGTTATATGCCGCAGGTTTGCCTTGAATGCCTGGCTGTGCGCCTCTTTTTCGAGCATCCAGTATGCAACAGTCCCGAGGTCATAAAGGCGTGGACACATATATGTAAAGAATTTATATGTGCTGTTTTCATCTCCCCAGAGGTCCTGCATACCAGTAAGGCTATCAAAAATGTATCTCGTCCCTGATGGAAGGCTATCCTCTATGGAATTAAGGACGGTCGTAAAATGGGCTATGTCACCAGGCCTATCAACTTTAATGATATTGGTATCTGAGTAATTATCATAGAATTTAAGAAATGTCCTGTCATTTTTACCCTTTCCTGATGTAAAACAATCAAGTAATGTAAACCCTTCGATAGAGACTTCGCCTATCTGCCCTGAAACAGAACGGTTCAGGGTCTGCTGGAGGACGCTCTGAGGGGACTTATTAAAACTCACATAGATGATATTCTGATTTTCTGTAAGGGACTGTTTAATAAAATTATGGATATAGACCTCAAACGCTGTTCCAGCTTCCACCTCCCACACTACATTGTCACCAATATAGAGTGAGTCTATAAGCCTGTCGAGGTCATTTATGCCTGTCAAAAATTTACTCATCAAAAGACTATGATAGGCAAACGGTTACCTTTTGGTGATACTTTAAATAATCGTGGGAATATTTGTCAAGAGAGGAAAAACCAATTATTTTAAGTCACTCAAAATTTTTGAGGCACTATGAAATGAGGGAGTAAACCTTGGTGTTCTTCCCTTAAGAGATCCGCTTGATTATATAGAGACCGATATCAGAATAGATAGAATACTCAATTCATAAAATGTTTGAAAAACTAATCTCTACACTTAGACTACTCCTTTCTAAAAATAAAATTCCCTATATGATCATCGGTGGTCAGGCGGTACTTCTTTATGGCTTTTAAAATTTGATAATACCGTCGAAGGAGCAAATTTTACAGATTCTTTCAAGCAGGTTTTGGATAACATAAATAAATAACCTTTTTAAATAAGAGTCGAGAATCATATAAAATGGATCCACAAATGGATATACAGAGATTTCTTTCAAGTGTATTCCTATTTAATTCTTTCACTGAAAAAGAGATAGCACTCCTTGAGGCCTCTACTTCCTTTAAAAAGGTTCGCAAGGGAGAACAGATATTCTCAGAAGGCATGGATGCCACTGCATTCTTTATTGTTGTCTCAGGGAAGGTCAAAAGAAGACACAACCCTTGTGCGTATTTCAAGAGAGGGATTTTTAGAACTCATAAAGAAGCATCCAGAGCTAACATTGAAGATGATGAGCGGTTATTCGAGGAGATTGAGGAATTGTCACTTAAAGATATTAAATCAAGACTTGCGAGTTATTTAATAGAAAACAGCACGGTTGAAAATGGTATTGTTGTTTGTCACCTAAGGTATTCAAAAAAGGAACTATCATCTCTCCTCGGAACAATACCTGAGACACTATCGAGGGCACTGGCATTTCTGAAACAGAAAAATCTTATCATTGAAAAAGGCAACAGGATAATAATCCCTGACCCGGATAAATTAAAGATACTTTCACCATAAACAGGTAGGGCATTGTATTTTCGCTCATTCTCGTTCCGATAAAATCGAGACTATACGGCAAAATAAAACCGCTCAAATACTATATCCTGCCTGCATTAGAGAAATTTATGAATTAAGCGGATTGGGGGTTGACAACGGTCAATAAGTAGGGTATAGTATAGACATATGGTAACCGATTGCCGATACATTATCTTCTGGGGATGCACAATACAGGCAAGGTTCTCCTTTATGGAGAAGGCGACGAGGCTTGTATTCGAGAGGCTTGGTATTGATTACAGGGATGTAGCAGGGTTTACCTGTTGTCCTGAGAAGGCACTCGTTGGAAGTATAGGCGAAGACCTATGGCTATCCACCGCTGCAAGGAACCTTACTGTGGCCGAGAGAGAGGGAGATACCCTCATCACACCATGCAATGGTTGCTATAGCGTGCTAAAGACTGTAAAGGCAGAGCTCCATAAGGACCCAAAACTTGTTTCAAAGGTGAATGAGATGCTCTCTGAAGAGGGTCTTTCATATAAAGGAAGGGTGGGTGTGAAACATCTACTTGAGGTACTTGTTGATGATATTGGTACCTACAGGATAAAGAAGTTTGTGCAAAGACCGCTTGTAGGACTCAGGATAGCAGCACATCCAGGATGCCATCTTGTCAGGCCTTCTAATGAGCTTGGTTTTGATGACCCGACGACACCCAAGAAATATGATGAGATTATATCCATATTAGGTGCAACACCTGTTCATTACAGGGCAAAGATGCTCTGCTGTGGTGGAGGTCTTACAAATATCGGAAGGCATGAGGAGACAAGGGATATTATCCGTGCAAAATTACTGGAGCTAAAAGGGCTG
>JBFLWW010000001.1:49088-51988 GCA_040757475.1 Nitrospirota bacterium
ATTAGGTGCAACACCTGTTCATTACAGGGCAAAGATGCTCTGCTGTGGTGGAGGTCTTACAAATATCGGAAGGCATGAGGAGACAAGGGATATTATCCGTGCAAAATTACTGGAGCTAAAAGGGCTGAATACAGATGCTATTACAACATCATGCCCCTCGTGCTTCAGCCAGCTCGATATCATACAGGCAACGATGATAAGAGAAGGAGAAGATCTCGGTATCCCAATCATCACGCTTCCAGAACTCCTGCTACTTGCAATGGGTTATGAAGAGGATGAACTCTTTTTTTCATCCCATAAGGTATCGGCTGATTTGTTCTTGAAGAAGGCTTCTGAAGGAGTATTTCGCAAAGTGGACAGGGTCCCCCTTGCGCACGTAGATACAGATACGATAGAAAGATGTGTTGCATGTGAGGCATGTAAGGATGACTGCCCTGTGAACATTAATTTAGGTATAGACCTCCATGCACTCATGAAGAGGATACTCGAGGAGCCACTTGATGAGGTCATTCTCTCTCCTGATATATGGAGATGCCTTGAGTGTCATACATGTATAGAGCTTTGCCCTCAGGCCTTCGGGATGGAGAAGGCTATAAAGGAACTCAAGCGCATGGCAGTAGAGAAAGGGCATGAGCCACAGTTAGTTAAAAAGACTATTGATACTTATACAAAGACAGGAAAGATAGGAGAACCATCAAAGACACAGAGGAGAAAGCTCGGACTACCTGATGCCCCTGAGAGTGGGGTGGAGGGATGGAAGAGACTTATAAAGAAGTTAGAAGTTAAAAGTGAGAAGTGAAAAATGAGAAGTCAGGAATTACTCTGGAGGGCAAAGGATCCGGAAATATTAAGGCGGCTTGGTAAGGATATCTCAGGCTGTGGTCTTTCTGGAATCTTAAATAAAAAAGGCAAAAGGATAAGTGGCGAGGCGATAAGGTGTTCTATTGCATGCCAGCATGAGAGGGGCAATGGCCTTGGTGGCGGTTTTGCAGCATATGGCATATACCCGAAATATAAAGACTATTATGCATTGCACATTATGTATGACAGCCACGATGCAAAGGTTAATACAGAACAGTATCTTGACCATCACATAGAGATCGAATTAGGCGAAAGGATTCCGACAAGACCTGTGACGAATATTAATAAGCCACCTCTGCTCTGGAGATATTTCGTTAAGGACAGAAAAGTAGATGGGGATCTTGAGATAGCTGATGATGAATATATTGTGAAGGTTGTGATGGAGATTAATGCAACTATCCCTGGTGCCTTTGTCTTTTCGAGTGGTAAAAATATGGGTGTTTTCAAAGGAGTTGGTTTTCCAGAAGAGCTCGCTGAATTCTTCATGATAGATGAATATCAGGGATATTTGTGGCTGGCGCATAACAGATTCCCGACCAATACACCTGGATGGTGGGGTGGTGCGCATCCATTTAATCTTCTTGACTGGTCAATTATTCATAATGGCGAGATCTCATCTTATGGGATAAACAAGAGATACCTTGAGATGTTCGGTTATAAACTTACCCTGATGACAGACACAGAGGTCGTTGCCTATCTCCTTGACCTTTTTGTGAGAAGGCATAAACTCCCTCTGAATGTCGCATGCACTGTGCTCTCACCACCCTTCTGGAAGGATATAGAGAGGTCTGATGAAAAAGAGAAAGAAGCGCTCACTGCCCTAAGGATGGTCTATGGAAGTGCGATGCTGAATGGACCATTTGCATTTATCTTTGGCTTTACAAGGGGTATGGTTGGCATGAATGACAGGATTAAGCTCAGGCCATTCGTCGTTGCAACAAAGGGTGATAATTTCTATATGGCCTCTGAGGAGGCTGCAATAAAGGAGATATGTCATGAGCCTGATAAGGTCTGGGCACCAAGGGCTGGCCATTCTGTGATAGTCGAGCTTGATCGAGGAGTGGAAGTATGAAGACTTTTATACCACCTGATTTCAGAGTTCATATAGACCATGAAAGATGCAGGCGCTGCAAACGCTGTCTTATGAACTGTAGCTTTGATGTTTATACTTTTCAGGACAGGACTGTCCCTGATGATTCGAAATGTGTTGGATGCAACAGGTGCGCTGTTTTCTGTCCAGAGCACGCAATAACAATATCAAACACGCCGATTGGATATAGGGAGCATCCCCTCTGGACGATGAAGGCAAGAAAGGATATATGGAAGCAGGCAGAGACAGGCGGAGTATTACTTACAGGTATGGGCAATGACCAGCCATTCAGGATTTACTGGGACCATATTGTGATTGATGCCTGTCAGGTAACAAATCCCTCGATAGACCCTTTAAGGGAACCGATGGAGCTAAGGACATATATTGGCAAGAAACCTGATGCAGTATCAGTAAAGATGGACAGAAATGGGAAGCTTGAATTGGTTACAGAGCTTTTACCACAGATAGAGATAAATACACCTATTATCTTTGCTGCAATGAGCTATGGTGCGGTCAGCCTGAATGTTCAAAAATCAATAGCAATGGCCTCAAAGGAATTCGGCACATTATGGAACGCAGGAGAGGGAGGATTACATGAGGATTTATATCCTTATGGCCCAAATACTATAGTTCAGGTTGCATCCGGAAGATTTGGTGTTAGCAGTGAGTATTTAAAGATTGCAATAGCCTCAGAGATAAAGATAGGTCAGGGCGCAAAACCTGGAATCGGCGGACATCTTCCTGGAGAGAAGGTAGATATCGAAGTATCAAAGACGAGGATGATACCCCAGGGGACGGATGCGCTTTCACCTGCTCCCCAACATGATATTTATTCTATTGAGGATCTAAGACAGCTTATATATGCGATAAAAGAGGCGAATGGTTATAAACCAGTTGGTGTAAAGATCGCTGCTGTGCATAATGTTGCTGCCATCTCTTCTGGTATTGC
>JBFLWW010000001.1:52088-120605 GCA_040757475.1 Nitrospirota bacterium
AAACTGGTAAGGATAGATGCAAGGGGTATCTATTATCGCCAATTAAACGATATGATTAGAGAGGCTGTAGTTAATGGGACAAAAGAGGTAATCATAGATAATGTCAATAGCCAGAGGTATATAGGCGCAGGGATAAACGGGAAAGATGTAACCATCATAATAAATGGGACACCTGGCAATGACCTTGCTGCCTTTATGGATGGCCCAACAGTCATAGTTAATGACAATGCACAGGATGGTGTTGGCAATACCATAAATGATGGAAAGATTATTATCCATGGTGATGCAGGTGATGTTTTGGGTTATGGAATGAGGGGTGGTAAACTATTTGTCAAAGGTGATGTTGGCTACAGAGTAGGAATCCACATGAAAGGCTATAAAAATCAGATGCCCATGATTATAATCGGTAGCACTGCCGGTGATTTCCTCGGAGAATATATGGCAGGTGGAATTCTTATGTTGCTCGGCCTAAATAGAGGCAATAATCCGATTGCAGGCGATTATTTAGGCACAGGCATGCATGGTGGAGTAATGTATATAAGAGGTGAGATTGATCCCTATAGATGTGGTGCAGATGTTGGTATTACTGAACTTGATGACAATGACAAAAATATTCTTGAAGGGCATCTCAAAGAATTCTGCGAAGATTTTGATCTCGACTTTAATGAGATAATAAAAGAGAGATTCATCAAGCTATATCCAAAGAGCCTAAGACCCTATGGCAAGTTTTATGCGTATTAAGTTCTGATTCCAAAGGAACATTCTGATGGCCCACTCCCTTGTCAGGGAAAATCGTATCCTTTCAGCACTCCTTGAGGTAAGTAAGGTTTTAAGTTCTTCCTTTGACCTTGAAAGGAATCTTTTTTCTGCAGGGGAGATTCGAACTTGCTGATGGAGGGACAATACTTCTTGATGAGGTTGGCGATCTCCCTATTACTCTTCAGCCAAAGATATTGCGTGTGCTTCAGGAAAGGGAGTTCGAGCGTGTTGGTGGGGAAAAGACAATAAAGGTTGATGTCAGACTCATTGCTGCAACAAGCAGAAATCTTGAAGAGCTTATCTCTAAAGGTAAATTCAGAGAGGATTTGTATTACCGCTTGAATGTTGTGCCGATATTTCTGCCTGCACTCAGAGAGAGGAAGGAGGATATTCCGCTTTTGATAGAGTATTTCCTGAAGCGGTTCAACGAAGAAAACAAAAAGAATGTATCCATATCACCTGAGGCACTCAGGGCATTAATAGAATATAACTGGCCTGGGAATGTTAGAGAGCTTGAAAATACCATAGAGAGGCTGGTTGTGATGTCCAGTGAGGAGAGCATAAAACCACCAGATATTGATTTTTAAATAACAACTGAGGTGCCATCTGTCCAGACAGCACCGCTCCACCAAAAAAGATTGATACAGGTGATACTGCATGGATGATTGTTGCTACAGCCCTTGTTATGCTGATGACGATTCCAGGGCTGGCATTATTCTATGGTGGACTTGCAAAGCATAAACATACCCTTAATACCATTGCCATGTCCTTTGTGACATTCTGTATTGTGAGTGCCCTCTGGGTAATTTATGGTTATGCATTTGCCTTTGGAACGGATATCTCAGGTATCATAGGGAGTCCTGCAAAGATACTGCTAAGAGGCATCGGAATTAGTAGCATTTCGGAGCTTGCGAAGACAATCCCTGAATATATATTCATCGCCTACCAGCTTACCTTTGCTGCAATAACTGTTGCCCTTGCAAGCGGTGCATATATTGAAAGGATGAAATTTTCTGCGTGGTTACTCTTTTCGATGCTGTGGATGACCTTTGTCTATCTTCCAGTTGCCTACTGGGTATGGGGAGGTGGATTTCTTGTAAGGCTTGGCATACTGGATTTTGCAGGTGGAACAGTGGTTCATATAAATGCAGGTATTGCAGCGCTTGTTGGTGCTTTGGTTTTAGGTAAAAGGCGTGAGATGACTCTTATACCGAATAACTTAACACTTGTTGTTACCGGTGCAGGGCTTCTATGGTTCGGCTGGTTCGGATTTAATGCAGGCTCTGCGCTCTCAGCAAACGGACTTGCAGGTGCAGCATTTATTAACACTAACACAGCTACTGCAGTGGCAGCAGTTGCGTGGATGTTTACCGAATGGATGCATTCAAAGAAACCAACTGTCCTTGGGCTTGCATCAGGGGCTGTTGCAGGTCTTGTCGCCATAACACCAGCAGCAGGGTTTGTGAATATTATAGGTGCTATTGTCATTGGGATTGTAGCAGGTGTTATCCCTTTCTTTGCTGTGGCCAGGATAAAGCCAAAGTTTGGTTACGATGACACCCTTGATGCATTCGGTATTCATGGAGTTGCAGGAACCATTGGAGCAGTATTTACAGGTGTATTTGCCGACCCATCTATAAATGAGGCAGGTAGGGGGCTTTTATATGGTAATCCCAAACAGCTAATAACCCAGCTTATAGCTGTTGTTGTGACCATGGTGTATGTAGCAGTGATCACTTCTGTAATCTTTTTGGTAATAAAGGTATTTATTGGACTAAGGGTTGATATTGAAGATGAGATTATTGGACTTGATGAGAGCCAGCATGGAGAAAAGGCATATAATTTAGAAAAAGTATCCAATGGTCTATAGAGCATAAATAAGGGAGGAAGACATGAAAAAAATAGAAGCTATAATCCAGCCTTTCAAACTTTATGAAGTTAAGGATGCCCTCGCTGAAACAGGAGTCCAGGGTATGACAGTAGCCGAGGTGAAGGGGTTTGGGAGACAGAAGGGACATGTGGAGGTTTACAGAGGTACAGAACTGGAAGTAAGGTTTATACCAAAGGTAAAGATTGAGGTGGTCGTTCCAGAGGCACTGGTAGATAAGGTTGTATTCACTATCATTGAGAAGGCAAAGACAGGAAAGATAGGGGATGGAAAGATATTCGTATCCACACTTGAAGATGTTATAAGGATAAGGACAGGTGAACGCGGAGAGGCGGCGACTTAACAGAGGCTATTTATCTCTTTATAATTTATAATAGGTAGACGGTAACCATTTACCGATTTGGAAAGAAATTCAACATATCAATTTTAATAATTAAGAATATAATCACAGAATGTCCGGGAACGATATGGGTGGGCCTATGGCTGTATACGAGATGGAGAAATACCCACATCTCATGGTAGAATCGCGTCTTATCAGGGAAGCAATAAATAGAGGTATGAGAGTTCTTGGTATATGCCTTGGTGCCCAGATGGTTGCTCATTGCCTCGGTGCAGAGGTTTATCCAGGGCCCCAGAAAGAGATAGGGTGGTATCATATTGAGCTCACAGGAGATGGTCTAAGAGACCCCCTCATGAGGAGGCTTGCGATTCACCCACGGGTCGGAGACTTCTGGAGGAGATTTAAGGTATTTCACTGGCACAGTGATACATTTAACCTCCCGCTGGGTGCTGTGTTATTAGCAAGTTCTGAACTATACAAAAATCAGGCCTTTAGATATGGGGATGATGTCTATGGGTTTCAATTTCATATAGAGGTCACAAAGGATATGCTTCTTGAGTGGTTTAAGGATATGCCTGAGGGAGAACAGATAATGGCCGAAACAGAAAAGATATACGATGAATACGTAGGCAGGGCAACGAATTTTTATAAGGCATTTTTCAGAAAGGAGTGATAGAATAAAACTCAAAGATAAAAATTAAAAATGTAAAATTAAGGAAAAAAATTAAATTTTGATTTTGTATACAGAGGAGATTTAAAAATGGAAAGACCAAAAGACAAAAAGGATGTGATGGAGCTTGTAAAAAAACATGATGTGAAGTTCATCAGGCTCTGGTTTACTGATATTCATGGTCAGCTAAAGAGTTTTGCAATTCCTGTAGAGGAACTTGAATTTGCATTTGATGAGGGCATGGGTTTTGATGGCTCATCAATCAAGGGCTTTGCGAGGATTGATGAGAGCGATATGATTGCAAGGCCCGACCCAACTACCTTTGTAATTCTTCCATGGAGGCCAAAGGAAAGGGCTGTTGCGAGGATGTTCTGCGATATCTATGAACCAGATGGTTCTCCATATAAGGGAGACCCAAGATATATCCTTAAGCTAAACCTTGAGAAGGCAAAACAGAAGGGGGTTACCTTTTATCTTGGACCTGAACTTGAATACTTCTATTTTAAATCTGACAAGAGTCCTGATACCCTTGATGAAGGTGGTTATTTTGATTATCCTACGGATGCTGCAGAAGACCTTAGGCGTGATACTATCTTAGCCCTTGAATCCATGGGTATAAAGGTGGAGTATTCCCATCATGAGGTAGCCCATTCCCAGCATGAGATAGATTTAAGATATGAAGAGGCTCTGACAATGGCTGATATAGTAATGACTCACAGGGTAATTATGAAGGAGATTGCCAAACAATACAATGTCTATGCTACATTTATGCCAAAGCCAATATTTGGCCAGAATGGAAGTGGTATGCATACACACCAGTCCCTTTTTGAAGGCGACAGGAATGCCTTCTTTGACCCAAAGGACAAGTATTATCTATCAGATATAGCAAAGAAATTTATTGCAGGACAGCTTACACATATAAAAGAGATTACGCTGGTTCTGAACCAATGGGTGAACTCTTATAAGAGGCTTGTCCCCGGGTATGAAGCACCTGTCTATATCTGTTGGGCAAGGCGAAACAGGTCTACCCTTGTGAGGGTTCCCCTTTATAAGCCAGGCAAGGAGAAGGCAACACGTATAGAGCTCCGTTCACCCGACCCTGCCTGTAATCCTTATCTTGCCTTTGCCTGTATGCTTCAGGCAGGACTCAAAGGCATCGAGAAAGGTTATCAGCTTCCTGAGCCTATTGAGATGGATGTTTATCACCTTTCTGATGAGGATAGAAAAAAATATAACATAGACTGCCTCCCTGGAAGCCTTATAGAGGCAATAGAATATGCAGAAAAGAGCGAACTTCTAAGGGAAACACTCGGCGACCATATTTTTGAACAGCTTATAACCAGCAAAAGAGTGGAGTGGGATGACTATAGAATAAGGATTCACCCTTATGAGATAGAGCGGTATCTGCCGATTCTTTAAAAATTTTATTTCCTGATTTAAACTGTGGTAAAATTATAAATGAAAGTGGTCTGCCAGAACAGAAAGGCATATCACGATTACCATATTGAGGAGACCTTAGAGGCAGGCATTGCTCTTTTAGGAACAGAGGTAAAATCCCTGAGAGAAGGGAAGGCAAACCTGAAGGATAGCTATGTGATTGTTAAGGACTCAGAGGTATTTCTCCTGAATTGTCATGTCAGTCCTTACAGTCACGGAAATATCTCAAACTATGACCCTGTCAGGACGAGAAAGCTCCTTCTCCACAGGGCTGAAATAGAAAGACTCAGTGGCAAAACAACGCATAAGGGATATACATTAATACCCCTGAAGATTTATTTTAAGGACAGCAGGGCAAAGGTTGAGATAGGCCTTGCAAAAGGCAAAAGGCTTTTTGAAAAAAGGGAGACAATAAAAGAGAGAGAGGCCAGGCGAGAGATCGCAAGAGCCATAAAAGGGGGTGAAAGGGCTCGACGGGGGCTATGAGGCTCAGGTGGCATGTCGTGGTTCCATCACCACGCTAAAAGATGGAAACAAACACAAACGCCAATAGTGAATTGGCACTCGCTGCTTAATTAAAGCAGCACGCTACCCTGAGATTGCCTGTGTTTCGGGGATAGCGTCGGACAGCAGGCTGGCTACAGGGATTGCCCCTGACCCTGGTGCGAGATTAAGGGGGATGGAGTCTCAGGGAGCCTGCCTGCTGGCAACCTGAGATTCGAGACTGAGTAAACAGGATAAACATGTAGAAGCCTGAGAGTAGTGCTTTCGGACGCGGGTTCAATTCCCGCCACCTCCACCATCCTATTCAGTTTTTCTTCGAATACCTGGTTGAAAAACTCCTTCTATATATTGGAAAATGTATGGTGTCATGATATAGTGAGTAGCTGAGATTTTTTAAGTGAAAAAGGGATTCTTTTTATTTTTAGCCATATCGCTTATAGCAGTTTCCTTGTTTGCTCAGGCAGAGACAGAGGTCTCACTTAGGTTCAGCAGACAGGAAGGTCAGGTGCGTATTGTGCTTGATGCAGGACACGGAGGCTATGACTTTGGGATTATCTCTGGAGATGTGAAGGAGAAAGACATCAGTCTGAATCTAACTAAAGATTTAGGTGCAGTCCTTTCAAAGAAAGGTAAAAAGGTTTTTCTTACGCGTAAGGTTGACCAGTACATATCACTCATTGATAGGATAACCCTCGTTAACCAGAAGAGCCCTGAGGTATTTATAAGTATCCATTCTTCAATGTCTGAGAATTTCGTCCTTTACAGTCCTGAGTTTGAAGAACAAGGTTCTGATGAAATAGTTGACCTTTACAACCTATCATCGAGACAGAAAAAATATATCGGAAAAAGCAAGGCTCTTTCAGATTGCATTGGAGAGGCAATAAAAGATGAGTTCAAGGTAGATGTTATTCGCAGAGAGATGTTTCTTCCTATACTCAATTCTGCTGGTGCACCTTCTGTTTTAATCGAATTCCCTTCACCGAAATTTGTGGTTTATGACCAGGAGATGAGGGCGAGACTTGTAAATTCGATTATCAATGGAATCACAGCATATGAATATTAAAAGGCTATCTGGCATAATACTGCTGATATTACTTTTTCTGTGCGGTGCTGCAGGCGGATATTTTTATTTCTCGAAGGTCTTTTCTAAGGACAGGCCCCCTACAGAAGAGATAGTTGAGACATTAACTAAGACAGAAGACCTGTTTTCTCTGAGGATTTATTATCCTGTAGGTGATCGGCTCCAGATGGAAGAAAGGAGGATTCTGAGGAGGACTGCACAGATGGCGATTGCAGAGGCTATAGTAGAAGAATTCCTTAAGGGGCCTGCAGGTGTAATGGTATCAAATATACCGAAAGATGCAAGGCTTCTCGGTCTATATAAAGATACAGAGATGATACTCTATGTTGATCTGTCAGACGAGTTTCGTAGGAATTTTCAGGGCGATGCTGTTACAGAGTTCCTCCTTCTTAAGGGTCTGTATGAGAGCCTTATTTCAAATATACAGGACATCAAAGATGTAAAAGTCCTTATAGAGGGGAAGGAGATAGAAACGCTCGGAGGCCATCTTTATCTCTCATATCCTTTAAAAGATATGGTTTCACATGAATAAGAAAGACAGGCCAATTGGTGTCTTTGATTCTGGGATAGGTGGGCTCACAGTTTTAAAGGAGATAATAAAGGAACTGCCTGATGAAGGCACTATTTATCTCGGCGATACTGCGAGGGTTCCATACGGGATAAGGTCGCCGGAGACAGTCATTAGATATTCATTCGAAAATACGAGATTCCTCTCTTCGAGAGATATTAAAATCCTTGTAGTTGCCTGCAATACCGCATCGTCTGTCAGCCTCGATGCCATCAAAGGGAGCATCCCGATACCTGTTATTGGAGTTATTGAGCCAGGTGCAAAGGCTGCTGTCAGGGCTACAAGGAACAAGAAGATCGGGGTTATAGGCACAGAGGCAACAATAAAAAGCAGTTCTTATACAAAGGCGATCAAGACTATTAATGAAAATATAGAGGTATTCGGTCTTCCATGTCCTTTATTTGTGCCGCTTGTAGAGGAAGGGTGGACAGAGGGGGATGTTGTTACCTTGATTGCCAAAAGGTATCTTGAGGGAATAAAAGATAAAGGTATAGATACCCTTGTACTCGGATGCACACATTATCCTTTACTGAAAAAGGTTATATCCTCGGTTATAGGTGAAGATGTAAGACTTATAGACTCTGCAGTTGAGGTAGCACAGGAGATAAAGGCAACTCTCGAGATTGCTGGTTTAAAGAGGGAACAGAAGGATGTGCCCCTAAGAGAGTTTTATGTAACAGATTCGCCTGAGAGGTTCATAAAAGTCGGCAAGAACTTTCTTGGACAGAAGATAGAGCATATAGAGAAAATAGCACTCAACTATTAGCTGAAAGCTGAGAGCTAAATGCTTAAAGCTGAAAATGGAGGCTGAATGAGACCTGATGGCAGGAAAAACAATGAGATACGTGATGTAAGGGTTCACAGGAATTTCGTAGGGACTGCTGAGGGTTCAGTACTGATTTCGATGGGGAATACAAGGGTAATATGTACGGCCTCCATTGAGGACAAAGTTCCACCTTTTCTGAAGGATCAGAAGAGGGGATGGATAACAGCAGAGTACTCTATGCTTCCACGGTCAACACCGACAAGGATTATGAGGGAATCCAGCACAGGCAGGATTGGAGGAAGGACTCATGAGATTCAGAGGCTTATAGGCAGGGCACTCAGGTCTGTTGTTGATCTGTCAACCCTCGGCGAAAGGACAATGTGGATAGACTGCGATGTAATACAGGCAGACGGAGGCACAAGGACAGCAGCAATAACAGGTGCGTTTATATGCCTCTCAGATGCATTGAGATATGCACTGAGAAACGGTCTTGTAGAAAAGATGCCAATCAAGGACTATCTTGCTGCTGTAAGCGTAGGGATTGTCAATGGCGAGCCGATGATTGACCTCTGTTATTCAGAAGACTCTATAGCAGAGGTGGACATGAATATTGTGATGACAGGAAGCGGAAAGCTCGTCGAGATACAGGGAACTGCAGAGGGGATACCTTTTTCAAAGGCAACATTGGATAATCTTATAAAACTTGCAGAAGAGGGTATAAACAGACTTATAGAGATACAGAAAAGGTTAATAGAGGGTGAACCAATCAGTTTCTGAAAAAGCTTCCCTAATATGGTAAAATGAAATTGTATGGGCATTTGGTCCTGAACCGCTACTGGTTCAGGATTGAATCTGTTTAGAATTTAGATATTAGAGATTAGGATTTGTCTTTCTGGAGGTAATGGATTGAACATTTATAGAAGTCTGTTTGTCTGGTTATTAATTGGAGTGATGATGATACTTCTTTTCAATCTTCTAAGTGCTCCCAAGAAGATGGAAGAGGAGATAATATTTTCTGAGTTTATGACCAGGCTTGAGGCAGGTGATGTTGAAGAGGTTGTCATAAAAGAGAACCATATAACTGGCAGATTAAAAGATGGTAAAAGGTTCAAGACATATGCTGCGGAATATCCTGACCTTGTAAAGATCTTAAGGTTTCAGAATGTAAGGATTACTGCAAAGCCTGCAGAACAGAACCCATGGTATTGGAACCTCTTTTTCTCATGGGGTCCTATAATCTTCCTCGCCCTTGTCTGGATATTCTTCATGCGGCAGATGCAGACAGGCGGTAACAGGGCATTATCCTTTGGCAAGGCAAAGGCAAAACTGGTCTCTGAAAAGTCGGTCAAGGTAACCTTTGCTGATGTTGCGGGAATAGAAGAGGCAAAGGGAGAGGTTCAGGAGGTTATAGACTTTCTCAAGGATCCCCAGAAGTTTCAGAAGCTCGGAGGTAAGATCCCTAAGGGCGTACTCTTAGTTGGTGCACCAGGTACAGGTAAGACACTTCTTGCGAGGGCTATTGCAGGTGAAGCTGGAGTGCCTTTCTTCTCGATATCAGGCTCTGACTTTGTGGAGATGTTTGTTGGAGTTGGTGCATCGAGGGTCAGGGACCTTTTTGAGCAGGCAAAGAAGAATGCACCATGCATTATCTTTATTGACGAGATAGATGCTGTTGGACGCCACAGGGGAGCAGGCCTCGGCGGGGGTCATGATGAGCGTGAGCAGACCCTGAATCAGCTCCTCGTAGAGATGGATGGTTTTGAAAGCAATCAGGGAATCATTATCCTCGCAGCCACAAACAGGCCAGATGTCCTCGACCCTGCACTTCTAAGGCCAGGCAGGTTTGACAGGCAGGTAGTTGTCCCACAACCCGATGTAAAGGGAAGACTTGAAATACTTAAGGTTCATACAAGGAACATCCCGGTTGATGAGAGGGTTAGCCTTGAGCAGATAGCCAGAGGAACACCTGGTTTTTCTGGTGCTGACCTTGCAAATCTTGTTAATGAGGCTGCCTTGCTTGCAGCAAGAAAGTCAAAGAGCAGGGTCGAGATGTCTGATTTTGAAGCAGCAAAGGATAAGGTGCTGATGGGTGTGGAAAGAAAGAGTATGATAATAAGCGAGACAGAGAAGAGGAATACCGCCTATCATGAGGCAGGCCATGCGCTTGTCGCAAAGTTAACACCAGGCACTGACCCGATACATAAGGTGAGCATTATCCCGAGGGGGAGGGCCCTCGGTGTTACACAACAGCTTCCTATAGATGACAGATACACTTATTCTAAGGACTATCTTATGAAGGCCCTGTCGGTTCTCCTCGGAGGCAGGGCTGCAGAGGAGATCGCATTGAAACATATGACCACAGGGGCTGGCAATGACCTTGAACGTGCAACAGAGCTTGCGAGAAAGATGGTTACAGAGTGGGGCATGTCTGAAAAGCTTGGCCCCCTTACATTCGGGAAAAAGGATGAACAGATATTTCTTGGAAGAGAGATAGCAAAGCACAAGGATTACAGTGAAAAGACAGCAATTGATATAGATGAAGAGGTTAAGAGGATAGTGATTGAGTCATATAATATATCTAAAAAACTCCTCGCAGAAAAACACGACCTTCTTGATGCACTCGCAAAGGCACTTCTCGAAAAGGAGACCATGGATGGGGCTGAGATAGATGCAATCATCCGTGAAGTAGAATCAAAAAGGACAGTTCAGGCTTGAGGCTTGCCTGGAAAGACTTTTTATTAGACTTTTCTAAAAAGACCTATATCATGGGAATCCTGAATGTCACACCTGATTCCTTTTCTGAGGATGGTCTGTACTTGGATAAGTCTCAAGCAGTCAAAAGGGCGCTCCAGATGGTCGAGGACGGCGCTGATATTATTGATATCGGAGGTGAATCAACAAGGCCTGGCTCAGAACCAGTCACCATCGAAGAAGAGTTAAGACGCACCATACCTGTTATTGAGAGACTCGCAAAGGAGATTAAAAACCCGATATCCATTGATACATATAAGTCAGAAGTAGCTAAAAGTGCGCTTGATGCAGGAGCAGCGATGGTTAATGATATAAGCGGATTAAGATTCGACCCTCATATGCCCGAGGTTGTCTCTGAATATAAGGTGCCAGTTATAATAATGCACATAAAGGGAAAACCAAAGGATATGCAGGTAAATCCAGTATACGAGGCACTAATCCCTGAGATTATGGATTACCTGAGGATAGGTATAAGATTAGCAATGAAATCAGGAATCTCGGAAGATAAGATTATAATAGACCCTGGAATTGGCTTTGGTAAGACATTTGACCATAACCTCGAGATAATTAATAACCTTCGTGAATTCACATTCCTAAGAAAGCCAATCCTGATAGGCCCATCAAGAAAGGCATTCATAGGAAAGATCCTTGGAGATGTGCCTGTAACAGATAGGCTTGAAGGTACTGCAGCAGCGGTCACCATCTCTATAATGAATGGTGCAAATATAATCCGTGTTCATGATGTTAAGGAGATGGTAAGGGTTGCAAAGGTGGCAGATGCAATAAAAAGGGAAAGGGTTAGTTAATGAGGACAACACCGAGCCCCAGCTACAGCGTAACACTCAGACTTGAGATAATAAATCAGGTTGGTATGTTTGGAAAGATTGGTACTGCTATCGGTGAGGTGGGTGGAGATATCGGAGCTGTTGATATTGTTAGAGTCGGGAAAGGCGTGATTGTGAGAGACATCACTGTTAATGCACGGGACGAGGCGCATGAAAAGGATATTGTTGATGCTGTTAGAAAGATTGAAGGGGTCAGGGTTATCCATGTCTCAGACAGGACATTTTTACTACACCACGGTGGGAAGATAGAGATACATAATAGAGTGCCTGTAAAAAACCGCGACGATCTCTCAAGGGTCTATACTCCGGGGGTTGCGCGTGTATGCATGGCAATATATCACGATAAAGAGAGGGCTTACAGGTTCACGATAAAGAGGAATTCAGTAGCAATAGTAACAGATGGAAGTGCGGTCCTCGGCCTTGGAGACATCGGGCCTGAGGCAGCAATGCCTGTTATGGAAGGGAAGGCGATGCTCTTTAAGGAATTTGCAAATATTGATGCCTTTCCGATTTCTCTTTCGACAACGGATACTGAGGAAATAATCAAGACCATAAAATACATCTCACCTGCCTTTGGAGGTATAAACCTCGAGGATATCTCCTCTCCACGGTGTTTTGAGATAGAGGAGAGGCTCAAACAGGAACTCGACATTCCTGTCTTTCATGACGACCAGCACGGCACAGCAGTTGTGATCTTAGCTGCACTTATCAATGCAGTAAAGGTAGTGGGCAAACAACTGGAAAAGCTGAAAATAATTATTTCAGGTGCTGGTGCTGCAGGAACAACGTGCTGTAAGATACTTAAAGAAGTGGGCATAATAGATATAGTTGTTTGCGACAGGGAAGGTACAATTTATAAAGACAGAAAAGTGCATATGAATCCTGTGAAGATATGGCTTTCAGAAAATACAAATCCGAGGATGATTAAAGGAAGCCTCTCAGATGCGATGGATGGTGCGGATGTCTTCATAGGAGTCTCTGCGCCAAACCTTATAACAGTTGATGATATTAAAAGGATGGCCTCTGACCCTATTGTCTTTGTCCTTGCTAATCCGGAACCAGAGATAGTCCCTGATGATGCATCGCCCCATGTTCGGGTCCTCGCAACTGGAAGGTCTGATTATCCAAACCAGATTAATAATATGCTCTGTTTTCCCGGACTATTCAGAGGGCTCCTTGATTCGAGGGCCAGAACTGTTAATGAAGAGATCAAGCTTGCTGCTGCGAGGGCAATAGCCTCAATAGTTGATGAGAAGGAACTGAGTGAAGACTATATCGTACCGAGTATCTTTGATAGAAGGGTTGTCACAACAGTTGCCGCAGGTGTTTCGGATGCAGCCTATAGGAGTGGTGTAGCGCGGAAGGAGAAATAATTGAGACCCGAATGTGCGTGTCAAATATCTGTGACTTTGTGATATGATTTTTCTGGTATGCCTGAATTGAGATTAAACCTGATAACAAGGGAGTGGGTTATTATTGCTACTGAAAGGGCAAAAAGACCTGAAGATTTCAGGCAGAAAAGGGACAAGAAGATATTGCCGGAATTTCTTGAATCCTGCCCATTCTGCCCTGGCAATGAGCATAAGACACCGAATGAGATAATGAGGATGCCGGATGATGGTAGCTGGCTCGTCAGGGTTATACCGAATAAGTTTGCAGCCCTTTCCTCGGTGGGTCAGAGGCTCAGGAAAAACGAAGGAATGAAACATCTTGTAACAGGTACAGGCAGACACGAGGTGATAATAGAATCTCCCTTACATAATATGCCCACCGCTCTCCTTTCTGTTGGGGATATAGCCAATATAATAAAGACTTACAAAAACAGGTTCGTTGCTGTCTACAATGACCCTTTAATCGAGCATGTCATTATCTTTAAAAACCAGGGCGAGAGTTCAGGCACATCCATTGTGCATCCCCATTCACAGCTAATTGGAGCTCCAGTTACACCCATTCAGGTAAGAGACAGGATATTCGAGGCAAGAAGGTATTTCGACAACACAGGTGAATGTATGATGTGCGCATCCCTCAGAGATGAGCTTGCTGATGGAAGGAGGGTCATATTAAATACAGAGCACTTTGTTACATTTATACCCTATGCTGCTTTATCTCCATTTCATACATGGATCTTCCCAAAAAGACATACTGCCACCTTTGGAGACATACGCGATGAGGAAATAGTTGACCTTGCATATAACCTGAAAACAATACTATCTAAACTCCATTATGGCTTGGACAACCCTGATTTCAACTATGTCATACGTTCAGAAAGCCTTAGAGAATGTGGCTCAGAATACTTCCACTGGTATCTGAGTATCGTTCCCCGCCTTATACAGGCATCTGGCTTTGAACTCGGTTCGGGTATGTACACCAATACATCCATCCCTGAGGAGGTTGCAGAGTTTTTGAGAAAAGTTAAGCTTTAATAAGCATAGAGCTAAGAGCGAAGAGTGAATAGTCAAAAACTCTATGCTCTTTGCTCTCTGCTAATTCATGGGATATTCAATGAATCAAGGATGCCGAATATAGTCCTTACTGCTGATGATTCATCAGGGAGTTGAAAGATTGGTTTCCCCTGAAGGTCATAATTAAATATTGTGCTGTCCTGAGGAACAAGACCTGCAACCTGAAGACCGAATCCCTCTGCAAGATTCTTAAGTTCTTCCCCCTCAGGCCCAGAAATCCTGTTTATAATGAGGACTCTTCTATCAATATCGAGCTTGAGCTCGTCAACCAGCCCATTTATCCTCTTTGCTGTCTGGACACCTCTCTGAGTTGGATCACTCACAATTAAAAGTAAGTTCACCATGTGAGTCGTCCTCCTGCTAAGATGCTCCATGCCAGCTTCATTATCTATAACGACATATGGATATGTCTCAGAGAGTCTGTCTGTATATTTTCTTATGATATTATTTGCAGCGCAATAGCATCCAGGTCCTTCGGGTCTTCCCATTACCATCAAATCAAATCCCTTTGATTCTATAATTGACTGCTGAACCTGGTAGTCAAAGAGCTCTTCTATGGACATACCGCCTGGCCTCTCACTCCCACTTCTTATTGTCTGGAGAGACTCCTCTCTTAATTTACCTATTGTTGTATGTACATCAACTCCGAGTACCTCATTAAGGCAGTTATTAGAATCTGCATCCACAGCAAGCACAGGCTTCTTTTTTCTCTCAATAATATAACGGACAGTAAGTCCTGCAATAGTTGTCTTCCCTGTGCCACCTTTTCCTGCTAATGCGATTACAAATGCCATTTATTATGTACCTTAACTCTTAAGTATAACCTAAACAGAGTCTGTTTTGGTTCATCTCCGAATTAGTTGACGAATTGGGTGGAAAAGCTAAGATACATATGCGACATTAAGGATTAGTGGATCATTATGCAAAAGCATACACCATTTTTCATACGATACGAGGCAGGTGGAAGAGTTTCTTTGGTACCTTACTCTACCCGCTTACGATTAAATCATGGCAGTCAGACAATGGCTCGGAAAACCTGGGAGAATTTGATGAACAACTGAAAAAGGATGGTATCCCTCATCTATGATAAACCATTGTTTCATCAAAGACTTGCTGATTACCTGGTCTTCTATAATACCCAGAGACCTCATAAGTCTTTAGGATTGAAAAGTCCTATAGAGTATTTGATTGAAAATGGAGGAATGTCGCAAAAGTCTTTAACTTATACACTGAGTTTACTTATGATTCTACATCTGATACTTTTACAGGCCAACTGCCTGATGGAACATCAGTAACTTTTTATGGTACACCCCAACCTCAATGCGTAGACAATGATGGTGATGGACATTATGCCCCTACTGCAACCTGTCCACAGGGAGATGACTGTGATGATAATGTCTATGACCCTACTGTATATTATGGAGCACCTGAGCTTTGTGACGGGAAAGACAACAATTGTGATGGATATATAGATGAAGGTTGTTATGAGGATGACAGGACTAAAGCCTTCAAGGAGATGGATGAAAAGTGGAATACATTAAGCTATGAAGACAGGGCTGATATTGTCAAAAATACAGATACCCTCAACAAATTTACAAATAGATATGCCACCTTAAGAGGCAAGCGTGTAACAAATATGATTATTAATGTAAAGGCAACAAATCCCGATTATGCAAATATAGATACTAAGCTTGTAGAGGCATTAATCTTTGTTGAGTCATCAGATAACTTTCTTGCATTGAGTAATAAAGGTGCCCTCGGTCTGGGGCAGATAACAACTGCAGCTGCACAACAAATAGGCCAAGCAACTATAGATGCTTATTCCGCTTTCACAAACCTTCAGAGTAACCTTGACTTATCAAGTTTTAAATATCATAACCTTGCCCTTGATAACAGGACATTGCCAGAGAAAAATGTTGACATGACCTTCAGCTATATCAACTGGCTTTCAGAACGCCCTTATATAGCAGGTGATATAGATAAAATGCTGGCAGCTTATAATTGGAGATCGAGAAGATTTAGAAATTGGTTCAAAAAACATGGAGACAAGTGGTTTGAAAAGATACCCCCAGAGAAGAAGGAGGTCCTGGGGTTAAAGAGTATGTCACAAATATTAAAAAACGTGCAGGTATAAGATAGGAGGTTGTATATGGTAAAGAGAATATTTATGGCTTTTATTATGCTGTTTGCCTCTACTTCTCTGGTGTTAGCCGAGCATCTAAGAGTAAAAGAAATCCATAATCTTTTTAACGATGACCTTGGTATTTGGCAAAGGATGTTTTATCAAGCCATGGGAAGTATGGGTGGCTTTTTTGGTGATCCTACATGGTCTCCTGATGGCAAGAGAATAGTGTTTTCTGGGGTATATAAACGTGGTCATGATGCTGATCTTTATGTTATTACTCTTGAGTAGATATTCTGTTTAACCTACATATTACAACATTTCGTCAAGAGCCATTTTAAAATCTTTTTAGATAGTCATCTTAATGCTGTAATGACTCAGGCTCTATATGCACAATGATATCTACAACAGATGGAAATTCGTTTTTGATTTTTTCTTCGACAGTGTCAGCAATCTCATGGGCCTTTTCTGCTGATGTCATAGAGTCTACAAGAACATGCAGGTCGAGGTAGGTGGCATGGACTGTGCCTCTTGTCCTTATGTTGTGGCATCCTTTTATACCATCTATACTGTTCACTACAAATTCTATTGCAGAGGTGTCTATGCAAACTGTATCAACAAGTATGTCTGATGCCTCTTTAAGGATTTCGTAGCCAATCCTTGCAATGAAAAAAGTAATTATGATTCCTGCAATGGCATCTGCAAGATGATAACCCATCCTCGTAAAGACGAGACTTATTATTACACCAATTGACACAAGTATATCACTCTTTGTATGCATTGCATCAGCGATCAAAAATTCACTACCGAGTTGTCTACCTTTTTTCGATTCGTAGAGCATCACAAAAATATTAACCCCCATTGTCATAAGCATAACAGCAAAACTGGTCGGGGTAACGATTGTTTTATGTTCCTCAAGAAAGGATAGATAAACCTTCTTCAGTATCTGAAAACAAGTGGCAAAGATCATAACAGCAATGATTATTGTGAAGAGGGTTTCGTATTTCTTATGTCCATAAGGATGCTTCTCATCCGGAGGATGGGATGCTATCCATATACCTATAAGCCCGATGATATTCGATGTCCCATCAAAAAACGAATGAAACCCGTCAGATGTCATTGCAATAGAGTCAGTCAGATACCCATAAATTATCTTTGCAGTAGCCACACCTGCATTGAGTAAGAGTGTATATAAAAGGACATCTCTTATATCGGCAGTTCTATTCATTTAAGTATAGGTTCCCATTTCATCTTGAATTTCGCAAATGTACCTGATTTTATAAACTTTCTTATATTATTAAAAAAGTTTAAATAAAAATAAATGTTGTGTATAGTATTAAGTCGCATTGAGAGTATTTCCTTTGAGAGAAAAAGATGTCTTAGGTATCCTCTCGAATAACTTCTGCATGTATAACACTGACACTCGGGGTCAAGCGGTCCCCTGTCAGACTTGAATTCCTCCCTTTTAATACTTATCTTCCCCCTACTTGTAAAGAGCGTCCCGTTTCGTGCATTTCTTGTAGGCATCACACAGTCAAACATATCAAATCCAGCTTCAACTCCAATAAGTACATCTTTAAGGTCTCCTATACCCATGAGATACCTCGGTTTGTCAGCAGGAAGAAGAGGTGCTGTGAAGGCTATCATTTCATGCATTTCTTCTTTAGGTTCACCAACACTGAGCCCTCCCACAGCATAGCCATCAAATCCGATATTGATAATCTCTTCTGCACTTCTTCTACGCAAGTCTTTGAAGGTACTGCCCTGAATAATTCCGAATAATGCCTGCCTGTGCTCCAAAAAATCTTGCGATTTTTTGGAGACCTCTTTACAACTGGCAGCCCACATTGTAGTCCGCTCAAGAGATTTTAGTGCATATTCGTAAGATGACGGATATGGGGTACATTCATCAAATGTCATTGCTATATCAGAACCGAGTAAAGACTGAATTTCCATCGCCTCTTTAGGTCCAATAAAATGCATTGAGCCATCAAGATGTGATTTAAAATATACACCATTTTCCTCTATCTTCCTCAGGGCAGATAGACTGAAGACCTGAAAACCACCACTATCTGAAAGTATAGTTCGATCCCAGTTCATGAATTGATGAATTCCTCCAAGAGACGAAACTGTTTCATGCCCTGGCCTCAGATAAAGGTGATAAGTATTACACAGTATTATCTCAACACCCAGGTCTTTCAATTCATCAGGGGACATGGCCTTGACTGTGCCCTGCGTCCCGAGAGGAATAAAGGCAGGAGTGTTTATTACACCCCTATATGTCTCTATTTGACATACACGTGCATTCCCATCTGTCTTGATAATGTTAAACCTCACGAAGATTTTTATATCACAAAATATAAGTTTATGCTCCTAAAATTTAGCACAACAGGACTCATTTGTCTAAATCTCTGTTTTACAATTTATCTAAATCATGATATATTAACGCAATTTTATTGCACTCAAATAGGAGAAAATAATTTATGAAAAAGGGATGGGGTTCTTTTTTTATTTTGATTTTTCTCTTAGGGGTATGGATTTTACCTGCCATGGCAGCAGACCCATCCACAGAGATAGAACAGCTTAAAGAAGAGGTAAAAAAACTTCTAAAACGGATTGAGGAGTTAGAAAAAAAGCAGACTGAAAGCGAGATAAAAACAAAAGAGACTGAAAAGAAGGTTGCAGAAACAGAGAAGAAGGTATTACAGGCCGGATATGATAAGGGCTTCTATATAAAGACCCCTGATGAAAATTTCACCTTAAAAACCAATCTGTTTATCCAGTTTCGTTACACCTATCTGGATTTTGACAGGAAGGTTAATACCAACAACGAGAACTGGAGTAATTTCTTTATGCGGCGTGCCAGGGTCTTTTTCTCAGGTAATGCTCTAAATAAAGACTGGACATATTATTTCCATATCCAGTTAGAGCCTGTTGGCGCTGTTAACCTGCATGATGCATATGTGACATGGAAAAAATATCCTTATGCCCAGATTCAGGTTGGCCGTGCCAAGCACCCATACAGCTTGGAATTCTGGCAATCTGCAAGCCAGCTTAATGGAGTAGAAAGAACTATCTTCTCAGGGGAGACAGATGTGGACGGCAAAGAAGACAGCAGAAAATGGCCTGGTGGTAATGCAAATTTTCAGGTGAGCAATGAAGATAGTGTTACAAAATATCCTGTTGGTGGTTTTAATCTCTTCAGGTCACAGGGTATTCAACTACAGGGTGACATAAATATCTTCGGTCAGGATGGATTTTTACAATACTGGGCCGGTATTTATAACGGCAGAAACACAAAGGGCAGTGTCAGTATTGATAATAACCCTCTTTATGTAGGTAGAATCTCTATAAATCCATTCGGGAAATATAATCTAACCCAGCAGGGCGACATAGATTACAGCAAAGACCCAAAACTCTGTCTGCTTGTCTCTGGTGTGCAGTATGTAGATAGGTTGACCAAATATCGAAGCACTACTGACACACCACCTACAGATGGCTATGGGGATGAGGTAACAGCCACTTATGGTATTGAGGGGACTGGTTATAATCTGGCAGGTCTATTCAGGTACATGGGATTTTCTCTGGATGCTGAATATGGCTATGAGCGTTTGAAGCAGAAAAGGACAGGTGGGCATACATGGGATAGATTCGGCTACAGGACTAATGTTGGCTATTTCTTCATACCAAAGAAATTAGAGATGGTAGTTAGGTATGCATATGTAGAGCGCATTAAAGATAACACGCAGGAGAAATCTCTTGCTTCGGGTCTCGGGCTGGTGAGTGTTAATGATGGAAGCTACAATGCTATTGAGGATAATCTCAAGGAATACACAATTGGTTTAAACTACTACTTTACCGCTCACAACCTTAAGCTCTTTGTAGATTACAGTTATCTGGTGAGGAATTTAACCCCGGTTGGTGTGGGCATGATTAATGACCAGCATGATAATAGATTCAGAACAATGATTCAGTATTTATTCTAAGGGCTTTGCACTGTATTAATTGATTTTTTCCTGAGCGGTATTTTATTTTACTCATTATGAATTACAGGAAGATTCTGAAAGAATTTGAAAAGAAGAAGATACTTGTCATCGGAGATTTAATCCTCGACCGTTATATATGGGGAAAGGTAAACAGGATATCTCCAGAAGCCCCTGTCCCTGTTGTTGAGGTTACAGACGAAAACTTTCTTCTTGGAGGGGCCTCCAATGTCGCAAACAACATAATAGCCCTCGGAGGTCATGTAACAATAGTTGGTGTAGCAGGCAATGATAGGGCTGGGGAGGTCTTGACGAATATACTGGAGGAGAAGGGGATACAATGTGGGGGTGTCTTTCGGTGCTCAAGACCCACAACAGTCAAGACAAGGGTAATAGCACATAATCAGCAGGTAGTAAGATTTGACAGGGAAGATAAAGCTAAGGTTGATGGGAAGATTCTCAGGGGGCTCATGGATTACATAAGCAAGGTGATGTCAAACCATGATGCAGTGATTATATCTGATTACAAGAAGGGTGTTGTGTCATCTGAACTGGTGAAAGAGATAGTAAAACTTTCTAAGAAGGAAAAAATCTTTGTCTCGGTTGACCCAAAGATTGGCCATTTTCACTATTACAAGAATGTTTCACTTATTACACCTAATGTCATGGAGGCATATGCTGCTTCAGGCATAGAAATTAAAGACGAGAAATCTCTTATAAATGCAGGCAGGGCACTTTTAAGAAAAATCTCATGTAATGCTGTACTTATTACACGTGGTGAACATGGCATGAGCCTTTTCGAGAAGAAGAATATAGTGCATATACCTACCGTGGCGAGAAATGTATATGATGTTACTGGTGCAGGAGATACAGTAATAGCAGCTTTTACTCTCGCATATGCAGCAGGTGCGCGCATGGAAGAGGCAGCAGTTATCGCAAATCATGCAGCAGGTATAGTTGTAGCTGAGGTTGGCACAGCAGTAGCAACAAAGGAACAATTGCGCAGGTCATTGAGATTAAATCGTGGTAAATTAATACAGGCGCTCTGAACAACGTGATAATAACCAAATTCCAAGCACCAATAATCAAATAATAACCAAGTACCAATACCAAACATTACTGGGTGATTGCATCATTGGTTATTGTAATTTGGTTATTGGAATTTAATTTATATTATATGGTAAGGGCAGTAGCATTATTCTCAGGCGGTCTTGATAGCACACTTGCAATTCTCACAGTTTTAAAGCAGGACATCGAGGTCAAGGCAATAACATTCCTGACATATTTCGGGTGTGATATATCTGACAGGTCTTCATGCTCGAAAAACCCTTTTCCTGTCGCAGAGAAATTCGGTTTTGAGGTTAAACTCTGCCACTTATCGGATAAATTCATAGAGATAGTAAAGAATCCTGAATTTGGCCATGGTAAGAATATGAATCCATGCATAGATTGCAGAATCCTTATGCTCAAAGAGGCAAGAGAATTTATGGAGATGGCAGGAGCGGATTTTATTGTGACAGGAGAAGTGCTTGGCCAGAGACCGATGAGTCAGAGGAGAGATACATTTAATGTTATTGACAGAGAGACAGGGGTTACTGGTTATGTGTTGAGGCCACTCAGTGCAAAACTCTTGAAGGTTACAATCCCTGAGGCCAGAGGAATTATTAACAGGGAAATGCTCTATGACTTCAGCGGACGATCAAGAAGGCCACAGATGGCCCTTGCGAGGGAATTCGGGCTTACGGATTATCCCGCACCTGCAGGCGGATGCCTCCTAACAGACCCTAATTATTCATATAGACTGAGTGACCTCCTGCGACATAATCCTAACCCCTCTCTGAATGAATTACACTTATTGAGGGTTGGAAGGCATTTCAGGGTGTCCCCTTCGTGTAAAGTAATTATTGGCAGAGATAAGGAAGAAAACAGCAGAATAGAGTCTCTTTCTGACGGATACGATTATCTGCTTAAAGTAGAGAATGCTGGAAGTCCAATAACATTGTTGTCAGGGGAAAGGGCAGAAAATTTTTTATCTCTCGCAGCATCTCTATGTGCAAGGTATTCTGATGCAAAGAATCTCTCTGAAGTGGCTGTGACCGTTATTAATGGAGGTAATTCATATATACTAAGGGTTCCACCTGCAGATGATAACATGATCGCAGTCTACAGGATAGAGAGGAAAGAGAGGGTTACAGCCTTACAGGAACTCCCCTTAACTTCAGATATTCTTTTGCCTCTCTAACAGTATATTCCCTGTAATGGAATATTGATGCTGCAAGGACTGCATCTGCCTTACCATAGACAAGACCTTCATAGAGATGTTCAAGATTGCCCACTCCACCAGAGGCAATGACAGGAATAGATACAGTCTCGGAAATTGCCCTTGTAAGTTCGATGTCATAGCCATCCTTAGTACCATCCTTATCCATACTCGTAAGCATAATCTCACCTGCCCCAAGTTTTTGCATCAATCTTGCCCATTTTACCGCATCTATGAGCTTCATCTTCCTCCCCCCATGTGTCGAGATTGCCCAAGTCAGATCATCGGCTCGTAGTTTAAGACGGACATCCTTTAGTGAGGGATCATCAAACCAGTCTTCACCTGTTGCATCAGGCATATGGGTGTACACCCTCCTTGCATCGATGGCGACTACAATACACTGACTGCCAAACCTCTCTGCTGCTCTGCTAATAAAATATGGGTCTTTTACAGCAGCGGTATTTGTAGAAACTTTATCACACCCTGCATTAAGCAGGTCTCTAATGTCATCAAGGGTCTTTATACCTCCACCAACAGTGAGGGGCATGAATACATCATTTGCTGTTTTTTCTACCACATCAAGTATAATTTTTCTTTTTTCATGAGATGCTGTAATATCAAGGAAGATAAGTTCATCAGCTCCTTGCTCATCATAGAATTTTGCATTCTCAACAGGGTCTCCTGCATCCCTTAGATTGACAAAACTTACACCTTTAACAACACGCCCATCTTTTACATCAAGACAGGGAATTATTCTTTTAGCAAGCATTTGCTATCCTTATTGCTTCTCTTAAATCTAACGCCCCTGAATAGATTGCTTTCCCTGTTATCACACCCCAGAGGTTCTTTATCTTCATCAGATTTTTTATATCCTCAGTGGATGAGACACCACCTGATGCGATTACCGGGATATTGACAGCCTGAACTATCTCCTGTATTGTCCTGATATTTGGCCCTGTGAGCATACCATCTCTCGATATGTCTGTATAGATTATCCCTGCAGCACCTGATGCCTCTACTGACCTCGCAAGCCCTTTTGCATCAACAGATGTCACCTCTTCCCATCCTTTTACTGCAACCTTCCCTCCCCGTGCATCTATACCAACCAGTATCTTGCCTGGATACCTGTCACAGGCCATTTTGACAATATCAGGATTATTTACTGCTACAGTTCCGAGTATAACCCTGTTTATACCTGTCTCAATAAGGCTATCAATCTTTTTTATATCCCTTATACCGCCGCCAACCTCAATGCCGATTGTTACAGATTCTCTTATCCTGATTATTGTATTCAGATTCTTCTGGCTGCCTGTAAGGGCACCATCAAGATCAATAATATGAAGCAATTCTGCCCCTAAAGATTCCCACTGTTTAGCCATTGCTGCAGGGTCATTTGAATAAACTGTCACTGCCTCTTTCCTCCCCTGAAGAAGCCTGACACACTGCCCATCTTTTAAATCTATTGCAGGAATAACAAGCATGGATTAATATAACATAAAGAGAGTAACGAGTGACGGGAAGAGATATAAAAAAAATTTAAAGAGCAAAATGAAAAATTACAATTCAAAATTCAAAAATACATTTTTCCTTAATTTTGCATTTTTAATTTTTATTTTTGAATTTTTCATACATACACCCATTGCCACACCCTTCAACATACCTGAGAAATTTGAATATGATCTTACATGGAAAGGTATCAGGGCCGGGACAGCATCCCTCGAGATAATAAACGATGGAAATAAGATAAGGATTGTTTCGACTGCACGATCAGCAAAATGGATCTCTGTATTTTATACAGTAGATGACAGGGTAGAAAGTACTCTGATAAAAAATGAATCATCATTTATCGGCCAACCATTAAACTACAGGCTCAAGATAAGAGAAGGCAGACATAGAAGAGATAAGGAGGTCATTTTTAAGCAAGACATTGGTAAAGCCACATATATAGACTACCTTACTAATGAAAAACAAGAATTCGACATACCTTTTTTTATCTTTGACCCAGTATCAAGTTTTTATTATCTTAGAACACTTCAACTTGAGGTAGGAAAGCCTGTTTATATGACTATTTTTGACAGCAAGAAGGTGTGGAATGTAGAGATTAAGGTTCTGAAAAAAGAGCGGCTGGAGCTTCCTACCGGGGTTTTCGATACAATACTCGTAAAACCCATTATGAAATCAGAAGGCATCTTTCACAGAAAAGGTGATATACTTATCTGGCTTACAGATGATAAAAGGCGCATACCAGTAAGAATGAAGACAAAGATAGTTGTAGGCTCTGTGGTGGCAACTCTTGTAGGAGGAGACTATTGATACCCCTGTCTGTTGCCATTATTACAAAAGATGAAGAGATTAATATTGGTAATTCGATTGAAAGCGTCAAAGATGCTGCAGAGATCGTGGTCATAGATTCCTTCAGTTCAGATAAAACAGTTGAGATCTGCAGGAGATATACAGACAGGGTATTTCAGAAAGAATGGCAGGGATATGCAAGACAGAAACAGATGGCTGTGGACATAGCAAAAGGCCCATGGGTGTTAATTCTCGATGCTGATGAAAGGGTTACACCAGCGCTGAGAGATGAGATTACTGAAATCCTGAAAAACACAGTGTGTAATGGTTTTTATATACCCAGGAAAAACTTTTTCCTCGGAAAATGGATCAGACACAGCGGATGGTGGCCGGATTACACCCTGAGGCTTTTCAGGAAAGACACAGCATTTATTGAAGATCGTGAGGTTCATGAGAAGGTTATTGTAAAAGGCAGGTTAGGATATCTCAAGAACCCTGTGGAGCATTATACCTGCAGGACTATCTCTGATTTTTTACAGAAGATGGAAAATTATTCAACACTATCGGCAGAGGAGATGAAGGTGAGAGACTCTATACCCGGTGTATTTTCACTCGTACTACGTCCTTTATTTACATTTTTAAAAATGTTTTTTCTCAGGCGGGGTTTTCTGGATGGGGTTCACGGATTGATACTATCCGTGCTTTACAGTTATTATACTTTTCTGAAATATATAAAGGTGTGGGAGTGCTCTAAGGGAACCGAAAAATAGAGATAGGAAAGGCTGTCTCAGAATTTTTATAATCGACAGGATTATTAATATGGCAATCGTAAGTGCCTTAAAGATTAAAGGTTTATTCGTTTACGCCTCAAAGGGTTTTACTTTAAGGTGTCGTATAAAAATTCTTCACCAGCCTTCCCTATCTAACCTGATAGTTTTATACATAGGGAATAATGAAGGGAGGTCGCTGTGCATATAGGGATAATCGGTACTGGCTATGTCGGTCTTGTAACAGGAGCCTGTTTTGCAGAGTTTGGTGTCTTTGTAACATGTGTTGATAAGGATGAAAAGAAGATAAAATTTCTAAATAAGGGTATTGTTTCTTTTTATGAGCCGGGGCTTGAGGACCTCGTAAGGAGAAATATAAAACAAGGCCGCCTGAATTTTACTACAAAGATTGCGGATGCTGTTGATTCTTCCCTGGTGATATTCATAGCTGTTGGTACACCACCGAGGGGTAATGGCTCTGCTGATCTGAAATATATAGAAGCTGTGGCTAAGGAGATAGCTTCCCATTTAGACGGATATAAAGTAATCGTCACAAAAAGCACAGTACCTGTCGGGACAGGCCAGAAGCTGAGGGAGATAATATCCAGAAATCTTAAAGAACAGGTGGATTTTGATATTGTCTCAAACCCGGAGTTTCTCAGGGAAGGCTCTGCAATAGAAGACTTTATGAGGCCAAACAGGGTCATTATAGGTGCAAAGAGTCAACAGGCAATAGCAATAATGAAAGACCTTTATAAACCTCTTTATCTTATCGAGACGCCGTTTGTTATAACTAATATGGAGACAGCAGAATTGATAAAGTATGCATCCAATTCGTTTTTAGCAACAAAGATTTCTTTTATCAATGAGATTGCAAACCTTTGTGAGAAGGTGGGAGCTGATGTCCATACGGTAGCAAAGGGCATGGGACTTGACCAGAGGATAGGTGCAAAATTTCTCCACCCTGGCCCTGGCTATGGCGGCTCATGCTTTCCAAAAGATACAAAGGCTATCATCAACATTGCAGAAAAACACAGAGTTGAACTCAATGTTATTAATGCAGCAGTAAAGGCTAATGAGAGGCAAAGAGAGTTTATGATTGATAAGGTCAGGACGGCTATGGGAGAGCTTAAAGGTAAGACTATTGCTGTCCTCGGTCTTTCTTTTAAGCCGAATACTGACGATATCAGAGATGCACCCTCTATTTATATAATCAAAAAGCTTTTAGAGTCCGGGGCAAGGATTAGAGCATATGACCCTGCGGCAATGAGCCGTCTTAAGGCAGTATTACCTGAGATTAGATATTGCAGGGACTCATATGATGCGGTCAGGGGTGTTGATGCACTCATGATTGTGACCGAATGGAACCAATTCAGGAACCTCGACTTAGAAAGGATTAAAAGACTGTTGAGACAACCTTACTTTTTTGATCTGAGAAATATATACGAGCCAGCGAAGCTGAAGGAACTCGGATTTAAATATTTCTGCGTTGGAAGGGTTTGAGATGCGGTTGGGCGATTAGCTCAGTGGGAGAGCGCTGCCTTCACACGGCAGAGGTCGTAGGTTCGAAACCTACATCGCCTACCAACCTTTTTATCGCTATCTCCTTCTTTAATTCAGACTGTTCACTTTCTTCTCCCATTCCCATGCGGTCCTGATAATATATTCGAGGTCATCATATCTGGGTTTCCAGCTGAGTTCTTTTCTGAGCCTTGAAGAATCTGCAATCAGGGCAGGAGGGTCTCCTATCCTCCTGCCGACAGGTCTAACAGGGAAATCAACTCCTGTAACCTTTTTCACTTTCTCAACCACCTCTCTGACAGAATAACCATAGCCATATCCACAGTTATATATTACACTCCTGCCTTCTGATGAGAGATATTCAAGGGCAAGTACGTGTGCGTCAGACAGATCGTCCACATGAATGTAATCCCTTATGCATGTACCATCAGGTGTATCATAGTCTGTGCCGAATATATCAAGGTGGTCTCTTTTCCTGAGGGCTGTCCTCAGCGAGACAGTGATAAGATGGGTTGCGTCTGCCCTATACTGTCCTATCCTTGAAAGAGGGTCTGCACCGGCAACATTGAAGTACCTGAGGGACACATACCTGAAGTCAGATGAAACAGTAATATCCTTGAGCACCTGTTCGACCATCACCTTTGATGAACCATAGGGATTTACAGGAAGCAGAGGGGCATCCTCTGTAACAGGGATTTTTTCAGGGATTCCATACACTGCTGCAGACGATGAAAATATAAATCTTTTTACATTATACTTTATACATGCCTCTATAAGATTGAGGGTATTTACAAAATTATTTCTGTAATATTTAATCGGCTCTCTTACAGACTCATCCACAACAACGAATGCAGCAAAATGCATAACTGCATCAAATCTTTCTGACTTAAATACAACGGATAAAAGTTCAGTGTCTGATAAGTCACCTTTAATCAGCTTTCCGTAAAGCACAGCCCATTCATGGCCGTATGAAAGATTATCATAGACAACTACATCATACCCTTTTTCGCCGAGGGCCTTTACCACATGGCTTCCAATATACCCTGCCCCGCCTGTCACAAGGATCTTCACACACCCTTCCCTCTTTGCTCTTCGCTCAACAGTAATTCCCATTCCTTATCAACCATCTCCTGAAACTTTTTTATTATCCATTTATTTTCAGGGTTGAAAAGGTGTTTGAATCTTCCCTGTGGTTTAAGAAAATCTACAATGGGCTTTTTCTCCTTTGGCTTAAATGTTATCCTTGCAACCCCATCTTCGACCTCATAGAGCGGCCAGTAACATGTCTCCACTGCAAGCCTACTCAGCATTATGGCGTCATCAGTCCTCGACCTCCATCCACGATTACAGGGCGAGAGTATATTCATAAACTTTGGACCATTTATCTCAAGCGCCTTTCTCACCTTTTTCATAAGATCCAGCCAGTGACTCGGAGATGCCTGCGCTGTATATGGGATATTATGTGCTGCCATAATTTTTGTAAGGTCTTTCCTCTGCTGCAGCTTCCCCGGAACTACAGAACCGGCAGGGCTTGTTGTAGTATCTGCCCCAAGGGGGGTTGCACTTGAGCGCTGGATCCCTGTATTCATATACGCACCGTTGTCATAACAGATATAAAGCATATCATGTCCGCGCTCCATCGCCCCTGACAGACTCTGAAGTCCTATATCATAGGTTCCACCATCGCCGCAGAAGGTCACAAACTTTATCTCTTTGTCTACCTTGCCCTTCTTTTTCAATACCTTATACATTGATTCTACCCCTGCAATCGTTGCGGCAGCATTTTCAAATGCACTGTGTATCCAAGGAATTTTCCATGCTGTATACTCTGAAATACAGGATGAGACTTCAAGGCATCCTGTTGAAGAACATGCTACTACTGGATACTCTGATGCGAGGAGAACCATCTTTACGATAATCGGTGCGCCACATCCCGCACAAAGTCTGTGACCATGTGTGAAGAGCTCTTCCTTTTTTGAGAGTTCCTTTAATCTTAGCCCTGTTGCCATTTTATCTCCTTAAAATCAAAAATCAAATATTAAAAAATCAAAATTATGGAGTTCCTTAATTTTGCATTTTGATTTTTGCATTTTACATTTTTATTACTCTCTCACACCAATATATTCCTTAAAGGTTTTTACTTTTCCTGTCTTTACTATCTCTACAAGCTCTGATAAGACCTGCTCTGCATGCTGAGGCAGGAAATCCCTACCACCCAGACCGTATATCTTATTTATCATTGTCGGCCTTTCTTTGAAGGGATAGAGGGCAGAACTGACCTCCATAAAAAGAGGACCATAAGCGCCAAAGGAGTCTGCCCTGTCAAGGACACAGATTGCCTTGAGATGTTTTAAGACATCACCAACCTCTTCATAGGGAAATGGTCTGAAGAGTCTTGGTTTTAAAAGCCCTGCCTTAATACCCATATCTCTAAATTCATCTATAACATCCTTCGAGGTCCCAGCAGCAG
This sequence comes from Nitrospirota bacterium, assembly GCA_040757475.1. GTDB lineage: Bacteria > Nitrospirota > Thermodesulfovibrionia > Thermodesulfovibrionales > SM23-35 > JACRGU01. The sequence goes on from JBFLWW010000001.1 coordinate 81,575, forward strand.
AGTTTAATATCACAATGGCTATCTCTGCATCGTCGAGCCCGTATGTCTCAAAAAGACCATATCTCCTTCCGCTTATCTTTTCGAATTCTGTTGCAACATCGAGGACTACATCTTTAACCTTCGTCATTACCTCGTGCTGAGCACGCTTGAATTCGTGATAAAGGTCTGGAAGTATCAATGGCCCCATGCTTTTTGGATGTTCTAAATCCAAGAGTGGATTTAAAGACTTATATTCACCGACAAAGTTTTTGACCCCATCATCCTCCAGATACTCTATCCTCTCTATTGAATGGCTTATTATAAAGCCATCCAGACATATCATTACAGGAAGCCTTATATCCATATGCTCTGCAATCCTGAATGCCTGTATGGTATTATCATATGCCTCCTGTGCATTCTCAGACCATAGCTGTATCCAGCCAGAGTCCCTCGCACCCATTGCATCAGAATGGTCTCCATGAATATTAAGAGGTGCAGAGAGTGACCTGTTCACAACAGGCATAACTATCGGGAGTCTCATGCCAGAGGCAACAAAGAGCATCTCCCACATAAGTGCAAGCCCTGGGCCACATGTGGCTGTTGCAACCCTTCCACCACCAGCTGCAGCTCCAATACATGCACTCATCGCGCTATGCTCACTCTCAACAAGTATCAGTTCTGTATCAACCTTTCCGTCAGATACAAAGCTCGAGAACCTTTGCATCAGGTCTGTCTGTGGGGTAATTGGGTATGCAGCACAGACATCTGGATTTATCTGTCTTAATGCCTCTGCTACTGCCTCATTTCCAGTTACAGCTACAATCTTCGCCATTATTTGCCCTCCTCTGGGGCGTAATGGGGGACGTTGTCCCCCTTATGAAATCCCCCTTTTATACTGATTCCTCTACCATAACGATTGCTTTTTTGCCCTTTTTCCCAAGACATTCAAGGGCACATATACCGCACCCTTTACAGTAGTCATAATTAAAATCTGTTCTTTTCCCATCTTTTACTATAACCGCCATATCAGGACAATAAAGCCAGCAAAAAAGACACTGTATACAATTTTCTTCCTTCCATACGGGCCTGAAGGCCCTCCATGAGCCTGTCTTGAACTCGACAGCATTCCCTGGCTCCAATATTACAGCCCCTGGTGTAAGCTCTCTCCATCCTTTTAGTCTCATCCTTCCTTTACCTCCCCATATCCGCGCCTTGTTGCCTCGAGATTGCCGTCTATTATCTTCTGAGAAAACTTCTTACCAAAGCTTTTTCTGACATCCTCGAGGAGGTACTCAAGGCTTACAAGGCCGGTCACCTTACATACAGCACCGAGCATAGGAGCATTTGGTAATGCCCTTCCGATACACTCCATAGCTATCTTTGTTGCATCAACCGTAAAAACCTTCTGTCGCGGTTTTGCATTAAGCCTTGCCCTTATTTCCTCTGGGTCTTTTAAGGTGTTTACGACAAATATTGCATCCTCTGTAGCGCCCTCAGTAACATCAATGCTATCGAGTAATGTGGCATCAACAACACTGACAACTTGTGGCTGAAGGACAGGGCAGTGCATCCTGAGCTCCTTTGAACTTATTCTGTTGTATGCCCTGAGTGGTGCTCCAGCCCTCTCAGGACCATATTCAGGGAATGCCTGGACATATCTACCTCCACTTAAACAGGCATCTGCTAAAACCTTGGCAGCTGTCACAGTTCCCTGGCCTCCCCTTCCATGCCATCTTATTTCCACTGTATTAGCCATGCTTTCCCTCCACAAAAATTTAGCTGCTAATTGTAGTCAATTATTAGTTTATTTTTCAAGCTCTCTAACTTTTGAGTCATTGAGTTTGCTCAGTTTACTTAGTTTATCGGGTTTCCGTGGAGGAATCAGGGGGAAATTAAAAAGGGGGACAGTATTCCTGCCCCCTTAAAGGACATAAAGTATTATGCGTCCTTAACCGAGGAGTTTCCCGAAAGGATTTACAAAGAGGATGATAAGCGCAACAACGAGGGCGTAGATTGTGAGTGACTCTATCATGGCAAGACCAATAATAAGGGATGTCGTGACCTTACCTGATGCACCTGGATTCCTGGCTATTCCCTCACATGCCTTGCTTGTAGCAACACCCTGACCAATGCCACAGCCCAAGGCACCAACTCCAACTCCAAGACCGGCGGCAAGTGCAGCCATTGCATAGTACCAGATATTTGACCCTTTCCCGGCAGCTGCCTCCTCAGCAAAAGCAATAGGCGCTAATACCAACAGAAGTACAAGGCTGAGTAGAAGTGCAACCATGGTTTTCTTCATGCTCCTTACTTCCTCCTTTCATTAAAGAAATTAATTAATGTGCCTCTTCAACGGCACCGGCAAAATAAAGTGTAGACAAAAGTGTAAAGACAAAGGCCTGAACAACGCTGACAAGGAGACCGAGTGCTAAAATTGTGGTTGGGATAATCCATGGGGCAAGCATTGCAAGAACGAGAAGTAGTATATGTTTTGCTGTCATATTGCCAAATAACCGTACTGTAAGGGTCAGGGGCCTTGCGAAGTGGCCAATAAGTTCTATAAAAAACATCATTATCATAAGTGGAAGAGCTGGCAAAGAACGTATCGGCCCAAGATAATGATTTATGTACTTAATACCATGAGCCCTAAATCCGAAAAATTGATATAAAAGAAAGACCGGTACCGCCATAGCTGCATTTGTATTTACATTAGCAGTTGCTGCAGTGAATCCTGGTACCAGACCCATGAGATTACAGAGGAGTATAAACATAAATATCGTGCAGATAAAAGGAAAAAGCGTTCTGCCCCAGTGGTGACCTATATTATCCTCCACCAATTTCAACATTGCCTCAACTATTGTCTCGATAAAATTCTGGATGCCTTTCGGTATCAGTCGGAGAGAGCCTCTTATAACAAGTGCTGTAATTATTAAGATTGCCGATGCAAGAAAGGCATGGCTCACATTGTGCGGTATTACCTCAGGATTAATAATGGCATCCATTAAAAGTGTCTCGTGCAAAGCTTCCACAGCCATAGGTGCCTCCTTAGAGAAAAAATCAAAAATATATTACATAAGCTCCCCTGAAAAGTCAAGAAAGAAAAATAAGTTACTGTATTTTTTAAAAAGGGAGTTTAATAATCAGAATTAATAAGAGAATTCAAGGTAGGTGAAATAATGAAAAAAGAAAGAATGAAAAGGGAATTTACTGAAGAAGAAAAAAAGGACATGCCTCTTTATCCCATAGGGATTGTAGCAGAACTTATAGGTACAACTGACCAGACGCTTCGCCTTTATGAAAAGCACGGCCTGCTAAAACCAGCCCGGAGGAATAAAAACAGATTTTATTCTGAGAATGACATAAAGTGGCTTAGATGTCTGAGAGACCTGATACATAACAGAAAGATCAGCATTGAAGGCATAAAGAAGCTGCTTGATTATGCGCCATGTTGGGAGATAACAGAGTGTTCAGAGGAGAGAAGAAATAAGTGCTCTGCATATATAGACAGAACAAAGCCATGCTGGGAACTGAACAGAATAATATGCCAGAGGGAATCAGGCAGGATATGTGAGGACTGCGTTGTATTCTTATCCAAGATTATCAAGAAAAGTGTTAATTAAACGCTGCTATCACAGCATTGAGTTTCCCTTCGACAAACTCTTTTATTTCCCTGAGAGATTCTTCGTCTTTTGCCTCGAACCTCATCACAAGCGCAGGCTGGGTGTTTGAAGCCCTAATAAGTGCCCATCCTTTATCAAACTTAATCCTTATACCGTCAATATCATTAAGAGGGTAGTCCCTGAATGCCTCTTTTGTCTTATCAACTATCTTGAACTTTATCTCATCTGGGCATTCAAATCTTATCTCAGGTGTTGACACACTCTTGGGGATATCTGCGAGGAGCCGCTTTATGGAATAGGGTCTTCCGTTCTTTGCAAGTATCTCAAGAAGCCTCAAGCTCGCATATATAGCGTCATCGTATCCGAAATACCTGTCAGAGAAGAATATATGGCCGCTCATCTCTCCACCAAGCAGTGCGCCTGCCTCTTTCATCTTACTTTTTATGAGTGAGTGTCCTGCCTTCCACATAATGGGATTCCCTCCGAGCCTTCGTATCTCATCATACATTACCTGAGAACATTTCACCTCACCCACAAATGTTGGGGGTTTTGAGCTTTGAGCTTTGAGCTTTAGGCTTTGAGTTTCAATGATGTCCCTTGCAAATATAATCATCAGCCTGTCTCCCCATACCACATCACCATCCCTATCAACAACACCAATCCTGTCAGCATCTCCATCATAGCCGATTCCGAGGTCTGCACCATGAGCTGATACATTTGCAATAAGGTCTTTTATATTATCCATTACTGTAGGGTCAGGATGGTGGTTTGGAAAATTTCCATCGGGTTCGCAATAAAGCTCTATCACCTCGCAGCCTAAGTCCTTCATTAGTTGCGGTGCCAGAAGGCCGGCTGTGCCATTACCCGCGTCAATTACAACCTTTATCCTGTCAAATTGAGAGAAATTTCTCTTAAGGTGTCCTATATATTTTGGGATTATCTCATATACTTCGGTTGTCCCTCTCCCCTGAGTAAAATCACCCTGTTCCACTATCCTCTTTACATCCTGTATCTTTTCTCCATAAAGGGTTTCTTTGCCTACACTGAGTTTCATGCCATTGAATTCAGGAGGGTTGTGGCTTCCTGTAATCATCACTCCACCGTCAACAGGGAGATGGAATAGAGAGAAGTACTGAAGAGGAGTTGGGCATATGCCAATATCTACAACATCAATTCCGCTAACAAGGAGCCCATGCGACAATGCTTCAAGTATAGCAGGAGAACTCAGTCGCACATCCCTTCCAATGCTCACCTTTATTTTTTCTTTTTTGAGGGCGGCCCTCAGATAAACTGCAAATGCCCTGCCTATCTTTTCTATAACCTCTTCTGTGAGGTCCCTTCCCCATATCCCTCTTATATCATACTGTCTGAAGATTGCAGGATTTAACACCGCCCCTCCTAATCAAAGTTAAGGTCTGAGGGTTCCTTCCTCTCCATAGTTGAAGAAGACGAAGAATATTGTTTCGGCTGTGTCCCTTCCTTGAAATACTCCTTTACAGCACCTGCCTCATTCCTCGCTAAAAGCCCTGTTGCAGGGTCTATTGGATAAGTGACTATACCATCAGGGAAAGAAAATTCTTCAGGCTCTCCATTCAGGACATTCTTCATGAAAGACACCCAGATAGGAGATGCTGCACGTGCACCTGTCTCCTGAGGGCCAAGAGGTCTCATATCATCAAAACCAACCCAGACAGCAGAGACCAAATCTAGAGTATAGCCCACAAACCATGCATCTCTGTATTCGTTTGTCGTCCCTGTCTTTCCGGCAACAGGCCTGCCTAATTCCTTCGCCCTCCACCCTGTCCCGTATTTCACAACATCCTCCATCATCGAGGTTATCAGGAATGCAGTCTGGGGGCTTATAACCTGCTGCAACTCTGGTTCATTGCTTTCAAGAACCCTTCCCTTTGAATCTGTGATATATTTAATTGCAATAGGTTTTACCTTCACACCATTGCTCGCAAATACAGTGTAACATAAGGCCAGTTCCATCGGAGTAATGCTCATTGAACCGAGAGCAATACTGAGGTCTCTCGGCATCTCTCCCTGAAATCCTATAGCCCTTGCAAACTCTATCACACTATTTACTCCGATTGCATCAACCAATTTTACTGTGACCACATTTCTCGAATATGCTAATGCCTCTCTCAGGCGTGTTGGCCCGTAAAATTTATGGTCATAGTTTTCAGGACTCCATTCACCCCTCGGGCCACCAGGGTATGTCACAGGCTCATCCTGTATGATACTCGCAGGTGTAAAACCATGATCCATGGCAGATGCATAGATAATCGGCTTGAATGCAGAACCTGGCTGACGCTTTGCATATACAGCCCTGTTAAACTCGCTCTTTACAAAATCATATCCACCAATAATCACCCTGATGAATCCGGTATTCGGCTCCAGAGCGACTATTGCTCCCTCTACATCCGGTTCCTGCTCAAGTGAAAGGCGGACATCTCTGCCACGTATACTTTTTATGCTCACCTTCACTATATCCCCTGATTTAAGTATCTGTGTCAATTTAAAATCCTTCAAAACCTTATGGGTGCCCTTCTTTGGATTAATAACATTTGAGGCCCATCTTGCATCCTCTATAGAAAGTTTTCCTATAATGCCTCTTGTCTTTATCAGGGCCTCCCTGTTGCTGACCTTTAGGACAAGTCCTGAAGAGATATCTCCTGGGTTTGTAACAACCATAGTTGTAAGCTCCTTACTCTTCAGCTCTTTTTTAATATCTATATCTTTTTTATGTTCTAATGGCCCGCGCCATCCTCTTCTTTTGTCGAGTTCCCTGAGCCCTTCCTGTAGCGCCTTCGCTGCCAACAACTGTCCCCTTCTATCCAATGTTGTATATACCTTTAACCCTTCTTTATATACAGTTTCTTCACCATACTTCTCTTCAAGATATTTTCTTATGTATTCTATGAAGTAGTTATTTGCCTCTATCTCCTTCCTTACACTTGAAAGATAAACAGGCTGTTTCAATGCATTTTCTTTTTCAGACTTTTTAATGAATCCCTCTTCCTCCATGCGTGAAAGCACAATCTGCTGCCTCTCTTTTGCCTTTGTCAGGTCGTTATATGGAGAATATAATGAAGGTGCCTTTATGAGACCTGCAATGAGTGCAGCCTCAGGCAGGGTTATATCCTTTACTGATTTTCCAAAATATATCCTCGAAGCCATCTCAACACCATATGCTCCATGGCCAAAATAGACCTTGTTCAGGTAGAGCTCAAGAATCTCTTTCTTAGAAAGGTTCTTTTCCATCTTTATCGCAAGAGCTGCCTCCCTTAGCTTTCTTTTTAGAGTTTTCTCCGGAGTAAGGAAGATCACCTTTGCGAGCTGCTGGGTTATTGTGCTTCCACCCTCCCTGAGCTCTACATAAAGAACATCCTTTATAATCGCCCTCATTATCGCAAGATAATCAATGCCTTTATGTCTCCAGAACCTTGAATCCTCAACAGCAATTACCGCATTTATCATGTGTTCTGGCATCCTATTTATCGGGACGAATATACCTTTTTCTACCTTGAGCTCTCCTATAAGGACATCGTCATCAGCATATATCTTTGTGCCTGTTGTTGGCTTATATTGCTTCAGCTCTTCAATAGATGGGATACCCCTGCTAATTGCAAAATAGCCTCCTGCAAAAGCTCCAGATGTAATCGAGAAAACTATCAGTATAATGATAAATTTTAGTCTCACCTGAGAATACCTCTCAATAGTTGGAACATCATATGAAGTTATGAATTTAATTATTATATCAAATTTTACAAAAACTATTTCCGCACGATATACACCTTTTTGATAAATCAGCAGCATCTATGTAAAACAACCTTGAAACAATAGCGTCTCAAGGCTTATTATAAAATAGAGGGAGATAACATAATTGACTGTTCTGGCTTACTCAAGGCTAAAACAAAGGGCCCTTAGAATTTCTGAGGCCTTAGGTGAACCGTCTTTTTATACCAATCATAAAAAAGAGATGCAGGTATCTTCTGAATCTCTAAGGACAAATTCAATCCTGAAAAAATGCAGGTCTTATCTCGACGAATCTTTGATGGATCCAGGGCACGGGTTGGCCCATGCTGAGGCAGTAGCAATTGACGCAGGAACCATCATACAGGTTGAGGGCAAAATTCATAACCTGGACAGCAGCACAGTCAACGAGCTTATTATTTATGTGCAGATAGCAGGACTCCTGCATGATATAAAACGCAAAGAAAAAGACCATACCATTGCTGGAAGCGAGGAAGCTAAAAGGGTATTAAATGATTTTCAGATAGAAGACCGCTACAGACGATACATCGTAGCTGCTATCAGAAATCATGAGGCATTTAAAGAGGTCTTAGAATCTGAAGACGAAACAGATAGGTTAATCAGTGATTCACTTTATGATGCGGATAAATTCAGGTGGGGGCCTGATAACTTCACCACCACCCTCTGGTTGATGTTGAATTCAGCAAATATACCAATAGAAACATTACATAAAAATTTCATAGGAAACATAAAATATATAGAAAGTATTAAGGACACCTTCCGGACCCAGACAGGTAGAAAATATGGTCCGGAAATCATAGACATGGGGATTGCAATCGGCCATGCTATTTATAAAGAGATGACAGATATGCGGGGTAAATAATTATGGAATTGATAACAGACTCGAATAATATTTCAGGGAAATACAGGGATAGTATAATCACACTCGGAAACTTCGATGGTCTGCACCTGGGTCATCAGGCACTTGTAAAAATGGTGATAGACAGGGCAAAGGAGATCAGCGGAACCAGCATAGTAGTGACCTTTCACCCCCATCCTCTAAAGATATTAGCACCTGATAAATGTCCACCTCTAATAAGCATCTATGAAGAGAAGATAACGATGTTTACAAACATGGGTGTTGATGTACTTGTAAAAATTCCCTTCACCTTGGAATTTGCATCGAAAAGCCCAAGAGAGTTTGTAAAAGATATTTTATGTGATTCCCTGAATGTAAGGGAAATTTTCGTCGGGCACAACTACCGCTTTGGAAGAGGACGTGAGGGGAATATAGAAAGATTAAAGGCCCTCGGCGTAGAGTTAGGTTTCAGGGTAAACGAGATTGATTATATAGCAGTTAACCACGAGGTTGTAAGCAGCACAAAGATAAGAGACCTGTTAAAAGATGGTGAGATTGAACACGCTGCAAAGTTATTAGGAAGACCCTATGCTATCACTGGGACCGTTATACAGGGAGATGGAAGAGGTAAGGCATTAGGATTCCCGACTGCCAATATTGTGCCAGAACATGAAATAATCCCTGCCAGAGGTGTATATGCAGTTAAGGTCTCTCTCAGAGGCCAGCACTATAGCGGTATAGCTAACATTGGGTATCGTCCTACATTTGACAAGGATATACTCACCACTGAGGCCAATATCTTTGACTTAAATGAAGACATATATGGAGAAAAAATCACCTTATATTTCATCCACAGGATCCGGGATGAAAAAAAGTTTCCCGATGCAGATGCACTAATTCAACAGATCAATCTTGATGTAGAGAGTGCAAAAGTCTATCTGCAACTACATCAATAAATTCTTCGGTAAGTGCATATTTCTCCACAGGTGGCTCTGCAATCAGTTTTAAGTCTTTCGTCATAACACCACCTTCGATAGTATCGGTGACAACTTTTTCTAAGGTTTTTGCAAACTTTACAACTTCTGGAGTGCCATCCAATTCCCCGCGCTTAGCAATTGCCCCGGTCCATGCGAAGATAGAGGCAACCGAGTTGGTAGAAGTCGGCTTTCCTTTTAAGTGCTCGCGATAATGCCGCATCACAGTGCCATGAGCTGCCTCATACTCATATTTTCCATCAGGAGATAACAGGACTGAGGTCATTAGCCCTAAGCTGCCGAACCCTGAGGCAACCATATCGGACATTACATCACCGTCATAGTTCATACAGGCCCAGAGCATACCACCCTCGCTTTTCGTAATCTGGGCTACTGCATCATCTATTAACATATAACGATATTTAATACCAGCAGCATCAAACCGAGCCTGATTAGCCCTAATTTCTTCTGCAAAAATATCCCTGAAAAAGGCATGATATTTTTTAGAGATGGTATCCTTTGTACCAAACCAGAGATCAACCTTCTCACTGAGGGCATAATTGATACATGATTTTGCAAAACTACGGATTGATGCCTCAGTATTATGTATCCCCATGATTACGCCAGGGCCCTTGAATTCATGGACAATTAAAGAAACCTTCTTACCTTCGCCAGACGGAGTGAATACCAGTTCAGCCTTACCAGGCTCTGATACCTTGTACTCAACATTTTTGTATATATCACCATAGGCATGGCGGCCGATAATTATCGGTTTCTTCCACCTGCGGACTGCCGGAGGGATATTTTTAAGGATAATCGGTTTACGAAAGACTGTGCCGCCAAGGATTGAACGAATTGTAGTATTAGGACTCTTCCACTGTTGCTTGAGATTATATTCTTTTACACGTGCAGCATCAGGAGTTATGGTTGCACATTTAACACCAATGCCATATTCTTTGATTGCATTAGCTGCATCAACAGTAACCAGGTCATCAGTGTCATCACGGTGCTTGATACTTAGATCATAATAACGCAAATCGGCCTTCAAAAATGGGAGGATTAGCTTATTCTTGATCATATGCCAGACGACCCTGGCCATTTCATCACCATCTATTTCCACAATAGGATTTTTAACCGCAATTTTCATGTCTTAATACCTTTTGGTATTCAAGGTAAGTTTAGTTGGCTCTACTGCACTCATATTTAGCATCTCGAAATAATCCTTCTTGTCTTAATCTTAAGAGTTCTTGAATGGCAAAATCATCAGCATACTTTTCAACCTCTGAATGGAGGGCCTTAAGCTCACGCCTTCTACGCACAGTCCTCCTACCACCTGATAAGGAATGATTTACCACAGCAGTGAAGTAGCACTTGTTCCCTGCCCTCCTTGTATGTCCTATTTCATGAAGGAAAAGAAAGGTATAAAGCTCATCAGGTTTAATTTCCACCCCTAATTGCTTATTCAGACTCTGACATACAGATTCGCGATCCAGTTCCGGATTAAGATAGACATCATAACCTCCGTTACATCCCTTTGATAGGGTATTGTAGGCAAGTTTGCCCTTACTCCATTTTCCATCAATATCACCCTCAATGCCTATGTAGCTGATATTGTATTCATTTGCGTATCTCAGCATTGTCTGAAAATCTATGAGGCTATGAAAGAATTTGATTTTTTCCAGTATCTCTGAAACATGCTTAACAAATATACCTTTGTATGTCCTCGGTATTTCAACATCTAAAGTACCTAAAAGGGGTAGTCTGAGCAAGAGCATCCTTTCATCAAGTCTATCTACCTTGATTCCTTTAAATCTCAGTATAAAATAAACAAAACCTATCCCAATCATTAGCCCAATGATGAGGGTAAAAAGGGGAGAAATTCCTTGTATCATCATAAAAATCACCTCTTTTTTATAAATATTCCATGGTCAGGGATGTAGCCGCAACCTTTAGGAGGTTATAGATTCGAGAGAAACCCAGGAGAAAAGGTCAGGCAGAGCTATTGGTGGCCACTAAAATATTTTAGGCGGAATATATTGATGACCCCCTTCTATAACCTCTATCCCTGCCTTCTCCTTCACAGCCTTCAAGATGTCATCCTTCCTTGGGCAAAAGTTAACGAGGCACGTCCCCGCATGAATGGCATCCAGAGACTCATTTAAGGCTACAAGCTGTCCCTTGAGCAGAGCCAGACTAAGCACCGCCCTATTTCTATTCCCCTCACATTCGCCGCAGTCCACTATTCCAACTATCGCTACTTCTTGGCCTTTATACCTCTCGAACTCGCCCTCTCTCCGGTTTAGTGCCACCAGACATTTCGTATCTGCAGGGCAAAGATTTTTGATTCTAATCATTTGACAGGCTAAAAGAGCTATCTTCTTCATTATTTTTCACCTCCTTTTAGATTTATTATAGCCCATCACAAAACCGATAGTACACCAAATAAAAAGGCCGATCCCGATGTATCCGGATCGGCCTTTTTAGATGCCCAATCTTTACACCAGCAAAGGAACAATCAAAAGCGCCACAATATTAACGACCTTGATCATGGGGTTCATTGCCGGTCCTGCGGTATCTTTATACGGGTCACCGACAGTGTCACCTGTAACAGCAGCCTTGTGCGCATCAGACTTCTTTCCACCATACATGCCTTCCTCTATAAACTTCTTTGCATTATCCCATGCACCGCCTCCGCTCGTCATCGCGATTGCTAAGAAGAGGCCTGTAAGAATGACCCCGATCAGCATAGCTCCAAGGGCCTCTTTCCCAAGGATGAAACCCACAAGAACCGGCGAAGCTACTGGAAGTAGAGACGGGATAATCATCTCTTTAATGGCACCTTTTGTAACAATGTCAACACACTGTCCATATTGTGGTTTGGCTTTGCCTTCCATAATGCCTGCTATTTCACGGAACTGGCGTCTTACCTCTTCTACAACACCTCCGGCTGCCTTACCCACTGCTAACATAAGCCTTGAACCATAATAGAATGGTAGCAAAGCACCTATAAACAACCCAGATAGAACAAGCGGGTTTGCAAGCTTAAAGTGAAGCTCAATGCCATGTGCCAGAAATTCACGTGAGTACTCAGCAAATAGAACCAATGCACAGAGCCCTGCTGAAGTAATTGCATATCCCTTTGTTACTGCCTTTGTTGTATTTCCGACTGCATCAAGCGGATCAAGAACAGTCCCACGGACCTTCTCATCCATCTGTGACATCTCGGCAATACCAGCAGCATTGTCTGTAACCGGTCCATAGGAGTCAATAGCGACCACGATACCTGTCATAGAGAGCATAGCAGCAGCAGCAAGACCTATAGCATAGAGACCAATATCTTCTTTACCTGCGAATCCACCACCTAAGGCATAGGATGCAAGGATGGCACCCACGACAACGAGGGCAGGTGGCATAGTTGACCTCATGCTGACTGATAAGCCAGCAATAATATTAGTGGCAGGACCTGTTGTGCTCGCCTTCGCAATCAGCTTTACAGGGCCAAAGCCCTTGGAAGTAAAGAACTCGGTGATCGCCATCATAAGCCCTGTAGCCAATAGGCCAACACCGGCTGTTAAAAGCACTGTCCATGGCGTGAATGCCAAGGCCTCTTTTGAGTCTGGTAAAAATTTTCCGATAAACCAGATCGAGACAAAATAGAATGCTATTGCAGCTAATATACCTGCGGCGGCTAACCCTTTGTAGAGTGCACCCATGATATACTGCTTTGCACCCAACCTTACGAAGAATGTCCCAACGATAGAGGCTATAATAGAGATCCCACCTAAAAGCAACGGGAAGAATGCCCAGGTGCTCTCTGCACCAAAGACAGTCTTACCAAGTAGCATTGCAGCCACTATTGTTACTATATAGGTCTCATAGAGGTCTGCAGCCATACCAGCACAATCTCCTACATTGTCTCCAACCTGGTCAGCGATAACTGCAGGGTTTCTCGGGTCATCCTCGGGTATGCCTGCCTCAACCTTACCCACGAGGTCAGCACCAACATCAGCAGCCTTTGTATAGATACCACCTGCAATACGGGCAAAGACACTCATGAGTGAGCAACCAAATCCAAGACCGACAAGGGCATAAAATGCCTTTTCTGGCACAATAGCCTTGGCTATAGAATAGTAAACTGCAATGCTCAGAAGAGCCAAACCCACTACCAGGAGACCTGCTACAGAACCACCCCGGAAGGCCAATCTAAGGGCGTTTCTTAAACTGGTATAGGCAGCCTGTGAAGTCCTCAGGTTTCCCCTAACAGTAATCATCATTCCGACATAGCCTGCTGTTGCAGAGCCAGTAGCCCCGAGCAAGAACCCAAAGGCTGCAATCCAGTGCAGAAAGATCCCTATCAGCACAAATATGAAAATCCCGACCAATGCAACTGTCCTGTACTCACGGCTGAGAAAGGCCTGGGCACCTTCGCGTATAGCAGCAGCAATCTCCTGCATCCGAGCAGTTCCTTTCTCCTGCTTAACCACCCAAGCCGCAGTCAGTATCCCGTAAAGGACACCTGCAGCTCCACAAATAGCAGCAAATATAATGATACCTTGTTCCATTCTTCACCTCCATTTTTTAGTTATGAGTGATGAGTTACGAGTGAGAAGTTAAAAACTATGGACCTTTAAACTTCTCGTTTAACTCGTTACCGCCTTCTTTTGCTACCTGTTACTAAATCTTCCACCTCCCCTCATTTTTTATCATCCCCTTTCAACCTCCCTCTCTGCATGCTTTGCAAAAACCATTGCTACAGCTCTATAAATCATATGTGCCATCTTTGAAAACGGGGCATATGCAAACAGGAAAAAAACGAACACCAGGTGAACAAAGTAAACAGGATAAGCCAGTATAGCAATATCTGCAAGTCTTGTTAACTCTGTAAGTATCCCTGTAACTGCGATAACAAAGACAACAGTTATGAAGATCCAGTCAAAATAACTCCCACGACCTGCTTTTTCCTTATTATTCACTCTATCTTTAATGACCAGATAGCCACCAATTAAAAGTGCTATAGCACCTGCATTTCCAAGCCATTTAACCGGATCAGTCAATGGATATGGTGATTCGCCGAAATGGAAGATCGATGTTGCCTTAATACCAAAAAATTCATAACCATATAGGTAAACAACTGCCCATAGGGCAGTGATTGCAAGGGCTATGAATCCATAAAACACAAGCATATGAGAAATATACCTGGCTTTGGTGACATCACATTTCTGAAATCTCTTATGTGTTAATATTTCAGCTATCGTTGCAGTAATAGTTGGTATAAGTGATCCCTTCAACAGCATCTTCTGTCGAGCCTCCCCAGCACCAGCTACCATATCTTTCCAGTATCTGAAAATTCCTGCAACGAGTACTAACGCAGCAAATGCAGATATACCGCCATAAATAATCTCAAGGTATATAGCTGGTATAAATTTTGCGTAAGAGATACCGCCATCCTCTCCCCTTGGTATGGCAGAAAGGCTGAGGTGACCAAGCGATGAAAGGAGTAGAAGAAGGACCACGACAGGAACAGCAAACAGAAGGACAAGATAAGAAGGGCTACCAACTGCCTTTCCAAGAAATTGTGGTATAGAATAATGCTGTATTGACAGCTTTCTTACCGCATTAAGCACTTCACCTGGTTTCGCACCCCTCGGACAATACACTGTGCAATCACTACACTGATGGCATAGCCATATATCAGGATTGCTGAACAGCTTGTCCTTCAAACCCCATTGTGCATGTATCATCTCTTTTCTCGGAAATGGCTTATTGTCAGGTGTTACATTACAGACCACCGAACATGTGGCACACTGGAAGCATTTTTTTAACGACTCGCCCCCTGACTTTATAACATCCCTTACAAAACCTAAATCAGGACTTATAACCTCCTCTGCCATTATTTACCTCCATAATATTGAGTCAATGAGTCAAGTTATTGGGTCAATGAATTTGGTTAAGTTACTTATTCACTTATTTTCTTAACCCTATCCCTTATACGGATTAGGGCCGAATTCCTCCAATTTTTTCATGAAGTTATTTAATATATCTGGTATTTTGTAATACTCAGAGATAGATATCTGTTCCATCTGAACCCTTCCGGACTCAAGCCTTAATCTGTCCAGTGTTTCTGCAACCTTTGACAATCTTATCTTAGCCAGGTGGCTTCCTGTGGCCATATGACACTGATAATCCTCACCGTATTGACATCCCAGAATAAGTATCCCATCAACTCCTTTTGAGAGTGCATCTGCTATCCATACAAGGTTCATTGAGCCCGCGCATCTTAAGGGGATTACCCTTACAAAGGAATTATATTGTAGGCGATTTATTCCTGCCATGTCCAGTGCTGGATATGCATCATTTTCGCAGGCAAAAACAATAGCCCTCGGCTTCTCATCCTCTTCAGGAGGAACCTCTATGTTCTTGACCATTGTTCCTATCATGTCAACAGAGTAATTCTTAAAGCTGATAATCCTTTCAGGACATGCACCAAGACAGATTGCGCATCTTCTGCAGCGAGTCGGATTATAAAGAGGATTGGCCTTTTCATCTTCATTGATAGCTCCGAAGGGACACTCTTCTGTACATCTCTTACACTGGGTACATTTTTGCATAAAGAAATCTGCATAGGATATATCTCCAGCCCTTGGATGTACTGCCTCACCCCTACCTGTCATTTCAATACACTGGATTGCCTTAAGGGCTGCCCCTGTGGCATCCTCTATGGTAGAAGGTATATCCATAGGTGCTCTTACAGAACCAGCAGCATAAATGCCGGTTCTCCGGGTTTCATAGGGGAAACAGATGAAGTTGGAGTCAGGATATCCATTGATTAAAACAGGCACCTCACCACCCTGCCTGTACCCAAGGTTTAAAATATCTGTTTCAATCATAACATATGGAATGAACTCATCCCCTGGTTTTACCCCTGGTGGAAGCTCCTCTTCACCTAATGCAGTTACTGGAACTATCCCTGTTGCTAGAACAGCAAGGTCAACATTCACCTTTATCTTTTCACCTATCAGGGTATTTTCTATATCTATATTGAGGTTCTTGTTTTCATCCTCTGTGATGCCTTTAACATCTCCTTTCGTCAAGAAAATCCCTGCATCATTCTGGATGCCCTTGTAAAAATATTCATAATGACCGGGTGTTCTCATGTCCCTATAGAATATATATACCTTTGAATCAGGATACTGGTCCCTTATATATTTTGCCTGTTTGAGAGACTCTATACAGCAGGTCGCTGAACAGTAAGGTAAATAATTCTCATCCCTCTGACCTGCGCACAGAACAAAGGCCACGCTTTTAACTGGTTTACTATCAGAGGGTCTTACAATCGCTCCCTTTGAGGCAAGCTCTTCCATCATGTAGTTTGTTACCACATTCGGATATTTGCCAAACCCAAGGTGCTCTATCTTTGTAGCATCATAAGGTATGGTACCAGCAGCCATAACTACTGCCCCAGCCCTAAAGCTCTCAACCTTTCCATCTTGTCTTACTACGACATCATATACGCCAGGTCCACCTTCTATCTTCTCTATCATTGAAGAGGTATAAATCTTAACCTTTTGGTTCTGTTGAATCTCTTTAATTAAGTCTTTGATGAGTGGTTCTTCAAGGTCAGTATAGGGAGGTTCTGTAGGTGCCTGTTTATAAAGTTTTGCCATCCATCCGCCAAGAGAATCATTCTTTTCTACAAGGAAGACATCATATCCTGCCTTTGCTGCTTCATTAGCAGCAGTAATCCCAGCAAGACCACCTCCAACAATTAGTACATTTTTAGAGAGATTCTCTACCTTATAAGGTTCTGGTGCCTCCATCTTCTGCATCTTGAGGATACCCATCCTTACATAGTCTTCAGCCATCATCTGGGTGTCCTCGTTATTCGGTGGGTGGGTCCAGACAACCCCTTCCCTGAGGTTAACCCTTTCCACAAGAGGAATGCCTAAATTGAAGACATCATAATTTACACGAGGCGAGCAGGCAGCAATAACAACTGCGTTAACTCCTTCAGTAGCCATATCATTTTTAATGAAATCCATACCTTCCTTCTGACACAAGGCTGGATGGGTTTTGACAACGGGGGCCTTTGTTTTAGTTGCAACCTTTACTAAACTATCTATATTAAGGGATTTTCCTATCTCACAATCACTACAAATATAAACTCCTATTTTTTTCTCCATGATTTACCTCCTCACCAAAGATTGAATGGCTTTTAGTGCTGCAGCTGTACCTTCGCGTGCACTGGAATAGACATCAACTGGCTTTGTAACACAGCCAACGGCATACATCCCGGCTGTACCAGTATTTGATAGAACAAAGCCATCTGTATCATAAGATATGCTTGTGGGTATCTTCCATTCCTTTGTGACAGGGGCCATACCTGTGGCAAGAACAGCGAGTTCTACTTTCTCCTGAATCTTCTTACCTGCCTCTACATCCTCTGCCACCACAGTAAGGTCCTTTGTGTTAGGGTCTTCCTCAATCTTTGCAACCTTACCTTTAATAAACTTTATATTTTCATCGCTCTGGACCTCTTTATAAAACTTTTCATATCTCGTTCCAGGCGAACGAATGTCAATATAAAATATAAATATCTGTGCCTGAGGATATTGCTCCCGCACATAGGTTGCCTGTTTCATAGATGCCAGGCAACAGATATAGGAACAGTATGAGAGATGATTTTCATCCCTTGAGCCAGCACACTGGACAAATGCTACTCTTGAAACCTCTTTACCATCAGAGGGACGAAGTATTTTCCCTTTAGTAGGACCATTAAAAGATGCCATCCTTTCCATCATCATGTTAGTAATGACATTCTGATACTTCCCGAATCCAAGATTATCAATCTTTGCGGCGTCGTATGGATTCCAACCAGTAGCCCAGACTATAGAACCTGCTTTTAAGGGGATGCTTTGGGACTTCATATTAAGGTCAATAGCGTTATATGTGCAAGCCTCTACACATTTGGCACATTTTTCTTTAGTGCAATACTTCTCATCAATCACGTATCTCAATGGGAAGGCAAATTCATGTGGAAGATAAATAGCCTTTGTCTTATCCATACCAAAATTGAATTCATTAGGCCTTTCAACAGGGCATGCCTCAACACAGGCATTGCAGGCAGTACACTTCTCATTAACATAGCTGGGATTAAGCTTTACTGTTACATCAAAGTCTCCCTCTGAACCAGAGATTTTTTCCACTTCTGCTAGGGTGTAAAATTTGACCCTCGGGTTGTTTTTGATTCTCCTGAAATTTATCTCCAGACCGCAGTTTGGTGGACATAACTTTGGGAAATATTTATTAAGCTGGGCCACACGACCACCGAGGTATGAATTCTTCTCAATAAGAGTAACCTCATACCCAACCTCGGCTGTTTCTACAGCGGTGGTTATCCCACTTATTCCTCCACCTACAACCAATACATTTTTCGATTTCTCTACTGCCATACTATCCCTCCATAAATGTTTATATAGTTAAAGAATATATGAGAAATTTTGAGCATTATTAAGGCGTCTGTTTTAAAGTGCTATTAGTTAACACAAAACAGTGTATATTTGTCAACCCCAAAATTTAAGTAACCTATTAGCTTTAATATTAACATTAATAATATTTATATTTAATCACATTCCGATTTAATTGCGTCAAATGCCAGAAAGATTCTCTTTTCCTTCTCAATCCTTCCTTCTGGTAGCTTTTTAAATTCAATTTTCTTAAGGGTTTCTAATGCCTTGGGCTTTTGGGGTATTGCCTCTAAACCTGAGCTGATTACCTCACCAGAGATGGTATTCATAACTTCTGCATCCTCTCCATTGGTTATAACAGCAAATGGTATTTGATAAATATCAAGAATCCTTGCACAAGCCAGAACCTCCCTTTCCCTCATGACCAATGAACTACGGGCACAGCTTATAAGCATGAATCTCTTTCCTTCAACACTTACAATAAGGTCAACCTTTGATCTATTTATTTCATTGTCCACAGCAATCTCGAATTTCGTATCAACCTCAATATCCTCTTTTGAATAACCTTTCTCTTCAACGAGAAAATGTTCTATTTTCTGCCTGATTCTTTCATCATCTGTATCAATGAATGCTTGCCCCGTTATAAAATCAGTGAGTGTATCCTCTCCCTTAATTTTACACTTCTCTACCATCTAATACCCCTTTATGCGGGTTCTGGCCTTATTTTTAACTTCAATGTTTCCTCAAGCATCAGGATATATTTTAGATATTTAAAGCCAAACTTCATAAGTGCAGTCTCATCACCCTTTATCTCCTCAACATCTTCCTTATTGATATCAATAACATCAAGGAACCTGCTCTCAAATATATATTTTCTAAATCTGTCTAAATCATAACTTGCCATGTAAATCAGGGGCTGTTTCTTCGGGTCAAGTTTGGGTTGCCCTATAGCATCCCTCCTCAACTGAATCTCCTTCCACTCCTTGTTCATCTCATCATAAATGTCAACTCCCTGGTCAATCCTCCATGTCTCAATAGTCCACTCTTTGTCTCCCTGATAGCCAAGGCAATTCGGTTCCCTGATAAAAAAGTAGAATTCCTCATTTACTGGCCCTTTCTCTGAGCCCTTTATCATGAGACCTTGACCGACCGGATAATATCGGCAGTTAACAGGCCGGTCTTCATAAATACTACAGCCCTCAGGTGTTACAAAGGGACATCTCCCTTCAGCCTCATCCATCATCTTGAGCACTGCATAAGGATGTGAGGACTTTTCATCAATATGAATAGAGGTGTATTTCTTAAGGAACTCTCCTGAAGAGATTCCCAACCTCTTTTTCATCCTTAAGATGTCATAAGGGGTAAGGAGTATGTCTGTAAGTCTACAGCATTTATTGAAACAACTGATACCTTTATGACACCTGAACTTGAATTTTGAATTCAATGTGCGCTCAATTGGTTCTACAAACCTCATATTTTGTAACATGGTTTAATCCTTCTTTCTTGAGTGTAAGAGCTTATCCATCTCCTTGTCTTTAAGTCTCATTGTATCTTCCGAGAAGAGATTGAATCTTATCCATCTATAACCAAAACTTAAGAGTTCTTCTTCATCTTCTTTTATCTTTTCGATAACCTCTTTCTTCACATCATATATACCAAAAAACCTTGTTTCGAAAAGAAATCTCCTGAACTCATTCAGGTCATAACAAGCCGTATGAAGCATCTTCGTTCTTCCTGAATCCAGCTTATTCCCCTTCTGAAAATAATCATGGTGGGTAATCTCTTTATAAGATTCGTTCATTTTATCATAGATATCAATCCCTTGATTCTTCTTCCACTCCTGTATTGTCCATTGTTTCTCCTCTTTTAATCCAAGGCATGAGGGCTTTTCCTCTATCCAAAACTCTTCTTCTTTAGAGGAAACCGGGAATATGGGATACATTCTGCAAGACCATGGCCTATCCTGGTAAATACTGCACCCATCAGGGGTAACGAAGGGACAGCTTTTTATTTCATCCTCCAACATCTTGAGTACCACCAGTGGTAATCCCTCCTCGCCCGAGAGTGCAATGGTATATCTCTTTAGGAATTCTCCGGAAGATATCCAGAGTGACTTTCTCATTCTCAGGACATCATAAGGTGTGAGAAAGATATTTACATCACAGCAGCAGGTGTTAAAACAGGAAAGACCTTTGTGACATGAGAATCTGAATTTGTCATTTAGAGAAAGCCTTCGTTGTTTTTCGGTATATTCTTCATTCATAAACTATTCTCTAAAATTTTGGGGGCGACCTGAAAGGTCGCCCCCACATAGATACCTCTCAAGATACTGGCTCAACTAAATGATAGGGATCATTGGCCTTGTTAATACCGTCCATTCCTTCTTATCCACATCATACTTCACATTTATAAAGTGCCTCTGACCCTCATCCAGTTTCAGGTAATCGTGCTTAAAGTAATATCCAGGCCATCTTGACTCCTTCCTCGCCAGCCTTGTCCTTGCACATGCCTCGGCAACCCAGTATCTGTGTATCGCCTCCCATGCCCTCATCAGCTCATGATTGTTCTTCTCAACATTAGTAGCAATCTTCTCTATATCCTCTCCGCAGAACCCTAACTTCCAGATGCCGGTCTCGAGCATCTTGTCAGATGTCCCATACAATGTCTCCCATCCACCACAATATTCTCCCATTATCTTCTGTAGCCTGAATAGGAAATTGTGCGGGGAGATATAGTTAGGATTCACATCCGGGCTTGTTGTATATCCCTTCTTCTCCTCATAGAGGGCAACGGGTCTAAATACTATTTCCTTGAGTTTACTTATTGTGGCATCAGATACTGTTGGCTTATAGTCCTTCTGGTCATTGGCGAACCTGACCACTGCCTTTGCTGCAATCCTTCCCTGTACATGTGAGCCGCTTGAGAACTTATGGGCACATGCCCCTACACCACAACCTGCTGTGAATAGACCCATGACAGTGGTCATGCAGTTATACTGGGCAGGGAATGCATCCGCATATTCTTTTGGCATAAGGTCTTCAGCACCACAGGTCCAACAACCACAAGAGCAGGCATGTGAACCTATGAAGACAGAATCTGACAACTGAAGCTCCATAGGTTTTTCCATTGGGTCAATATTATGGGCAGCCCAGTTTGTGGCACCTGCGATTGTCATGTCGAGGAAGTCCTCCCAGGCCTCGCTCTCATATTCTTTTATCTTCTTCTTCAGCTCCTTTGGATCTGTTATCTCCTTCTGAAACCTTTCTACCACCCTCTCTGTGTGCATGAGGAATGGTGTTTTGCCTTCCTGTGCGCAGAGTATCATCTCATAGTTTCTAATAGGAGTCGGACAGGGCTTCGCATGTGCATATGGTGCCCACTTGTCTGTCTGGGATGGATATCCACCAACGTAATCCCCGTCATAAGCATTTTTTGCAGGTGTCTTAAAGAGAAGGAAGAATGTTCCAACAGGACCGTAGGAATCTTTGAACCTCGGAGGGACGAAGGTACTGTCCATCTGTGTCAACTCACCACCTGCTAGAAGAGTAAGGGCATAAGTCGAACCTCCTAACCATGGTGGCATCCATGACCTTCCAAAGCCTTCAGCCTGAGACCTTGGCCTGAATACATGGACTGCACCACCCATTATAGAAAGGACTACCTTTGCCTTAAAGACATAGAATTTGTCTTCCCTGACGCTAAAACCTACTGCACCGCATACCCTGTTAGGCTCTTTCTCATCCTTCAAAAGGTGCGTGATATAGACCCTCTCGATTAACTGGCCCTTATCTCCAAGGGTACCTATAGCGTTCTTTGCTGCCTCTGCCACGATAATCTTGTAGCTCTCGCCTGATATCATCACCTGCCATTCACCTGATTTTCTCAGATTTCCTGCCTCATCCGTCCATATAGGAAGTCCCCATTTCTGAAAGAGTCTGACGGTTCCATCCACATGTCTTGCAATATCATAGACGAGGTCCTGCCTTGCAAGGCCACACTGGTCATTCGTCACATATTCAACAAACCTTTCCGGCATGCGGGGATTCTCGGTCACCTTTCCATCCATTCCCATATATGTATTAATAGCAGAAAGTCCCATCGCAACAGGGCCACTTCTGTCAACAGCAGCCTTATCCACCCATGTTACTTTTAAACCCAGTGGCTTTGCCCAGTATGCAGCCTCTACTGCAGCACCACAGCCTGCCATTCCTCCACCGAGTATCAATATATCAGTATCAATAACCTCTGTTGTAAATTCTTTCATTTTCTCACCTCCTTATTTTTTCTTTGTCGGGAGTTCCTTCACTCCCATTATATCAGGCTCCCCAAGGAGCAACTGAGTGGTTAAATCCGCTGCCTTTGCTTCGGGATATCCCTCGAGCGCCTTTATAGAGCCTTCTGCAGTAGTCCTCGTTGCATACTTAAATCTCTTGATCCTTCCATCCCTGAATGTGATAGTCCACATGATATCCTCTGTTCCTCTCAAAGGAGTTGATGCAGCACCGAGGGGCATAAAGTCTTGATAACCCCTGACATCCATAGCCTGCTGTGGACATATCTTTACACAACAGTAGCACTCCCAGCAATAACTAGGCTCCTGATTGTATGCCTTCATCCTCTCCTTATCCAGAAACATCAGGTCGTTAGGGCATATGTACATACAGGCAGTTTTATCCTGCCCCTTACAGCCGTCGCACTTTTCTGTCATTACAAAACTTGGCATCTTAACACCTCCTTTTTACAAAATTTTAAATTTTAAATTTTAAATTTTAAATTTTTAAGACCCCCACCTCCTTTCTTCTCAGGATTTCGCTTCTTTTTAGTCCTTATGCAGCCTTTTTTTGTAATCCAAGTGCTTCACTAATATCAATGTCAGGTACCGGTAATGCCTCTGACTCCTTTGCAGCGAGTTCCTTTATCTTAGGAAGATCTGCAAGGACTGCATCAATTACCTCTTTACCGATAGACTTCATAGTCTTTATCTTTTCAAAGAGGGCCCTCTTGAAGGCAATAGGTGCTTCCTCTATGAAGAATCGGGCATCTAACCTCGCACCCGGAAGCCCCTCAATTATCTTATTGGTCTGTTCGTCTGGCACCTCCATAATCAATGCCTTTATCGCTCCTCCGAACATATCCGTTACCTTACCCTCAAGGGGCGAACCTTTGATATCAGAAAGCCTCTTTGCATCTAATAGCACAGCCAGGTAATTCATTCTCCACCCCCTTTTTATTTAAATTTAGGAATATCCATTGGAGCCAGATCTATCTCAAGCTCCTTTTCTCTCTCTGTCAGGTACCTCTTGTTATTGAATGGGTAGCCGAATTCCTTCCACCATTTGACCACAACCTGATATACCTCTCGCCTCATGATAACCGGTGGTGGGAAAACACCCTCTGCGAGCAAGCTCCTGATAAAGCTACCACTATACCTCTGTAATTCGTCCTTATGGGTACAGTTTTCGCTGTATGTAACCTCTCCGCAGTGTGGACAGTACCAGAACTCAGCCATGTTCTGTGGCCTCATATACAGTCCCTGAGGCACAGCATAAGGAGGTGCATCCAGACCAAAGCTTGGAATTCCCTTCTCCCAGAGGATCTGTGCTGCATACATATCATAATATGGTCCCAATGCTGCATGGTCTCTTCCAAACATGTGATATGAGATACCCATATTCTGCCGGATGATTCCATGTAAGAGTGACTCAATTGGGTTTCCATATCTCATATCCCATAGAGTAAGGGTTACCAGGTGTCTATTTGGACTGACATAACCTGCAAGGTTTACCATCTCATGAGCTTCAACTATTGCTTCATCCGGATAATCCCCTATCCTCTTAGCCCCGACTATGCAATTGACAACTATACCATCACATGGTTTTACGTCTCCGATAAAAGCAGCATTTCTCAGTAGGGCCTCATGCCCGGTATGGGGGACGTTTCTCGTCTGGTGGGCTATTACTGTTGTCCAGCCTCTCTTTTTGAATTCCTCCCTTGACTTGGCAGGTGGATACCAGAACCTATCAAAAGGTTTCCTTAGCTTGGGCTCATTGATTATCCTGTACTTTCCAGCTAAGATTATTGGGTTGAACGCACTGTATATGGTAAAACCTGGATGCTTAAAATCAAAGGGGACTTTTACAACCTCTGGATTATGCTCAGGAGTTCCAAAGGTTCTGGTAGCTACCTCTCCTGGGCTAATCTCATAGACTTCCTCAATATCAAGAATTGCAAAAGGCTGTCCTTTAAGCCTCAAAAGGAGCGTGTCTCCTGAAGTTACACCAAGCTTTTTGTGATCCTCCTCGCTGATATCAAAAAGCATCGGGTAAGGGAAGACCCACCCGCTCAGCAGTCTTCTCTTCTCCAATAAACTCTCAAGTTCTGCTGAGGTCATCGAGCCTTCTACAGGGCTGAAGAAGCCGTAACATATAGACATGATCTCCCTGTAAACATTTCTTACAGGCATGTCCTTGTATAGGGTTGGTTTGATATCATAAACAGCGTCAGCCTTAGCAGCTATCTTTTTCCCGACCTCTGGGTCTGTGACAATCCTGTTAACCAGAGCTCCACCATGGGGCGGTGGAAGTGTTGTCATTTTTAGCTCCATTATAACCTCCTTTCTTTAACTTTTATGACTAACTTTCAAGAACTGCACAAACATTTTTGAATATTTCATCAATACTGCCTACACCCTCTACTGATTTCAATATCCTCCTTTCCTTGTAGTAATTTATAAGTGGTGCTGTCTGGGCATCGTAGACATCAAGCCTCCTTTTTATCGTCTCTTCTTTATCGTCATCCCTTTGAAATAGCTCACCACCACATTTATCGCATGTCCCTTCTTTCTTTGGCGGCGAAAAATATACGTTATACATCTGCTGGCAGTTCCTGCATGTCCTCCTTCCTGTTAGTCTCTTCATGAGGACATCTTTATCCACATCAATGAGTAGGGCGGTATCAAGGGGAGCTCCCATTTCAGAGAGCACCCTGTCCAATGCTTCTGACTGAGCTGTATTCCTCGGAAAGCCATCAAGTATATAGCCCTTCTTACAGTCATCCTGAGCAATCCTTTCCTTAACAAGCCCGATTACAACGCTATCAGGCACAAGCTCACCTTTATCCATATAGGACTTTGCCTCTTTCCCGAGTGGCGTTCCCGCTGCGACTGCTGCTCTTAAAATATCCCCTGTAGAAATCTGTGGAATCCCGTATCTTTCGATCAGTTTTTTCGCCTGAGTTCCTTTACCCCCTCCTGGTGCTCCGAGAAGAACAAGTCTCATATCCTCCCCCTCTAAAAGACATTCTCGTTTTAAAAATTTAAGATATATAGAAAGCACCTAAGGTAAAGATTAGGTGCTAAATGGCTAATGAGAATAACCTTGCGTAAAAAACAAAACAGTATAATCACTATGTTATCTCAAGGTCAAATTCATATTTCTGATAAATAAATAAAATTTACTTATTAGACTCCAATTAGACTCTAAAAATAGACTCCAAAAATTACAATTTATAAATAAAATTATTTAAAAATTTTTGCTTCTCTGAGATATTCCCTAAGTTCCCTTAATGCCTTACCTCTATGACTAAAGGCATCTTTTTCCTCACCAGTCATCTCGGCAAATGTCCTGCTTTTTCCTTCTGGATAAAATACTGGGTCATAGCCGAATCCATTAAAGCCCCTCGGCTCTCTACCTATCCTACCTTCCACATGTCCAAAAAATGTTTTTACGCTACTGTCTGGAAATGCTAATGCTATACAGCATACAAACCGAGCGCCTCTTTCCTCATCCACAATTGAGCGCATTTCATATAGCAGTCTTTCGATGTTGCCCCTGTCGCCCGCACCCTCACCAGCATACCTCGAAGATAATGTGCCAGGGGCCCTATTCATCGCATATACCTCAAGACCTGAATCATCAGCAAGTGCAGGTTTTCCTGTATATTTTGCGACAGCCATCGCCTTCTTCACAGCATTCGCCTCAAATGTAGCCCCATCTTCCTCCACCTCAGGACACCCTGGAAAGTCATCGAGCGTCAGTACCGAGATTGATATATCCCCGATGATTCTCTCTATTTCTTCGATTTTCTTCTTATTTTTCGTTGCAAGAACAATTTCCATACTTAGTTTATTGAGTTTATCGGGTTTGCTGGGTTTCTTAAATTATAACACAAGAAACAGTATAAACTCAAGAAACCCAGCAAACTGTGTAAACTGAGCCACTGTTGAAAAATTTAGTAATCTTCTGTTAACATTTTAAAATGTCTGAGGAATCTAAACGGGCAGGATTGCTTCTTAGAGCAATCGCCAAAACCCTTGACTTTATTATCATCGCAGCAGTAGCAGAGGTAGTGCCAAAAGCTGGCTTTTTTGCAGGGCTTGCTTATCTTTTGATAGGGGATGGCCTTTTTGATGGAAGAAGTGTAGGGAAAAAACTCATAGGGCTCAGGGTTGTCTCAGCAGATACAAATAAGCCGTGTACATTCAGAGACTCAATACTCAGGAATAGTACACTCGGTATGGGGTATCTTTTTTATAAGATACTTTGGGTTGGATGGATATTTATAGTGATTGTTTTTGTTTTTGAATTTATTATCTTGTTGGGAAGCAGTGATGGGATGCGTCTTGGCGACGAGATTGCCAAAACAAAAGTAGTGGAGGTATAATGTTTTTCCATAATATCCTCGGATGGTTTTCGAACGACCTTGCCATAGACCTTGGTACAGCAAATACCCTTGTATTCGTTAAAGGAAAAGGTATCGTATGCAACGAGCCTTCTGTGGTTGTAATAAGAAAAGACGATAAAAAACCTGTAGCAGTTGGAGCTGAGGCAAAAAAAATGCTCGGTAAAACTCCTTCCAATTTAATAGCAGTAAGGCCTATGAAGGATGGAGTTATAGCCGACTTCGACGCCACAGGAGAGATGCTGAAATACTTCATAACAAAGGTTCATAACAGGAGGAGTTTTGTCTCACCGAGGGTAATTATTGGAGTGCCTTCAGGCATTACACAGGTTGAGCAGAGGGCTGTGAAGGATGCTACTCAGGTGTCTGGAGCAAGGGAGGTATATCTGATCGGCGAGCCGATGGCAGCAGCGATAGGTGTCGGTCTCCCTGTAGGTGAGCCATCAGGCAATATGATTGTAGATATCGGTGGTGGCACTACAGATGTTGCTGTCATATCCTTGGACGGCGTAGTTTACAGTAAGGCTGTAAGGGTCGGTGGTGACAGGATGGATGAAGCTATTATGGCCTACATTAAGCGGAGATACAACCTCATGATTGGAGACAGAACAGCAGAACAGATAAAGATTGAAATAGGTTCTGCATATGATACAGGCGGCAACGAGCAAAAGGTAATGGATATAAAGGGGAGGGACCTTATCTCAGGCATACCTAAGACTCTGACAATCAACGAAGCAGAAATCCGTGAAGCCCTTAATGAGCCTGTCAGCATAATACTCGATACAATTAAGGTCATTCTCGAAAATACACCACCTGAGCTCGCAGCAGATATTGTAGACAGGGGTATTGTCCTTGCTGGTGGAGGTGCCCTTCTAAGGGGACTTGACTTACTTATAAGAGAAGAGACAGGACTTCCAGTCATAGTAGCAGAGGATCCACTAACGGCGGTCGTCCGTGGAGTTGGCAAGATGCTTGATGATCTATACCTGCTTAAAAGAGTAGCTATCAATTAGTAATGCCCAGGAAGAGGCTTCTGCTTTTTCTCTTTATAATCACATCCCTCAGCTTGATGACTTATCAGAGTAACAGAGAACATCTCCTGCCCCTTAAATTCCTGAGTAACACACTTAACAGGTTTCATGCTATAGCGAATTCTGTAAAGGACTCGGTTACCTCTCCTTTTAAAAGGATGCTCATCAGGGAAGAGGAAAATATAAGATTAAAAGCAGAACTTAACAAATTATTCAAAGAACAGCAGAGGTACCAGGAGGCTCTGCTCGAAAATAAGAGACTCAGGGAGATCCTCTCGCTTAAGGAAAAAGGGCAAGGGTATGTTACTGCTGCACGTGTTATAGCAAGAGGTGCAGACCAGTGGTCAAATACATTTATCCTCGATAAGGGGCTCTCAGACGGGGTTGTAAAAGACATGACGGCTATTACACACAGAGGGCTGGTAGGGAAGATCTCATGGGTATCTGATTCTTACTCAACCCTGCTTCTCCTCACTGACATAAACTTCTCTGCAGCGGTAAGGCTTCAGGAAAGCAGAAAAGAGGGTATAATCTCAGGTACAGGCTTCAGGAAATGCCAACTGAAATACATCCCCTCTGAAGAAGAGGTAAAGACAGGCGATATTGTAGTAACATCAGGACTTGATTCACTATTCCCTCGGGGCATCCCTGTAGGCTATGTGTCAAAGGTGGACAAAAAGGGCACAGGGCTTTTCCAGGACATCGAAGTGCTTCCATTTGAGGATAATACAAAGATTGAGGAGGTAGCAATAATAAAAAATCAAAGATAAAAATTTAAATGCAAAATTGAGGAAATTTATTTTTGAAATTTTGAATTGTAATTTTGTATTTTGCTTTTTGAATTTTGATTTTAGTGATTTTAGAGGCATCATGATAGCATACATACGATGGACATCCATAATTCTTTTAACCTTCCTCATACAGGGAAAGGTATCATTGTTCGATATCCCACCGAACTTCACATCTGTTTTAGCATACTATGCAGGCATAAGGAATGGAGAGACCAAAGGGATGTTTTTGGGCTCACTGATTGGAATAATTGAAGATAGCCTCTCAGCTACATTCCTTGGCCCCAGTCTTCTGAGTAAGGGCCTCGTGGGTTATTTTTCTTCCTTCATGTCTGGTAGTTTCTTCAGATGGACCCCTCTTTTAGGCATCATTGGAATATCAATCCTAACATTAGTAGACAGCATCGTTGTTTTAATCTCAAGGGGTATCTTTGATAGAATGCCAGTGAGTATCGGGGCAGCAGTTTTTATAGTCACAATACAGTCAATGATAAACGCCCCTTTAGGGATATTTCTGAGGCCGAAGAATGTACAATAAGCAGGGTTACTAAGGAGTTCATAGGTAAAACCACATAAGTATCGCTGTAGTATTAGTATTAAAGGTTGGATAAAATTGAAAAGTGAATCTGAAAAGATATTGATAATAAGCTACATAGTGATTGCGGTCTTTCTGCTGCTCATAATGAGGTTGTGGCAGCTTCAGATACTGCAGGGCAGCAAATACAGAAATATGTCTGAAGCTAACAGGCTAAGGATAATGACGATACCGGCACCCCGGGGAATAATATTTGACAGAAACGGTACCCCGCTTGTAAAAAACTCCTCTTATTACTGTGCCTCGATAATCCCTGATGAATTTGATAGGGTTAAGGTCGAAATGCTTGCAAAAGTCCTTAACATGCCGGTTAAGGGGATATTCGAAAAAATAAACAAGAAGGAACTAAGTCCTTTTATACCTATAAGACTAAAACAAGGGCTGTCTTTCAATGAGGTCGTATATATTGAATCGAGGCGATCAGACTTCCGGGGTCTTATCATCGAGACTGAGGTAAGCAGGGAATATATTTATGGTGATGTTGGTTCACACCTCATAGGTTATCTTGGAAAACTTAATCCCTCCCAATCAAAAGACCCTGCATTCAGGGATGTACCACCAGAGGCATTCATAGGGCAGTGGGGTGTTGAGATGCTATTCGATAAATCACTAAGGGGTATACCAGGCAAGAGGGTTATTGAGGTTGATGCACTCGGCAGGGAGATAAAACTGTTACAGGAAAAATCTCCAATAAAAGGAGAAGACCTCATGCTGAGCATAGACATTAATCTCCAGAAAGAGGCTGAGAAAGCGTTTGGAGAAAGGGCAGGTGCACTTGTTGCAATTAAGCCCAACACCGGCGAGATACTGGGATTGATAAGCAGGCCTTCTTTTGACCCCGACCTCTTCGCAAGAGGTATAAGTCATGATGAATGGATAGCCCTTACCCAGGATAAAAAGAAGCCCATGCTTAACAGGGCACTACAGAGTCAGTATCCTCCTGGCTCAACATTCAAGATTGTTACTGCAATAGCAGGACTTGAGGAAGGAGTTATTACCCCTGAGACAAAGGTAGAGTGCAGGGGTGGAATTAACTATGGCAGGTGGCGTTTTGGCTGCTGGCGTAAAAAGGGGCACGGCGTAGTTTCCCTGCATAGGGCGCTGGTAGAATCATGTGATGTATATTTCTACGAGGTGGGTAAACGTCTCGGCATAGATAAAATTTATAATTATGCCACAAGTCTTGGCCTCGGAAAAGAAACAGGCATTGAACTTGGAAAAGAAAAGCAGGGATTGATGCCAAACACAAAATGGAAGCAGGAAAACAAAAGACTTCCATGGTTCTTAGGTGAAACCTTTAATACAGCAATAGGACAGGGATATGTTTCTGCAACACCTATACAGATGGCAGTTATGACAGGTGCAATAGCAAATGGTGGGAATCTATACAGGCCAACACTGATTAAGGACCTCCGACCAGTACTTTCAGGAAAGGCGAAGATAAGACCCGAGACTCTTGATATCATTAAAAGCGCACTTTCCGGTGTTGTGAATGAGCCCGGTGGGACTGGATGGGCTGCAAAATCACCATTAATAAGCATCGGAGGTAAGACAGGGACCGCACAGGTTGTGAGGATGAAGATGGGCTTTAAGTATTCCCCAGAGAGATTCAGGGACCATGCATGGTTTGTTGCATTTGCCCCGGTAGAAAAACCAGAGGTAGCACTTGCAGTATTTGTCGAACATGGCGGACATGGCGGAGGGGCTGCAGCACCAATTGCAAAGAGGGCGATAGAAGGATATATGAACAGTTCAAAGTTCAAAGTTCAAAGTTTGACTCTGAATCAAGTTCAGGCCAAAATTCAAAATTCAAAACTCAAAACTCGAAACTCGAAATTCAAAAATGATACACATAGATCGCAGATTAATTAAAAATTTTGACTGGGTAACACTCTCTATCGTCATAATCATAGCATTTATCGGAATTATGACCATATACAGTGCTACACGCCCCCTTGCCGCAGAAGAGCATTCAGGGTTCTATATAAAACAGGCATTATGGTTTGTACTCGGAATCATCGCATTATTCTTGATTGTTAGTTTTGACTATGTATGGTTGAGCAGATTTTCACTTTACTTCTATATCGCAGGCATTATTTTTTTAATAACCGTGTTTATCTTCGGGAAGCCAGGTATGGGGGCCCAGAGATGGCTGAGCATCGGGCCTCTTTCCTTCCAGCCATCAGAGTTTTTTAAATTCACATTCATAATAATGCTCTCACAGCAATTGAGTAAAATGAATAGCCCTGTCAGCATAACATCACTTTTTCGGATATTCTTTTTAATTGTATTTCTTCCATTTCTACTTCTTATTAAACAGCCTGACCTCGGAACAGCATTAATAATCCTGACAATCTTTGTCTCTTTAATACTTGCAAAAGGGCTCTACAAAAGGGTTGCAATACTGCTGGTAATTATAGGCTTGATATCTCTGCCTTTCCTCGGCAATATACTCTGGGAAGGACTCAGAGACTATCAGAAAAACAGGCTGGTTGCCTTTATAGAACCGGAGGTAGACCCGACAGGGGTAGGCTATCACATAAATCAGTCTAAGATTACCGTGGGCTCAGGTGAGTTCCTCGGAAAGGGTTACCTGAAAGGCACACAGGGGCCATTCAGGTTTCTCCCGGAGAAACATACAGACTTTATCTTTGCAGTCTTTGCTGAGGAGTGGGGATTCTTCGGAAGTCTCCTGCTTTTATCTCTCTATCTCATCTTAATATTGCGGGGGCTTGATACAGCGAGGAAGGCAAAGGATGACTTCGGGAGGCTACTTGCACTCGGAATAACATTCATGTTTTCAATCTATTTATTTGTTAATGTCGGGATGACACTCGGCATGATGCCAGTCGTTGGGATACCTCTACCATTCATGAGCTATGGAGGAACTGCACTCCTGTCAAATCTCCTATCAATAGGGGCACTTATCAATATCAGGACTCGACGCTTTTACCTCTTTTACTGAGCAGGCTTTTTTGTTATAATTTTAAAACCTTTAACTATTCGCTCTTCACTAATCACTGTTTTTAGATGGCGGTGTAGCTCAGTCGGTCAGAGCATGCGGCTCATATCCGCAGTGTCCGGGGTTCAAATCCCTGCACCGCCACCAGAACATCTATAATCTCTAACCTTGCAAAAACCTTGACTTTGTTTTTAGTGAGAGTTTATAATTTTTACTTGGAGAAAGGCAATGGGGACATATACTACATTCCATCCGCATAAAATCAAAAGAAAGAGGACTCATGGCTTTCTTGAGAGGATGAGTTCTGCAGGCGGGCGTAAGGTACTTAAGAGGAGAAGGGACAAGGGACGGAAAAGGTTGGCCGTTTAGAACGCAGAAAATCCCTGCAGCCCTTAACGAAGAGATATGACTTTGATATGACCTTTAAACATGGATTTGTCTTCTCTTCAAAATATCTAATCATGTATGCGAGGCCGAATGAACTCGGTTTCAACCGCCTTGGCCTTTCTGTCAGCAAAAAGGTCGGTACTGCAGTTGTAAGAAATAGGTTGAAACGCCTCTTGAGAGAGGCGATGAGAAGGCTTTTACATGAGTTTCCTTTGAATTGCGATTTTATCCTGATCACCAGAAAGTCCTCTGTAGAGGCAGGGCTGGAAGATTTTATCAGACATATTAAGAGATTTCTGTCGAGGATTATTTATGAAAAGAATACTGATATTATTAATAAAGCTGTATAAATACATTGTATCACCTTTGTTTCCTGTGAGTTGCAGGTTTACTCCTACCTGCTCTACATACTCAATGGAGGCTATAGATAAACATGGCGTTCTCAGAGGGCTCTATCTATCAATAAGGAGGATACTGAGGTGTCATCCCTTTCATCCTGGCGGGTATGACCCTGTGAAATAGAAATGGATACGAGAACCCTTATTGCCATAGCACTCGCATTTGCTATCCTCTTTCTCTACCAGTACTTCTTTATTAAACCTGAACCACAGCAGGTTCAAAAACAAGCAAAGGTAGAAAAGAAAGAAGAACCTAAACCTGTAAAGCCTGTAGAGGTCACGATAAATAAAGGTATACCCTCTGAAGAAAAAGAGCTAAGGGTCGAGACTGAATTATATTCAGCAGTCTTTACAACAAAAGGTGGGACATTAAAATACTATGAGCTTAAACCCTATAAGGATAAAGAGGGCAAAAATATTGTACTCCTTAAAAAGTCAGGCATCCATCCTCCTCTCAGTATAGGGTCGAAAGACGACTTTGATCTGGCTAATGCAAATTTTAATGTTATCGGAAAGGATATCAAACTCAATAGAGATAAAAAGTCAGATTCATTCATATTCGAATATACAGATTCAGGATTCTCTGTTAGAAGGACATATACGTTTCATAATGATGATTACAGGGTTGATATTAAAGATGAGGTTTCAGGACTGCCTGATTACTGGATAACCCTCGGGACTGATTTTGGCATCCATAATGATAAAGATAAATCATCGCATATAGGTCCTGTTCTTCTCAAGGAGAGTGAGAGGGTCGAGTTTAATGCAAAGAAACTGAATGAAACGAGGAGCTATAAAGAGGGCCTGAAGTGGATAGCCCAAGAAGATAAGTATTTCTTTGCCTCACTTGTCCCACTTAACAATATGGAAGAGGCAAAGGCATGGAGGGAGAAGGACTCTCTTGTCATCGCCTTAAGAGGCAAACCTACTACAAACAGCCTTATTCTGTATGCCGGACCAAAAGAACATGACAGGCTTAGTAAACTCAATGTCGGCCTTGAGCATATCATTGACTTTGGCTTTTTTTCTATCATAGCAAGGCCACTTTTCTGGCTTCTGAAATTTTTTTATAAGTTCATTGGCAACTATGGATGGGCGATAGTCCTTCTTACTATAATTACCAGGATACCTTTTATCCCGCTCGTTAACAAAAGCCAGAAGGCAATGAAGAAGATGCAGGAAATACAGCCCAGGCTGGCCGAGATAAAAGAAAAATACAAGAAAGACCCACAGAGGATGCAGAGGGAGATGATGGAGCTTTATAAAAAGCATAAGGTGAATCCTATGGGAGGGTGTCTCCCGATACTCCTTCAGATACCCGTATTCTTTGCACTTTATAAGATATTGTTGATAGCTATAGAATTGAGAGATGCACCATTTATGCTATGGATAAAAGACCTGTCTGCACCCGACTCTCTTTTTGGACACATCCCTTCATGGTTTCCTTTAATCGGCGACTTTGCTGTAGGTCCATTGCCCATAATCATGGGTATCACCATGATAATCCAGCAGAAGATGACACCTACATCCATGGATCCAACACAGGCCAAGATAATGATGCTTATGCCGATTATATTCACATTTCTGTTCCTCAACTTTGCATCAGGACTTGTCCTTTACTGGCTCATAAACAACATCCTCAGTATAGCCCAGCAGTTCTATGTGAACAGGAAACTCGCAAAGCAGACAGCGTAATCTCCAATCACCAATAATCAAACACCAATAACCAAATAAGCTCCAATAACCAATTACCAAACTCAAGAAATTGTTTGGTTATTGAAATTTGGTCATTGGTTATTACCCAATCTGCGTTATACTATAAATATGTCCACTGACGATACCATAGCTGCGATATCCACTCCTGTTGGTGAGGGGGGAATAGGGATTGTCAGATTGAGTGGGGAAGATTCTGTAGAGATTGCAGAAAAAATCTTCTACTCTCCAAAAAATAAATTTCTTCGTGATTCAAAATCCTACAGAGTTATCTATGGCTTTATAAAAGACCCAACAACCGGAGAAGAGGTTGACGAAGTGCTCATTACAGTAATGCGCTCTCCCTACTCTTATACAAAAGAGGATGTCGTTGAGATAAACTGTCATGGAGGAATGATTCCACTCAGAAAGACACTCGAGCTTGTCCTGAAAGAAGGTGCAAGGCTTGCAGAGCCAGGGGAGTTTACTAAGAGGGCATTTATAAATGGAAGGATAGACCTCAGCCAGGCAGAGGCAGTACTTGATCTCATAAGGTCTAAGACGGATGAGAGCAGAAGGATTGCGATTGAGCAACTTCAGGGCGGTCTCTCTGAAAAGATAACAGCACTGAGAGACAGGTTGACAGAGCTCTGTGCCCATGTAGAGGCATACATTGACTTCCCTGAGGATGAGATAGAGACAGCATCAAAACAGGACATGTTAGGGTCAATGAAAGAGATTATCAGAGAACTTCAGGCACTCCTCAAGAGCTATGATGAGGCAAGGTTCTTCAGGGAGGGACTTTCAACTGCAATCGTTGGAAGACCAAATGTAGGGAAATCATCCCTCCTCAATGCACTCCTTAAAAAAGATAGGGCAATAGTTACAGAGGTTCCAGGGACAACAAGGGATGTGATCGAGGAGTATCTGAATATAAATGGGCTTCCACTTAGAATCATGGATACAGCAGGTATAAGAGCTGTACAGGATATTGCTGAGAAGGAGGGTGTAAGAAGAAGTCTTCAGAGTATCGAGAATGCTGACCTTGTGATTGCCATCTTCGACAGTAGTGAACCTTTTAAAGATGAGGATTTCGAGGTTATGGAGAAGATAAAGGGTAAGAATGCAATTATTGTCATAAACAAGTGTGACCTCCCATCAGCATTTGATGAAGATACACTCTCATCTTGCATCCTGCATCCTGCATCACGTATCTTGCAAATCTCTGCAACCCGAGGCGATGGTCTCGAGGAACTAAAGGACAGGATATTCGATTTATGTCTAAAGGACTGGAGGGAGGAAAGAGAAGGAGTTGTTATAACAAACCTCAGGCACAAGACCGCCATAGAGAATGCTAAGGCATCACTCGATAGGGCAATGTATGCATTGATAGAGAATCAACCACTCGAAATCCTTGCCCTCGAGCTCAGGGATTCCCTCGACAGGCTCGGTGAAATCGTTGGAGCTGTCACAACAGAGGATATACTGAACAGGATTTTCAACGATTTTTGTATCGGGAAATAGTATATATAATATATCAAACATTGGCATTGCTGTATTTTAGGTTCTATGTCTATTTTCAGATAGTTCAGATAGTATGGTAAATTAGAAAAGGAGGCTATTATGGAATGCATACAGGAAAAATTTAAGAAATACTGTATCTGCACATATGAGCCATGTGAGAGAAAAAGTAGATGCTGTGAATGCCTCCATTATCACAGAAGAAATGGAGAGCTACCAGCATGCTTCTTCAATAAAGAATATGAAAGGACTTATGAACGCTCTATAGCGAATTTTATACGTATGCATAAGAAATAAAAAGTTCAAATGTCAAAGCTCAAATTTCAAATGTCTTTGATATTTTGATTTATTTGGTATTTGAATTTTGGATTTTGAATTTGTTTTTCAGGCTAAAAGGCCGGTGTGGTGGAACTGGCAGACGCGCCGGACTCAAAATCCGGTGGGGGAAACCCCGTGTGGGTTCGACTCCCACCACCGGCACCAGTGATAATTCTTAAAACACTCCTCTATCCAGCGTCCTGTACTGAATTGCCTCTGAGACATGGTGGGAGTGAATGTCATCTGAAGATTCCAGATCTGCGATTGTGCGGGAGACCTTTAGTATCCTTGTATATGCCCTTGCAGAAAGGCCGAGCTTGTGCATTGCGGTTTCAAGAAGTGATTGTGCATCTGGTTTCAACTTACAGTATTTCTTTATATGCCTCGTCTTCATCTGGCCATTTGAATAAATCTTCTTGTCATCTTTAAATCGTTCAAGCTGAATATCTTTCGCTGCAACAACCCTTTTCCTTATTTCTTCTGATTTCTCGCCAGAGTATTCGTTAGATAGCTCTTTATATGGAACTGCAGGTACTTCTATATGAATATCAATCCTATCAAGGAGTGGTCCTGATACCCTCGTCCTGTAACGATGAATCTGTCCGGGTGTGCATATACACTGATGTCTCGGATCTCCGAGGTACCCACACTGACAGGGGTTCATTGCAGCCACTAACATGAAGCTTGCAGGGTATGTAATGGATGCAATTGCCCTTGATACAGTTACATCTCTATTTTCGAGTGGTTGCCTCAGGACTTCGAGGACATTGCGTTTGAATTCTGGAAGCTCGTCAAGGAATAGGACTCCATTATGGGCCAGAGATACATCCCCCGGCTTTGGAATCTGTCCACCCCCAATTAAGGCAACATCTGATATTGTATGGTGCGGTGAACGGAAGGGTCTTGTAGCAAGTAAGGGTTGTCTATCCCTGAGGAGACCGACAACACTGTGTATTCTTGTTGTCTCTAATGCCTCATCAAATGTCATTCCAGGAAGTATTGTTGGAAGCCTCTTTGCGAGCATTGTCTTACCTGAACCAGGAGGCCCAATCATCAGTACATTATGGCCACCTGCAGCAGCAACCTCGAGTGCCCTCTTAGCATGTTCCTGTCCTTTAACCTCTGAGAAATCGTCCTCATAGATAGAGTTTTCCTCCATAGCCTTATAGATGTCTGTTTCAAAAGGTTTTTTGAAATTTCTGTCTCTCAGGAATTCGATGACTTCAGGAAGGCTCTCCATCCCGAATACAGGGATACCTTTTACAACAGCCGCCTCAGAGGCATTTTCTTCAGGTAGCAGAATACCTTTAAGTCCAAGCTCTCTTGCAGTGAGGGCTATGGATAAGGCACCCCTTACAGGTTTTACCTTCCCATCAAGTGAAAGCTCACCTGTAAAGAGATAACCATCAACAGAACTTGATTCAATCACGCCCTCAGCAGCAATAATTCCAACAGCAATCGGGAGGTCAAAAGATGAACCCTCTTTCTTTAAATCAGCAGGTGCAAGATTAACTGTAATAGGTTTTAGCGGGAAGTTAAAACCAATATTTTTAAGCGCAGCCCTGACTCTGTCTCTCGACTCCTTGACAGCAGCATCAGGCAGGCCAACCATCAAAAAATGAGGGAGTCCCCTTGATGCAATGTCAACCTCCACATCAACAGGATGCGCATCAATCCCGATAATGGATGCGCTAAGAATTTTGGAAAGCATGATAGATTATATTTGTAGTTTTAAAGAAATTCAAGGCATTGTTTAGATAATGTCGTTGCAAAAAAAAACTGGACTGAACCCCTCTGACTGGACACGAAACTGAAGTAGGTTAGAATACTGACGATTAAAAGAAGTCATAAGGCATATTTCTAATGGAGAGGATTTTTGGGGATAGTAAGACATGGGTGATCATGAGATAAACGATCCTGGGGCATCTGGTGAAGCCGAATTTTACAGAAGTAGCCTTTGAATATGCTTTAGATGGAATATACACTACAGAGGAGAAAAGAGAAT
>JBFLWW010000002.1:0-103968 GCA_040757475.1 Nitrospirota bacterium
TGTTTTTTGTTCCCATAATGACCTTTTTGGAAATAAAAGCTGGGAGACTGTAAGGGGACAGCCCCGATTCTACGGCTTCGCTTCGCTTCGCCCGTAAATCTTGGGACAGTCCCCAGTCATAATCAACCCCTATATCAACAACGACAACCTCAGCGTTTGCATGACGTGCAAGTACGTTTATCCCGGCTCCTCCGCTAATGAAATTAAAGACCATCTGTCTTGTAACTACTTTAGGAAATGCAGAAACACCTTCATCTGCAACACCGTGGTCTCCTGCAAATGTGAAAATAACTTTTTTATCGAGTATAGGCATTAGATTCTCTGTAATTGCCACAAGCCTTCTCGCAAACTCCTCCATTCTTCCAAGACTCCCCTGTGGTTTTGTGAGATTGTTGAGACGTTTCTGCGCCATCTCGTAGAGTGTCTCATCAACAGAACGTATATTGTTTAAAACGTTTCGAATCTCATTCATATTTCACCTCTTGTTTTTATCTGGTTAATATTTTTAGGATTTTCAGGGTCATCTTCCCATCTGAAGGGGTTTTCTATAATGTATTGTCTGATACGGTTCAATTCGTCCTCGTTGCGGATGATATGTTCATAATAGTTGCGTTGCCATACAGGAACGCCCGAGGTGTTGCGGATTATGTTTATTTGTTTGGTAGACACGGTTTTAAATGCCCCGATTAATCTACCTAATGGCTTATGTTTGATTACATCTGTAGGGGCGGTTCGCGAACCGCCCCTACAATCGCCATTTTTAATTACAATTCCATGCAGATGATTAGGCATTATAACCCATTCATCAATCTCTACATATGTATATTGACAAGATAACCATTTCCAACATTCCATTGCAATTTGTCCGTATTCATTCAACTGCATCGTACAACTGGAAATATCCCCGAATAAACATTCCCTGTTATATGTACATATTGTCACAAAATATGCTCCTATGCTTGAATAATCCCATCCTTTCAGCCTGATTGTTTTGCGACAGTGTTTCTCCTTGTCAAACATCATCTATTTAACCCTAATTGGTATTCCTGCAACTACCATATAAAACTCATTCGCTACCTCTGCGATTTTTTGATTTAAAAGTCCTGCCATATCCCTGAACCTTCTTGCCATCTCATTATCTGGAACTATTCCCATTCCGACCTCGTTTGAAACGATATATATTGTAGGAGCGGTTCGCGAACCGCCCCTACAATTTTTCAATGTATAAATTAGATTTTTGATTTCTTTATGAAGATCGTAATCAGAATGCATTAAATTTGATAGCCACAATGTAAGGCAATCAATGATTATTATGCTGTATTCTCCCACGATTTTTTTAATAACATCTGCAATCTTCAATGGTTCTTCATAAATATCCCAATCTTTTCCTCTGTGGCTTTTATGCTTCTCGATTCTCTCTTTCATCTCCCCATCGAGTGCTTCTGCAGTTGCAATGTATGCCTTCTTGCCTGAAATTTTGGATGCCTCTGTAAAAGCAAACGTGCTCTTTCCACTTCTTGCACCACCAGTGATGAAAATTATTTTTTGCATTTGTTAATATTCAATTCCCTTTCTTCTCTGCACACCTTTATCAAAGGGATGTTTTATCTTTTTTATTTCACTAACTAAGTCTGCCCTCTCTATTATCTTTTCTGAGGCGCCACGGCCTGTTAATATCAATTCTAAGTCTTCTGGCTTGGAATCCAATATCCCTAAGACCTCTTCCTCTTTCAAAAATCCATCGCGCAAAGAAATGATTATCTCATCAAGAATAAGGATATCGTATTTCTTCTCTTGATAGATTCTCTTAATAAACTCTATGCCCTCAAGACATTCTTTTCGAATATCAGCCGGATCTATTTCTTTGCGAAAATGTGGATGTTTTTTAGCGAATCCGAAGATGTCTACGCCGATTTTCTCTAAAACCCTGTGCTCCCCGTATTCCCATTTTTCAGGGTCTTTATGAAAATAGACATAGCAGACCTTGAGATTATGCCCTCCTGCCCTAACAGCAAGTCCAACTGCAGCAGTTGTTTTACCTTTACCATCCCCGGTATAAATCTGAATAAAACCTTTTCTTCTCATAGTCTTTTACCCCTGCCTTTATCTTCTTCAGAAACTAAAAATATGTAAGGTTTAGAGGAAATGGGATTATCTCCCACTACCACAACTGTTTTATAAACCTCTTCAATAATCTGATAAGTCAATACCTCTTTGGGCGAACCCACCTTATGTATAAAGCCGTTATTGAGGAGAATCAATCTGTCGCAATATTCACTGGCTAAATTAAGATCATGCAAAACTACAATCACAGTAAGTCCGAACTCCTTATTCAATCTCCTTATGAGGTCTAAGATTCTTATCTGATGGGTTATATCCAGATGGGCTGTAGGCTCATCTAACAGAAGCAGTTCTGGCTGTTGGGATAAGGCGCGGGCAATAGAGACAAGCTGCCTTTCTCCGCCACTTATCTGGTTTATAGATTTATCTCTAAGCCCGATGGTATTGGTCAAAGCCATGCATCTTCTGGAGATCTCAAAGTCTTTTCTGGTCTCTAAAAATTGGAACTTCCTATAATGAGGAATTCTGCCTAAAAGGACAAACTCTTCTATACTCATAAAGTTTGCTGGTGGATTTTGGGTAACTACTGCCACCTTCTTAGACAATTCTCTAAGAGGAATCTGCCATATATCTTTTCCCTCAAAGATAATCTCTCCATTTTTAGGTCTAAGCAGACGGGTTATTGCCCGAAGAAGGGTTGTCTTTCCCGATCCATTTGGACCGATTATTCCAAAAAGTTCTCCGTGTTTAACTTCGAAATTTATATCCTGAAGGAGAAACCCGGACTCATATCCACAGGTTAAGTTTCTTATTTCAAGCACTATCTTCCTCCTAAAAGAACCTGTCTTTTCGTTAGGGCATAGATAAAAAGGCTTCCTCCCAATATGCCGGTAATTACACCCACAGGCAACTCCATAGGAGCAATAATTGTCCTTGCTAATGTGTCACAAAAAATTAAGAAGCCTGCTCCACAAAGAAAAGAACTGACTAAAAGTATCTTGTGGTCTCCACCCACAAACATACGGACGAAATGGGGAACAACCAAACCCACAAAACCAATAATCCCTGCTATAGAAACGCTGAAGCCTGTCAGGAGTGAGGCCAAAAGAAAAAGTATTTTTTTTACCTTTTCTATATCTATGCCAAGATGAATTGCCTCCTCTTCACCTAAGGAGAGGGCATTTAAATCTAAACAGAATAAATAAGATACAATTAATCCCAAAATGGATATGGAAGCCATCAATTTTATAAGAAGCCAATTTGGTTCTTCCAAAGAACCCATTATCCAGAAGACAATTCCGTGAAGGTCCTCTGTGCGAGATGTAGCCATAATGAGCATAATTAAAGATGAAGAGATAAAACTTATCATTACGCCTGTAAGCAAGATTCCATGTATTTTCAATATCCCCCTTTTTAAACTTAATGAATAAACTAAAAGAATCACCAGGACCGCCCCTAAAAATCCGCATACCGGCATGGATAAAATACTTAGGGTGCGCTCTAATCTTAAAATAATGTTTAAACATGCGCCTAATGCTGCTCCACCAGAAATACCGAGGGTATATGGCTCAACCAGGGGATTGCGGAACATTCCCTGTAAAATGACCCCTGCCAGACTCAATGCTCCTCCTATAGCAAAACCTAAGATAATGCGTGGCAGACGAATGTCAAAGAGGATACTGTATTCGGTAGTGCCCTTGCCCTCTAAGAGTAAAGGGATAATTTTCTTAACGGGTATTCCGGCTGAACCAACAGATAAAGAAAAGATACTTATTCCTAAAAGAATCCCTCCCAAAACTGATATCCAAATTAGCCAATAGATTAATTTATTTCTCATATGTGTGAATGTAAAATATTAACCATTTTTTCCAAGGTCTCAACAAAACTTACCGGAGTGGGGCTACAGAGTTTATCAGAATCAACAATATAGATTCTATGATTTCTTACTGCACTTATGGTCTTATATTTCTGCCAGATCTTCTTTTCTTCTTTACCAACAATACCCATAGTAGTAATAATGATTACATCTGGATTTCGTTTAAGCGCCTCTTCACGGCTGTAAAGACCATTTTCCCCGGAAGGGCCAACATTTATTCCCCCGGCAATTTCAATAAAATCATTGACAAAGGAATCTTTGGGTGCTACCCATAAAGGTTTAGCCCCTACCTGAACAAGCACCTTAGGCCTTGGCAATTCCTTAACCTTTTGTTTAACGGAGGATATAGTCTTTTTTGCTCGATAAACAATTTCCTCTGCCTCTTTTTCTTTTCCGACAATCCTGCCCAATTCTACAAAGTGTCCACATATCTCACTGAAACTTTTTGCCGCAGGAAAAGTAATCACTTTTATCCCCAAATTTTTCAACTTTTCTTTTGCCTTTGGATTTGTTAAAGACGTTGCCAGGACTAAATCAGGCTGAAGGCTAATTACCTTTTCTAAATTTACTTCTATTACTGTGCCTATTTTTTCTATCTCATGCGCCTGAGGTGGCCTCTGACAATAGGTAGTAACACCGACGATCTTGTTCTCTACCCCTAAAAGATAAAGTTCTTCAGTTATAGAAGGGCCAAGAGAGATGATTCTTTGAGGATAAGTAGAACAAAAAGCTACGCTGCAAGTGTTGAACACAAAGATAACTATTAATAGTATTGGCAAAATTATATATTTCTTCATTTCTAATATATCCTTTCGACTTTATATTTCACACCTACTCTATAATGGAGAATAGAAACATTTTTTAGATATCTATCACTGATTATCTTAGCTTCTTCCATTTCAGATTTAGTTGGTCTTCTGAATCTATCGTTTGAATATGGGATATATGCATCAATACGATAAGGGATATTTGGATCTATTTCAGAAATAAATTTAGCTACTCTCTCTATTTCATCAATATCAATGTAAGTAGGAATGAATACGCTCTCCGCACGTATCCTAAGTGCAGAAGTATTTACATATCTTTTAAAGTTTTTTAGGACTCGCTCTGGATTATCCTTGCCTGTAAAGTCCTTAAATAATTCTTTTGATATAGCTTTGATACTTACACAGACTTCGTCAA
Organism: Nitrospirota bacterium; assembly: GCA_040757475.1. Lineage (GTDB taxonomy): Bacteria > Nitrospirota > Thermodesulfovibrionia > Thermodesulfovibrionales > SM23-35 > JACRGU01. Next base: position 5,120 of record JBFLWW010000002.1, read on the forward strand.
GTGCTTTATCTTCTATAAACTCGTAACCATTGGTAAGAAAGATATTATAAGTAGAAAATCTTTCTTTTAAGATTCTTGCCAGAGGTAAAAAGTCTCTATCTTGCGTTGGCTCCCAACCCAAAAAAATTACGCTTTTAAAAGAGAGGGGTTCTAAGTAAGATATAACCCCTTCTTGGGATAATGTTTTATTTTTAGTTTGCCTCGGCGTTTCATCTAAATGGCAATCCTCAGGATGATATTTACTAATGCACCCATGGCAGGAAAAATTACAGCCACCATCAAGATAAAGGCAAATCTCCTTTAGTTTAGGTGTATAAGTTATATGGTATACTCCCATTTTACCTCTCTAAACAATAATCATATGTTAGATTATTCAAGCCATCTTCTCTGAAACAGTATTTTTCTTTTCCTTCAGAGATTAGTTTAAAGGCGTATCTGATTATCTCTTTGTAGAACTCACAAAATATGGATGCTTGATACATATTACCTAATGAATAAAGTTCAGCTGGGCAGGGTGCGCCACAGATGTTTCTAAAAATACAGGTATTACATTTATCTACCTCTTCTACAATTCTGGCTCTGATCTTTTCGAAAGGTTCAGACTGCGTTGCCTGTCTGATATCGGTTTTAAAAATATTTCCACCCGAAAATCCTTTTAAGCCAGTAAATTCACCACAGGGAATCATCTCTCCAGATGCAGTAATCGTCAAAAAACAGCGCCCACCTCCGCAGGGAGAGATATCGCACATCAGGCGCCGTGCAGTAGGTGCAACTATACCTAAGATGGTGTTAGCAAAATTTCCAATGATAATCCTCTGGTTTGAAGTTTTTGATAACTCTATAGCTATATCAACTGCCTGAATAAAATATCTGGTTAGCTCTTCCTCATCAGGTTTTAAAGTGAGACTGGATTTTTGTGTGAGTCTAACTGGATTAAATAATACACAAGGCACTTTCTTGGTATGTAGAAATCTCACCATATCCGGAAGTTGAAATGTATTAAATTTAGTAAGCGTAGTAATTACATTCAATCCCTTATACCCATCAAACCAATCAAGAGCCCTAATTGCTTTATCAAAATTACCATTTGATTTACCCGAAGCCCTTAAAAGATTATTTATTTCTGGGCTACACGAATCTAAAGATATACCTACCCCTACGCTATATTGCTTTAAAAATTCTACATCTTCCTTTTTAAGTAAAATGGCATTGGTCTGAAGTCCAAAATTAAATTGCTTACTAAATTTTTTTATTGCCTCAAATATAATATCTTTAACCAAAAGTGGCTCGCTAGCGTGGAATACAATAACGGCTCTTCTTTTAATACTCTTAAAATATGCTGCAATCTTTTTTAGGATAAAGAAAAGTTCTTCTTCATTCATAGAGCGGCCATTTTTTCTTATTTTTTTAGGAATATAACAATAGGGACAGTTAGCATTACATCTATCAGTAGGATCAATATAGATAGCACTTAATCCCTGACTAAATCTAAAATCCTTAAGTTCAGTATCTAATCTATCTTTAACCTTCTTATAGAGAGAAAGTATATTATCAGGAATATGTCGATTAGAGTCATGATGATTATTAGTTATCGCCCAGAAGACATTATCTGGATCAATAATTGCACTTTGATGGACGTCAATCTCATAACAAACTAACCCTTTTTTCGGTATTTCACTGTTAATCATATTTATTATCCTTTCAAAATATATAAATCACCTAACCATGAGCCAAGGAATAGAATTTCTATTCCTTAGCTCATGTATTAAATTACAATAATGTCTTATCTTGAGGTGCATCCCCATACATTACAAAATGAGATAAACCATTTGCAGTCTTGGCACATTTTAAACGATAAGAAGTGGTTTTGGATTTTGCTGGCTTTCTTTTATTTTGCTTTCTTACTTTTTCTTTTGAAAGGGCTTTCTCCATCTATCTTCACCTCCTTTCTAAATGCCGAAAATTTTAAAACGTATAGGAATAATCTCTAAGAACCCACGGTTGTCTTTTAGTATCTTCCTGCCTATTTTAAACTTTACTGGTTTTTTAAAAATAGGTCCATCATAAACAAAGGTATGGTATTCGCCTTTTTCACCGCAGAGATCGATATTTCCAAGGGCTTTTAAATCTTCGATAAATTGTCCATCTATTTGCCGACCCAGCCATTCTTCTCCTAAAAACTTGGCATTAGTAGCCACAACTATGGCCTTGAACCCTGCTCGAATAAATTGCTCAAGCAATTTCTCTCTTTCTTCTTTCCATAAAGGCAAGAGTGGCTTTATACATATTTCTTTACAAACTCTTTCTACCCAATCCCTGTGCTCCTGAAGGTCAATATCGCCGAATACACCTACCTTTATACCTTCTTCCTTAAAATTTAAAACAGCTTTTTTGAACTCTGCTTCATAAGTCTGCCAGGTAGTTTTTATTTGAACTATAGGAATTCTCATTGCCTCTGCCTGAGCTTTCAGCAAACTTGTGTTTATTCCGTGAGAGCGAGAATGTTTGCCATCTTCTGAAATCATATTTAAAAGATATGTAACTTTAACATCCTGATTTTGCATTACCTTATAGCAGGAAAGAGATGTTTCTTTACCGCCACTCCATGAAACAAATGCTTTCATCTTATTTACTCCTCCAATTCGAAATATACCCGCAAATTTTACAGTGAAAAGCAGTACGCTCCATGCCTGCTCCGCATCCCGGACATTCTTTCTGCAAATCTTTGGGTCTGGGAATGTCTCCTATTTCTTTTCTATAAATCTCGTAATAATAGAGGTGCTCCTTATTCAAAAAGTTTATGGGATAAAGCCTTTTTCTTTCTTCAAATTCACTATCTGTGATTTTTGAACTAATGATCTTTCTTAATTCAGTCATCCCCGAACCATACTCAAGAGGCCTTTTATCCTGCCAGATAATCTCTTTTGGCAATAGATCCTCGAAGGCTTTACGTAATATCCATTTTCCCAAAAGCTTACCATTTTCTCTTTTTACTTTTAAACTGGCAGGTATTTTCAAAGAAAGATCAATAACCTTTTTATCAAGAAAAGGTTGTATTATTTTTATTCCAAAGAATTTTCCAATATCATTAGAGCTGAAACTCACATTTTTTGAAATCCTTTGGATATAAGCTTCTAAATCATCCAAATCATCCATAAATGAATACCCTGCGAAAAGCTCATCCGCCCCATCTCCTGTCATTATCTCCTGGGCACCTAATTCCTTTGCCAATTTCAGCCCAAAATAAACTACTAAATCATTAGGAATGGCAGGATCAAAACTCTTAAGGATTTTTATAACCATTGGTATAGAATCTATGGCCTCATCAATACCCACAATTTTGTGACAATGCCTCAGATTTAACTTTTGTGCCAGAGATTTAGCATATTTAATATCCTCTCCAGATGACTCAAGACTTACAGTTATCGCTAAAACATCCGGATTTAAGGCAGCCAGAATGCTTGTATCCAATCCACCTGAAAAGAGCAAACAGTCCACACTATTTCTTTTAACTATATCCTCTAATTTTTCTCTTAAAGCAAGGATTAACTGATGCATCCTGCTGTGAAGAAAATCTATGTCAGCCATTTAAGTAACACCCCTATAATGAGCATTAAGAATGAAGTTAAAAGACTGATCCTTAATGATTCATCTATAAGAAAGATATCAACCTTCCTTATGTCCATACCAATATGTTGCCTCTCAACGAACCTACCTTGATAAAAGGCCCCTCCACCCAGTCTTATCCCTAAGGCCCCAGCCATTGCAGCTTCTGAAATACCGCTATTTGGGGAAGGATGCTTCCTGCCATCTTTAAGCATTGTTTCAAAAGAATTCCTGAAACCTTTACCTAAAATAAAAGATGAGAGCGAAATCAAAAATCCTGATATACGGGCAGGAACGTAGTTAGCTACATCATCCAATCTTGCGGGAAACCAGCCAAAATATAAATACTTCTCGTTTTTATATCCAACCATAGAATCGAGTGTATTTATTGCCTTGTAAGCTACTGCTAGAACCGGTCCACCTAAGATCAAATAGAATAAAGGTGCAACAATACCATCGTTTGTGTTCTCTGCAATACTTTCAATTGTTGCCCTTTTTATCTCATCCTCGCTCATATCCTTAGTGTCCCTCCCCACAATCCTGAATAGTTCCTTTCTTGCTTTAAAGATGTCACCTTTCTCAAGTTCTTTATATATTGCCTTTGCCTTAACCTGTAAATCTTTCACAGAAATTGTTGTATAACCTATATATACCCAGGCCAGATGATACAAGAAGGGATTCAATCTCCTCGATAGCTCTAAAAGGAGATATGCAGAGTAGGCGCTTATCCCTATTACCAGAAAGGACGTTAAGATTCCTTTTATCCGCTTTATCCAGGATTCGCCTTTTTTATTCAATCCCTTATCCAGTAGATTTATCAACTTCCCCATCCATCTTACTGGATGGGGAAGCCATTCAGGGTCGCCAAAAATCAAATCAGCAATGTAAGAAGAGATTAGTAAAAACACTGCTCTAAGCTCCTTCCCCTAAAGCTATCCGCAGAGATAGGCATCACTTAAAATATCCATTTTACCTCTGCCACGGCCATCCTTCTGGGCATAGGGTAATACTGAACATACTCGTATACCCTGTCAAGGAGGTTTTCTATGGATGCCGTAATCTCAAGGTTCCTAATGGGTTTGTATGAACCTTTGAGATTTATAACTGTAAAATCCGGCTTATCTACAACTGGATATGGATATGTTGACCATTTCCGAACCTTTTCATCCCCTGTGTAATTGGCAATTAGCCTGACATCCCATTTATCCTGCCCAGCCTTTATTCCAAAGGCACCTGTCCATTTAGGAGTATAAAGTAGAGTCTTCCCGTATTTGCTTATTTCTAGGTCATCCTTGCTTGAATACCTTGTGTGATAGGTGATGTTTGCAAACGGCTCTATGGAGAATTTAAAACCCGAAGCCAGTCCAGCATCATATGAGAGGCTTGCCTCTATGCCCTGAAGGGTAGCGCCGTCAACATTCTTGAATGTCTGTGCAGCGAGTGCTCCATCATAATAACTCAGAATTTTGTCCTTAAATTCTGTATGGAAGAATGCAAGCTCACTCTTAAACAGGCCTTTTGTGTAATCAATCCCTATAGCATAGGATATACTCTTTTCGGGCTTTAGATCTGGATTTCCCATCCAGTGAGTTCCCCAAGATGAGACATAATCCGTTGCAAGCTCATCAGGTGCAGGTGCTCTAAAAGCTGTGCCCACATTACCTTTGAGATTTAGGTTATCTGTAAGTTTGTATACTAATCCGCCCCTTACAGTTACATGGTCAATGTCTTCCTTTCTCGGTTTAAGGCTTGTGATGCCTGGTGTTTCAAGTATTTCATTTTCGAAATAGTCATAACGAACTCCAGCACTTAAAAGGAGTCTTTTGTTAAAAAGGCTCAGCCTGCCTTCAGTAAATGCCCCATAGGTGTCATATCTTGAATTCGGATTGTAAGGTGCACCTATGCTGCTTGAGCTATCAACCTCTATTCGATCCCACTGTCCACCAATAATGATTCTGTGGTCGCCTATCGAGAATGCCTTCTGAAGGCTTGCTCCCTGTGTATCTGTTTTTTTCGAATCTATACTTCCTGGTGTATCCCATTGGCCAGCGGTTGGACCCTCATGCCATTCGTCTTTGTCCTTGATGAGATAATATTTTGCCTCGAATGTTTCTGTCTTATATCCAATATCAAAGCCATCCCTTCCTTTATCTGTATAATCATCAGGGTCTGGAGAATATCTTGGACCAGGAGAGCCTATCTTCCATCCCTTCCAGTGCTGAAATCCTAATGATATATGGTGTTTATCAAAAAACCTATAGCCAAGGCGGGCTGATACTGTCTCATCATTGTATCCAGTGTTTTCAATCTTTCCGTAGTCCTTTGCATCATAATCATCTGATGCAGAACGGCTGGCTGTAAGATAGAAATCAAAGGGCCCTTTCTTTCCATTCAATTCTGCTTGAGTCTTCCAGTATTCCCATGAGCCAATCTCACCACCAATGGATCCATGTATACCTTCTTCTTTACCTTTCTCTGTGATTATGTTTATCACTCCACCTATTGCAGAAGAACCATAAAGGACTGATGCAGGACCTTTGACTATCTCTATTCTTTCAATATCCTCTACAGGTATCTTTGCAAGATTGACAGTGCCTGCACGATGGCCATTGATGAGGACAATAACCCTGCTTTTCAGGTCATTGAAAAGATCCGTCCTGAATCCCCTCAATCCAATGCTGCTGGTAAGCGCACCTGGATATTTATGAATATGACCAATTGATGCCTCTGAAATTAAATCACCAGCATTTTTTGCAGTTGAATTTTTAATGTCTTCTTGGGTAATTATCTGCACAGAGGCAGGGACATCCTTTTTTGGTTCTTCGATCCGTGTAGCTGTTACAACAATTTCCTCAATCTTTATCTCCTCAGCCAAAACAGAAGGGGAGATTAAGATTAAGATTAAGAAGTAAAAAGCGAAATGGTTTAAAGATGTAATAGCTAAAGATATTTGAAGTTTTTTTGACTGTTTCATCATTTCCTCCCTCGAGAAATTTTGTTTTGTGGACTTACTGTCTGGATAGGTCTTCCGGCTCAGGGCTTCAGCGCTGAAAAATCTAACGATTTTTCAGCGATTCCTACTCATCTACCTTCCCACTATGGTATTACCCATAACAGTGGTCTTTGCGGCCTCCAAAATTCTAAGACTTTTTGGAGTAAACTTTCGTTCCCTTCACGGCTGCGGGGCAGCGGAGGATTTTACCTCTCTTCCCTGACATCCAGCCAGTATGGTTTTAAAATATCGAACTTAAACTTCTCCCACCTCCTCTCTATAAGAGGCTGTTTTCAAGTTTTCAATCTCGTCTTTTGAGATTGTAAAGACAAATAAAAATCCTCAGAACATTCAGATGCTCTGAGGATTGCACCCTGATTTACTTCATCCCCGCCTTCCTCCGCGGGAAGGCATTTAAAATAGTCTATAAGCCTTCAGTCTCGAGTCTATTGACTGCTGACTAATGACTATTGACTGGTTTTAACAGGCAGGTCTTCTGGCTCCCCCGCCCTTTTAACGACCTTCCCACCCCTTTTGAAAGGGGCAGTGGCACACAAAGCTAAAAGGGTTCCCCTTCCCAAAAATTTCTGAGAAAGGGCGGGGTTACAGCGGCGGGACCGCTCCTGCATTTAACAGGATTCCCTATTAAGCCTTTCGGCACCTGTAACATAAAAGTATTTTTATCTAAAGGGTAAACAAAAGTCAATGGTTTTCTTAATGGCTTCCCCTGCCTTTATTTTCGGGTTAATAATTCTCTACTTATTGCCCCTTCCCGGAGGATTTTGATCTCATCCCCTGTCACGTCCACAATCGTTGAAGGCAGGCCTCCAGCAGTAGGGCCACCATTAATAACGAGGTCTATTTTATCTCTGAAATATCTTATAACAGCCTCTGCGTCGCATGCAGGTGGCATGCCTGAGAGATTAGCGCTTGTTGCAGTAATAGGAAAGTTGACACTTTTTGCAAGATAGAGTGCAAAGGACTCTCCAGGGATTCTGACTGCAACCTTGTGGGTACCTGCTGTTATATATTCAGAAAGACTTTCTTTTGCATGAAAGATTAAGGTAAGAGGACCTGGCCAGAACCTGTCCATGAGGAACATTGCTGTGCGATTCACAGATGCTGCAACAATAGGAAGCAATCCTTTGTCACCTACAATCAGTGGCATTGCCTTTCCTTTCGGCCTTTGTTTAATTTCGTAAAGTTTTTTGAGTGGGTCTTCCATATCAAACTTTATCCCAAGGGCGTAAAATGTCTCTGTTGGGTATGCAATGATACTACCGTAATTTAGTATGTCAACGGCTTTTTGTAATACCTGCCTGATATCTGTTTCAGAAATTCTTATCACTATCATTACGAAATAGTAACATATCAAATAATATCGTTAGAAGGTCTGTATTTATTGCTTGACAAAGGCTCTTTCTATTGTGCATAGTTAGGTTATCTTTAGAGGCTCTTTCAGGGCACTTTAGAGATATGACCAAATTTATAAAAGGAGGAAGGATGGGTACAAAGCTTTATGTAGGCAACATCTCCTTCAAGGTAGCGGAGGATGACCTGAGAGACTTATTTTCTCAGGCAGGTGAGGTTATTTCTGTGAAGCTGATTAAAGACGCAGCTACAGGCAGGCTCAGAGGGTTCGGTTTTGTGGAGATGGCCACAAAAGAGGAGAGCCAGAAGGCAATCTCCATGTTTAACGGTAATACCTTCATGGACAGAAACATTGTTGTCAATGAGGCAAAACCACAGGAAAGGCGTGAGAGAGGCGGTTCAAGGGAGAGAGGTGGTTTTGGCAGAGGAGGAAGAAGATAGGTTTTCCTGCATAGATTTTTATCCAGCCAGCAAAGTCAGGATTTCTTTAGAAGCATCGAGCCAGTTGAAAGGCCCAGTTCTTTAGAGACCACATCACATTTAGACTGAAAGAGGAAGAATATTTTTCCCCCGGTCTCAATGAGTGTCTCGAAGTTACCCTGTCCTTTGCTTATCACAAGTTGGGCATTTTTGAATACTTCCTGGAATTCGGGGGACGTCCACTCAAGGATTGTGCCTACAGTGTCCGAACTATTGTCAATTACTTCGCATACCTCTGTAAGGCCGGATTCTCTGGCGTCCTCCATAGTGGAGTCATTGATTACTGGAGAGCCCTTTACGGCTGCCTTTACTTTTTTGCCAAGAGATATCAGGGTTTCTATAAGTAGCCTGTCAAATACGATTTCCCCTGCATTATCAGTCAAATAGAGGATTTCGTCTGAGATAGCGACATCATCCCTGAATAAGATGTAGTCATCCACAGCTAATGAGTTGTGAATCGCCTTCTCGATCGTTCCTTCAATGTCCACCGAGGTAAATATCCCGAAATCTATTACATTCCCTGCAATCGCAAGCCTTGAGGCTGTCCATAATGGGTCAGGACTTTCCTCAATCATATTCTTTAATTCAGGATACAACTTCAGGGCAATCTGGTTGTATTCTGACTTTATATTTTTGAATGGGTCTTTTCCGAGGAGGTGACGGATTTTTCTGTGTATGAAGGTTGTTGCGTAGGCAGGGGGTTTTGAGGTATCTGCTCTATTAATCTCTGACAGGATGCTCTTTAAAATCCTTTCCTGTACTGATTCATCTTGTGTCCCAAGCCTGAGGGCAATAATGGACTGTTTCAGGAAACATGGAAAGCAGTCAATATGTACCTTCATTACTGTCTTTTCAGTGCCTTTGCCTTTTTCTCAACTTCTTCAGCCAACTTCTTTTTGTAGTTTTTTAGCTTTTTTGCAACCTCTATATTCTTCCTGCCAATAATCTGGGCTGAAAGGATTGCAGCATTCTTTGCACCTGCCTTGCCTATTGCCATTGTTGCAACCGGCACCCCAGGCGGCATCTGAACTATTGAGAGAAGTGAATCGAGTCCTTTAAGGGACGATGAATCTATTGGTACTCCTATTACCGGGATGGTTGTATGCGATGCGAGTAACCCGGCGAGATGGGCTGCCATACCAGCACCTGCGATAATTACATCAATACCTTTTTTCTCGGCCTCTGATGCAAGTCGCATGGCATGCTCTGGTGTCCTGTGAGCAGAGGCAATGGTCATCTCGAATGGTATATCAAACTCTTTTAAAATCTCCCCTGCCTCTTTCATAACAGACAGGTCAGAATCACTTCCCATGATTATCAAGACCTGTGGCTTCATGTCTTCTCCTGCAATCTTTTCACCGCCCTATCCGCAATGTCCTTCCTGTAGTGCATCCCGTCAAAATATATCTTTTCTACTGCCTCATATGCCTTTGCCCTTGCGTCTTTTATGTCAGACCCAATAGCTGTGACGCCGAGGACTCTGCCACCCGAGGTAATAATATTATCATTGTTAAATGCTGTGCCTGCATGGAATATGATTACATCCTTCATTGCTTTTGCTTTTTCGAGCCCTGTTATGGTAGCACCCTTCTCGTATTTGTTAGGATAGCCCTTTGAAGAGACCACAACACATACTGATGCCTCCTGTCTCCACTCTATATTTATATCAGATAGTTTTTTGTCTGTAATAGCTAAAGCGATATCCATCAAATCTGTTTTGAGTCTCGAAAGCACAGGCTGTGTTTCAGGGTCTCCAAAACGACAGTTGAATTCAAGGACATAAGGCTTACCCCTGTCAACCATCAGGCCTGCATAGAGAATACCTTTGTATTTTATGCCCTCTGAATTTAGTGCCTTTAGTACAGGTCGCATTATCTTTTCCATTACAGTAGTTTCGAGTTCCTTTGTAATGAGAGGTGCCGGGCTATATGCACCCATACCTCCTGTATTTGGCCCTGTATCGCCATCAAATATACGTTTGTGATCCTGCGAACTCACCATTGGAACGATGGTCTCTCCATCAATAAATGCCATGAAAGATGCCTCTTCACCTTTAAGACACTCCTCAACTACTACCCGATTACCTGCATCACCAAAGACCCTGTCTTTCATTATAAGCCTCAGGGCATTGATTGCCTCATCAACTGTAGAAGCCACAAATACGCCTTTCCCAGCAGCAAGCCCCTCTGCCTTTATTACTATCGGAGCACCTTTTAACCTGATATACTCCTCTGCATGAAGATATGAGGTAAAGACTTTATATCCTGCTGTAGGGATTCCATGTAACCTCATAAGGTCTTTTGCAAAGACCTTACTCGATTCGAGTTGTGAGGCAGTTCTATTAGGACCGAGAATCCTTCTGCCTTCTTTTTCGAATGCATCAACAATGCCTCTTGAAAGAGGCTCTTCAGGGCCAACAATCGTAAGGTCAATCCATTCGTATTTTACAAAATCAAGAAGTGATTCAAAGTCATTTATATTTACATCTATGCACTCTGCCAGTTCGGCAATCCCTGCATTTCCAGGACAGCAGTAAATCCTGTCAACAGAACGGCTCTGGGAGAGCTTCCACACAATTGCATGTTCTCTTCCTCCTCCGCCAATAACGAGAACCTTCATAAATTAAGCCAAAATACAGGGAGTGTATAGTATTCGAGCAGTTTTGAATTCTGTCGGAAACAGAATTCACCTCGGAGTTCCGACTGAAAGTCGGAACGAGAATGAGCGAAAATACTATACACTCCCTGCTTCACTTCCGTGTTTACTGCTATCAGTGTTTGAAATGTCTCACGCCTGTTATCAGCATCGCCATATTATACTCATCTGCTGCTGCAATCACCTCGTTGTCATGTGTGGCACCGCCTGGCTGGACGACTGCAGTAACACCAACCCTGTGGAGGGCATCAATGCCATCCCTGAACGGGAAGAATCCATCAGAGGCGACAACAGAACCCTGTAATGGTTCGAGTGCATTCATCGCTCCTGTCTTCGCTGAATATACCCTGCTCGTCTGCCCAATGCCTATACCTGCAGTTCTGTCCTTAAATGCATAGACAATGGCATTTGATTTCACATGCTTACAGACCTTCCACGCAAAAGATAGACCCTCCAGTTCCTCTGAGGTTGGCTGCCTCTTTGTTACAGCCTTAAGAGACAATATATCGACTTTCTTTATATCCAATTCCTGAAGTAGAAGTCCGCCTGCGACCTTTTTTATATCCCACCCTTTAATCGATTTGGACATATCAGGCATTTCTAAAAGCCTGATGTTAGGCTTCTTGGAGAATATGCTGAGTGCGTCATCCGAATAACCAGGAGCTATGACAACCTCGACAAATAGATTTATTATTTCCCCTGCAGCCTCACTGTCAACAGCCCTGTTAAATGCTATTACACCGCCAAACGCAGAGACAGGGTCTGTTTTTGCAGCTTTCCTGTATGCGTCTGCAACAGTGTCTCCAATGGCCACACCGCATGGATTGTTATGCTTGATTATTGCACATCCAGTCTTATCGAATTCCAGAACAAGCATAAGTGCGGAATGGGCGTCCAGATAGTTATTAAAAGACATCTCTTTACCCTGTAGAATCTTTGCATTATTAAGGGACAGGCCGTCAGTCCTTTCTTTATAAAAAGCAGCCATCTGATGAGGGTTTTCTCCATATCTAAGAAGTGATACCCTATCAAATGTCATGGTAAGTGTTTCGGGCAGGGTCTTCTCTTCCCCTGTAATTTCTGTAAAATAATCCGCAATGATTGTGTCGTACTTAGAGGTGTGCCTGAAGACCTCTTTTGCAAGTTCTACCCTTGTCCTGTAACTTAGGTCACCGTTTAAGCTATTCATCTCCTCAACAATCTTCTCATAGTCTGAAGGATTAACTATGACAGCGACATCCTGAAAATTCTTTGAGGCTGAACGAAGCATCGCAGGACCACCTATATCAATGTTCTCTATCGCCTCTGCAAAAGTAACCCCTGGCCTTGAGATTGTTTCTTCAAAGGGATAAAGGTTCACGACTACCAGATCTATTGTATCTATTCCGTGCTTCTTTATATCCTCCATGTCCTTCGGGTTATCCCTCCTTGAAAGAAGGCCACCATGAATCTTGGGATGAAGGGTCTTCAGACGGCCATCAAGCATTTCAGGGAAACTAGTATATTCTGATACATCCTTGACAGGAATACCCGAATCTCTCAAGGTTTTTGCTGTTCCACCTGTCGAGAGTATCTCGATACCCATTGAGTTGAGTGCCTTTGCAAAGTCAACTATGCCTTTCTTGTTAGAAACGCTTATAAGTGCTCTCTTAATCTTTGACATTTAAACCTCCTTTTACTTTTTTATTTATATATCCTTTTTCCATCATGCTCGTATGTTTTCCGTCGCCGATTATCACATGGTCAAGAACCATTATCCCGATTGTCTCACCAGCACTGACAAGACGCTCTGTTATCAGTATGTCTTCGTGGCTCGGAGTGGGATCTCCACTTGGATGATTGTGTACAAAGATAACTGATGCCGCAGACTCTTTTATCGCATCCCTGAATGCCTCCCTCGGATGTATAAGGGATGAAGTTAATGTCCCTTCAGAGATCTTGCTTTCTCTGAATATCCTGTTTTTGACATCCAGCATTGCACAGTAGAAGACCTCTTTTTTAAGGTTCTTGAACCTTGGGTAATAGTAGGAATACACATCATGTCCTGAGGAAAAAACAGGCCCTTTCTCGTATGGTTCTTTAAGCAATCTTCTGCCGAGTTCAAAGGCAGCCTTCAGCTGCGCAACCTTTGCCTTCCCCATACCATTGAAAGATGTAAATTCTGAGAGTGATGCACTTTCGATTTTCTTCAGGTCTCCGAATGTGCTTAATATCTCGATTGCAAGATCAATAGCGCTTTTACCACCTCCTCCTGTACGCAGTATTATTGCAAGGAGCTGGGCCTCTGATAGATTGTGGGCACCGTGTTTCAGTAGCCTTTCTCTGGGCCTTTCCCCTTCAGGCCAGTTTTTTATACTCTGGTACGCCATAAGGTGAAGAGATTTTAGCATCTATGTCCTTCTTTTTTCTATATTCTATTCTCGGGAACAGGTGCTCCCCTTTTCTGATCTTCTGACCTGCATTCAGCCCTCCCCATACTCTGAGCTTGTCGAAGATGTTCATCGTACTGCCGATTTTTTCATCAATCCCAAGTTGCTGCCAGATTTCTTGTGCGGTATCAGGCATAAAGGGATAGACATAAACTGCAATAATTCTCAGTGCCTCAGCGAGTGTATAAAGCACACCTGAGAGTTTATCAATATTATTTGTCTTCCACAGGTTCCATGGAGCTTCATCCTCGATTAATTTATTGGCATCATCAATGGTATTCCACACTCTATCAAGGGCGTCTCCGAAAGAAAGTTTCTCCATGGAGAGAGTAAAATCTGCATAGAGACTTTCTACAAAATTTTTAAGCTGGAGCTCCCTTATTACATCAACAGGCCCGTTCACATTATTATAAGGAGGAGGGGTGGGGATTATCCCTTGAAAATATTTTTCAATCATTGTAAGTGTCCTACTAAGCAGATTCCCAAGGTCATTTGCAAGGTCAGTGTTGATACGTTTTATCATTGCCTGCTCAGAAAAATCACCATCAAGACCGAACGGGACCTCTCTGAAAAGGAAATACCTGAAGGCGTCAGTCCTGTATTTATTCACCATCTCATTCGGGTCAACCACATTGCCAAGAGATTTTGACATTTTCTTGCCATTAACTGTCCACCAACCATGTGCAAAGATATTTTCTGGGAGAGATAATCCAAGCGACATGAGCATTGTGGACCAATACACAGCATGGGTTGTAAGGATATCTTTCCCGACGAGATGATGGGTTGCAGGCCACCAACCTTCTTGAGTGACGAGATACCTTGTGGCTGAATAGTAATTTACAAGTGCATCAAACCAGACATATGTGACGAAATTATCATCAAATGGTAGTGGTATGCCCCATGAAAGCCTTTGTTTTGGTCTTGATATGCAGAGGTCTCCGAGTTTATTATTTTTTAAGAACCCCAAGACTTCATTTTTTCGTGTCTCAGGTAGAATATAAGAAGGATTATCTTCTATGTATCTGATAAGTCGTTCCTGATATCTGGACATAAGGAAGAAATAATTTTCTTCCTCTATATGTTCAACCGGACGACTACACTCAGGACAGTAGCCATCTATGACTTCTTTCTCTGTCCAGAAGCGTTCATCAGGTGTACAGTACCATCCCGAATAAGCCCTTTTTTCTATCTCACCCTTATCCCATAACCTCTGTAGTACCTCCTGCACAGCCTTTATATGTTCTGTATCTGTAGTGCGTATGAATGCATCGTTTGTAATATTGAGTTTCGACCAGAGGACCCTGAAATTTTTCACCATCAGGTCAGCATGTTTTTTGGGTGTCAGGCCTTTTTCCTCTGCTGCCTTTTCGACCTTCTGACCGTGCTCGTCTGTACCTGTTAAAAAAAATACCTCTCTGCCTCTTAATCTGTTATATCTCGCCAGGATATCAGCAGCAATTGTTGTATAGGCATGGCCTATATGTGGGATGTCATTTACATAATATATCGGCGTGGTAATGTAGAACTTACCTCTCACTTTTTGCGAAACCTTCTTTTACGCCTTCTCTTGTGTCTTGGGAACTTCTTATATCTTTCTATAGACTCGTTCCTTTCAGGAGATATATCATCTTTATGTTCTGGGGGTTGTGAAGTTGTGATGACAATTTCTGGCTCATCTGCAATAATTTCAAGCATCTCTGCATCCTCTGAAATGGATACAGGATTTTCTTCTGTCAGGATGGCATCTCTTAGAGATGTTTCATCATACTCATAGCCTAAACAGCACATAAGTCTCCCGCATACCCCGGATAGCTTGCTTGTGTTCAGGACAAGTTCCTGTCTCTTTGCCATCTTGATAGAGATGGGTTCGAATGATGTAAGGAATTTTTTACAACATAGCTCTTTTCCGCATATCCCGATGCCACCTAATATCTTTGCCTCGTCCCTTACACCTATCTGTCTCATCTCTATCCTTGTCTTGAATTTTGCAGCAAGGTCTTTGACGAGTTCCCTGAAATCAATCCTCCCCTCTGCAGTAAAATAAAAGACTATCCGTTTTCTATCAAGGGTTACCTCTGTGTATATAAGCTTCATCGGCAGCCCTCTTGCCATTATCCTCTCAAGGCAGTAATCCCTTGCTTCTGTTTCAAGCTTCTCATTTTCCTGCTTCTGATGCAGGTCTTCGTCTGTTGCCTTGCGAATTATTTTCTTTAACTCTTTTTCCGGGTTCCCTACTTCGTGTCGTTCTGAGATGGCACTACCTATGCTGAGGCCGAGCTTAGACTCCACGACTACAAGGTCGCCCTTATTGACCTCTATGTCGTTTATCTCAAAGTCATACATCTTCCCGCAGGGTTTGAAACGTACCCTGATTACCTCTGGCATGTTATTTACCTCACCCCTCCCTTTTCCTCAAAATAGAGCCTATGTAGTTCCATGTAAGAGACCTGTTTAGATTGAAATTAAGGTATCTCCTTACAGTATTTAATTTTTGATAATTTTCTATTATAACCTTTAAATTCATTGAATTGCTTAACTTCTTTATATACTCTGCGAGGTCGATATTTATAAGTTTCGTCTCATCATTAGTTATTTTCATTATCACCATGTCTCTGAGGAGGTTAAATGCAAGGTTTAACCATTTTCCCATATCTTCTTTTGATGTCCAGCCGTTTTTTTCTGCCTGCAACATCTCTCCCAGCAGCTTCATAAACCATGCCCTTTCTTCAATGAGATCTCCTGAAATTGCAAGACCTGGTCTTCCCATTGAAAGCCGCACAAGAAGCGATATAGTGTTGAGCGTTGAGCGATGAGTGATGACTGTCTTTATGACTTTTTCGCATGCCTCAGAAGGAAGCGGTGTGAAATTCACCCTTGAACAACGAGACTTTATTGTGTCAGGCAGACGGTCAGGGCTTGATGATATAAGGATTATCAGACTGTCTTCTGGAGGTTCTTCAAGGGTCTTAAGAAATGCATTTGCTGCATATGGATTCATATTATCGGCTTCATCTACAATTATCACTTTCTTCCTGCCCTCAAATGGTTTGAAAGAAAGTGTATTATCAATCGCCCGAATTTCTTCTATCCTGATCTGCCCTTCTTCAGGTGAAATAAGTAAAATGTCAGGGTGAACCTTAGCAGCGATTTTTCTGCAGGAAGAACATTCATCACAACAGTCCCCACCCTCATTCTGGCAGTTCAGTGCCTTTGCGAGATTGATGGCAGTAAATTTCTTGCCTATGCCTGATTCTCCTGCAAAGAGATACGCTGATGGTATCTTTCCTATCTGAATGGTTCTAAGCAGTATATTTATTGCTCTGTCTTGCCCTATAACGTCCCTGAGTGCCATTATTCAAAAGGGTTCGAGGATTCGAGGGTTCAAGGGTTCAAGTTTTTATTTTCACTCGGCCCCCTGAATCCTTGACCCTTGAACCCTATCCAAGTGAAATATTTTTTATAAAATCCTCCACTATCTCAACTACTTTTCGATGTATCTCTTCTATACCGGTTGAGGCATCTATTAATTTTATTCTTCCTGGTTCTTTTGTTGCAATCTCAAGATAACCTTTCCGTACCTTTTTATGGAACTCTATATCCTCAAGTTCGAGTCTGTCTGTCTTATTGATACCTCTGTTTCTCTTCAACCCCACCTCTACATCAAGGTCAAGGAGTATTGTAATACCAGGCCGTAAGCCTTTAGTTGCTATTCTATCAAGAGAATCTATGAGGTTTAAATCTATTCCCCTTCCATAACCCTGGTAAGCAACAGTTGAATCACTAAACCTGTCTGTCACGACTATATGGCCTCTGTTTATTGCAGGCAGGATAACCTCTTTTATATGCTGTGCACGTGATGCATTATAAAGCAGCAGCTCTGTAACAGGGCTTATCTTTTTATTTTCTATAGATAGGAGCATCTCCCTTATCTTAAGTCCAATTGTTGTGCCACCAGGCTCCCCTGTGAGGACAACATCAAATCCTTTTCCCCTGAGATATTCATACAAGAGCTTTGCCTGCGTTGACTTGCCTGTGCCTTCTATGCCCTCAAAGGAGATGAAAAATCCTTCCTTTAAGACCTTGGACCTTGGACCCTTCGGGTTTGTCATTATATAAGTGACTCCTTTAAACCTATCAGGAGTTGAAACACCTTTAATGTCTCTATTATATTTCTTGAGCCTGTGCCACACGAAGGTGTCAGGAGTATCTGTGAGAGTAAAAGGTCTGTAGATATTGATTTTGATAATCTCTTCATGCTGATATCAAATCGCTTCTTTATTGAGTCAGGGGTTTCTCCAATTATCGCCTCAGTTGTTGGTACAATCCCCCATGCAAGATATCCACCACCCTTAAGAAATCCTGTGAACTCTGCTGGATACATCGAAATTGTATCGCTATATCCATAGGCGTCAAAACTGATAATCCTGACATCACTGTTAATTACCGTGGACCAGTCAGCATTCCCACAGCAGTGGATTCCTGGAATGCCACCAGCCTGCTTGACAGCATCCGAGGTTTCCCTGAGCAGCCTTAATGCCTCTTCAGAGCTTACACTGAGATAGCCTGTGCTACCGAGTGCAGAGAGAATAGGCTCATCTATGAATATGATTATGTTTTTAGCATAAGGTCTTAATATATCCATCTGCCATCTGATCTTTGCCATGAGAAGCATTAGAGAGATTTCCCTTAGTTCTTCGTCAAAATAGACGGGCCTTCCCTCAGCGTCTTTGAGACCGAGTGTAAAGGTCAAAGGGCCTGTGACCTGGCCCTTAATAAAATCAGATTGTTTATCTTTTATCAGCCTTATAAATATATTAAGCCCTTTTGCATAGTCCTCAGAGATAGCAACTTTATAGTCTTCTGAACAGGCTTCGTAGAATTTTGTGAGGGCATCGCTCTCATCTCTCTGTATCCATATTCTCTCTCTCTGCTCATCGATCCTTATAAATGGCATCCCTTCAGAGTACTGGGGTATCATCAACTCATAGAAGGATACTTTCG
Source organism: Nitrospirota bacterium (assembly GCA_040757475.1). Taxonomy (GTDB): domain Bacteria; phylum Nitrospirota; class Thermodesulfovibrionia; order Thermodesulfovibrionales; family SM23-35; genus JACRGU01. The sequence continues at coordinate 23,654 of JBFLWW010000002.1, forward strand.
GAAGCTGTGGCCAGAAAGGGATATCAAATGTCCCGAGCACAAGCCTGCATGCCTCTTCAGGGTCTGTATGTGGCAGGCTACCAATGCCTGTTGTCATAAATGGCTTGAACATTTTAAAATGATACCTTATTAATTAGTCCATTAGTCAATAGCCAAAAGGTGAATATAAACCCAAATGTTGCAGAAAGATGAGGGCACGGGTGCTGAGGATATTTCTAATAATCGCCTTTTTATCTATCTCTGCAAGTGCCTACTCCTTTATATCAGATGCTGAGATTGCAGCTTTTCAGAGGGAACTTGAAGGAAGGCCTGTTGGTGAACGAATTGCCTTCTGGGCAGAGAAGTTTATTGGCACTCCTTACGACCCTGACTCGCTCGGAGAATATGTGACTAAAAATGTGATTGTTGCTGACGAGCAGGTTGACTGCATGTATCTGAGCTTCAGAACGCTTGAGCTCAGCCTCAGCAGAACCCCTTCTGAGGCTGTGCTGATTGCACTGGATAAACGCTTTATTGATAAAGGCAGGGTCGTAGATGGCAGGGTAATTAATTATGAGAACAGGTTTCAATATGGCGAGGACATGCTCGATAGCGGAAAGTGGGGGAGGGAGATTACAGCACAGATAGGGGTATCTATAGTAGAGATAAAGGGTTCAAGGGGAAGAGAAAAGATAAAGATTATTTCTAAAGAGACTATGCAGACCCTGCTGGATACCGTGATGTCTCCTCCTTTTAAGTGTGCACCCTACCTCCAGAGTGGTGATTTTATCTTTTTCATCAAAAGCCCTGACAAAAGGCTTGCTGGAGAAATAGTCGGGCATATAGGGATAGTTAAAAAAGAGGGAGATATTTTTTATCTGATCCATGCCAGCGGACTTAAGAACAGAGAAGGGGTAGTTAAAAAAGTTTTACTTTCTGATTATATAAAATCAATGCCTTTCATAGGGGTAAGGGTAAGCAGGTTCGATTAGGCTCGCCCTCTATTTATTCCGCCTCTGGAATTTTGTCTTCTTTCTCAGTTTTTTATGTTTATGCTTGCTCATCTTTTTCTTACGCCATTTTACAACACTTCCCACATACTCACCTCCTTCTTTAAATGCCTCACCCTTAATCCGCTCGGCTCAAATCCCAAATGAAACTTTCAAGTAGATCCTTCTCTAAAGGGTCTCCATTGAAAGACAAGGTTAAAACTGGCAAGCCAGTATGCTGAGAGATAAGACTTAGCTGGGTTTCAGCAATTCTGGTCGGCATACACTCAAATGGACCCACTATCACCGCTCCAGCAATCTCTCTTTTTTGCCAGAGCAACAAGGGCAAACCAATGGTCAGGGCCGCCTCACCAAGGGGTCTGAGTCTTCGGAGATAGGGTTTAGCAGTCTTAAGAATCTCTTCAATTTTATGGTCCTCCGGCCAATCCAGTGACTTAGCAAATATCTTGTATAGCCTCTTTTCGATCATCCTCTGGAGGAACCAAGTTAAATAGACTTTCCGACGCCTGGTTTTGACAAGGGTCAATCTTTTTAAGCGTTGCCAAGTAGTATAATTTATCCATTCTCTAAAGGGAGCAAGCTTCACCTTAACATTCAGATCTTCCAATTCTCTAATTATATTATTATTAGAGAAATCGTCCAATCTGACATAAATCTCGCCTGTTAAGAGAACCTTCGGCTTTCCCTGTTTTGTCCTGTCTCTGGCAATCTTTTGGAAATCAGAAGCTGCTTGAAACGCCAAGGATTTCATTCCCCACAAATCATCCAAGCCAGACCAATCGTTGGGGGTCTTTGAGATCATCTCTTCGGATTTTTTTAGATAATGATCAAAAACCTCCTGAGTTGAGCCAGAAATTTCCTCTTCTGGTCGAAGATCAAATAGGGCATCCTTAAGGAGATCGGTAAAAACAACGGCTGACCAAAATTTGGCCATTATTGCCCCACCAGCTTCTTCCCCAAGTCGGTAACCAGTTTCTGAAGTCGGGGAGAGAACCTTGATTCTTTCAGCCAGCCCTAATTTTTCCAGAATTATTTTGGTCAATAATTGGTATTGACCAAATCGGCAAGGCCCCCCTGCTCGTGGCATAAAATAGTAAAAATCCTCTTGGTGAATTTTTGAATACTTAAGAAGAGAACCTAAAGTCACAATCATTGGTAGGCATTCTTTACCCGAAGTGTAAAGCCGTCCTATTTTCAAGCATTCCTCATCAGCCATTGGCAGAACCTCGCTATCGACTCCCAGAGCTCGGATACAGGCAGGAGCAATTCTTGTTCCTTCCCCCATCCAGGGAAACAGAATCTTGCTTTTGGTCCCTTTGACCTCAGTCAGCGAATCGCCTCTAATTTCAAAATGGTTGATATCAAAAAGTTGCTCTCTTTGCGGCTGCTGATAATTTCTGATGCCATATAAAAATGCCTCCACCCGGGTTTTAAAACCAGCCTGGCCAGTATAGGCATCGGTCTCTAAAACCGCATAGGGCTTACCCTGGCTTAGATACTGGAAGAAATGAATCAGAAAACTGTCAGGCCCGCAGGAATAAACCGAAAGCCAAAGGGGATAGATCCCCGGTTGTTTTCTTATCTCATATGCTACTTTTAATAGTCTATGGCCATAGCCCCAGTAGATATCTCCGAGGACCGGACTTTGGCCAGCCAGAGGGTAACAATCAGCAGGCAAGGCTATCGCTCCCTTTTCCTGAATAGTCTCGGGAATACCAGCAGCCAATAAAGAGGAATGGACGATATAGGGATGTCCTAGAACGACAACTACTGGTAACAGGTGTTCTTTAGCAAACCTTATGCTTTCTTCTCCAATCCTGGCAAGATGTTCTTCAAACTCTCTCTGGGCCTTTACTGCCTTTTTAAAGGCAGAAAGGCTCTTGAGGGGGGAACTGCCGAGCCGAAGACCCAATTTTAAAAATTCCCACCGAGTCTTTTCATATCCCTCCTTAAAATTCAAGAGGGGTTGAAGGACTCGAGTAGAGATTTTTGGAGAAAAGAGATCTGGCATTGCCTGAGATAGGGAGCAGACATAACACCGTTTTTCCTCTCGACCGGTAATTTCAATAACCTTGGGCAGGAAGACAAAATCTTTATCTTCAAGAAATTTTGCTTCGCCGGCCAGAAGCTGAAGGGGTGCACAAAATGCTGACTGGCAGAGTTTTGCTCCTTGTTCAAGGGATTGCAAACCGGCCGCTTCTGCCCTTTCAACTTTAAACCCTAGCTCTTGGAAAAAGGTAATAACCAGAGGTAAAATTTCTTCTGTTTCCAGACCGCGAGGAATACCGATAGTCTTGCCCTGCTGGATAGTAAACATCCTACGGGGCTTGGCTGATTTCTTAGAATCAACGATTAATCTCAAAATCAGCCTTTCTCTTTCCAGGAAGGGCCGTGGAGCCTGGGCTAAAATTGGACTCTTGCCAGTTTTCTCATATTTATCACAAGCCCCGCCCCAGAAAAACTTTCTCTCTTCCTTAACAGTTCTTACCGTTATCATTTGGATGGAACAGAGATTGCCTTCAAGACAGCCTTCTCTGGAGCGGCAACGAAATTCTTTTTTCTCTAAGACATAACTCTCCAGAAATCTCCTCAGATCTAAAGGAGGTTTATAAACCAGATCTTCACCAAATTCCTTTTTAGTTAGTATCGCAATCCCCAGAGCTCCCATACTGCCCGGCGATGGAGGGACAATAATTCTCCTGCCTGTTACCTTAGCCAGGGCACAAGCAAGAGATAGGTTTTCGGCCGGTTTGCCCTGAAGGAATATCTTTTGACCATAATCCCTGAGGCCTTTTACCCGATTATTATAATTAAGAATAATCGAGTAATAGAGTCCAGCGGTAATCTCCTCCAGGGTCGCTCCTTTTCTTTTAACATCATCAATCTGTTCGGAAATAAAGACGGCGCAGTATTGTCCAAGCTCAACTAAACGGGGAGATTCCAAGGCCATCTGACCAAGCTGCCTTACATCGTTAATACCCAGAAGTTGAAGTTGTTCGGCCAGAAAAGAACCGGTCCCAGCTGAACAAACAGTGTTCATACAAGAATCAATTACCCGGCCAGCTTCTAAACGGATAAATTTGGCATCCTGCCCTCCGATGTCTACCACTGTATCAACCTCGTTATCATAATAGAAGGCACCTTGAGCATGGGCGGCAATTTCATTAAGAACGAAGATCTGCTCCTGGTTTCCCTCAGGCAGGGAACTCTTTAAGAGATTGCCTACAATCTCCCGACCGGAACCAGTACAGCCAATTGCCTTAATCACTCTTAAATATCTGGCCGGAATCTGCTGGACCAGATCTTTTGCAGCCTGAACTGGTTGGCCTTTGGTCTCTGTGTAGGCCTCAAAAACCGGCCCCTTATGGCTGAGGATAACCAGCTTTGAACCTGTCGACCCAATATCTAAACCCATGATTAGACTCTCCAACGAATCTTCTTTAAATTCGGGAGGTCTAATTTTATTCACCAGGTTCAGGTAATTCTTAAGGCCGGGCAGGTATACGAGAGGTGAGACCTGAGCTTTGTTTTGGGGCAAAGAAAAATCTTTGTCTTTTGACATCCTTGCCCCAACTAAGGCTGCACCTAGGGCCTCAAAATACAAGGCCTGAGGCGGCGCTTCCACCCTGACTCTTGGAGAAAGACCCTCAAAGATTCCTTGAATGGTTCTGATAATTCGCTTGGAGGCTGAAAGCCCTCCGATGACTATGACCTGAGGAGATATCTCGGTTTTCAAAGCCAAAGCCACAGCATTTTTAGCCGAAGAATCCAGCAACCCGGCGACTACTTCTTTAATCTTATGACCCTGATTTAAAAGATGGGTAAAGTCGGTCTTCATCGTTACCCCACAACGCGAGGTAATTTCCAAACCTTTGACTCCTTCCGCTTTTTGATCAGCCTTAGGGAGATCTAAACCAACCCTGGCAAAAATCTGATCTAAGAAGCTACCTACCCCAGCAGCACAGCGAGGATTTCGTCTAAATTCGCTCGCCCCGGAGGTTTTAACCTTAAGTACGGAAAAACCTCCACCGCCTAATTTAACAACTGATATATCCTGGTCAGGGTAGAGAAATCGCGTTGCTTCTTCTTGTGCCACTTTTTCAACGACCTGAGGAAAATCCAGGATCTGACGCAGGCGACCGGTGACGATTATCAGGTCTTTTCCTGTGATCTGCCATTCGGTTTTAAGTCTCTGCCAGATTTTTTCGAATTCCTGCTGATGGACTTGCCAGAAAGTCTCTTTAATCCGTTGACCGTTATCCAACCAAACTGCCTTAAAACTTACTTTACCTATATCGACCCCGATTACCCTCATCCTTATTAAAATTAAGCAAGTCCGGTGCAGCTGTAGAGCCTGTTTCTCTTTTCATCAAAGACAACAAGCTTTACGCTGACAGACCCTGCATCAAGCCCGATGAATTTCATAATAGAGCCCAACAGAATATTTTAGACATTATACCATCAAATAGATGTGATTATGAGAAATTAGTTGAAACTTGAGAGTTAGGGTTCAACTGACTATTATAAATGGCGGGGCGAGAAGTTTAGGAACTTCCGGACTGCTAAGGAATTTTAGTAAATCCATATTGCGTAAAGTGTACATCAAAAGAAAATGCAGTTCTAATCTTTAATCGTTCCATCAGAGCAAAACTTGTGCAGTCAGTGAAGGAAAATTCCTTATCGTCGTATTTCTCAAGAATTTTCCAACCTCTATCCCAGTCACTTTTTGTAATAGGCTCGATTTTGAGAAAAGAGATTGAGTTTAAAATATTTCCGAACCTTACCGTAGCTTTGGCACCTACAGTCTGTGAAAGAAGGTTATAGGTTTCAACCAGAATCAAGTCAGATGTGATTAGCTCCTCTTTTTTTAGAATAAGACCTGTATATTGTTTGCTTGCTTCTTCTGCATACTGGTCGTTTTTGTCAGCAATTGCAACCCATGCACCCGTATCAACAAATATCATCGTTTTATTTTCTTTAACAGTTGGCGTCTTTTTCCATAAAGATATTCATCATGCCTTAGTGCAGTATCTTTGAAACTGCTTCCCCCTATTCCTATGATGCTCAGAGCTTTCTTAGTCGCATCATCCATCTCGGCTTTTCTCAAGATGGTTAGTTCAACTTTCTCGTGTTCGCCCAGACGTACCTTTTTAATTGGCTTAAAAACCCCGTTTTCATATATAGCCTCTACGGTTTTTGGCACCTGTATTCCGCCTCCTTTCTTAAAAATTAGTTTATTTTATCATAAATACCTGCTGTGAGTTATACAGAAAAAATCTATCTGACAACAGCCCTGAGAACCTTCAGTCCAAGGCGAAGTTTGTCGGGGTCAGCTTCTTTGAGCAGTACATTTATGTTTTCCTTAAGTTCCTTGGGGCTTTTTGCCTGATGTGCAAACTCAAAGAAGTCTTTTAGTTCAACGTTTAATGCCACAGCGATTCTTTCTAATACATCAAGAGAAGGATAGCTTCTACCGACTTCTATCCTGCTTAGATGTTTAGAGTCAATATCTACCATTTCAGAAAGTTGGTCTTGCGTTAGTCCTCTTGTTTTCCGTAATTCCTTTATCCTTGCCCCGAGCAATTCTTTGGTTCTCATAAAACCTCCCTAATTATACAAATCATCAACTTTTCAGAGAGGCTTTAGAACAACATAAAATGACGAATAATATTGACATTTTCTACATTTAATGTAGTATAATCTGCTTTAAAGATGGGGTTTATTTAGATTATTCGACTTTTAAAAGGGGGTGAGATATCCAAGAAAGTTAAGAAATGGGATTAAAAAAATATCGATATTGAAAAAGGCTCACCTGTAGGTTTGATCTTTGTTGGGGCAACCAACAATTATCTGGGATACCTCACTTTAGGAAGTGGCATAGACTCATTACCCCTCACTAAGCTTAGTTCTGGTGTTAACACTATTGATTTACAAACCCTCTCTTCTTCTGGCTTAATTGTGGAGCCTTCTCACAATCCTATAGGCCCTGAGTTACTACCGTTAACTCCTGAGGAGCAAACTGCTATAGCTCAAAGTGATGACTTCTTTGCCTCTATTATAAAAAATCCTGATGTGGACGGTAATGGAACATTAGATTTCCTCGAAGGAAAGTTTTTCAATCTCCAGATTCTCTATTACATAACTGGGGGCAATTTCGCAGGCAATCTTATTCCAACAGTCACCACGCCTGCATATATTACCGGTTATAAATTTGCCTTTGGTGCTAAAGATACCGATCGTCCTGATGCCGTATATTTTACAGGCCCCACAGGTTCTGGACTCTCAAGCTCTCTATCTGAACAGCCTAATGTGTATACTGATAGCACCACATACTTTTCGCCCTATGTAACTAACCCAGTGATTCCACCAGCAGGACAATATACTGTATCTTACAAAACCAGTACATTAGCATTTAGCATTTCTGACCAGTCGTCTGCGCCATCTAACGTTGTAATGGCTGTGCCAACTGTAACCTTGAACGGGGATGGAACTATTCAGAAGATTAGTTGGGTTTATAAGCTTGGAAGCGGAGCTTCAGCAACATTGGATCCTCAAGCTGTTATTAGCGATATTGAATTACAGATAGAGGGGAGTGGAACACCGTGCAGTAATTATCCACAGCAAGGAAGAATATATAATTCTGGAAGTCTTTCTGCAACCACAACAGAACATGTGCTCACTTGTCAGAATCTGAGCTGGTTAAATGTCATTCGGATAGGTATGGCATACAATGATGTCTATGGTAATCACAATGTTGTTACTTATAGCAGATAACAAAACGGTGGAGTCAATGCGTGAATAGGTTATGGTCAGGTCTTGTTTCTTGCAAAAAAGCAAAATGCAAGACCTGACCCCTCGTTGCAGTTAACTTTTGGATTTTGACATCTTTTATCCCTTATTGCTATTCTTTCATAAAATGAGAATGTATAAGGTGAATTTCAGCCTGAGAGAGCCGAAGGTGATATTCCTGATTAATACATGTATGGGGATACTTCTGATTTTTGCAATTCTCTTTTTTGTCAGAGACATTATTTCAATCTCAATAAGCCATGATAGAAAAACTCCGATGCATGCGGAGAAATTCAGTCCTACAAGGACAAGTGCCGTGTCCCTGCAGGATTATGCACCTATACTTAAAAATAACCCTTTTGGTTTTCCCGGAGGCGAATTGAAACCCATTATTGTCTCATCAGGAGAGGCATCAATCTCAAGGACAGATATATCCCTTATAGGAACTGTTTCAGGGCCAGAAAGTCTGAGCTATGCAATCTTTGCTGATAAGACAGGCTTTCAGGATGTTTTCAGGGTAGGTAATCCTGTTTTTGGTCTCGGAACCCTAAAAAAGGTTGAAAAGGATAGGGTATTTATAAGTAGCAGTGGCAGGGATATAGAGATTCCAATAGCAGAGATAACAACAATAAGAGAGATTAAAAGACCACCTACAGGTGAGACAGCTTCTGCTGGTTTTGCGCGGAAGACGGGTGAGGGAGTCTATACAGTTGACCAGAGAAGGGTTCAACAGGCAATAGAAAACCCCAACCAGATTATGACTGATGCCAGGCTCCTACCAAATATTGTTGAAGGCAAACAGGAGGGATTTGTATTAAGGGAGGTGAGGCCTAATGGAATATATCAGAGCCTCGGTCTTCAGAATGGTGATGTCCTTTTAAGGATAAATGAGTATAATATCTCTAATCCTGAAGCTGCACTTCAGGCATTCACAGCACTTAAGGGGATGGACAGGGTTCAACTTGATATTGTAAGAGTCGGGGCAAAGATGACTATGACATATCAAATAAGGTAGAAGGGAAAAGGCGGGTATTTTTACCTTGACATGTAGTAGAATATTACCATGAAATTTCATCAAGAAAGCAATAAAGAAAAATTCTTCTTGTAAAAAATAAATCTAAGAGGAAGGAGGTGTGAGCATGAAGAGGATGATTCTGACGATAATTATAATTATAATGACCACCTTTGCAGTAGTTTCATTGAGTGGCTGCGGTGATGGTGGTGGTGCAGGCTCAGGGGTATCTGGGAGTGGAACCTAAACTTAAAGACAGTAACGAGTGAAAGGAGGAAAAATGAGAAAAATATTTTATTTTATAGCCATTAGTTTTTTGGGGCTTGTCCTGTTTGTCTCAAATGGCTATGCCCTAACAGCAGGCACTACATACACTGTTGAGGTAGATGCCATTGGTTCAAATGGGGTAGTTGTTGACCTTGCAGGGCTTTCAACCACTGCCACAGCAGATGCGAATGGTAAGATTTCATTCGCCATAACAGGCGTTCCCGACAGGACTGCATATAATTTCCTTGTTATCACCATCAAAAACTCTGACGGCTCAGTTGCAAGGCGTTCCATTGCACCAACGCCAACAGCAGGCGGAACAACCACCCTCGGTGTTTCACCTGTTACAGAGGACCAGACAGAGGCTTTCCTTTCTGCAATGCAAACTGCCGGCAGTGATAATCCAATACTGGTTGCACTCGGGATGGTAATACTCCGCACAGCAGCCCTTACTCCTACAGAGCTTGGATATGTTGCTACTGGAGGAAGGGCCGCTGCAGCTGGATTTGAAAATGAACTTACTAATTTAGGTGTTACTGCATCCCAGCTTTCAACATTTAAAAGCGGGATTGTGGACAGGCTCGGCCAGTTTACAGCCTTATATAAGGATGCAGTTGACTCTACAACTACTATAGCAGCAGCAGAAAATAGGGGAAAGGCAGCAGGACTTTTATTACAAATCCTTATCAGTTCTGCTACGGATGCAGGCTTCCCTGAAGACTATGTAGAGCTTGCCCTGATGGCTGCAGGGGATGCTGTAGATAATGACCCATCATGGAATAACCTGCCGCTTGAATTTGGAAATGCAGTTGATGCTGAGATGAGCAGTGCATTCCTAAAGATAAGGGCAGAGAAGGCACTGAAGAAATATACAGAGGCACTTACACTTCTTGGTGCATCAACATCACAGGTAAGCAAGTTTACCACAGCGGCGAATAACCTCTTTACAGCAATGGAGAATGCCTTTAAAAAATTTGAACAACTCTTTGCAGATGAAAGTACTATGCCTGCACCTGCGGAGATAAATGCTGTACAGACCGCTATAGATACTGCGATGCAAACCGCCTTCGATCAGTTCATAACTGATTCTGCATCTACAGGTACTGAAATAGACACTATGGCAACTGCTATGAAGAACGGATTCTGCGGCGGGGATGATGTATGTAAAGCTATGATTGACACTATGAGAGGGACAAGCGAAAATGACAGCATGTTCACATTCAGAAAACAGGATGGGACTGCTGTTTATTGGCCCATAATGATGGCTGTTCCTATGACCTGGATATCAAATATTGTTGCTGCAGGTGGAAGCCTTACCTATACAAGGGATAACCTTCCTGTGCCTGCTATGTTAGACTGGCTTGACAGCAATGATAATCCCACAGATGCAGATGGTATAAACAACACAAGGCATGACTGGGGGGATGTTGGTCCTGCTGGGCCTAACAATGATGCTGGTAATGAAGCTGGTGCCAATAATGTGGCTGGAGACGATGAAGCAATCCCAGCATCCCTGGCAGCCCTTTTTGGCCTAAGAGAAGATATAATGATAATAGAGTTCACAAAGTATTCTGATTTTAATGCTATAGGAGGACAGCCAACAGCGGACCAGATGAAGACAATAATGAATAATTTCACTACAAGATTAGTAGGAAGGGAAACAGCTATTGGAGGGACAACTGACGGCACAACCGCTATCAGCACAGCGCAGAAAAAGGCGCTTATAACAACCGCACTCTCACCTGATTTTGATTAAGGCATATATAGGGGGCGGGATTTATCCCACCCCCTATACTACATCATTCTTATTACAACTCCTGTATATGCTACTATGATATTATATGTATGTGAATATCAAAATCTCATTTTTCTATTCCTTTTTCATTCATTTTATTGCTGTTTCACTTTTTATTTCAGTCTCCAGACCTGACGCAGAGATACCAATTAAATATGTGGATTACTGGGTTGTAGATATTGTTGCAGTTGGGAATGCAAAATCACATGAATCATCAGGAGAAACTTCCCAAGAGGTTCAAATGTTAGATGTCGTGCCTCCTTCTTCTGACCCTTCACAGGAGGCAAAGAATATCCTTAAAACAATGGGTGATGAGACACAGGTTCAGCGTTGGCAATACCGCTTTATGATGAATATAAATGACCAGATGACTGGCATTAAGATGAGGTATTTCTATAAAAATGTAAGAAACTCTGTGGAAGGACTTCTTTATGCTACAATTCCAGAGAAAATAATTGAGGCACTCAATGGAAAATCGGCATCTGTGGAAATTAGCTACTACGAGGATGGAAGGATTGAAAATGTATCTGTCTCCTCTGATTCGGATAATGAATTTGCAGATATCCTCAAACATAAGATTCAGTGGGACTCTGTGCCCTCACCTGCAAGGTATGCCCTCCTCAATAAGGGCATGAAACTCAGAATTTATGTTAACAGCAGAGGAAAGGTTAATGTAGATTTAGAGCTTCTGTAAAGGTATAAAATTGTCTGTCAAATCTTGACCTGATGTAGTATTCTTACTATACTTATGACTATGAAAGCGTTTAAAAAGCGTGTTATCTATTATCTGTTATCTGTTATTTTAATTTCACTGTTCACTGTTCACTGTTCACTGTTCACTGTTTATGCTGAGACAAAAAAGGCTGATGAGAAGGTTACATTCAATTTCGTGGATGTTGACCTCGCCACTATAACAAAATTTATAAGTGATATTACAGGGAAGAATTTTATCTTTGATGAGAGGGTGAAAGGCAAGATAACAATAATAGCCCCTTCTAAATTAAGTGTTGACGATGCATACAATCTTTTCACATCCGTGCTTGAGCTTAAAGGCTTCACAGTTGTCCCATCAGGTGTTGACGCATATAAGATTATCCCTGCTATAGAGGCAAAACAGCGTGGGATACAGCTTGGTGCTGAGAGAGTGCCTGTTAATGAAAGCTACATAGCAAGACTTCTACCTTTAAAACATATATCCTCGGATGATGCCCTGAGATTTCTCCAACCCCTTATCTCAAAGGATGGTCATATATCCACATTCGGCCCTGGCAACCTTCTCCTTGTTGTTGACTCTGGACTGAATATTGAAAAGATTCTTTCAATTATTGAGGCTATAGACCAGCCGTCAGCAAGAGAAGAACCTGAAATTGTCTTTCTCAAACATTCAAGCGCAGATGCCGTTGCAAAGATTCTCAATGAGGGTTTTGGAAAGGAAAGGACAAGGGCTGTTCCAGGCCAGCCACCACATATTGAGGAAGGCAGGGCAGTGGCTGACCAGAGGCTCAATGCTATTGTCCTCTTTGGAGACAAAGGTGTCAGGGAATTCATGAAGGGACTGATAGCCCTGTTAGATGTGCCTTCGCCTGAGGCCCAGGGAAGGATAAATGTCTATTTCCTTGAAAATGCTGATGCAACCGAGCTTGCAAAGGTCCTTGAGGGTATGCTGAAGGGTGCACAACCTGCAAGACAGGTCGCCCCTCCTGCACCGGGTGCTCCGCCAGTCACTCCCTTTGAGGCAGTTGGCGGCATAACCATAACACCTGATAAGGCCACAAATTCCTTTGTGATAGTTGCCTCACCAGCAGACTATCAGAACCTCTCACAGATTATAAAACAGCTTGATAAAAGGAGAAGACAGGTATTTGTTGAGGCAATGATTGTTGAGGCATCAATTGATAAGCTGAGGGAGTTGGGTGCAAAATGGAGAGCAACAGGAAGACATGAGGGAGAGCCTATAGTAATAGGCGGTTTCGGAACCATGAACCAGTCAGCACTTCAGTCTGTGATTTATGGGCTGACAGGTCTTACAGCTGGAGGAATGGGAAATTTCCTTGATATAAAGCTTACCACGCTTGATCCAACTACTGGTAAAGTTACAGAAGGCACTGTCACAGTGCCTGGTTTTGCAGCCATCTTTAGCCTCAGTGAGTTTAAGGATGCTGTAAATGTCCTTTCAACCCCCCAGATTCTCACATCTGATAACAAAGAGGCAGAGATTGTGGTCGGTGAGAATGTTCCATTCATATCAAAAAGGGAAGCTGACCCTGCAAGAACCCTGTCTATGTTCACCACTATTGAAAGAAAGGATGTCGGAATCACGCTTAAAATAACCCCACAGATAACTGAAGGAGACTATGTCAAGCTTGATATATATCAGGAGATATCAGCGCTGGTATCTCCACCTGCTGGGCTTGAAGAGGCCATTCTTACAGGCGTGGGACCTACTACAACAAAACGCTCAACAAAGACATCGGTTGTGGTAAAGGACAGGCAGACTGTTGTTATCGGAGGCCTCATGCAGGAAAGGGATGCGGAGAACCTGACAAAGGTTCCGCTTCTTGGAGATATACCACTTCTTGGATGGCTTTTCAAATATAAGAGTGTCTCAAAGAAAAAGACAAACCTGCTTGTATTTCTTACACCTCATGTTGTTAAAAAGGCAGAAAATCTTGCGCAGATTACAAGAGATAAAGAGAAGGAGTTTGCAAGGGTGGAAAAGCAGTATAAAGAAGGAGAGCTTTTAATAAAGTTCAAAGAAGGGGTTTCAGAGGAGAGAGCACTATCAATAATCTCTGAAAAGGGTGCATCAGTTATAACATTTATCGAGAACATTAAGGTCTATCATATAAAACTCAGAAAGAGGCAGGATGTAGAAGATGCCCTGAAGGAATTTTCTGAGATGCCAGAGATTCAATATGCAGAGCCGAATTATGTAATTAAAATAAAGTGAAGAATGCAGAAGCCATGAAAACCATCAACAGCATAAAAGACGATGATGTAGAGCCTTCACTTGTTAAAGAAGTTCCACTCTCTTTTGCAAAAGGCAATCTGATAATGCCTCTTAGAAGGGAAGATGGAGCCCTTCTGGCTGCTGTTGCAGATGAAAAGGGAATCCTTGCTTTATTTGAACTGTCTAAACGCTTTGGCCTTAAACCATTACCTCTGAATGCACAATCAGGAGTGGTTATTGATGCTATTAACAGGTTCTATGGCCAGCTCGGCTCTGCAGAGGAGGTGATGGATAATATAACAGGCGAAGACCTTTCATCTGTTGCCACAGAGTTTGAAAGACCAAAGGACCTTCTTGAGCTTACAGAAGAGGCTCCAATAATCAGGCTCTTTAATGCCCTCCTTCAGCAGGCGGTCAAAGAGAGGGCTTCTGATATACATATAGAGCCTTATGAGAAGGAACTCGATGTGAGGATTAGGGTAGATGGGATTTTACACAGGGTTTTAAGTCCACCAAAGATAATTCAGGATGCATTGATAAGCAGGGTAAAGATTATGGCAAACCTTGATATAGCCGAGAAGAGACTACCTCAGGATGGAAGGATAAGACTTCTTATTGGTGGAAGGGATATAGATGTAAGAGTCTCTATAATCCCAACATCTTATGGTGAGAGGGCAGTGTTGAGGCTACTTGACAGGAGACAGGGACTTATAGGGCTATGGGAGGTAGGTCTTAACAAGGAGGATGAGAAGCGACTCGAAGGACTCCTTCAGAGAACAAACGGGATACTGCTTGTTACAGGTCCCACAGGTAGTGGCAAGACAACCACACTCTATGCTGCACTGAACAGGATTCATACAGAAGAAAAAAATATCATAACTGTTGAAGACCCTGTGGAATACCAGCTTAAAGGTATCGGTCAGATACAGGTTAATCCAAAAATAGGTTTAACCTTTGCGTCAGGGTTGAGGTCAATCTTAAGGCAGGACCCTGATGTGATAATGGTTGGCGAGATTAGAGACATCGAGACAGCCGAGATAGCAATCCAGGCATCTCTCACAGGCCATCTCGTCTTGAGCACACTTCATACAAACGACGCCTCATCAGCCATTACAAGGCTTTTAGATATGGGAGTTGAGCCATTTCTTGTGGCATCATCCCTTGTAGGTGTCCTTGCACAGAGGCTTGTGAGGATTATATGTCCCAATTGTAAAGAATCATACGAACCCTCAGATGCTGAGAAATCATATTTTCTTGACTCGTCACTTGTCATTCTATACAGAGGCAGGGGCTGTGAGAGATGCAAAGGTAAGGGCTATATTGGAAGGACAGGGATATTTGAACTCCTAATCATAGACAACGAAATACGCCCTATGATTACAGATAGAGTAGATGCACAGAGTATAAAGAACTTCGCTATATCAAAGGGGGTTAAGAGTCTGAGGATGGACGGGATTAGTAAAGCCTGTGCTGGCATTACTACATTAGAGGAAGTGCTGAGGGTTACTCAGAAGGATTATGCCAATTTTTTCGTATAGAGGTTACAGGATAGATGGCAGTGAGGCGACAGGCACCCTTGAGGCTGATGGCCTGAATGATGCTGCCTCAAAGGTCAGGAACCTCGGTCTTTTCCCGAAAGAAATCAGAGAATATATTCACAGAGAAAAGACAGGTTTTTTCCACAAACCTGATACTGCACTTCTTCCTGCAATAACAAGGCAGCTATCGTTGCTTCTTTCCTCAGGGGTACCTCTGATGGAGGCACTCAGGGCACTTTCTGAAGAGAACAGGGGATTCTGGAAAAGGCGTCTTATTAGTGTAAGAGAACAAGTTGCTAGTGGTACAAGTTTTTCTCGTGCATTGGAAGAACATAAAAAAATCTTCCCTGAATTCTATATAAATATGGTGGCTGCTGGAGAACATAGCGGGACATTAGATAAGGTCCTTGTGAGGCTTGCCGACTTTCTTGAAAAACAGAATGCCATCAGAGCAAAGATAAAGGTATCCATGATGTATCCCATGTTTATGATATGTGTGGGGTTTATTGTGATGTCGTTTCTTTTTATCTTTGTAATACCAAAAATAGTAAAGATATTTGAAGATACTAAAAGTGCCCTGCCGTTAATAACAATTATTCTTATAAACATAAGCAACTTTTTTCGTTATTACTGGTGGATACCTCTAATAGCAGTTATTTCAGGAGTTCTTGGTATAAGGAAATTACTGAGAGAACATAGGCTCTTAGTTGATAAAACAATATTGAGATTGCCAGGTAGCCTTCTACAGGCTTTATATCTTGCCCGATTTTCCCGGAGCCTGAGTTTCCTTTTAGAAGGTGGATTGCCTATGCTTAAGGCCCTTGAACTTTCAGCAAAATCTACAGGCAACAGAGCACTTGAACTCAAGGTCTTGGCAGCAGGGGAAAAGGTGGCTGAGGGAGGAAGACTTTCTGCATCATTAGAGGGATTCCCGCCTGTCATGCTCCAGCTCATCTCCGTAGGTGAACGAAGCGGAACCTTGATAGAGGTTTTAAATAAGGCAGCAGACTCTTACGAAGAAGAGTTCCATAGAAGGGTTCAGAGGGCCCTCTCCTTGCTCGAACCTTCTATGATTTTATTAATGGGTATTGTGGTAGGCTTTATTGTGCTTGCAGTCCTGCTCCCGATGTTCCAGTTAAACCAGCTGGTGAGGTAAAAATGAGAAAATATGAGAAAGGCTTTACACTTATCGAAATAATAGTTGTAGTTTTCATACTAAGCCTCCTCGCTGCTATTGTTGCCCCAAGGATTATAGGCAGGACAGAGGATGCCCGCATTGCAGAAGCGAAGGTACAGATAAGAAATTTTGAGACAGCTATAAAACTTTTCAAGATGGACAATGGTTTCTATCCTGACACCCAGCAGGGGCTTGCTGCCCTCATTGAAAAACCAACCATCGGCAGAATCCCGAACAACTATAGAGAAGGGGGCTATCTCGAACAGAGAAAGATACCTATGGATCCGTGGGGCAATCCGTATATTTATGTCGCTCCTGGCCTCCATGGAGATTTTGATATCCTGAGTCTGGGTGCTGATGGAAAGGAAGGCGGGGAAGGGAAAGATGCAGACATTAAGAACTGGGAGTTACAGTAAAGCGGGATTCACGCTCCTTGAGCTGATAATTGTTATATTTATACTCTCACTTGTAATGGCTGTGGTCTTTCCATCTTTTTATGGAATTGTAGATGGAAGGCTTAAATCAGAGTCAGGTAAGATTGCGTCTTTATTAAGGTATCTGAATGATAGCGCAATCTCCAGAAAAGAAACATTTATACTTAAGATTAACCTTGATAGTAATACCTTCTTATGGGAAGGTCCTGATGGTAAAAGGTCAGAAAGTTTCAATGGTCTTTTAGATATTTTTACAACCTCAACAGGAAGTGTCTCAAGGGGTGAGGTGATACTTTCTTTCGGTCCCCTCGGCATTCAGGAGAATCTCAGAATCCACCTGAGGGATAAAGATAAGGAAATGGCGGTTACGCTTAACCCGATGAGTGGAAGGGTAAAAATAATTCAAAGTTCAAAATGAAAAATTCAAAATTAAGGAATTCCAAAATTTTTAATTTTAAATTTTTAATTTTAAATTCCCGCCCACATCAGGTGAGCGGGTTCGCCCTCCTCGAGGTTATGATTGCAGTTGGCATTGTTGGGGCCCTCCTTGTTACCCTCATATATACATTGAATTATAATCTTGGCATTGCTGAAAGACACGAGACTATTACTGTTGCAGCTATACTTGCAAGAGATAAAATTTCCGAGATAGAGAAAATGCCTGTTGATTCCAGAGGAGAATTCCCTGAACCTTATTCTGATTATCAATATGAGACCACAGTCAAAGAATCCGTATATCCTAACATATCAGAAATATCAGTTGTTGTTAGAAAAGGGAAAGAAGAGGTTAAACTCAGCGAATTAATTCAAAGTGCAAAATGAAAAATGCAAAATTAAGGAATTTCAGAATTTTTAATTTTGAATTTTCAATTTTAAATTTCCGCCTGCCTAAGGCGGGGGGCTTCACCCTCATCGAGTTATTGCTCGCATTTGCAATATTATCCGTAATACTTGCAACACTGTATAGCACGTTTTTCCTTTCGCATAAGGCACTGGATGGGATTGACAGCTCATTGTTGAAACTCCAAGAATGTCGTGCAACTCTTGATGTCATGAGAAGGGAAGTAGACTCCATTCATTCCCTTTTAAAGGTTGATGACAGGGACATATATGGCAGGCAGACATCAAGACTTGTCTTTACCGCCTTTTCGTCTTTAAGACCGGGTCTTTCCATGATATCTTATTTTATTGAAGAAAAAGATGGTAAGTTAATACTCCTTAAAGAAATAAATTCTGCCTATATGTCTGATAATAAGGCTGAAAGTGTAGAGATAATAGAAGATGTTGAGGCTTTTATGGTAGAAGTTAAATATAATGATAAATGGGTTAAAACATGGGATAGTTTTATAACCCATAGTATTCCTCAAGAGATCAGGATTACATTAACAACAAAGCTAAAAAATAAGACAGTTTCATTATTTGAAACTGTCAGGCCAAAAATTGGAAGGAGTATATGAGAGATAATAGAGGGATGGCCCTCGTATTGGTGCTTATGGTGCTTGTCATTATTACTGCCATGATTATAGAGTTTTCGTATGGTGTTTATACAGGTACAGGTGCACTTTATAACTGGCAGAGCTCTCAAAGACTCTCACTGATGGCAAAATCTGGAATTCAAGTATCTCTCGAGAGTATCTCTGATATGAATGCTTCATATCCCTACACATACCCAGGTGTTATAGAGATGCCTGTTAGCCATACGCCCCTGCAGGAAGATTCTGATGGAACAATTCATGTAAGGATAGAGGATGAGAATTCAAAATTCAATATCAATTCTATTGTATACCCCAACGGCACATTAAATGAAAATGCATTTAATTCTTTTAAGAGGCTTCTCTCATATCTTGCTGTGGATTCTGAGGTTGCCAACAGGGTTGCGGACTGGATAGATAAAGACAGCGAGCCGCGCCTTATTTATTCTGAAGACAATGCTAAAAATGCGGCTCTCGATAGCCTTGATGAGCTGCTTTTAATAAATGGGGTAGACAGGCATACCTATGATAAGATCTCACCCTATCTGACTGTGTATGGCAATGGGCTTATAAATATTAACAGCGCAGAAATTCCTGTTCTTGTATGTCTTTCTGATACTATTACAGAGGAGCTTGCAGAGAGGATAATTCGCTACAGAGATATTATACCTTTTGAGGATACAAGCAAGATTGTAAAGGTTGCTGGCCTTGAGACTGTGGGACAATCCCTTATTGGACGAATAACTGTTAAGGGTACAAGTTTTCGTATTATATCAACTGCGGAAGCAGGGGGTGTAAAAAGGATTGTAGACAGCGTTCTTGAAATATCAGGTGGCACTCCAACTGTCAAATACTGGAAGGAGATATGATGGGGAAGATAGCCTTTTTTGATATGAAGGGAGAAGAAATTACTCTCTATATGTTTGAAAAGAAGGCAGGCAACTATGAATTGAAACTAACAACTACCTTTCCGGTCAGGGGATACAGTC
This sequence comes from Nitrospirota bacterium, assembly GCA_040757475.1. GTDB lineage: Bacteria > Nitrospirota > Thermodesulfovibrionia > Thermodesulfovibrionales > SM23-35 > JACRGU01. The sequence continues at coordinate 43,066 of JBFLWW010000002.1, forward strand.
CTATTATTATAATAAAAGATTTGCCTGAAGGTATAGAGGAGTCATATCTGAGTTTACCGTTAAGTTATCTAAATTTCAGGACTGTAGAACTTCCATTTTCTGACAGAAGAAGGATAAGAGAGGTTCTTCCATTCGAGCTAAATAATTTAATCCTGAATGGCTCTGGTAGTGTGGTTTTTGATAATATTACATTAGGGAATATTAATGGAAAATATAAGGTCCTTGCTGTATACATCGAGAAAATTATCCTCAGGGAGATTCTGGGAAGGTTCAAGGCATTCAATATATACCCAAAGGTTATAACATCAATAGAGCTTAAACCGCTTGTTGATAACTTCGATATAGAGCATCTTCTTAATCCAGTAGAGTTGGATAACAAAAAACGAATAGATATAGCTATAAGTGAGATCAAAGGTCACATTATTAACCTGAGGAGAGATGAATTTTCCTATACAAAAGATACCGAAAAAATAAAGAAGTCACTCAGATTGAGTGCAATACTTGCTGCCTTATTGATATTAGTGTTTGCTTCTGACCTGAGTTTAAGAATTTTCTCAATAAAGAGAGAAGCATCTAATATTAGAGAAGAGATCAGGAAGACATATTCAAGTATGTTTCCACATGAAAGGTCTACAGAGGCGTATGGCCCTGCGGCTTTAATATATCAGCTCAAATCACATATTAAAGAATTAAAGACTAAGGAAGAGTCTCTCACAGGTGTTTCTCCACTGCGGCTTTTGCTTGATCTGTCTCGTGTCAGCAGACCAGATATAGCATTTGCTGAGATAACAATAGATAGGGAGCGGGTAATACTGAGAGGTGAGGCTTCATCTCTAAGTGATGTCCAGCAGATAAAGGGCAGGCTCGCAGAGTTCCTCACTGATGTCGATATCTCTGACACAAAATCCTCTTTACAGGGCCGGACAGTGTTTACTATTACAGCGAAGGAGAAGAGGTCTTGAGAGTAGGGCGATTGTTTTCACGTAATTCGCTGCTGATATGTGGAATCGGAGTGCTTATTGTGCTCGGCATTTTATTGGTTAATGTCCTTTTATCTGCAAAAACCGAACTCGCACAACTAAGAGTTCAACAGAAAGAGATGTCTTTGCTCAAAGATGAATTTGCGTCGCTCAAAAACAGGGTGGATTCTCTAAAAGGCAGAAGGTCTCTTACCAAGGTAGGAGGTATTGTTCAGGCGACTGATGAGGTTTTTGCGACTTCAGGCTTGAAAGATAAGATTAAATCTCTAAAGCCTGTTGGCAGGAGAGAGATAAAGGATGCCCTGGAGGAAGAGGCCGAAGTTCATATAGAAAAGGTAAACATGAATGAGATGATAAACATCTTTTATAAGATTGAAAATGCACCTATGATTCTGTCTATAAAAAAGGCAACAATCAAGACATCATTTGAGAACCCTGAGTTACTGAATATCACAATGACCCTCGCATTCGTTAAAATCTAAGATTCAAAGTGAAAAATAGAAGATTAAAGATTTTCCTTATTTTTACATTTTCGATTTTGGGTTTTATATTTCTTTTCTGGTTAATAGTAATCCCGGAGAGTTTAATTACAGATATGATCGAGAGCTCTATCAAAGGTGAAAATGTTCGGATAGGGATTGAGGGTTTCAAAAAAGGTTTATTCTATAATTTCAGGATTGGGAAAATTTTATTGAATAGCTCTAACGACACGCTGGTGTCTATTGAAGATATTTCTGGTCGTATTAACCTCCTGTTTTTTTTCATAATGAGACTAAACATCTCTTTCCATGGAAATATAGGTAACGGTGTAATTCTGGGTAATATAAATCTGTCCGGGAATAAAAATCACATCAGTCTGAACATCAACTCTGTGAATATAGACAATGTCCCTCTTCTAAGAGTCATAGGTATCGAGGGGAAGGGTGTCCTGTCAGGAGAGTTCAGGTTAAAAAATAGTCAGGGTGACCTTAAATTTTTCATAAGGGATGTACAACTAAAAGATACATCTTTTTCTGGTTTCCCAATTCCATTCAGTTTTTTTAATAGCATAAAAGGTGGTATGGTTATAAAAGGTGACCTGATTGAAGTTAATTCTATTTCATTTGAAGGTAAAGATATTTACGCGAGGGCTAAGGGAAGTGTACAAGGAAATAATCTGGACATAAAATTAGAATTGATGCCAGAAGCCTCTTTTACCGGTGAATCATACATTTTTACTCTTCTAAGCAATTACAAGATATCTCCTAAATATTATGTAATCCCTATAAAGACGCGTATCAGCATATAATCTTAAATTCCAAATAACCAGACATCAATAACCAGATAAGTTCCATCATATCAATATATAGTAGTCTCTCTGTAATCTGGCACCCCAAATATAGGAACTGTTATTTCTTATTAATTTTTTCTTGACAACAGGTTTCTTCTCATCTATATTGGTGGTAAAAAGTGGTAGAAAGTGGAGGGAAGAGTGCCAGCTTTCTCCGGGAAATACTACTACACTGTTGACCCAAAGGGCAGAATTATTATTCCTGCTCTTTTCAGAGAAATCATTTCGACCAATTATAGCCCAAAGCTATACATTGCTAATGCCCTTTTTGATCGCTGTCTCTACGTATATCCCTTAGAAGAGTGGAATAGACTTCAGGAGCAGGTGCGGACAAAGCCAAGATCAGACGAGGCGATTAGGTTCTTTATGAGAAGGGTTATTGCCTCTGCTGTTGAGGTGGAGATGGATAAACAGGGTAGGATTCTGATACCAGTAGCCCACAGGGAAGATGCAAACATAAATAGTGATGTTGTTATAGTCGGTCAGATAGAAAGGATTGAGCTCTGGGACAGAAATGAATGGGATGCTATGTTTGACCCTACAAGGATAGATAAGAAGTCTGTTGAAGAAAGACTTGCGGGTTACGGTCTTTAAATGAAAAAAATGCATCTCCCGGTTCTTCTCAGGGAGGTGATTGAGGCGCTCAGCCCGAGGTCAGGTGGAATATATATTGATGCAACAATTGGTCTCGGGGGACATTCAGAGGAGATATTAAGGTTGATTGGTCATGGGGGGAAGCTTATCGGTATTGACAGGGATGAAGAGGCCCTGAAAATAGTGAGGAAAAGACTTTCAGATAGGAGGGTCATACTGAAGAGTGGAAATTTTTCAGAAATGGAGAGATTGCTACATCCACATGGAATCTCTGATGTTGACGGCATCTTGTTTGATCTTGGTGTCTCGATGTTGCAGCTAAAGAATCCAGAAAGGGGATTTAGTTTTATTTCTGATGAACATCTGGATATGAGGATGGATAGAAGGCAGGAAGTATCTGCATGGGATGTCGTGAACAGATATTCAGAAAAAGAGCTTGAGCGTATTCTAAAAGAATTTGGCGAAGAGCGCCTCGCAAGAAGGATAGTAAAGGCAATAGCCAGCTACAGAAGTAAAAAGACGATTGATACCTGTTCTGAACTATCAAAGATTGTGGAGGGTGTATACGGCAGGAGAGGAAAACTTCATCCAGCAACAAAGACATTCCAGGCATTAAGAATAGAGGTGAATAGGGAGCTTGATGAGCTCAGGGCAGGGCTCGATTCTTCGTTGAGACTTCTAAAAAGAGGCGGAAGGTTATGCGTTATCTCCTACCACTCACTCGAAGACAGGATAGTGAAAAATTTTATAAGAGATAGCGTAAGACAGGGATTTCTCATGGTCATTACAAAGAAGCCTGTCACGCCTATCCCTGAAGAACTTATGGTAAATCCCTCTTCAAGGAGTGCAAAACTCAGGGCGGCGGAGAGGATATGATACGCACAGGCAGCAATAAAAATATGTTATCATTTATTGTAAAGTTTTTGTGTGTAGCCCTCCTGCTTTTTGGTGTGTTCGGTCTTGTATGGCTCAGGTCCAGCATTATAAATTTAGAGTACAATCTCGGTGACCTTGAAAAAAAGAGGATGGAGCATCTTAAAGAGAGGACGCTGCTACTTGCTGAAAGGGCAAGTCTTTTGTCTCCGCTCCACCTTACCCATGGCTTTGTCTTTCCTGACAGAGTCAGGGTGATACATGTGAAGAAGCAGAGAGGACCTGCACCGTACAAGGTTGCTCTTCAGCGCAAGGGAAATGAATAAAAAAAGGGCAATTATTCTGAATACTGTAATTATTTTCAGTTTCTTTGCGGTATCTTTGCGTCTGACAGACCTGATGATACTAAACCACAAGCGCCTATCTGAGAGGGCAAGAGCACAACATATAAAGGTTGAAGACATCCAGGTGAGAAGGGGAACTATATCTGACCGGAGAGAAAGAGAAATGGCGGTAAACCTTGAGCTTGAGTCGCTTTACTGTGACCCTGAAAGCCTTATTATTGATGATGTTGATGTAAAGAAACTTTCAATGACTATCGGCAGGAAGGCAGAAGTGATTCTATCTAAGATACCCCCGGAGGGAAGGTTTGCATGGATCGAAAGGAAGCTCGACTCTGATGTTGCTGGTAAGGTAAGGAGGCTTGATATCAAGGGTCTGGGTTTTCTGCCAGAGGCAAAAAGATTTTATCCAAAAGGAAAGCTTGCCGCTCATATCCTCGGTTTTGTTGGTGTGGACAACCAGGCACTTGAAGGAATCGAACTTGAATATGACGAATATCTAAAGACAACCGGGGGGAAAATATTATTCTCAAGGGATGCAAGTGGCAAAGTTCTATCATCTGGAGTGGATATAAAGGCAAAAGGGAATAATATCGTGCTTACAATAGATGAAGGGCTTCAGTATCTTGTCGAAAGCGAACTTGAAAAGGCGATGTTGAAATGGAGGTCTTCTGCAGCATCGGCTATCATGATAGACCCATTTACAGGAGAGATACTGGCCCTTGCCAATATACCTGCATACGACCCGAACAGTCCCATGAGGGTAAGCGGTTTTGAAAGGAGAAACAGGGCTATTACTGATTGCTATGAACCAGGTTCTGCATTCAAAATAATTGTCGGGACCGCTGCACTTGAGGAGAAGATAGTTGACCTCAACACAAAATTTGATTGTAGCAGAGGAGGCGTTGAGGTTGGTGGTAAAGTAATACACGATGCCCACAGACATGGTGTACTTACATTCAAGGAGGTTATTCAGAAATCCTCCAATGTTGGTTCTGTCATGATTGGTATGAAACTCGGGAAGGAAAGGGTTTATAAATATGCGAAGCTTTTCGGGTTTGGTGAAAAGACAGAGATAGACTTACCAGGTGAGGTTTCAGGATGGATATATCCGCCAGAAAAATGGTCAGGTACCTCTATTGGTGCTATATCAATCGGCCAGGAGGTTGCTGTAACACCACTCCAGATACTCAGGGCATATTCCGCAATTGCGAATGGAGGTTTTCTTGTCAGGCCACATGTTGTCTCTGAGATAAGGTCACCTGAAGGTCAGGTGCTTGTTTCCTTCAGGGGGTATGAAAAGAAGCGTGCAATTTCCACAGAGACAGCCGAGACATTCAAAGATATACTGAAGACTGTTGTTGAAGAAGGCGGGACAGGGTGTAGTGCTTCAGTTGAGGGTAATCAGGTAGCAGGCAAGACAGGGACAGCGCAGGTTATAGACCCAAAGACAGGGAGATATTCAAAAGAAAAATATGTGAGTTCGTTTGTAGGATTTGTGCCGGCTGACAATCCTAAGATGGCTCTTATTATCGTCATTTATGAGCCTAAAGGCCAGATTTACGGAGGTGTTGTAGCCGCACCTGTTTTCAAGGAAATAGCGAATCAGGCATTGTCATATCTTAATGTGCCGAGGGAAGACACCCCTAACAAAAATTTTATGCTGGTATCAAGATGAAACTTAGAGAACTTCTTCACGGTTGTGATTATATTGACTCCTCACTTGTCACTTGTCACTTGTCACTCGATACGGACATCTCAGGTGTAGCTTATGATTCGAGAAAGGTGAAAGAAGGTTACCTGTTTGTGGCGATAAAAGGTGAGAAGCACGATGGCCATGATTTCATCGGTGATGCAATTAAGCGAGGAGCAGTGGCAATAGTGCATGAAAAAACAGTAACGAGTTACGAGTTACGAGTTACGAGTAAAGAAAAAGACTTGTCACTTGTCACTCGTCACTTGTCACTTATTCAGGTCAAAAACAGCAGAAAGGCACTTGCCTGTATCGCAAATAATTTTTACGGGAGGCCCTCTGAGAGGCTCACAGTTATAGGTATAACCGGTACAAACGGGAAGACAACGACAACATATCTCCTTAAATCTATACTCGAATCGTGGGGAAAAGAAATCGGTCTTATTGGAACAATACAATACATGATAAAGGACAAAAGTTACTCTGCATTATATACAACACCCGAGGCATTAGAGTTCCATGGACTTTTAAGAGATATGCTCTTATCAGGGTGCACGCATATCATATCAGAGGTCTCATCACACGCCCTTGCTCAGAGCAGAGTGGATGGGACTGTTTTTAAGACTGTAGCGTTTACAAATCTCACAAGGGAACATCTGGACTTCCATAAAACTTTGGAGGATTACTTCAGGGCAAAGGAGAGACTGTTTAGAGAGCTTCTCGATAAGGATGGGACCTCTGTAATAAATCTCGATGACCTATATGGAAAAAGACTGATCTCTTCACTCAGCAGCGGGGTCCCCAGAAAGTCGCAAGACTTTCTGGGGCGTATATTAACATACGGCCTTGAGACAGGAGCAGACATTATGGCGAGGGATATCAATAGTTCATTCAAAGGGTTGAGGTTCAAAATAGCATTCCGTGGCAGGAATTATAATATCTCATCTGCTCTGATGGGTCTACCAAATGTATACAATATTATGTCTGCAGCTGGGGCATCAATCTCGATAGGAGTTCCATGGGATATAATTCTTGAGGGTATAAAAAATTTAGGCACTGTTACAGGCAGATTCGAAAAGGTTAATCTTGATCAGAATTTTCTGTGTATCGTTGATTATGCCCATACAGAGGATGCCCTCGAGAGGCTGATATATACAGCGAGGGAACTTATAAATAAGCCTTTAGTCAATAGTCATCAGTCATTAGTGAAAGACAGTAACAAGTTACGAGTTACGAGTAACAAGTATGAAGATAAGAACTTGTCACTTGTTACTTGTCACTCGTCACCCCGTATTATTACTGTCTTTGGGTGTGGAGGAGATAGAGATCGCAGTAAGAGACCGGGGATGGGTACAGTAGCAACAAGGCTTAGCGATTTTGTGATTATCACCTCTGACAATCCGAGGTCTGAAGACCCGAACAAAATAATTAGAGAGATTGAAGCAGGAGCTATAAGGAGAAACTATATAATCGAACCTGACAGAGCAGAGGCAATCAAAAGAGCTATTATGCTGGCAGGCGAGGGAGATATTGTCCTTGTTGCAGGCAAGGGACATGAGGATTATCAGGAAATTAAAGGTGTAAGGTATAGATTTAATGACAGGGAAATATTAGAAAAGGCGATCAAACAAAGAATAAAGTCGTAATATCTATTATTGGACATAGTGATGGTTATAGAATTAGAAGGGCTAAAGGTCTTCTATGATTTTGCTGGTGAAGGATATACCGTTATCTTGATGCATGGGTGGGGAGGAGAAGCAGCAAGTTTCAAGCCAGTTTTTGACTATCTGTCAAAAAGCTATAAGGTATACGCTTTCGATTTTCCAGGATTCGGTAAGAGTGAACTTCCTATAGAGCCATGGGGAACTGAAAACTATGGGAAATTTGTTACAAAATTCTTTAATGCAATGAATATAAAAAAGGCAAATATAATAGCCCATTCTTTTGGAGGAAGGGTAGCTATATGGCTGGCTGCGAATTTTCCAGAGACGGTGAATAAACTGGTACTTGTTGACAGTGCTGGTATTAAGCCAAAGAGGACATTAAAGTACCATATTAAAGTGGCAGTTGCAAAGGCTAGCAAGAGAATTTTATCCCGCTCTATCTTTGGCAAATATGGTGAACGCTTACTTAATGGTTTATATCGTTTAATTGGCTCTAAAGATTATCAACAGCAAATTGGTATTATGAGGGCTACTCTTGTTAAGGTTGTCAATGAAGACCTAAGATGGCTCTTGTCAAAGATTATAGCACCTACATTACTTATATGGGGAGAAGATGATAAAGATGTGCCCTTATCTTATGCAAGGATAATGGAAAAAGAGATAAGGGATGCTGGTCTGGTTGTTCTTAAAGGTGCAGGCCATTTTTCATACCTGGATAGATTTTCAGATTTCTGTTTAATTGTTTCAAAATTTTTTGGTGATATAAAAGGTGTTAAGAATTATGGCTGATATTCTATTACCTATAATCGGTGTCATTACTATTGGAGCACTGCTGTTAATTACCATTTTAAGGCTTATTATGTTTCTACACATGCTTCAACTTGAAGGATATAGGAGTAAAAGATTTATAAAGTGGCTTATCAATAATCCTAATAAAATGTTGGCAGTTAGGACTATTAAAGAACCTAAAAAAAAGTTAGTTTTCACTGCAAGGGCTACAAGGCTTTTTATCTTGATGCTGATGTTGTTAAGCTCTGTGATATACAATCTCTCAAGGCTTTCTCTAATTATCTTTATATCAGGGATATTCTTAACTAGTTTCTTTGCTCCGTTTTTACTTATATTGTCTAATATCCTGATTTATCCCTTGGAGACAGTAATCAACAATCTATATCTTAGATCAGCAAAGAAAAAGATCAAAAAGCTGAAGCCTAAGGTAATTGCAATTACGGGGAGTTATGGGAAAACAAGCACAAAAGACTTTCTGGCACATATTCTCTCAACAAAATATAAGGTTTTGAAAGTCCCGGGGAGTTTCAACACCCCGATGGGTATTTGCAAGATAATAAGGGGTGAGTTAAGACCAGAGCATGAGATATTTATTGTTGAAATGGGAGCGAGAGAGAAGGGTGATATAAAAGAGTTGTGCGAACTACTTAAACCAGAGGTCGGTACAATTACGGCCATAGGTCCACAGCATCTCGAAATGTTTAAAACCATCGAGAACATAATAGATACAAAGTATGAACTAGTAGAATCATTGCCTGCTAATGGGATAGCAGTATTTAATAATGACGATGAAAATTGCAGGCACCTCGCTAATAGGACATATGATAAAAAGGTTCTACGTTATGGAATTAATAAAAATAACAAGAAACTACATCTTATGGCAATGGATATTTCTACGAGTAATCAGGGAATTTATTTCTTAGCACAGAATAGTAGGGGAGACGCCGTGCCTTTTCATTGCAAACTTCTGGGTAAGCATAGTGTTTATAATATATTAGCAGCAGCTACAGTTGCTTTAGAATTTGGAATGTCCCTCAATGAAATTGCAGAAGCTATAAAGATATTAGAACCTACACCTCATAGGTTACAGTTGATTCGCGGGGCAGGAGGGGTAACTGTAATAGATGATGCCTTTAATGCAAATCCAGTAGGTGCAAAGATGGCATTGGAAGTGCTGGGTGAGTTTAAAGGTGGAAGAAAGGTCTTAGTGACCCCAGGGCTTGTAGAGCTTGGTGAGAGGGAGTATGAGGAGAATAAACAGATAGGAATTACAGCAGCTAAGATATGTGATTTTGTATTTTTGATTGGGCCTAAGAGGACAAAGCCTATTTTTGAGGGCTTGAAAGAAGCTGGGTTCCCCGAGACAAATATATTTGTCGAAAAAAGTCTAAATGCTGTAACTGGGAAATTTAAGAGTATATTAAAGGCTGGCGATGTCGTCTTGTTTGAGAACGACCTGCCGGATACATACAATGAGTAAATTAAAAATAGGCGTTATATTTGGTTCCCGTTCCGTTGAACATGAGGTTTCAATCATTACTGCTCATCAGGTTATGCAGGCTATTGATAAGGATAAGTATGAAATTGTGCCAATTTACATTACAAAAGGGGGATATTGGGTTACTGGCAAAAAACTATTTAATCTTGAAAACTTTAAAGATTTGCCATCATTAATTTCTGATTTAAAGAAAGTTTATATTGCACCTGACCCCTCTGTTAAATCATTGGTCATGACATCTAAAAGGTGGTTTAAAGGGGCGTCGTTAAAAATAGATGTAGCCTTTCCCCTCGTTCATGGGACATGTGGTGAAGATGGCACATTACAGGGGCTTCTGGAGTTAGCCAACATACCTTATGTTGGTGCAGGTGTCCTTGGCTCGGCTCTTGGAATGGATAAAATTGCTATGAAAGCAGTTTTTAAAGAAAACCATTTGCCTGTAGCGAACTATGTCTGGTTTTTAAGGAATGAATGGGAAGATAAGCAAGAAAAAATAATTGCTAAAATAGAGACAAATCTTAAATACCCTCTTTTTGTAAAACCTGCAAATCTGGGTTCAAGCATAGGCATTTCAAAGGCTAAAAACAGAGAAGATTTGATGTACTCCGTGGAAGTTGCCAGCCATTATGACAGACGTTTGATAGTAGAGGAGTCGTTAGAGGATGCTATAGAAATAAATTGTTCTGTACTTGGCAACGAAGACCTAATTCCATCGGTGTGCGAACAACCTGTTTCATGGGAAGAATTCTTAAATTATGATGAAAAATATTTGAGGGGCGGTAAGACCTCAGGTTTGAAAGGTGCGGATCGCCGAATACCTGCTCCAATTTCTCAAGAGCTTACAGAAAAGATTCAGAAATTAGCTATTGATACATTCAGGGCTGTTGATTGTCGTGGTATTGCCAGAGTAGATTTTCTTGTTAATACAGAGAAGAGCAAGATATTTATAAACGAAATAAACACCATACCCGGTTCTATCTCTTTTTATTTATGGGAGGCTACTGGCATCAAATTCTCAGAACTGGTTGATAGGCTTGTTGATTTAGCTATAGATGCATATAAAGAAAAAAGTAAGACAACTTATTCCTATGATTCAAAATTACTGAAACACATTAGTAGCCCTTCCCCAAAGTTAGGTATTAGGGGTATGAAAAAGGTTCTGGAGGCGTAACATGCTATATAGCCTTCTTTACAGCATGCATGACTTGTTTTCACCCCTGAATGTGTTCAGGTATATCACATTCAGAACGTCGCTCGCTGTGTTTACAGCGCTGATGCTTGCATTGATATTAGGTCCATCAATTATAGGCAGGCTCAAACAGTTAAATGTAACACAGCAGATAAGAGACGATGGTCCACAGATACATATGGGCAAAGCAGGCACTCCTACAATGGGGGGGATCCTGATTATAATCTCTATCCTTCTATCTATCTTGCTATGGGGTGACCTGAGGAATATGTATATATGGGTTATGATTATTTCCCTCGCAGGGTTTGGTGGTATTGGTCTACTTGATGACTATTTGAAGATTGTAAAGAAAAACTCGAAAGGTCTGCGTGCATGTTATAAGTTTGGTGCACAGATAGCACTTGCACTTTTAATTGGTATCTTTCTTTACATGAACCCTAAGGACCCTTACAGCGATGTTCTCAGCGTACCATTCTTCAAAAAATGGCTTTTTGATCTTGGGTGGTTTTATATACCGTTCTCGATTATTGTGATTGTGGGCTCATCAAATGCAGTTAATCTGACAGATGGTATTGATGGCCTTGCCATAGGGCTTGTGGGTATAGCGGTCATGGCAAATGGGGTACTGGTTTATATATCAGGGCATAAGGGGCTTGCCCAGTACCTGCAGGTTCTCTATCTGCCAGGCACTGGAGAGCTTACAGTTTTCTGTGGCGCTATGTTAGGTGCTTCTTTAGGTTTTCTCTGGTATAACTCATATCCTGCAGAGGTATTCATGGGAGATGTTGGTTCACTTGGACTTGGTGGTTCGCTCGGTGCGCTTGCAGTAATTACAAAGCACGAGATTGTTCTTGCAGTTGTAGGTGGGATATTTGTAATAGAGACCCTTTCTGTTGTCTTTCAGGTGGCATCATTCAGGCTGACCGGCAAGAGGATATTCAAAATGGCACCTATCCACCACCACTTTGAGTTAAAGGGATGGCCAGAATCAAAAGTTATTGTAAGGTTCTGGATAGTTGGAATTATACTGGCTCTGTTGAGCTTAGCAACATTAAAGGTGAGGTGATTATGAGAAAGTCATTAGTCATTAGTCATCAGTCATCAGTCATAATAAGGAAAAGATTATTATTTATTGTAGTCTTTTTACTTCTCACTTCTCACTTTTCACTTTCAACTTTGTTTGCTGATGAGATCCATTCCCGTGCCGCCCTTGTTATGGATGCGTCAACAGGAAAGGTGCTTTATGCAAAAAATCTAAACCTTAAGCTTCCTCCTGCGAGTACAGCAAAGCTGATGACTGCTATTGTGGCAATTGAAAAGGCAGACCTCAATGATGTTATTACGATAAGCAAAAGAGCAGTCAGTGTTGCTCCAACAAAGGCTGGATTTAAGGCAGGAGAAAAGGTGACAATTGAGACGCTTCTTTATGCAGCGCTTCTCAGGTCTGCAAATGATGCTGCTACAGCCCTTGCAGAAGCTGTAGCTGGTTCAGAAGCTAAGTTTGTCCAGCTTATGAATAGAAAGGCGATTGCTATTGGAGCAAAGGATACAAAATTCATAAACCCACATGGACTTCCTGGCCCTGACCAGTATATTACAGCCCATGACCTTTCAAAGATAATGAGACATGCGCTCAAATATCCCAGACTAAAAGAGATCATCGGGACTCGTGTTGCAGAGGTCTCAATAAAAAGGGGGAAGTCCATATCTCTTGAAAACACAAACAGACTTTTGTGGGTTGACGAATACCTTGTGGGTGGTAAGACAGGATATACCCGTAAAGCAAGGCATTGTTTTGCATGTGCCTGTAAACGCAAAAAGAATACAGTTGTAGTTGCCCTCCTCGGCAGTCCAAGCAGGGAAAACCTATGGAAAGAAGCAGAATTACTGATTGATAAGGGATTCCAGATAATGGCAAATAAAGAAGAACCTGTCATCTATTTTACAAAGGCAGATTATGATGCACTTAATGTGAAGAAGGCATCCTATAAGAAAAGTTCAAAGTTCAAAAGTTCAAAGTTAAAGGCTTCATCACTTAAGTATAGGGTTGCAAAGAAAGGTGAGGATGGGAATAAAGGATAAAAAAGTAACCGTAGTAGGCCTTGCCAGGAGCGGCGTAGGCGCAGCAAACCTTTTATCAGAACTCGGAGCTGATGTAACAGTAACAGACAAAAAAACAGAATATGAATTAAAGGATTTTGTAAAAAAGCTTAATCCTTCTATAAAACGTGCATTAGGAGGACACCCGGAAGATATATTCACATCAGCTGATATGATAGTCGTCAGCCCTGGTGTTCAGCTTGACACTCCACCCATTACTAATGCAAAAGCAAAAGACATCCTAATAATTGGCGAGCTTGAACTTGCATATCAGATAATAAGTTCAAAGTTCAAAATTCAAAGTTCAAAGTTTCCAAAATTTTTAGCAGTAACAGGTACAAATGGGAAGTCTACTACTACAACATTACTCGATCTTATGCTAAAGAAATGTGGGTTCGAGACCCTTTTAGGAGGGAATATAGGGAATGCCCTGACCTCGTCACTTCTCACTTCTCACTTCTCACCTGATTACATTGTTGCTGAGGTATCGAGCTTTCAGCTTGAGTCAATAAAGGATTTCAGGCCAAAGGGTGCTGCTATCCTTAACATTACTCCTGATCACCTTGACCGATACTACTCACTCGAAGAATACAGAGATGCAAAGGCAAAGATATTTGAAAACCAGCAGGAGGACGATTTTCTGGTAATTAATGCAGATGACCCTGAAACAATGAAAGTTCAAAGTTCAAAGTTCAAAGTTCAAAGTGAAAAACCAAAAGTCTTTTACTTTAGCCGTAAGAAAGAGGTCAAGGGTATTTATTTCAAAGATGGACGAATCTATTGTAATTTCCCTGACTCCTCACTCCTCACTCCTCACTTCCCACTTATAAAGGCTGATGAGATAAAGATAAAGGGTGTCCATAACCTGGAGAATGCCATGGCTGCTTCGGCCATGGCTCTCCTTGCAGACTGCCCCCTAAAGGCAGTGATAGATTCCTTGAGAGAATTTCCTGGTCTTGAGCACAGGCTTGAATTTGTCAGGGAGATAAATGGCATCCGATACATCAATGATTCAAAAGGGACTAATGTAGGTGCAGTCATCAAGTCACTTGAAAGCTTTACGAAGCCGATTGTTTTAATCGCGGGTGGAAGAGATAAGGCAGGAGATTTTTCGTTATTGGGACATTTAGTGAGAGAAAGGGTGAAGGCAATTATATTAATTGGTGAGGCAAGTGAAAAGATAAAAAAAGCCCTCGGTGACCTTACAGAGACAGTGATGGCAAAAGACTTAAGAGATGCTGTAATAATATCACATAACAAGGCAGTGAATGGCGATGTAGTCCTGCTTTCGCCGGCATGTGCAAGTTTTGACATGTTTATGGACTTCGAGGACAGAGGAAGACAGTTTAAAGATATTGTATGGAGTTTGAAATGAAATATGATAAGTGGATGCTTTTTGTCACAATTCTCCTTATAGGTTTTGGTGCACTTATGATATACAGCTCCACATCTGTTATCACACCTGTGCTTGCAAAGAAAAATGTCACAGAATTTTATTATTTCAAAAGGCATATGTTTACGATGCTTATCGGTTTTGGGATTATGTTTTTTGCCTACAGGCTAAAACTTTCTACAATTAAGAAGATGGCCGTGCCCCTCCTGATTTTTTCTTTTGTATTACTAATATTAGTTTTTGTGCCTGGCATAGGTGTCTCTGCCAATAATGCAAGGAGGTGGATAAGACTCTGGCCCTCTACATTCCAGCCATCAGAGCTTGTTAAGCTCTCCATGGTCATATTTCTTGCAAAGTATATGTCAATGTTAGAGTATAGAACAGACAGCCTTGTCTCTTTTATAAAACCTGTTCTTGTAATGGCGGTATTTCAGGTGGTTTTTCTCAAACAGCCTGATTTTGGGTCTGTGATAAGCCTTATGCTTCTGACATTTATAATGTTATTTCTTTCAGGCATAAGGCTCAGATATCTTGCATATCTGTCAGTGCTTGCCCTGCCTATAATATACAAACTTATCATGGAGCCTTACCGCCTCAAAAGGGTTATGGCATTTCTCGATCCGTGGAAAGACCCTCAGGGAAGCGGATTCCAGCTTGTACAATCTTTTATAGCCCTCGGCAGCGGAGGGCTAACAGGCGTTGGACTTGGAAAGTCCAGACAGAAATTAGCCTTCCTACCCGAATCCCATACGGATTTCATATTCTCTCTAATCGGGGAGGAACTCGGCTTTATAGGTGTGCTGGTCGTTATAACGCTTTTCTTGTTCTTGTTTATCAAGGGGATATCCATTGCAAACAGGTCAAGGGACAAGTTTGTCTATTATCTTGCATTCGGACTTTCACTGATGATCTCTTTGCAGGCGCTAATTAATTTTGCAGTTGCAACAGGCATGGTACCAACAAAAGGTTTGCCACTGCCGTTTATTAGCTATGGGGGTTCATCTCTCTTTGTGAATATGGCTGCTATAGGGATACTGCTTAATATATCGAAGGGAGAGGAGAACAGAAAGATTGCAGATATAGACCCAAAAATGATTGTGAGGAGGAAGGCCCGATTAAAAATTCAAAATGCAAAATTCAAAAATCAAAATTACGGAATTCCTTTATTTTGAATTTTTAATTTTAAATTTTAAATTGAAAGTATGAGGGTAATAATAGCAGGAGGAGGTACAGGTGGACATCTTTTCCCAGGCTTGGCAATAGCTGAGGAGTTTAAGAGAAGGGATGAAAAAACAGAGGTTATATTTGTCGGGACAGAGCACGGTATAGAGGCGAAGGTAATCCCGAGAGAAGGATACCCGATAAGACTTTTAAGGGCAGAGGGCATCGTGGGCGTATCTGTAATCAAAAAGGTAAGGGCGGCCGTCAAGATGTTCCTTTCTGTGATTGATTCCTACAGGATCCTCAGGGCAGTGAAGCCTGCTATAGTTATAGGGGTCGGAGGATATGCATCAGGGGTATTTGTATTTACTGCATATCTCATGTCAATACCAACAATGATACACGAGCAAAATTCTGTTCCCGGCCTTGCAAATAGAATCCTCGGAAAATTCGTGAGGGCAATATGCACAACATATCAGGAGAGTCTCTCATTCTTTCCAAGGGCCAGGAGTTTTCTTACAGGAAACCCTGTAAGGATGCAAATACTAAAGGGCAGCAGGGATTCTGCATACAGACTCTTCTACCTCGACAGTGATCTATTTACAGTATTTATCTTCGGAGGGAGTTTGGGTGCATCGAGTATAAACAGGGCTATGGTAGATGCCCTCAATTATCTATATGACCTGAGAGACAAGATCCAATTTCTCCACCAGACAGGAGAAAAAGATTACGAAAATATTCGTGAGGTATACCGAAGGCTGGGGTTTAAAGGGATGGTCGCTTCGTTTATATATCAGATGGCTGAGGCATATGCAGTTGCAGATATAGTTATTTCAAGGGCGGGTGCAACAGCCCTGTCAGAACTGACTGCTATCGGAAAGCCTGCAATATTAATCCCTTATCCATATGCAGCAGGACAACATCAGGAATTGAATGCAGGTAAGCTCGTTGAGATGGGTGCAGCTAAGATGATACTTGACAGTGAGCTTAGAGGCGAATCTCTTGCCAGTTATATAAGAGAATTGTATATGAATAAGGCACTGAGAGAGGAGATGCAGAAACAGAGCCGCTCGCTTGGAAGGCCTGAGGCATGCAGTAAGGTGGTTGATATAGCAATGAGCTTCATAAGACAGTCAATAGTCAGTAGTCATCAGCCAAAAGGAGAGGGATAGTGTTTGAGAGATACAGAGTAATACATTTTGTTGGAGTAGGTGGCATAGGGATGTCAGGTATTGCAGAACTCCTTCACAACCTCGGCTATGAGGTTACAGGCTCAGATTTAAGGGATTCAGAGACAACAAGGAGATTGAGAGAATTAGGCATGAAAGTCTATATAGGCCATAAGGCAGAGAATATAGACAATGCCCATGTGGTGGTTGTATCCTCAGCAGTCCTGGGTAATAATCCTGAAGTGCTTGAGGCAGAGAGAAGATCTATACCTGTAATTCCGCGTGCAGAAATGCTCGCAGAGCTGGCAAGACTGAAATACGGGATACTTATTGCAGGTGCACATGGCAAGACGACTACAACCTCATTAATATCCACTATCCTTGCACATGGAGGCTTTGACCCTACAGTTGTTATTGGTGGAAAACTTAAGGGATTAGGTAGTAATGCAAGGCTTGGTGAGGGAAAATTTCTTGTTGCAGAGGCTGATGAGAGTGACGGTTCATTCCTGAAACTCTCTCCAACTATTGCGGTTGTCACAAATATAGACAGGGAACACATGGATTTCTTCAAGACAATGGATTCATTGAAAGAGGCATTTCTATCCTTTATGAATAAGGTCCCATTTTATGGTGTATCAATAGTGTGCATTGAGAACGAACATCTCCGTGAACTTTTACCATCTATCCACAGGAGATACATCACTTATGGACTCTCTCAAGATGCGGAGCTTTGTGCAACAAATATAAAAAGGGGCTTTATGTCAATGAGTTTTGATGTGTTGCATAAAGGAGAAAACATTGGGAATTTTACTATCCCTGTCATAGGGATACATGATGTCCTTAATAGTCTTGCGAGTATCGGGACAGCATTAGAACTCCAGATGGATGTATCGAAGATAAAGGATGCATTGAAGGGTTTCAGCGGTATACAGAGGAGGTTTGAGTTCAAAGGGGAAGCTGGAGGCATAAGGGTATTCGATGATTACGGTCACCACCCCACAGAGGTAGAGGCAACCTTGAAGGCAGGGAAGGAAGGACTCTTAAATACTCAGAAGTCAAAAGTCGAGGGTCGAGAGTCAGGAAGATTATTTGTCATTTTCCAGCCTCATAGGTATACGAGGACAAGAGACCTGATGCAGGAGTTTTCTCTTTCATTTAAGGATGCAGATTCTCTCGTCCTTCTGGATATTTATTCTGCAGGAGAGAAACCTATAGAAGGCGTAAGCTCAGCAACATTGTGTGAAAGTATTAAAAAAGCAGGTCATAAAAGTGTTGTGTATATGAAAGATAGGAAAGATGCGATAGGACATATTATCTCAAATATACGTGGGGGCGATGTACTGCTTACGCTTGGTGCTGGAGATATATGGAAAGTGGGGGAAGAGATACTCAATAAGTTAAAAATGAAGGGTTAAAAGTGAAAAGTGAAAAGTTAAAAGAAATATTTTCTAAGTGCTCCTTTGAAGGCGAGGTTAAAATTATGGAGCTGATGAAGAATCATACCTCGTTAAGGATTGGAGGCCCTGCTGATGTCTTTACTATACCTCAGAACATGGCATCAATCAGGGATGTGATAGGCATTTTAAAAGAAAGGCATATACCATTTTCCCCTCTCGGCGGAGGAACAAATATCCTGGTGAAAGATGGAGGCATAGAAGGGGTTGTTATATCATTCAGGTCTTTTAAACGGATTGAGGCTATAAGAGAAGAGGACAAGTATGTGGATTTATCTGTCGAGGCAGGAACACCACTTCAGGGGCTTGTGAACTTTTCAAAATGGAATGGTTATTCAGGGATTGAAGGCCTTGCAGGTATACCTGGCTCTGTTGGTGGAGCAGTATGTGGGAATGCAGGTTCTTTCGGATATGAGATAAAAGATGTGCTTGTATCTGTTGCAATAATGGATGCTGAAGGGAAACTTAATATACGTAGGGTAGAGGACCTCGGATTCGGGTACAGGAAGTCTAATATTTCCCAGAATGAGATGATTATGAGTGCAAACATCAGGCTGCGAAAGGGTAAGAAGGAGGAGGTGTTGGCTACGATAGAAGATTTCTTGAAAGAGAGGCGTAAGAGGCAGCCAATTTTAGAACCATCTGCTGGATGTGTATTTAAAAACCCTGACGGTTTATCTGCAGGTAGGTTGATAGATGAAGCAGGCTGCAAAGGTATGAGGATTGGTGATGTTGAGGTGAGCAACCTTCATGCAAATTTTTTCATAAATAAAGGGAAGGCAAAGGCATCAGATTTCATTAGGCTGATGGAGGAGGTTGCTTACAGGGTCAAGGAGAAATTTGGGATTGTGCTTGAGCATGAGATAAGGATAATAGGAAGAGATGCGTAGGGTCGTTATTTTTCTAATTATCTCTGCACTTGTAATAAGCGTATCTGTTTATATTTCAGGCACAATAAAATCAGTATTCCCAATTAAACATTTTATATTTAGTGGGAACAAACATCTAACAGATGATGAACTCAAGATACTCGCGGGTCTTTACGGAGGTGAAGGACTGATTACGATTTCAAGCAAAGAGGTAAGTCAAAGGTTGCTCAAATCCCCATGGATAAGATCTGTGAGCCTGAGAAAAGAATTTCCTGAGACACTATCAGTAGTGATAGAGGAGGCGGTGCCACTTGCGCTTCTTGACATGAATGGCCATCTCTTCCTGATAGACGACAATGGCAAACTTCTTGAAGAGCTTAAGGATGGGTCTGTGCCTTTTATCCCGATAATTACAGGGAATCCGTTTAAAGAAAGGGAGGCTTTTTCTGAGGCACTCAATCTTGTAAACGTGATGAAGTCTAAAGGGCTTTCATCAGGGAAAGACCACATTGAGGTAATTGCACAGAGGCCGCAGGAACTCGCAGTAAACATTGATGGAATTATTGTGAAGATAGGAACTGGTGGATATCAGGAAAAACTTGAAAGGCTGATTGAGCTGGAGGATGAGATAAAGAGGAGGAATATCGCTGTTGATTACATAGATCTAAGATTTACAAACAAGGTGATATTGAAACCGATAAAAGAGGTTGTTAAGTGAACAGTGGAAGTATAGTCGTTGGCCTTGATGTTGGAACTACAAAGATATGCGCTGTTGTTGGAGAAGTGACCGAGGACAGTATAGATATACTTGCAGTCGGCACATCCCCATCAATAGGCCTGAGGAAGGGCATGGTCATAAGTATAGAATCCACTGCGGAGTCCATAAAGAAAGCAGTGCAAGAGGCTGAATCACGCGTAGGGGTTGAAATAAGGGCTGTATATGTTGGCATTACAGGTGGACACATTAAAGTGTTTAAAAGTTACGGTGCTGTAGGCATAAAAGGTAAAGAGGTCACACCTCTGGATATTGAGCGTGTAATAGATTCAGCAAAGGCTGTGTATGTGCCCCTCGACAGGGAAGTTCTCCATATAATCCCAACAGAATTTATACTGGACGGACAGGACGGAATCAAGAACCCTGTTGGAATGATAGGGAGAAGGCTTGAGGCAAAGGTTCATATAATCACAGGTGCAGTGACATCTGTTCATAACCTTCTTAAATGCTGCGAAAAGGCAGGTCTTGAAGTCATTGACATAGTCTTCGAACCCCTCGCATCAGCAGAGGCAACTCTAACGCATAATGAGAAAGAACTCGGAGTTGCACTTATAGATATGGGGGGCGGTACTACAGATATAGTCCTGTATAAAGATGGATGGCTACGGCACACATCAATCCTTACGATTGGAGGGAATCATTTAACAAATGATGTGGCAGTTGGCCTCAGGATTCCTGTGTCCGAGGCTGAGAGGATTAAAAAGAGCTTTGGCTTTGCTACAGCAAGTATGGTAGGTGATTCCGAAGAGATAGATATATCTCAGGGAGGACAGTTGAGAAGGATACCGCGCAGATATTTATCAGAGATTATACAGCCGAGGTGTGAGGAACTATTAGAATTAATAAAAGGAGAATTGAATGCCTGCTCAGGATACGATATCGCAGCATCTGGTGTTGTACTTACAGGAGGCGCCTCTCTGCTTAATGGCCTTGACAGAATGACTGAGACAATACTTGGCCTTCCTGTCAGGATGGGGATTCCTGAAAACGGAGGGGCCAATATAAACAGTCCAATATACGCAACAGGTGTGGGTCTTGTACTTTATGGCTTAGAGACAGAATATAGGTCCTATATGACCTATGGGGATAATTTTACAGGGATATTTGGAAGGATGAAAGGTTGGGTAATGGAAATATTTAGATAAAGGAGGTATTTATTATGTTCGAGATTGAAGAGGTAAAAGGACAGACAGCAAAAATAAGAGTTATAGGTGTAGGAGGTGGGGGGGGGAATGCGGTCAATAACATGATAGCATCTAACCTCCAGGGAGTTGATTTTATAGCTGTTAATACAGACATGCAGGTTCTCGAAACCTCTCTTGCGCCTACTAAGGTACAAATAGGTGCCACCCTTACAAAAGGGTTAGGGGCAGGCTCAAACCCTGAGATCGGAAGAACTGCAGCCCTTGAAGACAGAGCAGCAATCATTGAATGCCTTGAGGGCTCTGATATGGTTTTCATAACTGCTGGTATGGGTGGAGGTACAGGTACAGGTGCAGCACCTGTAATTGCAGGTATCGCAAGAGAACTTGGGGCCCTTACAGTTGCAGTTATCACAAAGCCATTTTTCTATGAAGGGAAAAAGAGGTCAATTAATGCAGAGGAGGGCATTAAGGAACTGAAGAAATATATTGACACCCTTATCGTCATCCCGAATGATAGAATCAGCCTTGTTGTTGAAAAGGGGACCCCTATGCTCAAATCCTTTGCTGTGGCTAATAATGTCCTGAGACAGGCAGTACAGGGGATATCTGACATCATCCTGATCCCGGGCCTGATCAATGTTGACTTCGCAGACATTAAGACAATTATGGAGAATATGGGACGTGCTCTCATGGGCTCCGGATCAGGCAAAGGAGAAGGAGGAGCACTCGAGGCAGCCAGAAAGGCTATATCAAATCCCCTTCTCGAGGATTCCTCAATTGAAGGGGCAAAAGGTATCCTCATCAATATTACAGGTGGCCTTGAACTCTCATTGAGCGATGTGGAGAATGCGACCTCTCTTATCCATGATTCCGCACACGAGGATGTAAATATAATATTCGGTGCAGTGATAAACCCTGATATAACTGATGAGGTAAGCGTTACTGTGATTGCAACAGGCTTTGATGAACATAAAGAGAAGGTAGAACTACCACGGATAAAGAAGTGGACACCTTTCAGGGAGCCGGCAAGCTTTAAAGGAGCGGACAGGGTTCTTGCAAAAACTCTGAGAACAGATTATGAAATAGATGTAATGTCAACAGACCTTATGCCATATGAAGACCCTATTGATATACCAACGTTTTTGAGGAAGTCACACCAAAGAGAAATTTAATCATAAGGGAATGCTAACACCATTATTGGGGTTTTAAGCTTCCCTCCACCGGGGGCTTCCAAAGGAAGCCCCTCCCCCCTTCTGTTATCTATTAATCTTAATCCGGCGGCGACCTACTTTCCCATGACCTCACGATCATAGTATCATCGGCCCTGGAGGGCTTAACTTCCGTGTTCGGAATGGGAACGGGTGTTGCCCCTCCGGCATTGCCACCGGAAACTTTTTTATAGAAATAACATCAGAATATTAAAAATTGCAAATTGAAAATTTTAAATTTCAAATTTAAAATCTAAAAATTCTGGTGGAGGTGAACGGGATCGAACCGATGACCTCCTGCTTGCAAAGCAGGCGCTCTCCCATCTGAGCTACACCCCCACTCAAAAATTTGCAAAGCAAATTTTTGAGTTTAAAATGGTGGGCCTAATTGGAGTTGAACCAATGACCTCACCCTTATCAGGGGTGCGCTCTAACCAACTGAGCTATAGGCCCCAGAAAAGTAGGTTTTCAAAGAACACTTAACAATATAACTAATATTATTCAACTTTGTCAAACACTCGAATTGCCTCATCAAAAATAAATCTACACGAAATAAATCGGTTTGTTGCCTCAATATTTGTCGAACCTATCGTCGAAAGTTCCAATGAGGTGAAAGATACTTTTTAGCCTCAAGCTCCTGTGCAAAAGATACCTCCTCCTGAGAAGGAGATGAAGGTGTAAACCTTATATCAAAGGCTTCTTCAAAAGAAATCCTGATAGCATTTTTTAGTTCATCAGGGTTTAAATTAGGTAATACCTCTTTTAATCCAGTAATTGCCTCTCTTATCCCATGAGTGGACTCGAGTTTGAATATCTTAATCATCTCATCCTTATCGAGGATATATGGGATGGACCCCTGCTGAAGCAGGCCATCAGGCCAGCGTTTCTGTGCAGAGCCTATAACCTTCTTATTGTTTATAGTAATCTCTCCGTATGATGTGGATTGAAAACACAAAGGACTTTTGGAGTAACGAGTTTTTCTGAGCAATTTTAACTCTGGCGAGAGACCAATTTTTGATAGTGCAAGACTCAGGGCAGTGCTAATCTTTTTATAGCTGTCGAGTAATCCCTTTGAGAATAGCCCCCATGTTGTTTTCACAGAAAAACTGTATGTGATATCATGGCTATGCAGAATTGCACGGCCTCCAGTAAGCCTTCTGACAATTGGAATCTGTTTCTCAATGCAGTAATCAATGTCAATATCACTGATCTTCTGAAAGCATCCGAGGCTCACTGATAGTATATTCCATCCATAGAGCCTCAATGTTGGAGGTACATTATCCTTTCTGACAGCAGTTGTAATCGCCTCATCCAGAGCCATATTGCAGGCTGCGCTGCGTGACCCAGTATCAATAAAACGCCAGACATCAGTCATGAAAAACTATAAACTACATGTCCACAAGATGTAAACCCCCTGATATTGTCAAGGAAATTTTCTATGTGGTATGCTTATTCGTATGCCTTTTACAGTTTGGTTTTTTTCACTTCTCACTTTTCACTTTTCACTTTTTGCTGTCTCTTTTGCTGCCTCATCCGTTGAGGAGGACATCGCAAGAATCCAGAAGGCTTATGATAGCATTAAAGACATTAAGGGAAGTTTTGTACAAAAGAGCCATATAAAGGACCTGAAGCGAACAGATACTTATAAAGGAGAATTCTTTATAAAGAGGCCACAGAAGATGAGGTGGGAATATAAAGGCGATAAAGCTCAGGAGGTAATCATCAACAACAAGGATATCATAATATACCAGAAGGAAGAAAGGCAGGCGTTTAGAGGTAAATTTGATAGAGATACATATGGTCAGGCACCCATAGCCCTCCTCAGCGGATTCAGAGACATACAGAAGGAGTTTGTTGTATCAAAGAAAAATAGCACTCTTCTGCTTAAACCAATAAGGCCGATGGGAAATATCCTGTCTATTAAGATAGAGCTTTCTGATAATAAATTCCCTATCAACTCATTTACCATAAACGACACGCACTCAAATTTGATAAAGATTATGCTGAAGGGCGTGAAGATAAATACAGGCTTGAAGGATTCTATTTTCGAGATTTCATTACCAGAAGACACGAAAATAGTGGATGAATTTCTTTAGGAAATTGTTGGAATTATAGAATTTACTTGAATTTTTTAAATAAATTTTATATAGTTTAAAATAAAGGCAGATAACCAATGATAAGTGTTGATAAAGACAGCATTGAATAAGAAAAGCTTGGCCTATTCCCTTTCTGCCGGGCTTCTGACAGGGCTCTTTATTGTCCTTGTTCTTACCCTGACCAGATTCCTTTCTGACTTTGCCGGCATTTCATCTTTTAAAATCTCTATCATTTCTGCACTCATCATTGCCCTTTTATTTAGCCCCCTCAAAAACAGGATTCAGACCCTTGTAGATAAAGTATTTTACAAGACAACATACGATTATTACGCCACCATACAGAAAGTAAGCCATAAGCTTGCTGCAACAATTGATGTAAAGAACATATATAGCTTTATTGCTGATACTGTTTTCACAACACTGAAGCCAAAAAGTGCTTATCTGTTATCAGCCGATGTTAAAGGCTATAAGGTAGTACATTTCAGGTTACCAAAAGATAGACTACCTGATGAAGGCACAGTCCAATACCATATATTAGATAAAAACTCTGAACTGGTTAAATTTCTAAAAAACAGGAATGATATTATCATTATTAAGGAAGAGCTACCGGGTATTGTAAACCAGGATAGAGCAGATATTATTGCAGAAGAACTAAGCCCTTTTAAAGGCGAAGTTGTAGTACCGATATTTATAGATAGCAGATTAGCCCTTTTATTAATCCTCGGAGAAAAATTATCAGGCGACATTTTCTCTGACGAAGACATCAACCTGCTCAACACCATAGCGAATCAGTCTGCCATTGCTATAAAGAATGCCGCCCTTTATGAAGAGAAAATCCATTCAGAAAGGCTTGCGTCAACAGGCATGATGGCAGCCACCCTTGCCCATGAAATTAAAAATCCCCTTGCCTCAATAAAGGTATTCACCCAGCTCATCCCTGAGAAATATTACGACAAAGAGTTCAGAGAGACATTCTCAAAAATTGTTTCGGGTGAAATCCAGAGGATAGATAAGCTTGTTACCGAACTGCTGGATTTTTCCAAGCAACCTCCGATAGCGATAAGCAATATTACTGCCTCAAACCTGCTTGACGATACACTGGAGTTGTTCAAGGGGCAGTTTGAAGAAAATAGCATAAAGATAATCAAAGATTACAGAGACAATTGCGATATAGCTGGAGACCCACAGAGGCTGAAGCAGGCATTAATCAACATAATAATAAACAGCTACCAGGCCATGAACTATGGAGGAGTATTAAATGTTACAATAGCCCACGAAGGTGATTATGTTAATATATCTGTCAATGATAATGGTGTCGGCATACCAGAGGATGATCTTGAGAGGATATTTGACCCGTTCTTTACAACAAAACAGAGGGGAGCTGGTCTTGGCCTTGCCATAAGTAAAAAGATAGTGGAAGACCATGGAGGAAAAATAATGGTAACAAGCAGGAGGTCTGAGGGTACAACATTTGTCCTGTCTTTGCCCTCATTTAAGGAGATAAACTCTGGAGTGATTGATGGAGCTTATAGCGCTTCTGAGCGACAGAGATGAAATAATCGCCGGGGTAAAAAGGAGTCTCAGAGGTTATGCCGTATACCCGCTGAGGTCACGAGGAGAGCTCGAGGACTTACTCATAAATATGCCCATAAACCTCCTGATAGTGGATACTCTTTCCTTCAGACCTTCGCAGGCAGAAGAAATCATTCAATATTTTGACCGCGATGCAGTTATATTGATTACACATGAAAATTTCAATAAGGAAAGATTATCATGGATTTCGAATATAGTTAATATCAAATCAATCCCCGAAGAACTCTTAGGGGTTGTTGAGAGAATGATAGAAAAAAAGAGGTATCAAGATAAAATAGACATACTAAGCACTATCAGTCGTAAGCATCCTGCCGGACCATCATTCCATGATGTCACTGAAATAATAGAATCCCCTGGTGGGAGGCTCCTGCACGAGCAGGTACTGATAAATTTTGCAAAGACCCTTACAGCAAGCTTTGACATAAAAAAGCTTTTTATACATTTCATGGACTCTGTCATGGAAATCACACGTGTCAGTAAGATGTCCATTATACTTAAGGAAAAGAATGTTTTCACTATTAGGGCATACCGGGGAATAGACCCTTATATTGCAGAAAACATAAGGCTAACCAACGATAGTGCCTTAATCAAATGGCTTGCGAGACACGGCAGGATAATGCACAAATCCCTTAGCATTGATGATAAATTACAAATGGATATCCTCAGGGAGATGGAGCTACTACAGTGCGTAATCTCCTTTCCCATAATATACAAAGGCAAACTTATAGGGATTTTCAACATTAACAATAAAATTACAGGCGAACCATTCAATAAGGGTGAGCTTGAGGTTATTTATATGCTTTGTAATTACCTTGCTACAGCAGTAAAGGACATTGACCTTTACCATCAGATACAGTACCAGAAGGAATTCACAAAAAATATCCTCTCCAACATGCAGAGCGGAGTCATCACGATAAACAGGGATAAGCACATCAGCCTATTCAACCAGAGGGCATCTGAGATTTTAAATATAAATCCTGCGGAGATGATAGGGAGTGACCTGAGAAAACTTCCGTCACCACTGTGTGACATACTCTACGAAACTATGACTGAAGGCACCTCTTACAAACGGCATGAAATAGTAATACAACCCAGCAAACTTCCCCTTGGTATAAACAGCTACAGGCTCACAGATGAAGACAAAAATCCAATCGGTGCGGCCATTGTATTCGCAGACCTTTCTGACCTGAAAAGGCTTGAGGAAGAGAGGAGGAAGGCAGAAAGACTTGAGGCCATCAACATCCTCACAGGTAAAATAGCACACGAAATAAAAAACCCCCTTACCGCAATACAGACATTTGCGCAGCTTTTCAATGAAAGGTATGGCGATGAAGAATTCAAAAACTTTTTTACTACAAGCATTATGCGGTCAATACATCAGATTGACAACCTTGTTGATAAATTAGTTATCTTCTCAAGCCCTCTGGACTACAGATTCGAGAAGATAGATATTAATGAAATAATTGATGATGCTATAACCCAGGCATGGAAAGATATACCACCGGGGGTAAGCTTGGGGAGGTTGATTAAAGAAAACATCAAGAGGTCAGTATTTGTGTCAGCAGACAGAAGGCTTTTGACCAAGGCACTTTATTACCTTATACTTACAGGTGCTGAGAGATCACCAAAAGACGAGTCTGTCTTAATAGGTGTAAGGTCACCTGAAGATAAAAATTCAGGTATTGAAATATCAATAAGGTTTTCTGGCATGGCATTTACTGACGAAGAGAAAAACCGCATATCAAGGCCATTGCTCGATATGGATACCTTCGGTATAGAACTCAATGTGCCTATCAGCCAAAAGATTATAGAAGAGCATGGCGGCAATATTCAGATCAGGAGTGGAGATGAAGGTAATACCTTTGTTATCACCCTTCCTATTCATTGAACCAACAGGCATTTCGTATAGAAAGGAAAAGCACGGATGAATAATGAAGGAAAGATTCTTATCGTAGACGATGAACTCGGGCCGAGAGAAGCCATAAGGATGATACTGAAGGACAGGTATGATGTGACAACTGCATCAGGGGCAAGAGAAGGGTTCAGCCATCTAGCAAAAAACAGATTCGACCTGATAGTCCTCGATATCAAGATGCCGGACATGGATGGCATTACTGCTTTAAAAGAGATAAAAAGGATGTATCCTGATACCGAGGTCATCATGATAACAGCCTATGCCAGTATCGAAACAGCAAGGAGTGCTATTCGTTTCGGCGCCCTTGATTATCTGATAAAACCCTTCGATAAGGACGATGTGATAAATGTGATCGAACGCGGACTGCTAAAAAGACGCAATCTGAAAAAATCTATATCAGAGTATGAGAATCTATTACATACTAAAAAATATCTTGAAGACCAAATAGAAACTGCCAGACAGAATTTTATAATATGTTATGAAGGGACCATAAAGGCTTTGATACGTGCAATAGATGCTAAAGACCACTACACCTTTGACCACTCTGAACATGTAGCAAAACTATCCTCAGCAATAGCAGATGAACTCGGATTTTCAAAAATTATGAGAGATAAACTCGAACAGGCAGCCATCATACACGACATAGGGAAGATAGGGGTAAACGAGCAGATATTAAGAAAAGAAGGGTTACTCACTACAAGTGAATTTGCTGAGATAAAGAAACACCCTGAGATTGGCGTCAGGATTGTCAATGCAGTCCCTTTCCTTGAAGATACAGTCCAGGTAATCCTCTACCACCACGAGAGATTTGACGGCACAGGATTTCCTGAAGGACTTAAAAGAAATGAGATACCATTGCAGGTGAGGATTGTTACAATCGCAGATGCTATAGACGCTATGATGCATGACAGACCGTACAGAAAGGCCCTCTCTCATAGCCAGCTCATTGACGAGCTCAAGAAAGGTGCTGGCATCCAGTTTGACCCTGAGATTGTAAGCCTGATAACAGACAAAAAAATTAACCTGTTTTAACACAAGCAATACGGTGATGTTAATCCTTGGAATAGATACCTCCTGTGATGATACATGTGCGTCAGTCGTCGAAGACGGGGTCAGAATAATCTCCAATATCGTCTCGACCCAGACAGAGATACATAAGAAATACGGTGGCATTGTGCCTGAGCTTGCATCAAGAAGACACATAGAGATGATATGGCCTGTTGTTGATGAGGCAGTGAAAGGCGCAGGGATTGAACCTGAAGACCTGTCTGCTATAGCAGTATGCCATGGTCCAGGACTGATAGGTTCCCTCCTCATAGGCTGTTCCTTTGCAAAGGCGATATGCTATTCAAAAAATGTCCCTCTTGTTACTGTAAACCACCTTGAGGGTCATATATTCTCTTGTTTTTTAAGGGAAGGGGGTTTCATGGAGGAAACTCCGTTTCCCCCATGCACTCCTGAATTTCCATTCCTATCCCTCATCGTCTCAGGAGGCCACACATGCCTCTACAGGGTTGATGGCTTTGGTAGATATAGAGAACTCGGCAGAACACGGGATGATGCTGCAGGTGAGGCATATGACAAGGTCTCAAAACTCCTTGGTCTCGGATACCCTGGCGGCCCTGTTATAGATAAACTCGCACAGGATGGAAACCCTGATGCAGCAGATTTCCCGAGGCCGTATCTGCCTGAATCCTTTGATTTCAGCTTCAGCGGACTTAAAACCGCAGTGCTGAATTTCGTAAAAACAACAGTCATTAGTCAACAGTCATTAGTCAGTAGTCAAAAAACCAGTGACCAATGTCCAATGACCAATGACCAATCCCACTTGTCACTGGCGGATATTGCTGCATCATTTCAGGCATCTGTAGTAGATGTACTTGTAAAGAAAACAGAATGGGCAGTAAAAAAAGAACGGATAAAAAGGGTTGCCCTCTCAGGTGGAGTCTCTGCAAACAGTGAATTGAGAAAAGGGATGAAGGGAATGGGTGATGCGATAGGAGTGGAGATATTTATACCTCCTGTATCATTGTGCACAGATAATGCTGCCATGATTGCTGGAGCTGGATATCATCATTTCAATGCCGGCAATATTGCAGGGCTTGATCTCAATCCACAGGCGTATCTGCCGCTATAAATAGTTTCTTGAGTTACAAACCAAGAAACTCAATGAACTCAACAAACTCAATAAACTTGTAAATCCCTTTCCTGCAAGGGTATAATGCCTTAAGATGAAAATTGCTCTATCAATAGCCGGTTCTGACCCAACAGGGGGTGCTGGACTACAGGCAGATTTAAAAGTCTTCAGAGCCTTTGAGGTACACGGGCTTTCTGTGGTATCTGCCATTACTGCACAAAATACAGAAGGTGTAGATTCCATCTTGCCTGTTGACAAAAATTTCTTTGAAAAACAGCTTGATATACTTCTATCCGATATCAGGCCGGATGCAATAAAAATAGGGATGCTCTATAGCAGGTGGGCTGTTGAACTTGTTGCTAAGATGTTAAATAGTTATTCATTGAGCAACCTTGTTATTGACCCTGTTGGTGTCTCATCATCAGGCACAAGCCTTGTTGACAATGAAACCTTAGATGCGATAAGGGAAAGACTCTTCCCTTATTCGAGGGTTATAACACCAAATATCTATGAAGCATCAGTGCTTACCTGTATTAACATAGAAGATAAGGATGATATGGGGAAAGCCGCCAGGGTCTTGAAAGATATGGGGCCTGAGGTTGTTGTCATTACAGGAGAACATCTGGATAGAGTTGTTTTAGACCTTTATTACAACGGGGACTTTCGCCATCTCGAGAGTGAAAAAATAGAGGGCGAATATCATGGGACAGGCTGTGTATTTTCTGCAGCCATCACTGCATTGCTCGCCCTCGGCAATAATAGCCCTCTCGAATCTGTCAGAAGGGCAAAGGAATTCATGAATAATGCAATAAAGAAGGCTTACCATCCCGGCAGAGGGATGGGATTACTCTATATATAATAAGGTAACATGCCGAAGGTAAAGACCTTTTATCAATGCCAGTCCTGTGGCTATACAAGCCCTAAGTGGCTCGGTAAGTGCCCTGACTGTGGGACATGGAATAGCCTTGTTGAAGAAAGGAAAGAGGCGGTTAGGAGTCTCGGCAAATCCGAACCAATATCCCTGAGTTCAATCACAGGTGAATACAAACAGAGAACATCCACAGGGATAAAAGAGCTCGACAGGGTTTTAGGAGGTGGGGTCGTCGCTGGTTCTGTTGTTCTCGTTGGAGGTGACCCTGGCATAGGAAAGTCCACACTGCTAATACAGGCAATCTCAGGCCTTTCAAAAAAATGCGGAAAGGTTCTTTATGTATCAGGTGAAGAATCTCCCGAGCAGATAAAGCTCAGGGCAGATAGACTCTCGATTAATTCATCCGAGATAATCCTGCTTTCAGAGACTTCACTCGAAGGCATTGTTGATACTGCCTCAAAAATCTCTCCAAAGGTAATGGTCGTGGATTCTATCCAGACTGTCTATACACAGGAACTCGTCTCTGCCCCGGGCTCTGTAGGCCAGGTAAGGGACTGTGCAACAAAATTAATGCTCTTTGCAAAAAGGTCAGAAGTCCCTGTGTTCCTGGTCGGCCATGTCACAAAGGAGGGGGCAATCGCTGGTCCACGTGTACTTGAACATATTGTTGACACAGTCCTTTATTTCGAAGGCGACAGGGGATATTCATATCGAATACTTCGGACCGTAAAAAACCGCTTCGGCTCAACAAACGAGATAGGGGTCTTTGAGATGTCTGATTCCGGTCTTCGAGAAGTGGAAAACCCGTCAGAGTTATTCATTTCAGAAAGACCATTGAATGTTTCAGGTTCAATAGTTGTTGCCAGCCTTGAAGGCACAAGACCTATTATGGTGGAGATGCAGGCACTTGTCTCACCGACTAACTTCGGTATACCTCGTAGAACAACCATAGGTGTTGACTTTAACAGGGTAAACCTCCTCGTTGCTGTGCTTGAAAAAAGGGCAGGATTCCACTTAGGAGGTATGGATATATTTGTAAATGTTGTTGGTGGACTCAGGATAATCGAGCCTGCTGTTGACCTCGGTATTGCTACAACAATAGCCTCATCTCTCAGAGAAGTATCTGCAGACCCCAGAACCTTTGTCTTTGGCGAGATTGGCCTTTCAGGGGAGATCAGGGCAGTTACTCAGGCAGAACAAAGACTGAAGGAGGCATCAAAGGTAGGGTTTAAGCAGGCTGTTATACCTCTGGCTAACCTTGAAAAAATAAAAAACAATTTCGGATTAAAAATAACAGGAGTAAAAGATATTGAAGACGGTCTCACAGCTCTCCTCCATTAAAACTAAATTAGAAATGAGAAATGGGAAATGGGAAGTAGGAAATGGGCGGTTAAGATTTTACTTCTTACTTCTCACTTCTTACTTCTTACTTCTCACTTTATTCTCCTGTGCAGCACCACGGGTGGAGATACCCGTATATGAAGGAGTTGATGTAAAGGATGTCCTTTCTTCGAAAAACCGTATTTCAGCCATAGAGACCACATTTTCCATCATCTTTGAAAAAAATGATACTGAGATAAGAGGAGATGCAACACTGAATATCTCCCGTAATGGAAACCTGAGCCTGCGTGTCTATTCCCTTGGATTTCTTGCACTTGAACTCACATCTGATAATGGCATTATAAAAAGCAATCCGAGTCTTGACAGGAACAAAAACGCAATCCTTACATCCGGCCTGAAAGACTGCCTTTTCTGGTGGGATATAAAAGACTTTGAGATTGATGAAAGAGATGATACCTACATCCTTAAAAATCTTTCGAGAAAGATATGGATAGACAGAAAAACAATGCTTCCCCGGAAACAGATAATCTCCCTTGAAGATGGCAGAGAATTAAAGGTGTATTATGAAGGTTCTGAGAAGGAAGGTGATATCTGGTATCCTGCAAAAATGAGGATAGAACTCTCTAAATATTCTGTGACATTGAGGATTAAGGGTATATCATTCACTATTTAAACCGAGGTCTACTGCTACAGTCTTTATTATCGAACCGTTTATAACCTCTGTTTTAAACAGATAACCCTCAAGTAGTGCATTATCACAGATAGTGTTTATCAGCCTCGGCACACCTTTTGAGTAGTTGTAAATAAGCATTATAGCCTCATCCGAGAATATATCTCTATTGCATCCCGCAATTCTAAGTCTGTGTTTTATGTAATCCCTTGTATTATCCTCAGAGAATGACTTCAGTTTTACTCTAACAGCCACCCTCTGTTTAAGAGGTTCATCTAAAGAGAGGACATCTTCAAGCTCTGTCAGGCCAAAAAATACAAAATTTATCATCTTTCCTTCAGAGATCTCCATATTCAGAAGCCCCCTGAATTCCTCCATAAGCTCCCTCGAGCTCAGCATCTGGACCTCATCAATAAGCACAACTGCTGTTTTCCCATGTTCATTTATCTCGTGTAGCCTTTTATACATCTGACTGAGAAGTTCAATCTTATTTTCCTTCAGGTCCTTTACACCAAGCTGTATCGCAAATTTTCTGAGCAGCCACTCTGCGCTGACAGACGAGTGAATTACTACAAGGAGTGCTGCCTCATATATTTCCTCATTCAACTCCTCAAGGAGCCTCCTTGCAAGTGTCGTCTTTCCGGTCCCTGCATCCCCTATAACAACAGCAAGGCCTTTTTTGGTATCTATGGCATATCTCAACCTTATAAGGGCCTCTGAGTGCTGGATACTGTTATAATAAAACCTGCTGTTAACCACATTCGAGAATGGGTGTTCTTTAAGGTTATAGTATTCTAAATAGTCCATATCTTCTTATAGATAGGAGATCCTCTCCTTCTTGCCTTTTACCTTTTCCTGCTGTGGCACCTTTATCACTGCCCTAATCTTATTTATTTTATCAGATACAGCTCTGAATCCTCTATTCCACTCATATATCTCGGTGTATGAATCAAGTGCCTCCTTAAGGTTTCCGTTCCTCTCATAGGCTTCAGCAAGATTATATCTCATTGCCCAGTAAAACTCATCCTTCTTTTCCATGTTCTTAATGGCATTGTTCAGGGCGTCGATAGCAAGGGAATAAAGACCCTTTTCCATATAACAGATGCCGAGCATACTGGATGCCCGTATAAACATGTCTGGGTCAGTCAGCGATAGCTGGAATTCCCTTATTGCATCATCTATAAGCCCTGTTTCCTTGTATGCCATACCGAGATTGTAATGTGTCTTATCAGCGAGCCTCGGGTCCTCAGGATATATCTCAAAGGCCTCTTTAATTATATGCTCACTTTTTTCAACATCACCTATCCTCCTGTAGAGCTCATACAGGATAAGGCATTCTGTTACCGCCATCTCTTTATCAGCTATATTCACATAAAGAGACTTAAGTTTTAAGTGGACATCAATGTTTTCAGGGTCTTTCAGCCTGAGGTCATCAAGAATAACCCTTGCCTTTTCATAAAGACCATAGCTAAGAAATATCTCTGCCTCTTCAAGTATCTCATTAAATGTTTTTTCGCCTGTTATCGAAATACGCTCCACACCGCTCTCTTTTTCGAGTTCATTCACTCTGGCACTGAGGGAATCATCAAATCTTATCTGCAGGGCATCCTTATAACAGTTGAGGGCCTCCTTTTGCATGCCCTTTGCTACGAGCACATCACCGAGGGCAACCAGTTCGTTATATGCCTGGATGTTTTCACCGAGCTGTCTATAAAGAGACGCCAGTCTCTTGCATGTCTCCACTGGGTCTATATCTTTGAAGGATGTCAGGAGTTTTATAGCATCATCGTATTTTCCGCCAAGTATCATTTCATCAAGCACAGGGAGATACTCTGCCCATGCCTTTTCTCTCTCACCTTCCCTGATATAGATTTCTCCGAGAAATCTCTTCACATTGATATTAGATGGTTCTATCTCAGTGACCTTTCTGAGACATTCCTTTGCCTTATCAAACCTCCCGTCCACCATATAAATCTCAGTACACCTCAGAAGTATGTCTGCATCATGGGGTAAAAGTGTAGCAGCATCTTCCATATGTTTAGTAGCTCGTTTGATATCACCGGCCTTCTCGTATAAATAACTGAGACCCATGAGTGCCTCTTTGTTTAAAGGATGGACATCAAGGACTTTTCTGAAATATCCCTCTGCCTTTCCTATATCACCCTTTTCATCATAAAGCCATGCAACATTAAGATATTCCTTTACTGCCTCTGATTTCAGGCCTTCATCTATAAATATCTCCGCTACCTTTTCTTTAAGAGGTATATCGGTTGGAGAAAGGTTAAGTATTCTATTATATACGTCAAGGAGTTTTTCCTTCCTGTCCTCCGCTGACAGACCATTAACCACTGCCAAATAATACTTTATGGCATCTTTATAATACTTAATAGCATCTGTTGTGATACCCTTTTCCACGCTGAGTTCTCCCAGTGCAAAGAGGGCATCAGCATCCGAGGGATTTATATTCAGTATCTTTTTATAAAGTGCAACAGACTTCAGGGAAAAACCCTCTTCCCTGAAGTATTTTGCAGCCCTGTGAAAAGAATCTACCGCATTCTTCCTGTCACCCCTTTTAAGATAGAGGTCGCCGACGGTATTATAGACATTACCATCAGGGGACTCATTTATAAGTTTTTCCCACTCTGCAATAGCCTTATCTACCTGACCCCTCGCAAGATACTTCTGGGCCTCTTTTATTATGGCTGCTTTATCTGGCATCTGTATATTATTGAAAGGTATCACAATCAGCAACAAGTGTCAATAATCAGCTCTTAACTATTCTTGACTTCTAAATAATCTCTCGGATAAGATACTAAAATTGAGGTTAAAATGACGATTGCGATTGGTTGTGACCACGCAGGGATTGAACTTAAAAATGAAGTTATCTCCCTCCTCGGTAGTCTTGGAGTTGAGTGTATTGATTATGGCACAAATGTCTCTGAATCAGTAGATTATCCTGATTTTGGTGAAAAGGTTTCTGAGGCAGTCTCTTCGGGGAAAATAGATAGAGGGATACTCATCTGCGGCACAGGGATAGGCATGTCTATAGTCGCCAATAAATTTCCCCGTATAAGGGCATCCCTGTGCAATGACCTTTTCACTGCAAAAATGAGCAGATTGCACAATGATGCCAATATCCTCGTCCTCGGTGGAAGGATAGTAGGAAAAGACCTTGCAAAAGAGATTGTAAGGATATGGATCAGCACTCCCTTTGAAGGGGAAAGACATTGCATAAGGCTTAAAAAGATATTACAGATAGAGGAACGTTTAACTAAACATGGATCTTGAAAATCTCAAACGCTCCGACCCACAGGTTTTTGAGGCAATACAGAAGGAAATAGAAAGGGAAAGGGGTAAGATAGTACTCATCGCCTCTGAGAATTATGCAAGCATTTCTGTACTTGAAACACAGGGCTCGGTCTTTACAAACAAAT
The DNA here is from genome assembly GCA_040757475.1 of Nitrospirota bacterium. GTDB lineage: Bacteria > Nitrospirota > Thermodesulfovibrionia > Thermodesulfovibrionales > SM23-35 > JACRGU01. The sequence continues at coordinate 79,348 of JBFLWW010000002.1, forward strand.
ACGCAGAGGGCTATCCCGGGAAAAGGTATTATGGAGGATGTGAATATGCTGATATTGTCGAAAACCTTGCAATAGAAAGGGCAAAGGAGCTATTCGGTGCAGAGCATGTGAATGTCCAGCCTCATTCAGGTACCCAGGCTAATATGGCAGTTTATTTTTCTGTTCTTAAACCAGGAGACACGATATTGGGCATGGATCTGAGTCATGGTGGACACCTCTCCCACGGTGCACCTGTAAATTTCTCAGGCATATTTTACAGAACTCTCCCTTATGGTGTTAACAGGGAAAGCGGCTACATAGACTATGATGACATAAGACGCCTTGCTCTGGAGAATAAACCAAAGATGATTCTCGTAGGTGCGAGCGCATACTCAAGGATCCTTGATTTCAAGGCCTTCTCCGAGATAGCAAAGGAGGTTGGTGCATACCTGATGGCAGATATCGCTCATATTGCAGGCCTCATTGCAGCAGGTTTACACCCCTCTCCTGTGCCATATGCAGATTTTGTTACCACAACAACACACAAGACCTTCAGAGGGCCAAGAGGCGGCATGATAATGTGCAAAGCAGAATATGCAAAGGCAGTGGATAGAATGATATTCCCAGGGATACAGGGGGGGCCACTTGTGCATGTCATTGCCGCAAAGGCAGTTGCCCTGAAAGAGGCATTGAGCCAGGAATTTAAAGACTATCAGGCCACGGTTGTTAAGAACGCAAAAAAACTTGCAGAAGAGTTAATAAAAAAGGGCTTCAAGATTATATCCGGCGGCACAGACACACATCTGATGCTTGTCGACCTGACCAATAAAGACATTACAGGAAAGGAAGCTGAAGAGTCTCTCGACATGGCAGGTATAACCGTAAACAAGAATGTAATCCCGTATGATGAAAGGCCACCCACAATAACAAGTGGTATCCGACTTGGCACACCCTGCGTTACAACAAGGGGTATGGGTGAGGTAGAGATGACAGAAATAGCAGAGATACTCTCGTTAGTAATACAAAATAAAGATAATACCGAGACAATTAGGGCTCTCTTAGAAAGGGTAAAAATTCTTTGTGATAAGTTCCCTATATACTAAATATACTAAATGCAAAATTCAAAAAGCAAAATTCAAAAATCCAATTCAAGATTTAAAATTTCCTTAATTTTGCATTTTTCATTTTTAATTTAAAATTTACTATGAAGTGTCCTTTCTGTGGAAATATAGAAGATAAGGTCATTGACTCGAGGACGAGTAAAGAGGGCGATGCAATACGCCGTAGGCGTGAGTGTCTGAAATGCAGGAAGCGATTTACATCTTACGAACGCGTAGACGATGTTATGCCGATGGTAGTCAAAAAGGATGGAAGACGTGAACCATTTGATACAACTAAAATTCTGAATGGCCTGAAAAAGGCGTGTGAGAAAAGGCCGATAGGTGTCGGTACACTTGAAGGTATCGTGGACTCAATCGAGAAAAAGCTAATCGGTCTCGGTGTGAAGGAGATTCCAAGCACATGGATTGGTGAAGAGGTGATGTCTGCACTTAGAGAACTTGATAAGGTTGCGTATGTGCGGTTTGCATCTGTTTATAGACAGTTCAAGGATATAAATGAACTGATGAATGAAGTAAAGACCCTGTTTGAGCATAAATAGACACTTTGGGGAGTCGTTCAGTGGTAGGACGGCAGACTCTGGATCTGCTTACAGGGGTTCGAATCCTCTCTCCCCAGCCAGTCGGTCCTATCGTCTAGAGGCCAAGGACATAGCCCTCTCAAGGCTAAAACACGGGTTCGAATCCCGTTGGGACCGCCAGATAAATCAAGGTAGATATCGCTCCAATGGATTACATATCCTGCATGGACGATAACCTTCATCTAATGCCTCATCAATAGATTTAAAGACCGCTTTATTTCTATTGGCTATCCGTTCAGCATGGGGGCATTCTATACGATGAAATTTTTTGATCCTACCTTCACTCTCTCTTTTAGAGGCAATATATTCTTTACTCGGATTCTTTAGTGGCAGTGCCCATATTCCAAGTTTATTCTTCCTTGCCTCATTCTCATATTGAAATAAAAGGGCATCTTTAGACCTATTTGGGCCGAAGGGACTGTATAATGCAAAGCCCCTCCTTACAAGTTCTCCGTTGATAAAGGTTTCACCAACATACACATACGCAAGCAGCCTGTTATCATGTTTTACCTGTTTATCATATTCGAGCCTTACAGTCTTCCCTTCTACAAGTCTCCGGTTAGCCTCTGTCGCCTCTTTATAGAATGCCTCTGCTCCCCTCTTAGAATATCTGGTCTCGGGTGCATCAATTCCGATATACCTGACAAGTTCTCCACTCTTGAGCTCTATAGTATCACCGTCAATAATCTTCTTGACAACTCCCTGAGATGGGTAATCCTCCCCATAAAGAACAACAGGTATCAAAAGAAATACTAATATTATCAGCCTTTTCATGATCCCTCCTTAATAAGCTATCAGATTTCTAAGAATACATCAAATTATTTTGACTGTTAAGAGATGAACAATTATAATTACACCGATGAAAGACATCATAAAAGCAATCCCCAATACCTTTATACCACTCTTTGTTGCGATTGATGTGTTTGTTGTTCTACCCATCTTTATCTCCCTGACTGAGGAGATGTCAAAGTCAAAGAGACAGACAGTCATCAGAGAGTCAATACTCACAGCCCTGATTGTAAGCCTTTTATTTATAGCACTTGGAGAGGCAATATTTAAGATATTAGGGATTACCACAGATGATTTCAAGATTGCCGGGGGGCTTGTCCTCCTCATCATTGCAATCCTCGACCTTATAAAGCATGGGGAGGAACGGAGAAAACCTATGGGTAAGATGGGTGTGGTGCCTATCGGAGTTCCTTTAATCGTAGGACCCGCAGTGCTCACAACTATCCTGGTACTCGTAGACCATTACGGTATCATTCCAACAATCATTTCCCTCATGCTGAATCTATTTATCGTCTGGGCCTCATTCATCAATGCCCAGCGGATTATAAATCTATTTGGAAAAGGTGGAATCGCTGCAATCTCAAAGGTTATGGCACTCCTCCTCGCATCAATCGCAATAATGATGATACGTATTGGCATTGAGAACATCCTTCGGCGCTATATAAGTTGATACACTCGCTGACAAGAGATTATAGAGCTTTAGTTACACTGTTATCCCATCTATCCTCGTAAGCCCGGCATCTATCGCCATCCTTATTGCTTCTCTGTATTCTTTCTCGGTAATCCTTCTGTTTATAGGAGGATTATCGAATGCCTTAAAGCATGGATGGTATTGGTCCATAATATTGATATAGGTATTCTTAGAGATCTCCTCAGCAATGAATCTAACAACACCTGCAGTACCTGCAATCCCCTCCGGGAGCACAAGATGCCTCACGAGAAGTCCTCTCAGGGCAATCCCCCTCTCATCAAGGATAAGGTCGCCAACCTGCCTGTGCATCTCCTTTATAGCAGCCATTGCAACCTCAGGATAATCTCTGGCATCTGAGTATCTGGAAGCCATCTCAGGGTCTGAGTATTTAAAATCAGGCATGTATATATCAACAACACCCTCAAGAAGCTCTATAGAATGAAGGGATTCATATCCACCGCAGTTATAAACAACAGGGATGTTCAGTCCCCTCTCTGAAGCAATCTGTATAGCCCTAAGTATCATCGGCATCTGATGTGTTGGTGTAACAAGGTTTATGTTGTGACATCCTCCACGCTGTAATGCAAGCATAATCTCTGCAAGTTTTTCAAAAGATATCTCACTGCCCTCTCTGAGATGGCTTATCGAGTAGTTCTGACAGAAGATACAGCCGAGGTTACAGCTACCGAAGAAGATGGTGCCAGAACCAAACCTTCCAACGAGTGGCCTCTCCTCACCAAAATGGGGCCCCCAGCTCGATATGAATGGCTTATCTCCGGTCTCACAGAAGCCTCTCTCCCCTGAAGTCCTGTCAACACCACAACTCCTCGGACATAATGTGCAGCTTTTGAGTATCTCCTCTGCCTCCCTGACCTTACCAGAAAATACCCCGGGAGGTAGAAGGAGATAAGATGGAGTAAATTTATCTTGTAAGCCTTTCAGCAATTTCCTTTGGAATCACCTACCCGTCCGTTTGACTTAACTCAGGTTTAACATTATAGTATAATTTAAAAATTTTGGTTTTTTCGTATAAAAGTTGAAAAGTATATTTATTATAAAAGCAGTCTGGATTCCTGCTTCCGCAGGAATGACACTTCGAAAATTGCCCTTCCTTATGTCATTCCCGTGAAAACGGGAATCCAGAGTTAACAAACTTTAAAAGAGGTATTTTCAGTTGAAAGAAATTAGAGAAATCAGTGAGCTGATAGCACAGCGAATCAAAAAACTTGAGGAATTACGGCAGTCAGGAATTGAACCATTCAGTAGCTCGTTTTATGCAGAAAACCATGCATCAGAACTCCTGAATAAATTCGAAACTACAACAAGAGAAACCCTCGAAGCCAATCCTGCTTTATGCTCCTTAGCAGGTAGGATTATTTCTATGAGGGACTTTGGCAAGGCTGCCTTTGCCCATATCCGGGATGCTACAGGGAAGATACAGGTCTATTTCAAAAAAAATATCCTTGGCGAAAAACAGGGTATCGTTAAGAAGCTCGACATTGGTGATATAATCGGCCTGAAAGGCAGACTATTCAGAACTAAAACTAATGAACTCACTGTTGAGGTTAATGATTTTGTTTTCCTGACAAAATCTCTGAGACCCCTTCCTGAGAAGTGGCATGGCCTTAAGGATACAGAGACGAGATACAGACAGAGGTATGTTGACCTGATCGTAAACCCTGAAGTCAGAGAGACTTTTGCAAAAAGGAGTGTGATAATTAAGGCAGTCAGAGACTTCCTCGAGTCAAAAGGTTTCATTGAGGTCGAGACACCTATGATGCAGCAAATCCCTGGAGGGGCAACTGCAAAGCCATTTAAGACCCGCCATAGCGCCCTCGGTATAGACTTATATCTCAGGATTGCTCCAGAGCTTTATCTAAAAAGGCTCCTTGTTGGTGGCTACGAACGGGTATACGAGCTCAACAGGAATTTCAGAAATGAGGGTATATCAACAAAACACAACCCTGAATTCTCAATGCTCGAATTTTATATAGCATACAGGGACTATCACTTCCTTATGTCATTTACCGAGGAACTAATCACCTATGTTGCAGACACAATCATCGGGACATTAAAAATACCGTATGGAGATACAATTATAGACCTTACCCCTCCCTGGCCGAGAATTCCAATGCTCAATGCATTAATGCAGAAGGGGGTGCCACCAGAGATATTTAATGATAGAGAAAAGGCAAAAGCATGGGCAGAGGAAAATAATATAGAAATAAAAGAAGGTGCACCTCTTGGAAAGGTCCTTGATGAGATTTTTAAAAAAATAGTAGAACCAGAACTCGTACAGCCAACCTTTATAATAGACTACCCTGTTGAACTTTCACCTCTTGCTAAGAAGAAACCAGACAATCCGGCGCTTGCCGAGAGATTTGAACTCTTCATTACATCCAGGGAGATTGCTAATGCATTCTCCGAACTCAATGACCCTATGGAACAGAGACAGAGGTTCCTCGCACAGTTAGAGGCAAAGGCAGAAGGTGATGAAGAGGCAGGCTGGATGGATGAGGATTTTATCAGGGCACTCGAATATGGTATGCCTCCTGCAGCAGGGGAAGGCATCGGGATAGATAGGCTTGTGATGCTACTGACCAATTCACAATCAATAAGGGATGTTATACTATTCCCACAGCTTAAACCAGAGTAGTAATGAAACATCAATTCAAAATGCAAAATGCAAAATTAAAAATTTCAGAGCAAAATTCAAAATTAACCACAATCTTAACTATGCATGTTCTTTTAATTTTGAATTTAAATTTTGCATTTTTAATTTTAAATTTTAAATTTGTTAGATGAACCTCCCATATCATTTATTCATAGCTCTCAGGTACCTTAAAGCCAAGAAAAGACATAGAGGCATTTCTGTGAACACAATTATTTCCACAGGAGGTGTTGCAGTTGGTGTCATGGCACTCCTCGTTGTCCTGTCTGTAATGAGCGGATTCCATGAAGATCTTCAGAAAAAGATACTCGGAGTAAGGGCACATGTGATCATACTCACACATAAAGGCATGATGTCTGGATATAAAGATGTAATCGAAAAAATAAAGGAGGAAGAGAATATCATATCATCTGCCCCATTTGTCCATGGTCAGGTGATGGCATCATTCGGCAGAAGGGCTCATGGCGTCTTTCTGAGAGGCATAATGCCTGAAATGGAGATAAAGACAACAGAGATATTAAGATACATCAAGGAAGGCAATCTCGAAGACCTTACGACAAAAGATGGAATCCCTGGTATTATACTCGGAAGGGAGCTCACAAATATCCTCGGTGTATTTAAAGGAGATATCATTAATATTGTATCACCTGCTGGAGAGATAGGCCCACTCGGAATGCTTCCGAAGGTCAAACAGTTCAGGGTTGCTGCAATATTTGAGGTCGGAATGTTTGAATATGATTCGAACCTCGTCCTGACAGACATTAGGCCCGCTCAGGAATTCTTCGGCATAAAGGAAGATATAACAGGCATTGAACTCAGGCTTAATGATATATATAAGGCACCTATTGTCAGGGAGAGAATACAGAAAAAACTGGAGTTTCCTTTCTATGCAATAGACTGGATGCAGATGAATAAGAACCTGTTTTCAGCCCTGAAATTAGAGAAATTCGCCATGTTCATAATACTAATCCTCATAATCCTCGTGGCATCATTTAATATAGTAAGCACACTTATAATGAATGTGATAGAAAAAAGCAGAGAGATAGCAATCTTAAAGGCAATGGGTGCAACAAACAAAGGCATCATGGCCATCTTCATGCTTCAGGGTTTATTCATCGGGCTCTTTGGTACGATTATAGGAGTGAGCGGTGGATATTTACTGAGTTATATTTTAAACACATATCAAGTTATCAAACTGCCTCCTGATATTTACTATCTGAGCCATCTTCCTGTAAAGATGAAGCTATTTGACTTCATAACAGTATCCCTTTCTGCAATCATGATAAGTTTTCTTGCGACTATTTACCCTGCATGGCAGGCAGCAAGGATCAATCCCGTAGAGCCATTGAGATATGAGTAAGAAAGATGTTTAAGCTCATAAAAAGAGTTATATGTCTTCTGCTAATTATTGGAGTTCTCTTCATTACCCTTTCATTATGGCAGGGCGGAAAGCCTTTCAGGTGGGTCGGCAAAAAATCAGAAAAGGCAGGAGAAGTTATTAAAGAGAAAAGTGAAGCAATAAGCAAAGAGGCAGACAGAATAAAAGAAAAGACAGAACAGATTAAGGATGCAACAAAAAAGGTGACTAAAGGCATTGAGAAAACAGGTGAAAAGATAAAAGGTATCAGAGGGAAAAAGGATGAAAATGAAGCAAAGAAGTGAAAGGGGCAAAGGTGATTGAGATAAAGGATTTAAAAAAATCCTTTATTACAGATGCTGGTGAGCTTCAGGTACTGAAGGGCATTGATCTTTCAATAAAGGAAGGAGAAATAGTTGGGATAGTCGGTGCATCAGGTGTAGGGAAAAGTACGCTTCTGCATATCTTAGGTGCACTGGATAGGCCGACCTTCGGCAAGGTCTTCTATAATAGCACTGATATTTTCTCCCTTGATGAAGATTCACTCGCCTCCTTCAGAAACAATACTATCGGCTTTGTCTTTCAATTCCATCATCTACTCCCTGAATTTACAGCCATTGAGAATGTTATGATGCCAGGACTTATCAATGTAAGTTCAAAAGTTCAAAAGTTCAAAAGTTCAAAGTATAAAGAAATCCTTGAAAGGGCAGGAAGACTTCTCGATGAGCTGGGTTTATCCGAAAGAAAAAGACACAGGCCAGGAGAACTATCCGGAGGTGAACAGCAGAGGGTTGCGGTTGCAAGGGCACTTGTCCTTGAACCAAAGGTTGTCCTTGCAGACGAGCCCACAGGTAATCTTGACACAGCAACAGGTGAGGAATTATTTAACCTCCTTATCAACCTTAATAAAGAAAAAAGGATTACATTCGTCATTGTCACACATAATGAGACCCTTTCAAATCACTGCCACAGGGTTCTCAAAATGGTGGATGGGAGAATAGTTGCAGGTTTGGGGTAAATTTGACTAAATTGGCCGGGTGTTTTATAGTCTACAAATAATATGGTACAGGGTATGACAGGCTTTGGCAGTGCAGAAAAGAATGGCTTCAGGGTTGAAATCCGTTCTCTGAACCACAGGTTTATTGACATAGCGATAAAGATACCCCCTTATCTGAACTACCATGACATACCTTTAAGAAACATCCTTAAAGAGAGATTTCATAGAGGTAGGTTTGATGTCTCTGTCTTGATAACCGGTCATGAGCCAACACAGCTAAGTATAAATAAGGAGCTGGCGAGGAGGATATATACCGCCTTCCAGGATTTACAAAAAGAACTGTCTATACCAGGCCAGATAGATATAGACACACTCGCTAACTACAGGGAACTCATTATCGAAGAAGAGTTAGAATATGATGTTGATGCCCTTTACACTGCATTTACCGAGGCTATCTCAAAACTCGAGGCCATGAGGATGCAGGAAGGAGAGATGCTTTCAAAGGAGCTGCGAAACAGTGCAGAGTCATTAAATGTGCTGAACAACAAAATAAAATCTCTGTGCCCAGATATGCTGACATGGTACAGAGAAAAACTTTCCGAAAGGCTTAAAGCTATTCTTGGAGGCATGGAGCCAGACAATGTTAGGATAATGCAGGAAGCTGCGATAATGGCTGAGAGACTGGACATATCAGAAGAGGTTAGCAGGATAGAAAACCATTTAAAACAGTTTATAGAGATACTAAATGATGGTAATATTATAGGAAGAAGGCTCGACTTTCTCCTTCAGGAGATAAACAGAGAAGTAAATACTATGGCCTCCAAGTCAAGCGATTATAATATATCAAGCCTGACAGTGGAGATGAAGATCGAGATTGAAAAGATGAGGGAACAGGTACAGAATATACAGTAGAGGTAATTATGAAGAAAGGTGATTTAAGTCCTGTATTAGTTAACATAGGTTTTGGCAATGTAGTGTCTGCCTCCAGGGTGGTTGCAATTGTGACACCTGGTTCTGCACCTATGAAGAGGCTCCGAGATGAGGCAAAAAAAAGGGGTAAGCTGATAGATGCAACCGAAGGAAGGCGCACACGCTCGATAATAGTCACAGACAGCGACCATATTGTGCTGTCAGCGCTCCAGTCAGAAACCATTACACAGAGATTCATCGAAGGGAAGGAACCCTTTGCAGGAGAAAAAGGGTAGAGGTAGCCTGTTCATAGTCTCTGCACCTTCAGGGGCCGGTAAGACAACGCTTTGCAAAAAGCTAAACTCTGTGTTGCCTAACCTCAGACATTCTATCTCTTACACAACACGGCCTCCAAGGCGAGGAGAGGTTAGTGGCAGAGACTACACATTTATTGACGAAGATACATTCAGACTGATGATAGACAGGGGAGAATTTGCAGAGTGGGCAAGGGTTCACGGGCAACTTTATGGTACATCTAAGAAAAGGATTGAAGAGCTCATGGATGCAGGGATTGATGTCATACTGGACATAGATACACAGGGTGCAATGCAGATAAAAGAAAGATATAAAGAAGGCATTTATATTTTCATACTTCCACCGACGATGAAGGCGCTGAGGGAAAGACTCGAAAAGCGGATGGCGAATTCAAAGGATGAGATAGAATTAAGGCTCAGGAAAGCAGTTGATGAAATAAAAGACTATCATAAATATGATTATGTTATAGTAAATGATAACTTTAAAGAGGCCCTTAAGGAGCTTAAAGCGATAATAATATCAGATAGGGTCAGCACTAAAAGAATCGATACATTGTGGATTGAGGACAGTTTTTTAAAATAGGAGGAGGGTTATGGATATTATTTCACTACCAATAGAATATGACCATAACAAGATTGATGGAAGATACAGGCTTGTGGTCATTGCATCTCAAAGGGCAAAGGAACTCGCAGTGGGTGCTAAACAGAAGATTCAAACAAAGGCAACAAAAATTACTACTATAGCACTTGAGGAAGCAATAAATAATACCCTTGAATTCCTGACAGGGGAGGAGGCCAAGAAGGCAAAAGAAGAGGCCAGGAAGTTTGACTACAGAAGACTCCTTGAGGAAAGGAAAAAAGCAGTTATTGGTGAGGACCTTACAGAACTCGAAAAAGACCTGAAGGTCTATCTTCACGAAAAGGAGGTAATGGATAAGAAGGCTCTGGAGGAACTCTTCACAGAGAAACAGGAAGAAGGTGTTGAGGAATAAATCTATACTCCTCGGGGTGACAGGAGGAGCCGCAGCTTATAAAGCAGTTGATTTAATACGAAGACTTAAAGATGAAGGGGCCTCGGTTACTGTCATAATGACCGAGGCCTCTAAAAATTTTATCACCCCCTTATCCCTCGAGGTCGCCTCTCATAATAAGGTCTATTCAGGTCTATTCGATACTCCTATAGCACATATAACACTTACGGCCGACGCAGATATCATGGTTATAGCCCCTGCAACCGCAAATATAATCGGCAAGTTTGCAAGAGGTATAGGTGATGACCTCCTGAGTACATGCCTTCTTTCATTCAATAAAAAAGTAGTGATCGCCCCGGCAATGAACTGGAGGATGTATGAGAACCCGATTTTCCAGGAAAACCTGAGGCACCTTATATCCCGTGGAGTAATACAGGTCGGGCCTGAAAAGGGCAGTCTCGCCTGTGGAGAAGAAGGGATGGGAAGGATGTCAGAGATTTCTGAGATAATCGAAGCGATAAGGTCTGCACTCAGCGAGAAAGATCTTATGAAAGAGAAAATCCTTGTGACAGCAGGTCCCACCAGAGAATACCTTGACCCTCTCAGGTTTATATCAAACAGGTCGTCCGGTAAGATGGGATATGCTATAGCGAGGGCTGCAATTAGAAGAGGTGCAGAGGTAACACTAATAAGCGGTCCTTCATTATTAAGTCGTCCTGAAAGGGTTAAGTTCGTTTCTGTAGAAACTGCAGTGGATATGTTAAACGCTGTAAATAGAGAACTACCTTCGACGACTGTGCTGATAATGTCAGCCGCTGTTTCTGATTTCACGCCTGCAAAAATGGCAAAGGAAAAGATTGAAAAATCAGGGGAACTACTTTTAAGACTCTCCCGAACCCCTGATATTATCTCGGAGGTCGGGAAAAAGAAGGACAGGCCATTTATTATTGGATTTTCAGCAGAGATAGGAAATAAGGTCAGACGTGCAAAAGAAAAGCTTAAAGAAAAAAATATGGATATGATTATATTTAATGATGTTACAGAAGCTGGCTCCGGGTTTGATGTTGATACAAACAGGGTTGTTATTATTGACAGGGAGAAGGAAATAAGACTCCCACTTATGAGCAAGGATTCTGTTGCAGAAGCAATACTGGACAGGCTGTCAGAACTCAGGAGGATAGATAAATGAAAGTTTTAGTTATTCATGGACCTAATTTAAACCTGCTTGGCATAAGAGAGACAGACATATACGGGACAGATTCCCTATCGGATATAGATAAAAAAATACTATTGCTTTCTACAGAACTCGGCATGGATACAAAGACAATCCAGCTAAACAGTGAGGGTGAGATTATTGATGCGATCCAAAAAGGAGATTATGACCTTCTTATTATAAATCCTGCTGCATATACACATACAAGTATAGCTATAAGGGATGCTATTGCAGCCATTGGTAAACCCTCTATAGAGGTGCATCTCTCGAACATCCACAGGCGTGAAGAATTCAGGAAAAAGTCTTTCATAGCAGAGGTTGCAATCGGACAGATAAGCGGTTTTGGTCCTGATAGTTATCTTCTTGCACTCAGGGCTGCAAAAAGTATCCTGTCAAAATGAGCGTTACGCGTTACGCGTTACGTGTTACTAAGATAAAAGAATCTCTTAAAAGAATGGGGGTTGATGGCTTCCTCGTTAATGATATAAACAATGTCCGTTATCTCACTGGTTTCTCAGGCTCATCGGGTTTTATCCTAATCACAGAGAGGGAAAATATCTTTTTCACTGACCTCAGGTATAAAGAGCTGGCAGAGAAAGAGATTGCTGGATGGGAGATTTCTATTGAAAAGGGGGAAAGGCAAAAGACTGTCATTAATACAGCCCGAACCCTTAATATTAATAGGCTTGGGGTTGAGGTAAGTATTACATATGAATTCTATAAAAAATTAACCAGGAAAGGGGTAAGGTTAAAACCTGTTAAGGGTCTTGTCGAAGAGATGAGAAAAATAAAGGATGAACATGAGATGACGCTGATAAAAAAGGCGATTACACGTGCCGAATCAGCATTCAGAGACATAAAACCCTATATAAAAGCCGGCATCAAGGAAAAAGAGATTGCACTCAGACTTGAAGAAGCACTTAAAAAAAGAGGCTGTAAAACCATCCCATTTGATATAATAGTTGCCGCAGGAAGAAACTCTTCCATGCCCCATGCAAAGGTAACAGAAAGAAAACTAAAGGCAGGAGACCTTGTGGTAATAGATTGGGGAGGAGAGGCAGGAGGTTATTTTTCTGATATAACGAGGACCTTCCTGATAAAAGGGAACAATATTGATAGAAAGTGTGAGATTTACTCGACTGTCCTGAAAGCGAATATGAAGGCTATTGTTTCTGTTCGAGATGGTATAAAAAGTAAAAGGCTTGACAGCGCCGTCAGAAATTTTATAAAAAAGGCAGGATATGGCGAATATTTCGGGCATGGTACAGGCCATGGCATAGGCCTTTCTGTGCATGAGGCACCACATATTTCATGGACAGGAAGCGAGGTAATAAGGTCCGGTATGGTTTTTACCATAGAGCCCGGGATTTATATTCCAGGGCTTGGAGGTGTCAGGATTGAAGATATAGTGATGGTGAAACCAAACGGCCCTGTAATACTTACCAGCCTTCCAAGGGAGCTTGAGATTATAAATTAGTCAGGAGGGATGGACTTGATCTCGACAGCTGATTTCAGAAAAGGTCTGAAGGTGGAGTTTAAAGACGAGCCTTATGAGATAGTAGATTTTCAACATGTGAAGATGGGGAGAGGGGGAGCCATTGTCAGGACAAAGATGAAAAGCCTGAGAACAGGAAGTGTCCTTGAAGAAACTTTCAGGTCAGGTGAAAAATTAGAGACGCCCAGGCTTGAGGAAAAGAGGATGCAGTATCTTTATGCCCAGGACAAGATGTATTACTTTATGGACGAAGAGACATATGAGCAGATCCCGCTCATTATTGATCAACTCGGTGATGCAAAGAAATTTCTTAAAGAAAATATGGTGGTCAAAATCCTATATTATAAAGGGAGACCCTTGAGTGTGGAACTTCCGACCTTTGTTGAACTATTAGTTACAAAGACAGACCCGGCAGGATTCAAAGGAGACACAGCCTCAGGAGGCAGAAAGCCTGCAACATTAGAAACAGGGGCTGTTGTCAGGGTTCCTTTTCATATAAATGAGGGAGACACTATTAAGGTTGATACAAGGACATCGGAATATATGGAGAGAATAAAGTAAGAAGTTATAAGGGAGGAATAATGGAACTTGAGGATTTAAAAGAGCTTATCGAGCTTCTCAAGGAAACAGACATTACAGAACTGCAGATTGAAAAAAACGGAACAAAGGTAAAAATAAAGCGGGAGAAACTTATCTCGTCAATAGAGATGCCTGTGCAGAAATCTGCAGTCATCCCTGAAAAAATAGCAGAGCTTGAAGAAGAGACACAGAGACTTATAACAGTAACATCACCGATTGTCGGCACATTCTACAGGTCACCTTCACCTGATGCAGCACCATTTGTAGAAGTAGGATTAAGGGTAAAAAAGGGCCAGGTTCTCTGTATTGTAGAAGCAATGAAGCTCATGAACGAGATCGAGAGCGAGATTGAGGGCATTGTTATAAAGGCTTTAGTAGAGAACGGACAGCCGGTTGAATACGGTGAGCCGCTATTCCTTATCGAACCTATATGAAATGAGAAGTAAGAAGTGAGAAATGAGAAGTAAAAATACCACGGATTTAACTTCCTATTTCCTATTTCTCAGTTCCCACTTATGAAGATTAAGAGATGAAACTATTTAAGAAAATTTTGATAGCGAATCGTGGGGAGATTGCTGTAAGGGTTATCCGTGCATGCAGAGAGCTCGGTATAAAAACAGTCGCTGTTTACTCGGATATAGAAAGGGAGTCTCTCCATGTCAGGCTTGCTGACGAGGCTGTCTGCATAGGGCCTGCAAACTCAAGCCAGAGCTATCTGAATATCCCCGGCATATTAAGCGCTGCTGAGATAACTGATTCGGAAGCTATACACCCTGGTTATGGGTTTCTCTCTGAAAACCCTTATTTTGCTGAGGCATGTATTACATCCGGTCTAATATTTATTGGTCCGACTCCTGAAAACATAAGGATTGGTGGTGACAAGGCGAAGGCCAGGCAGATAATGAGGCGGAAAGGTGTGCCTGTTGTGCCTGGGAGTGAGGGTGCTGTTACAACAGAAGAGATGGCGATGAAGGTTGCGAGGAAGATAGGGTTCCCTGTAATGCTCAAGGCATCTGCTGGCGGAGGTGGTCGCGGTATGAGGATTACAAGAGAGGAAAAAGACCTTGAACAGTCATTCTACATGGCGCAGAGAGAAGCACTTACAGCATTTGGAAACAGTGAGCTTTACATAGAGGAATACATACCTGAGACAAGGCATATCGAGGTTCAGATAATGGCAGACAACAAGGGTACTGTTATCCACCTCGGTGAAAGGGACTGTTCAATACAGAGAAGGCATCAGAAACTTATAGAGGAATCACCCTCGCCTATCTCGACAACAGAAAAGTTTAGAAAGAGGATTGGAGAATTAGGCGTTAAGGCTGCAAAGGCAATAAAATACAGAAACGCAGGCACAATAGAGTTTATAGTCACCCCTGAAGGCAATATCTACTTCACGGAGATTAATACCCGTGTCCAGGTAGAGCATCCTGTGACAGAGGCTGTGACAGGTATTGACATAATAAAGGAGCAGATAAAACTTGCAGCAGGGTTCCCAATAGAGTACAGGCAGAATCAGATAAGACCTTCGGGTCATTCAATCGAATGCAGAATTAATGCAGAAGACCCTGAACGGTTTATACCATCACCAGGAAAAATCACATTTCTGTCTCTCCCTGGAGGACCTGGTGTGAGGGTGGATACCGCAATATACAGTGGATGGGTCGTACCATCACATTACGATTCCCTTATAGCTAAACTGATTGTGTACGGAAAAGACAGGCCAGAGGCGATTGTAAGGATGAGGCGTGCACTTGATGAGTTTGTAGTCGAGGGGATAAAGACAACTATACCATTTCATAAGAAGGTTCTGAGCAATCCTGATTTTGTAAATGGGAACTTTGACACAAGTTTTGTAGAGAAGATAAATGGGTAATAACCAATAACCAAATTCCAAATTGTTTGGTTATTGGTGCTTGGTTATTTAAGCTATGTATCGGGGCGGTTTGTGCTTCATTACTGACAGAAGGTCATGTAACCTCACATGCGAGGAGATGTGCTTGGCAGTCCTCAGGTCGGGTGTTAAATGGATACAGTATAGAGACAAGGACAGGACAAGGGGGGAATTCTATAATGAGGCCCTGAGGCTGAGAAGGGTCACGAGAGATTTCAATGCGATATTAGTTATAAATGACCAGTCTGATATTGCAATCGCTGTTGACGCAGATGGAGTCCATCTTGGACAGGATGACCTACCCCTGAAAGAGGCGCAAAGGATAATAGGCAGAGACAGGATAATCGGTATTTCGACCCATAGTTTAGAACAGGCGATAGAGGCAGAAAGAGGCGGCGCTGATTATATCGGCTTTGGTCCTGTATTTCATACCACAACTAAAGATGCTGGTGCACCAAGGGGCATCAGTATGCTCCGGGAGATAAAAGAACAGGTACATATACCGCTTATTGCAATAGGAGGTATAAATCTTACTAACCTCGAATCGGTACTTGATGCAGGTGCTGATGCTATTGCAGTTGCAACAGGAATCCTGAAAGGGAATATTACAGAGAATACAAACAGGTTTATGGATATTATTTGCAAAAGGAAGTGGCAGTGTCAGTAAACAGAGACAAACACCAGGAACAGACAATAGACATAGAACGCAGAGGTAGCAAAAGAGTCTCGGTTGAAAAAGATGTCATAATTAATGGGATTGTAAGGGCTTACATACTGGACATCAACGAGGACGGCATGTATATTTACACCCAGGCGCAGTTCATCCCGGGAGTTATCCTGCAACTAAATTTTAGCATTAACGGCAACTCCATTGAGGTAATGGCACAGGTAAAGCACGCACAACCAGGGATCGGGATTGGAGTGAAGTTCGTAGAGATCTCCGAAGAAGATTTAATAAAGATAAAAAAATATATCAAAGAGATTTCATGAATGAAGGAAAATTCAAAATGAAAAATGCAAAATTAAAAATTATGGAATTCTTTTATTTTAAATTTTTAATCTTAAATTTTGCATTCTTTATAATCCTTTCTGGATGCCAGAAAAAAGCTGATGTTATCAAAATCGGCATTGCTGGCCCGATGACAGGTGACCAGGCAAAAATGGGCACTGATTTCAAAAATGGTGTCTCACTCGCTGTTGAGGAATGGAATGTAAAGGGTGGGGTCTTAGGGAAAAAGATTAAGGTTATAATTAGCGATGACCAGCATGACCCCAAGCAGGCTGTCTCTATTGCAAATAAGCTGGTCAATGATGGTGTGGTTGGTGTTATCGGCCATTTTAATTCGAGCTGTTCCATCCCTGCATCAGATGTATATAACAGGTCTGAAATTCCAATGATTACCCCTGCATCCACCAATCCACAGCTTACAGAAAAAGGTTATAAAGGTGTCTTCAGGGTCTGCGGCAGGGATGACCAACAGGGCAAGGTTGCATCTGATTTTATTATAAAGCATCTAAAACTCAAAGGCGTTGCTATCCTTCATGATAAGACAACATACGGTCAGGGGCTTGCAGATGAGTTCAAGAAATTCCTCGGTGATAAGGTTAAGGTTGTTTATTACGGAGGGATTGTACAGGGAGATAAGGACTTCAAGATGGTACTGACCGTAATAAAAGACAAAAAACCTGAGCTTATCTTTTTCGGAGGTATCTATCCTGAGGCAGGGCTTCTTGTAAGACAGGCTAAAGAGCTCGGACTGACCGCTAAATTCATGAGTGGTGATGGGACGATAGACCCGAAGTTCATCGAGATTGCAGGAGTCAGTGCAGCAGAGGGCACCTACCTCACATTCAGCCCTGACCCGAAGAATATCACATCAGCAAAAGGCTTCATTGATAAATATCAATCGAGATATGGAGAAATTGGGCCATATTCGATTTATGCCTATGATGCTATTAATATCCTGTTAACAGCAATTAAAGAAGCCAATACAACTGAAGGAAAGGTAATTATTAATAAGTTACATTCCATGGAATTCAGTGGTGCACTCGGAAAGATAAGGTTTGATAAAAAGGGTGATGTGACAGTAGCACCTTATGTTGTATGGATAACAAGGGCCGGCAAGTTCGAGGAGTACTGGAAACCGTAAAGCTAAAATAACCAATAACCAAATTCCAATAATCAAATGAACACTGAGTTTGGTCATTGGTAATTGGTTATTAGAATTTATTTGGGTTATGGAAATTTTAAAGGCTGTAAGAGAGAGAAGAAGTATCCGTGACTTTCATAAGAAAGAGATACCACAGGAAATTATTGATAAACTTATAGATGCGCTTATATGGGCACCGAGTGCCGGAAACCTTCAGGCAAGAAAGTTTTATTTTATAAAAGACGCAAAACTCAAGAGAAGGATTGCTCAAGCAGCCCTGAACCAGAATTTCATTGCTGAGGCACCACTTGTAATAGTTGGGTGCACTGACAGCCGTATCTCATGGAGATACGGAGACCGAGGGGTCTATTTATATTCAATTCAGGATGTTGCAGCAAGCATTATGGGTATGATGCTTGTGGCGCATGAGAATGGGCTCGGGAGTGTGTGGATTGGGGCATTTAATGAATCTGCTGTATTTGAAATCCTGAACCTCCCTAAAAACTTACGGCCGATTGCTATTGTGCCTGTTGGCTATCCATCAAGGATTCCCTACCCTCCTCCGAGGGTATCGAGGGAGGAGGCTGTGGAGTTCAGATAGTGTGAGGGCCATATCAGATGGAATAGGGCTTGAGAATTCGAGATACTCACCAGTTACAGGATGTATAAATCCCAATAATTCTGCATGTAGCATCTGCCTCGGAAATGTAAGGGTTTTCCTCCCATATGTCCTGTCTCCAAGCACAGGATGTCCTGTAGAGGCGAAATGGACCCTTATCTGATGTGTCCTTCCAGTGTCGAGCCTTGCCTCAATTAATGTTGCATTGCCAAATCTCTCAAGCACTCTCCATCTTGTAACTGCCTCTTTACCTTTTTTTACACGGGTTGACATCTTCTTTCTGTCCGACTCTGACCGCCCAATGGGAAGTAATATTTTACCAGCGTCTCCTTTCAGATCCCCGTAGACTAAAGCAATATACCTCCTATTTATTGTCTTGTGTTTGAATTGTTCAACGAGGTTGTAGTATGCCTCATCATTCAGGGCAACGACCATAACACCAGATGTATCTTTATCAAGCCTGTGCACAACACCCGGCCGCAGTGGCCCGCCAACAGTAGCAAGCCTTTTACAGTGATAAAGAAGGGCGTTCATCAATGTGCCTCTGTTATGTCCTGCCGCTGGATAAACAACCATCCCTGCGGGTTTGTTCACAACAACAAGATAATTGTCTTTGTATAAAATCTCGAGGGGAATAGGTTCAGGTATAAGCGGGGAGCCCGCCCCTTCTTCAGACAGAGATAAAGTAATCTCATCGCCAGGCTTTATTTTATAGTTCTGTTTTACTGACCTGCCATTTACAAGGATATCACCTTTTTCTATGAGCTTCTGGATTTGTGAACGGGTAATCCCTGTCTTTTCAGCAATAAAGACATCTATTCGTTTAGATAAATCTTCTGGGGAGACACTCAACAGGTACATTACTTTACAGCATACCACACAGCAAAAATTAAATCCCGTGATAACTTGAAGTGTAGCTGATGTCCTAAGTAATATCAAGAAATTCCTTGACAATGCAAGTTTTAAGTGATAAAAAATAAGTATAAGTCCTAAGGAGGAAATCAGGGTGGAAGAACCTAAAGCACTAAATAAAGAAATAGGCCTTCCTACTGATCCAGCCAAGGAATTAGAAGTAAGGCATCTCATAGAGGAGACCAAAAAGAGACTCGAGGCGTTATTTGATGGCATAGAGGATGGGATACATGTCATAAACAGAGATTACGAGATAATCAGGGCCAATAAGGGGATTCTTAATCTATTCGAGAAGAAAGATTTTCCAGAGATTCTTGGTAGAAAATGTTTTAATGAATACTACCAGCGTGATGCGCTCTGTGATAACTGCCCTGCAGAAAAGACCTTTAAGGATGGCACATCCAGCCAGCTTACTAAGATAAGCAGAGAGATCGGCAAAAAAAAGGTTATATTCAACAAGTCTACATTTCCTATAAAGGATGATGATGGCAATGTCATTCAGGTAATCGAATATATTAAAGATATCACCCCTGTGGTCAAATTAGAAGACAAATTATTCTCTTCAGAGCGATTAGCTGGAATCGGGAAGCTTGCTGCCGGAATAGCCCATGAGATAAGAAACCCTCTTAGCAATATCAAGGCAGCAGTGCAATTCTGTCTCAACAGATACGAACCTAATGAACAGGTAAGAAAATACCTTAAGGTCATATTAAAGAACTCTAAGAGGGTAAACAAGGTTATCGATGATTTACTCAACCTTGCAAAGTCACGTAAGGCCTTTTTTAAGACAGGCTATATTGATGATGTTATTAAGAGGGTATGCACCCTTGTTGATGCAAAATGTTTTAAACAGAATGTGCATCTCACTAAGAGGTTTCCGAGGAGACTGCCTCAGGTCCTTCTGGATGAAAGACTCCTTGAAGAGGCATTTCTAAATCTTATACTCAATAGCCTGGATGCGATGCCGAAAGGTGGAAGGCTCGCTATCACCGCCTATTATGACCATAATGCCGAGGAGGTTATAATAAATTTTGCTGATTCAGGCTGCGGGATTTTAGAGGATAACTTAGAGAAGGTATTTGACCCTTTTTTTACAACAAAGAAGAGTGGAACAGGATTAGGACTTTCTTTAGTCCAGGAGGTCATCGAGATTCATAAAGGGAAGATTTATATAGAAAGTAAACCTGATTATGGTACAGAGGTAACAGTTAGACTTCCAGTGCATAAAGAGGGGGTTAGGTGGATAAAATCCTGATAGTTGATGATGATAAGGATATGCGGGATATCCTTTCGGATATTTTAAGCTCAGAGGGATACGAGGCCATTACAGCAAGCGATGGAAGAAAGGCGCTCAGAGAAATCAGGACACATTCTCCCGATGTAGTCTTATTAGATATCAAGCTCCCGGAAATGGATGGGATGAAGGTCTTGGAAGAGATTAAAAAGATAGACAAAAATCTACCTGTAATCATGCTTACAGCCTATGGAGAAATAAGAGGTGCAATTCAGGCTACGAAGCTGGGCGCATTTGATTATATCACTAAACCTTTTGATAACGAAGAGATAGTGCTAAATATAAAGAGGGCTTTTCAGACCCGATATCTCACCAAAGAGGTGGAGAGTTTAAAGAATAGATTGGGTGAAAAAACAGCTATTGAAAGATTAAAGGGTGAAAGCCTTCAAATAAAGTATGTCCTGAGTCAGGTTAAGCTCATTGCTCCTACAAATATGACCGTGATTATTCAGGGTGAGAGTGGAACAGGAAAGGAATTGATTAGCCAGATGATTCATCAGGAAAGCCTGCGCAAGGATAAACCTTTTATTGCTATAGATTGTGGTGCAATACCTGAGACATTGATTGAGAGCGAATTATTCGGTTATGAAAAAGGTGCCTTTACCGGAGCAGATACCCAAAAAGAGGGTAAATTTGAACAGGCAAATGGAGGAACTTTATTTCTTGATGAGATTACTAATCTATCTGATACTGCACAGATAAAGCTATTGCGGGTAATTCAAGAGAGGAGGTTACAACATTTAGGAGGTAAACGGGACATAAAAGTAGATGTCAGAATTATTGTGGCTACAAAAATTAACCTCTCTGAGGTAGTAAGGCTTGGCAAATTCAGGGATGACCTTTACCACCGACTTAATGAATTCACTATCATTCTTCCACCTCTCAGAGAAAGGAAAGAGGACATACCTGTGTTAGCAAAACATTTCTTAGAGGAGGCGAATCTGGAGTTTAATAAAAAGATTGAAGGGATATCTGGCGAGGCGATGAAATCACTCTTAAACCATCCCTGGCATGGAAATGTGAGAGAGTTAAGAAATGAGATTAGAAAGGCAGTGCTTTTAACAGATTCGAATTATATTAGAGAAATCAACTTGCCTGTTGAGGACGTAAAATTTCTACGTCCTGAGGTAGCTTCTAATCTTGAAAAGATTGACCCTTTAACAGATTTCGACAGGCTCAATCTGGATAAAGATATACCCCTTCGAGAAATAATCAAGAAAACAACAGAGAGGGTAGAGAAAGAGATTATTAAGAAGGCATTAGCTCAGGCAAAGAATAATAAGGCTAAGGCTGCTAAAATCCTCAAGATAGACCGCATGACATTATATTCAAAAATAAAATCCCTCGGACTGTAAAACCGTCTCTACAGATTGTAAAGCTCTCTCGACAGATTTCCAGAGATTTCCAGCCCCCTCCCTTTCAGTAAAAATCCTATAATAGCTGACAGCTATCAGCTAATAGCTGTTTTACAACGAGGTTGCCTGGCAATTGTTAATCCTGCACTTTATTGAATCTGAGTTAAAAATAAGATTCTAAAACATAAAGTTTTAATTTTAAGTTTTCTAAAATTGAAAAATGGGAATGGCATAATTATTGCTTTTCATTAAATGTATTGTTATCGCCACTAATAAATCTCGTATTCCATATTTATTATTCCATATTTATTAATTTATTACAGAGAGAAATATCTTTTCTTTATCTTTTAAGGTGGGCATTGAACAAATGCAGAAGATATTAGTGGTGGATGATGATAAAGATATGTGTCGTCTGGTCTCATCTATCTTAGAAGAGGAAGGCCATAGAGTGGATAAGGCATACAATAGTGGACAGGCAATTAAAAGGATTAAGGCAAAAGGTTACAATTTGATAATCTTAGACTATAAACTGCCAAATATAAATGGTATAAATCTTCTTAAAGAGATCCGGCAGATAAAACCATCTATTAAGGTGATAATGCTCTCTGCCTATGGTAGTCCTCCTATAAAATCAATGGCGAAAAAATTGGGGGTTTATAGATTTATAGACAAACCTTTTGACCTGAATAAACTTGTAAAGATTGTAAGGGGGTGCCCTATCTAAAAAGGTCAGGGCGAGGTTGACCGCTCCTCAGAAAAAGCGAGGGGACTGTCCTCCCTCTCTAAAAGCGGAATTCACCCCGTTAGATAAAGACTATCAAACGGGGTAAACAAGAAAGGGGGTGAATAAAGATGGCGGTAGAAAAAGCAATAGCTTCCTCCAGCTTGGTAGAAGTGGTTGACCGAATTCTGGACAAGGGCATAGTAGTCGATGCCTGGGTGAGAGTATCACTGGTAGGCATTGAGCTATTAGCCATTGAGGCCAGGGTCGTGGTCGCATCTGTTGAGACCTTCTTAAAATATGCAGAGGCAGTGGGTCTGTTACCAGCAGCTGCATAACCACAACCAAGTAGAGAAGTGCGAGATGTCCTTGGGAGTATAGAGGTGTGGAAGCCCCTCTATAGAGCTTGCGTTTAAATCCTAAGCATATCTCCGGACTTATATATTTTTACAGAGAGAAGTTTATGGAAGATCCAAAACAACTTCGCAATATAGTTGGGCAAATCGTCAGCTCATACGAATCAAAGGTGAAGACGGTTACCTCTTTAATGAGAGAGGTTAATCAAAGGATTAAGAACTACCATATAGAACAGGAGCAATTAACTAATAGATTGAAGGAAATGTTGGCTAAGACCGAATGTTTAAGGAAGAAAGACTTTGATACAATGATGACTGGGATTCGAAGTCAGCAAGACGAAAGAGAAAAAGAAGTCAGCCAGATGGTAGAGGATTTCTGCAAAGAAGAAGAAGAGACAGTAGCCAAACTAAGGGAGATCCTTACGATAAAGAACCCCTCTACCTTAGAGGACTTTAAGATTTTAAAAGAGAGGATGCTAAATCGACCTAAAGAGAGGGAAAGAAGAGTTACACAGATATTGAAGGATTTTCACCGTGACCAGGAAGAATTAAATACCGCCCTTAGGATGTTACTTGAAAAAGGACCTTTTGTTAGGATTAAAGATTTTAAGGCAATGGTGAAGGCTTTTTATATTGAACGTAGATATGAAAATGCAGAAGTAAGTAAAATATTAGAAGAGTTTGAGCGAGTAAAGGATGAAATAGGTAATCAGTGGCAAAGGGTAATGGCCACTGTTGGGAAGTGAGGTTAACCGCTCCTCACATTGAGAAAAGCGGAATCTATAAGGGCAGACTTGCCCCGTACTAATTTTTCAAAGAAGAAGATTCAAAGTAGAAAATTAGTGGGGGGTCAAATTCGGACAAATAACTTACGGAACAAAGTGACGTAAGTTATGTCCTCATTTGAAAAGGAGGTGAAAACAAATGGCAGTAGAAAAGGCGATCGCATCTTCCAGCTTGGTAGAAGTGGTTGACCGGATTCTGGACAAGGGCATAGTAGTCGATGCCTGGGTGAGAGTATCACTGGTAGGCATTGAGCTATTAGCCATTGAGGCCAGGGTCGTGGTCGCATCTGTTGAGACCTTCTTAAAATATGCAGAGGCAGTGGGTCTGTTACCAGCAGCTGCATAACCACAACCAAGTAGAGAAGTGCGAGATGTCCTTGGGAGTATAGAGGTGTGGAAGCCCCTCTATAGAGCTACCGCTTAAATCCCAAGTATGTCCTCATAATTATTTTAAATTAAAAAGAAGGAGGGAGAATAGATATGGCAAATGCAGATGATCTTAGAGCTTTGGCCGATGAGATGGCTACTATGTACAAAGATAGAGTAAAGTGGCATTCTGAACTACTGCGCACCTGTAAGAAAGATGATCAGGAGAGAGCGGCAGAGGTATCCAAGTTATTGGCAGGCTTCAAGGGCGAAGATAAAGAGAGAGCTACTGAAATGGCTAAGCTTATAGCCACCTTTAATAAAGAAGACAAAGCCAGAGCAGCAGAGGTAAAGAAGCTTATCGCTGGTTTCAGCGATGAAGACAGAGCCAGAGCAGGTGAAATAGCAAAACTATTAGCGGGATTTAAGGACGAAGATAGGACAAGAGCCGCTGACGTTGCTAAGCTTATCAAAGATTTTGCAGCAGAGGATAAAGCACGAGCTG
>JBFLWW010000003.1:0-70701 GCA_040757475.1 Nitrospirota bacterium
GGTGATGCCTGGGGACAATGTAACCATCGTAGTAGAGCTAATCTCGCCGATAGCAATGGAGAAGGAGTTAAGGTTTGCGATAAGAGAGGGTGGAAGGACTGTTGGTGCTGGTGTTGTTACAGAGGTGGTGGAATAGCTGAAAGCTGACAGCTATTAGCTTTCAGCTTAAAACAAAAATATGAACCAGAAGATAAGGATAAAATTAAGGGCATACGATCACAGAGTGCTTGACCAGTCTGTGAAAGAGATAGTGGAGACTGCACAGAGGACTGGAGCGAGGATAGCTGGTCCTGTGCCTTTACCAACACGGATAAGCAGGATAACTGTTCTCAGATCCCCGCATGTAGACAAAAAGTCAAGGGAACAATTCGAGATCAGGACACACAAGAGACTTATAGACATATACGACCCAACTCCCCAGACAGTAGATGCCCTTATGAAGCTGGAACTGGCTGCTGGGGTTGATGTAGAGATAAAACTGTAAATGAAATTTAAAATGCAAAATGTAAAATTCAAAAATATGGAATTCATTAATTTTAAATTTTTAATTTTGATTTTTGAATTTGATAAGAGATGGTCATGGTAGGAATATTAGGTAAGAAATTAGGTATGACACAGATATTTGCAGAAGATGGGAAATTATATCCTGTCACTGTTGTTGAAGCAGGGCCATGCTGTGTTATCCAGGTTAAAACCCTCGATAATGATGGATATGAAGCAGTTAAGTTAGGCTTCTCAGAGGTAAGAAAGGAGAAAAGGCTTAACAGGCCACTATCAGGTATGTTCAAAAAGGCAGGAGTCAGGCCTTACAGGATATTAAAAGAATTCCCTATGAGTGGTTTAAAGGTCGGTGAACTTGTGACTGTGGGAAGATTTGCAAAAGGAGACAGGGTTTCTGTTACAGGTATCTCTAAGGGTAAAGGATTTCAGGGCGTAATGAAAAGGTTTCATTATGCTGGTGGACCAGGTTCCCATGGCTCTATGTTCAACAGGGCACCAGGCTCTATTGGCGCGAGTTCGTTTCCGTCAAGGGTCTGGAAAAATAAAGGACTTCCTGGTCATATGGGTTCAGAAAGAGTAACAATCAAAAACCTTGAGATAGTTGATGTTAAGGCTGACCAGAATCTGCTTCTTATAAGAGGTGCCCTTACAGGTGCGAAAGGCACTTATCTGGAGATTAAAAGGGAAGATTGATATGCCAGAGTGTGAAATAAAAGACAGGAATAACAACCCTGTTGGAAAGATTAACTTGCCGGATGATATCTTTGGCGTCCAGGCTAAACAGAGCGTCCTCCATGAGGCAGTAATTAATTTTCTTGCAAACCAGAGGCAGGGTACTCATTCAACAAAAACAAGGGGTCTTGTTAGTGGAGGTGGCAGGAAACCATGGAGGCAGAAACATACAGGAAGGGCAAGGGCAGGAAGCATCCGCTCTCCATTATGGAGGGGTGGTGGTATAGTATTTGGCCCACAGCCGAGGGATTATTCTTACAGCCTTCCAAAGAAAGCGAGGAGACTTGCCTTAAACACAGCCCTCTCTGTGAAGATGGCAGATGGAGAGATTATAATCATAGATGGATTTTCAATTAATATGCCTAAAACAAAAGATATGATTGCGATACTTAAAAACCTTGGATTAGAAGGGAAGAGCACCCTCATAGTCATCCCTAAAAAGGATGAGGCTCTTATGCTCTCTGCTAGGAATATCCCTAATGTAAAGGTAATGAAGGTTCCAGACCTTAATTCATACGATGTAGTAGTTCACGACAGACTCCTTATGACAAAAGATGCAGCCACCATGTTTAAAATGAGAAATGAGGAGATAGTAGAATGAGGAGTCTATATACTATAATAATCAAAAGGCCCCTTTTTACTGAGAAGGGTAGTTACCTGAAAGAATCAGAGAACAAGATACTTATGGAAGTAAGTCCTGATGCTAATAAACTTGAAATAAAAAAGGCCATAGAAGAGATCTTTAAGGTAAGGGTTGAAAAGGTCTCGACAATAAATACAAAAGGTAAATGGAAGCGGTATGGAAGGTCTATAGGCAAAAGACCTGATAGAAAGAAGGCATTGATCACCCTTAAAAAGGGTGAAAAACTTGATTTTATTGAGGGCACATAGGGCAAAAGGGGGGACTGCGTCCCCCTTTTGAAAACCCCCTGAAATAGAGCAAGGGAGTTATAAATGGGAATTAAGAAGTATAATCCAACATCACCTGGCAGAAGATTTCAGACAAGCTCTGATTTCAATGAAATTACTACTGATAGGCCCTATAAACCACTGATAAAATCCCTTAAAAAAACAGGTGGGAGGAACAATTATGGCCGTGTGACAGCATGGCACAGGGGCGGTGGAAACAGTAGGGCATACAGGGCAATTGACTTTAAAAGAGATAAGACTGGCATACCTGCAAAGGTCGAGACAATAGAATATGACCCGAACAGGTCTGCGAGGATTGCACTTCTGAAATACAGAGATGGTGAAAGAAGATACATCATATCACCTGCTGGACTTCAGGTAGGGGATGAGCTTATCTCAGGTAAGGGTGCTGAGATAAAGATAGGTAATGTATTGCCTTTGAGTGATATTCCATTAGGAACATTTATACATAATATTGAGTTGAGACCTGGACAGGGTGCTAAACTTGTGAGGAGTGCGGGTTCCTCAGCCCAGTTAATAGCTAAAGAGGATAATTATGTTCAGGTTAAGCTTTCTTCAGGTGAGGTGAGGCTGGTACCTTCTCTTTGTATGGCAACAATTGGGCAGGTAAGCAACCCTGATCATGAAAATATCAGTTTAGGGAAGGCAGGAAGGATGAGATGGTTGTGCAGAAGACCGTCTGTCAGAGGCGTAGCCATGAACCCGGTAGACCATCCCCTCGGAGGCGGAGAAGGTAAGAGCTCCGGGGGCAGAACTGCATGCTCACCGTGGGGAAGACCTGAAGGGGTTAAAACAAGGCATAATAAGAGGACGAATAGATTTATTATTAAGAGGAGGAAGTAACTTGCCGAGATCCTTAAAAAAAGGTCCATTTGTTGACCAGAAGCTGATGGAAAAGGTGAGGAAGATGATGGAGAGTGGCGAAAAGAAGCTTATAAAGACATGGTCCAGGCGTTCTACCATCGTCCCTGAGTTTATTGGATATACATTTGCTATCCATAACGGCAGAAAATTCATACCGGTTTATATCACTGAGAATATGGTTGGACACAAACTTGGTGAATTTGCGCCGACCAGGGTCTTTAAAAGTCATTCAGGCTCTCATAAGACTACTTCTGTAAAGGGTTAACAATGGAGTCAAAGGCAATATTAAAATATGCAAGGATTACGCCAAGGAAGGCAAGAAGAGTAATCGACCTGATAAGAGGCAAAAGTGCTGGCGATGCCCTTCTATCTCTCCGGTTTATGCCATACAGAGCAGCGAGGTTTGTTGAGAAACTGCTTAAGTCAGCAATTTCGAATGCAGAACAGAAAAAAGCTGTCAATCCTGAAGAGATGAGGATTGTGAGGGCATTTGTTGATCAAGGACCTACGATGAAAAGGATTGAACCGAGGGCAATGGGAAGGGCGAATGTTATCAGGAAAAGGACATGCCATATAACATTAATATTAAGTGAGGAGTGAGAAGTTAAAAGTGAAAAGTTTTAAAACTCTTAACTTTCAACTTATAACCTTTTAACTTTTTAGGACGGAGGGAATTTTGGGTCAGAAGACACATCCTATAGGAAACAGACTCGGGATAATAAAGACATGGGATTCGAGATGGTATCTCAGAAAAGGGTATGTTGAACAACTTCTCAAAGATATAACAGTAAGAAAAATGATAAAGGACCGGCTCTTCCATGCTGGAGTATCGAGGATAGAAATCGAGCGGGCTGGCCAGAAGGTGAGGGTAATAATTCATACAGCAAGGCCCGGGATCATTATAGGTAAGAAAGGGGCTGAGGTTGATAAACTCAGGAAAAATCTTGAATTTATAGCAGGGAAAGAGGTCGCGATAGATATAAAAGAGATAAGGAAACCAGAGATAGACGCTCAACTCGTTGCAGAAAACATAGCCCTTCAGCTTGGGAAGAGGATTGCATTCAGGAGAGCGATGAAAAAGGCGGTTGCCTCCGCCCTGAGGTTTGGTGCACTTGGTGTGAAGATAACATGTTCTGGAAGACTTGCAGGTACTGAGATAGCGAGGACTGAATGGTACAGGGAAGGGAGGGTCCCCCTGCACACATTCAGGGCTGATATAGATTTTGGTTTCTCAGAGGCAAGGACAACATATGGTGCCATAGGCGTTAAGGTGTGGATGTACCATGGGGATATACTATCAGAAGCTCATGGGACGACAAATTAAAATGCAAAAATCAAAATTCAAAATTAAGGGATTCATTAATTTTAAATTTTTAATTTTCAATTTTGAATTTTTGCGGAGCAAGACATGTTGATGCCCAAGAAAGTCAAATACAGAAAGATGCAAAAGGGCAGGATGTATGGTAA
This sequence comes from Nitrospirota bacterium, assembly GCA_040757475.1. Classification (GTDB taxonomy): domain Bacteria; phylum Nitrospirota; class Thermodesulfovibrionia; order Thermodesulfovibrionales; family SM23-35; genus JACRGU01. The sequence continues at coordinate 4,495 of JBFLWW010000003.1, forward strand.
GGCTTATACTGGCGCTGAGGTCTCTTTTGGTGAGTTTGGCTTGAAGGCATTAGAACCTGGCTGGGTCTCAAGCAGGCAGATTGAGGCAGCAAGGATTGCAATTACACGCCATGTGAAAAGAGGGTGCAAGGTGTGGATAAGGATATTCCCTAACAAACCGATAACTAAAAAGCCTGCTGAGACAAGGATGGGTAAAGGGAAGGGAGCACCTGAATACTGGGTTGCAGTTGTGAAGCCAGGAAGGATTCTCTATGAGATGTCAGGGGTGACTGAGGATCTTGCTAAAGAGGCTCTGAGGCTCGCATCTTATAAATTACCTGTTGCAACAAAGTTTGTAAAAAGAGATGAGGAAGTGATGTGAAACCCTCTGAACTTAAGGCAATGACAGTAGACGAATTAATGCAAAAAGAGCAGGATCTCAGGAAAGAACTTTTCAACTTGAGGTTCCAACAGGCTACAGGCGAGATAGAGAACCCGATGCGCATACGCGCTGTCAGGAGTGATATCGCAAGGGTTTTGACAATAATAACAGAGAAATCAAAAGGATTCAAGGAGTCAAGTGGTCGAGGGTTCAAGTGATTTTTCCTTGAATCCTCGAACCCTCGAATCCTCGAACCCTTTTAATTTTTAACAGAGGTAGAGATGTCAAAGAAGATTTATACAGGTAAAGTTGTTAGTGATAGGATGGATAAGACAGTAGTTGTTGCCGTAGCAAGGCTTTTCCAGCATCCCGTATATAAGAAAACGGTAAAGAAGGTATCGAGGTTTAAGGCACATGATGAGGGGAACAGGTGTCATGTTGGAGATACCGTCAAGATTATCGAGACAAAGCCTATCAGCAATGACAAGAGGTGGATAGTGCTGGATATCTTAGATAAGGCAGCAAGAGGTGACTGAAAATGATTCAGCTCAGAAGCATGCTTGAGGTAGCAGACAATTCTGGTGCCAGGAAAGTCCAGTGCATAAAGGTGCTTGGAGGTTCTCATAAGAAATATGCAAGGCTCGGTGATATTATTGTTGTTAGTGTGAAAGAGGCATTGCCTGACAGCAATATCAAAAAAGGAACAGTAGCAAAGGCTGTTGTGGTACGGACAAAGAAAGAGCATAGAAGGCCTGATGGGTCTTACATCCGTTTTGACCAGAACGCAGTTGTTCTTATAAATGCCCAGGGCGAACCTGTTGGAACAAGAATCTTTGGCCCTGTGGCAAGAGAACTAAGGTGGAAGGAGTTTATGAAGATAATCTCCTTAGCCCCGGAGGTGCTTTAAAAATTTAAAATTTAAAATGCAAAATTAAAAATTATGGAATTCATTTATTTTGAATTTATTTTTTAATTTTGATTTTGGTGGTAACTTATGGGTTTAGGTATCAAGAAGAATGATACAGTCATAGTAATAGCTGGCAAGGAGAAGAATAAAAAGGGGAGAGTTCTGTCTGTTTACCCTTTAAAGGGCAAGCTCTTGATAGAGAAGATTAACGTGATCAAGAAACATATGAAACCAAGTAGGAAGTATACTCAGGGCGGCATTATTGAGAAAGAGGCACCGCTTCATATATCGAATGTAATGCTTATATGTCCAAAGTGTGATAAACCAACAAGGATTGAGAATATGGTTATTGAGAGTGGCAGGAAGGTGAGGTTATGCAAGAAATGTAAGGAGGTAATAGACCAGTAATGGTGCCGAGACTTAAAGAGAGATATATAAAAGAGGTTATCCCTGCAATGATGAAGGAATTTTCATATAAGAATTTAATGGAGGTGCCTAAGGTACAAAAGGTTGTCCTTAATGTTGGTCTTGGAGAGGCGATACAGAACATAAAACTACTTGATGCAGCCCAGAAGGAGCTTTCTTTAATAACAGGTCAGAAGGCAGTTGTAACAAAGGCAAAAAAATCAATTGCGAGTTTTAAATTAAGGAAGGGAATGCCCATAGGCTGTAAGGTAACCCTCAGGGGAAATATAATGTACGAATTCCTTGACAGACTGATAAGTCTTGCTTTGCCGAGGATTAGGGATTTCAAGGGTGTATCAGGGAAGTCTTTTGATGGAAGGGGAAACTATTCTTTAGGTCTCAAAGAGCAATTTATATTCCCTGAGATAGAGTATGACAAGGTCGAGATAGTCCACGGGCTTGATGTTATAATCTGTACTTCTGCAGAAACAAATAAAGAAGGTAAGGCCCTTTTAGGTTATTTAGGGATGCCATTTAGGAGCTAATAGCTGATAGCTGTTTGCTAAAAGAGGAGTGATTGATGGCGAAGATTTGTATGATAGAAAAGGCCAAGAGGTTGCCAAAGTTCAGAGTAAGGGCCCACAGCAGGTGTAAGATATGTGGGAGGCCTAGAGGCTATCTGAGAAAATTCGGGATGTGCAGGATTTGCTTTAGAACCCTTGCTCTCCAGGGTCAGATACCTGGGGTAATAAAATCGAGCTGGTAAGCGCGACGAAAAGTCTTGCGACTCTTTGTCGGAAGTTTAATATAAATCAGTAGGAGGATAAATGCTCACTGACCCGATTGCAGATATGCTTACAAGGATAAGGAACGCAGCCTGTATAAAGGCAGAAAGGGTTGATATACCTGCTTCGAGAATGAAGTTAGAGATAGCAAAGATATTGAAAGAAGAGGGGTTTATAAAGGCATATAAAATATTGAAGGATAAAAGACAGGGTATCCTGAGGGTAACCCTGAAATATGCAGAGAATGGCAGTGTTATCTCAGGATTGAAGCGGGTGAGCAAGCCAGGCAGAAGGGTCTATGTTAGTAGAAATGAGATTCCGAGAGTAATGGGTGGTGTCGGGATTGCAATCCTGACAACATCCAGAGGTGTATTAAGTGACGAGGCCTGCCGCCGTGAAGGGGTTGGCGGAGAAGTTATCTGTTATGTGTGGTAAATATAGCAAAGAGTTAAGAGCATAGAGTATAGAGCATAGAGTTTTTTGCTCTTAGCTAATTGCTCTTCGCTCTTCGCTAATAGCTCTTTGCTAATAGCTCTATGCTATTTGGGGGGAACAGGGTGTCGAGAATCGGTAAAAAACCAATAGAAATACCAGAAGGTATTGTTGTAGAGATAAAGGATGGAACAATAAAAGTTAAGGGCCCAAAAGGAGAACTGAGCTGGAGCTATCCAGATAGAATTAAGGTTTCAGTGAATGCCGGTAGCATATTAGTAGAGAGGACGGATGACTCAAAGGTTGAGAGGGCACTTCATGGTCTTACAAGGAGCATTATCTCTAATATAGTAACAGGAGTCTCACAAGGCTACCAAAAAGTTCTTGAGATAGTTGGTGTTGGTTACAGGGCTCAGATAATGGACAATAATCTTGTTTTAAGTCTCGGTTATTCCCATCCTGTTGAGTTTCAACTGCCGGAAGGTATTAAAGCAGTGGTTGATGCCAAGCAAACCCAGATTACACTTATGGGTATTGACAAGCAACAACTCGGACAGGTGGCTGAAAATTTAAGGTCACTCAGACCTCCTGATGCATACAAGGGGAAAGGAATAAGGTACGCTGGTGAAAGGTTAAAGCTTAAGGTTGGTAAGGCAGGGAAGAAATAAATAACCAAATTTCAATAACCAATGACCAAACTATTTGATTATTGGTTATTGATTATTGGGTATTGAATTATAGGAGGATTTTTGGCAGAGGGTAAGAAAGAGGGCAGACAGAGACGTCACAAAAGGATAAGGAAGAAGGTCGTCGGGACTCCTGAGAGGTTAAGACTGTCAGTTTATCGGAGCCTGAATCACATATATGCCCAGATTATAGATGACCTTAAGGGTCAAACTGTTGTCTCTGCATCGAGTCTCGATAAGGAATTTTTAAAAGATAAAAAATCCCATAGAGGAAATATCGAGACAGCAAAACAGGTTGGTGGACTTATAGCAAAAAGGGCTATAGAGAAGGGTATTAAGAAGGTTGTTTTTGACAGGAGTGGCTATCTTTATCACGGTAGGATAAAGTCACTGGCAGAGGCAGTAAGGGAAGCAGGACTGGAATTTTGAGAAGGAGGTTATGTGGGAAGAATTGACCCTGGGGAATTAAATCTTAAAGATAAAGTTGTATACATAAATAGAGTTGCAAAGGTGGTTAAGGGTGGAAGGAGGTTTTCCTTCAGTGCCCTTGTTGTTGTCGGAGATGGAGAAGGAGTTGTCGGAATCGGGAAAGGAAAGGCATCAGAGGTTCCTGAGGCGATAAGAAAGGCGATTGAGCAGGCAAGAAAATCCCTTTTAAGGTTTCCTGTAAAAGACGGGACAATCCCCCACAGGGTTATAGGGAGGTTTGGCTCAGGCTTTGTGGTTATGAATCCTGCACAGAAAGGCACTGGCCTTATTGCAGGGGGGGCAGTCAGGGCAGTCTTAGAGGTGGCAGGGGTTCAGGATGTTGTCGCAAAATCAATCGGTAGTCATAATCCTTTCAATACAGTGAAGGCAACTCTGGATGGGCTTGCAAACCTCAAAGATCTTGATTCGGTTATGAAACTTAGAGGCAGGGTTGAAGAAGAGCCTCAGGAGGTAGCATGAGGATAGAGGATTTAAGACCTGCGAAAGGAAGTAGGAGAAAGGATAAAAGGATTGGCCGGGGGAGAGGTTCAGGACATGGGAAGACTGCCTGCAAGGGTCATAAGGGACAGAGAGCACGGTCGGGTGGTGCGAAAGGGCCAGGATTCGAAGGTGGGCAGATGCCTCTGCAGAGAAGGCTTCCTAAGAGGGGATTTAAAAATCGTTTTAAAACAGAATACGCAATTATAAATCTTGAAGATATTAACAGACTAAACGGGTTAGATATTATAACATCGGATATCCTTATGGAAAGGGGCATTATAAAGAATTTAAAGGATGGCCTCAAGGTTTTAGGTGAAGGTGAGATTAACAGACCGATTACAGTAAAGGCAAATGCATTCAGTGCTTCTGCATTAGTCAAGATAGCTGCAGCAGGTGGCAAATGTGAATTAATAACCAATAACCGAATTACAATAACCAATGAAAGAGATACAAGATTACGATAAAAATATCAGGCATCCTGTATCTTGTATCATGCATCAGATTTCAATTGGTAATTGGTTATTGGTGATTATTTGGAATTTGGGATTTGGTTATTGGAATTTAATTTAGATGGGTATTCTCTCAAGTTTCCAGAATATATTCAAAATCCCCGAATTAAAAAGCAGGGTTCTTTTTACCCTTGCCCTCCTCGCTGTTTACAGAATAGGCGCTCATATCCCTACACCTGGAATTAATGGAGAGGAATTGGGCAAGTTTCTTGCTGAAAAAGGCGGGGCACTTATGGGCTTTTTTGATATGTTTTCAGGTGGAGCCTTATCGAGGGTCACTATCTTTGCCCTCGGTATAATGCCTTATATAAGTGCATCTATTATTCTTCAGTTACTTACGGTCGTCATTCCTGCTATAGGTAAACTTGCGAAAGAAGGAGAGGCTGGCAGGAAGAAGATAGTTAGATACACGAGATATGGGACGGTTATTATCAGTGCAATCCAATCTTTTGGTATTGCAGCAGGCCTTGAGAGTATGGCAGGAGGGGCATTTGTACAAAATCCTGGCTGGTCGTTCAGACTGATGACAATGATAACACTTACATCAGGGACAGCCTTTATAATGTGGCTGGGGGAGCAAATCACTGAGAGAGGCATAGGTAATGGTATATCACTTATAATATTTGCGGGGATTGTTGCGAGATTCCCGAATGCTGTGATAAGTACAATCAGGCTGATACAGGCAGGAGAACTCTCTATATTTTTTGTTATCTTACTTATTGCGATGATGGTGGCTGTTGTTGCGGCAATCATCTACATGGAGAGGGGACAGAGGAAGATTCCTGTACAGTATGCAAAGAGGGTTGTGGGTCGTAAGGTATACGGCGGCCAGTCTACGCACTTGCCACTAAAGATTAATACATCCGGGGTAATACCGCCCATATTTGCATCTTCTATTATTATGTTCCCTGCTACAGTGGCAGGTTTTATAGCAATACCATGGGTACAGGCGATTGCCCGACAGCTTTCTCCAGGGACAGTACTCTATACCGTGCTTTATGTCAGCATGATCTTTTTCTTTGCATATTTTTACACTGCTATTATCTTCAACCCTGTGGACATTGCAGATAATTTAAAGAAGTACGGTGGTTATATACCTGGTATAAGGCCTGGCCAGAAGACATCCGAATATATCTACAGGGTGCTTTCGAGGCTGACATTTGTGGGTGGTATCTATCTTGCAATTATATGCATTATTCCTGAGATTCTAATAACAAGATTTAATGTGCCGTTTTATTTTGGAGGCACTTCTTTACTGATTGCAGTCGGTGTTGCCCTCGACACTATATCACAGATAGAGTCGCACCTGATTACACGTTCATACGAAGGGTTCCTGAGAAAGGGAAGGCTCAAGGGCAGGAGAGGATAGGGTGGTATATATGGTTATCTTGAAGTCTTCAGAAGAGATAGAAAAGATAGCAGAGTCATGCCGTATCGTCGCCAAAACACTTGATGCCATAAAGGGCATAGTTAGGCCAGGCATTACAACGAAAGAGATCGAGGAGTTTGCAGATGCCTATATCAGGGCAAATGATGCAATCCCCGCATTTAAAGGATACAGGGGTTATCCTGCAAGTATCTGCACATCCTTGAATAATGAGGTTATTCATGGCATACCATCAAAGAGGGTATTAAAGGAGGGTGATATTCTGAGCATAGACCTCGGTGTTTACAGGGATGGTTTCTTCGGGGATGGTGCTGTTACATTTCCTGTAGGCAAAATCTCTCCTGTATCTGAGAAGTTGTTGAGGGTAGCAGAAGAATCTCTGTACATAGGTATAGAGAATGCAAAAGTAGGCAACAGGGTTTCTGATATCTCATATTCGATCCAGAGACATGTTGAGTTAAATGGATTTTCTGTAGTAAGGGCATTTGTAGGCCATGGTATAGGTAGGTATTTACATGAGGAGCCGCAGGTTCCTAATTTTGGTACCCCAGGACAGGGCACGAGGCTCAGAGAAGGTATGACCTTAGCGATAGAGCCAATGGTAAATGAAGGGGGATACGAAGTTTTAATACTCGACGACGGATGGACAGCTGTTACCATGGACGGTAGACTATCAGCTCATTTTGAGCATACTGTGCTTATTACAGCGGATAAACCGAGAATCTTGACTAAAAGTAATTGAAGAAATTATAATTTTAGGTTAATGGTAAAAGAGGATAATATAGAGGTACAAGGTACGATTGTAGAAACCCTGCCGAATGCAATGTTCAGGGTGGAGCTTGAAAGTGGGCAGGTTATACTTGCTTATGTATCAGGGAAGATGAGGATGCATTTTATAAAGATTTTACCAGGAGATAAGGTTACAGTAGAACTTTCACCGTATGACCTTACCAAGGGAAGAATAACATATAGATTTAAATAAAGTAAGTAGTAGGCAGTAAGTAGTAAGCTCAGATAGTGCTTACTGCTTACTTCTTAAGTGGAGGATGTGACATGAAGGTTCGTTCTTCAGTAAAACCTGTATGTGCTAAATGCAAGGTAATAAAGAGAAAGGGCGTTGTAAGAGTTATATGTGATAACCCGAGACATAAACAGAGGCAGGGATGATAAAAGTTCAAAGTTCAAAATAAAGGAGCTTTTTATGGCAAGAATCGCTGGAGTTGATTTACCAAAGAATGAGCGTGTGGAGATAGGTCTGACAAGGATTTTTGGTGTAGGCAGGTCTCTTTCGAAGAAAATATTATCCGAAACAAAGGTTAATCCTGACACAAGGGTAAGAGACCTTACAGACGAAGATATAGTAAAAATAAGGTCAGTAATAGACAGAGACTTCAGAATTGAGGGTGACCTCAGGCGTGACATATCTATGAATATAAAAAGACTCATGGATATCGGGTGTTATAGAGGACTGAGACACCGTTCGGGACTTCCTGTAAGAGGTCAGAGGACCAGAACAAATGCCCGAACACGTAAGGGCCCCAGAAAAGCAGCTGTTGGTAAGAAGAGGGAGGCTTAATTCATGGCTCAAAGGAAGAAGGGTGCCAGGAAAGAGAGAAATAATATTGCTTCTGGAGCAGCACACATCCAGGCTACTTTTAATAATACAATAGTGACTATTACAGATCCGCGTGGTGCTGTTATTGCATGGTCCAGTGCAGGCAACTTAGGTTTTAAAGGTTCAAGAAAAGGCACTCCTTATGCGGCACAGATGGCAGCAGAGGCAGCAGCAAAGAAGGCAATGGATATTGGCATGAGACAGCTTGATGTCTTTGTAAAGGGACCTGGCGCTGGTAGGGAATCTGCTATCAGGGCACTCCAGGCAGCAGGTCTGGAGATTAATCTTATAAAGGATGTGACTCCTGTCCCTCACAACGGCTGTAGGCCTCCAAAAAGGAGGAGGGTATAAAGTGGCCAGATATACAGAAGCCCAGTGCAGAATTTGTCGCAGGGAAGGAGAAAAACTGTTTCTTAAAGGCGATAGGTGTTATACAGAAAAATGTGCTGTTGAGAGGAGAAGGTATCCTCCTGGACAGCATGGCCAAGGCCGTGGAAAATTATCTGACTACGGGATTCAGCTCAGGGAAAAACAGAAAGTCAGAAAGACATATGGACTTCTTGAAAGACAGTTCAGGAGGTATTTCCATGAGGCTGAGAGGAGGAAAGGCATTACGGGAGAGATACTCCTTCAGCTCCTCGAGAGCCGTCTTGACAATGTTGTATACAGTATGGGTTTTGCACCTAACAGGAGGGAGGCGAGACAGCTTATAGCTCATGGCCACTTCCTTGTAAATGGTAAAAAAGTAAATCTCCCTTCATATGCAGTTAAGGCAGGGGATCTGGTAGAGGTAAAGGAGTCGAGCAGAGATATTCCTGAAATAAATAACAGCATTTTGAAAATTGAGCACAGAGGACTTCCAACATGGGTTGAGGTCGACAGTGCAAATTTTAAAGGCAAGGTTTTGCATATACCATCAAGGGATGAAATACAACTTCCTATACAGGAACAACTTATAGTAGAACTCTATTCCAAGTGAAAATAATCTTTTTAGAATTGTTGCTATATAAATGCATTTAACAATTAATAATAACCAAATTCCAAGCACCAATAACCAAATAATAACCAATAACCATAATATAATAACCAAACAGTTTGGGAATTAAGAATCGGAATTTGGGGACTTATTCGGTTATTGATTATTGGTGATTATTTGGAATTTGTGATTTGGTTATTGGGATTTAATTTGAGGAGGCCTTATGGACGTGAAGAAAAGGGGCTTTCAGCTGCCTGATAAGATCAGGTTTGATGAAGAGACCCTCAACAAGACATATGGTAAGCTTGTGGTTGAGCCCTTAGAGCGTGGTTTCGGTACCACCATAGGAAATTCACTGAGAAGGGTTCTGCTTTCCTCACTTGAGGGGGCAGCGGTTATGGCAGTCAAGATACCAAGCGCCTTACATGAGTTCTCTACATTAGATGGCGTTAAGGAAGATGTTATTGACATAATCCTGAACATAAAAAAACTCAGGTTCAAGCTTTATACAGATGGGAAGAGAATAGCAACGATAAAAGAAAAGGGCCCTAAAGTGGTGACAGGCTGTGATATACAGGGAGATGCATTTTTTGAGGTTCTTAATACTGAACAGGTCATAGCAACCTTAGATAAAGATGCTACATTTGAAGCTGAGATGTATATAAAGAAGGGCAAAGGATATGTACCTGCTGAATTAAATAAAGAAGAAGGCCTTCCTGTAGATATGATTGCTGTGGACTCTGTTTTTACCCCAATAAAAAAGGTTAACTTCGCCGTAGAGAAGGCGAGGGTTGGAAGGGCAACAGACTATGACAGACTTGTAATGGAGATATGGACTGATGGCAGTATAACGCCTGAAAAGGCAGTCTCTCAGGCTGCTGCGATAATAATTGAACATATGGATCTGTTTATATTCGAGGAAGAAGATGAAGATGTTATCCCTTCAGAGGAAGGCACTGTAGTATCGGTAAACGACACTTCTGTATTTAATGAAAATCTTCTTAAGAATGTTGATGAACTTGAACTTTCAGTAAGGTCATATAACTGTCTGAAGAATGCGAATGTAAAGACCATTGCCGACCTTGTACAGAAGACAGAGCACGAGATGCTCAAGACCAAAAATTTTGGACGCAAGTCACTTAATGAGATAAAAGAAGTACTGCATTCAATGGGACTTCACCTCGGTATGAGGGTTGACCTTAATGCCCTCAACAGAGAGCTGACTTCGCAAAGTAGAGGTATCGAGCAAGATGCGTCATAGAGTTGCAGGGAGGTTATTTGGAAGGCCTGCAAACCAGAGAAAGGCGCTTTTAAGGGGTCTGGTGGCTTCGCTCTTTGAACATGAGAGAATAGAGACTACAATTGCGAGGGCAAAGGAGGTAAGAAGGATTGCAGAGAGGATAATTACCCTTGGTATAAAGGGTGACCTCCATGCAAAACGTCTTGCCCTTTCATATATCCCTAATAGAGCTGTTGTTTCAAAACTCTTCAGCGAGATAGCACCACGGCTTTCAGGAAGAAATGGTGGATATCTCAGGATTGTACAGACAAGAAACAGGGTCAAAGACTCTTCACCTTTGGCTGTACTGGAATTTGTTGATTATGAGGATGTAAGGAAACCAAAAGAAACAAAGTCAAAGAAAGAAGGGTCGAAAAACTCAAAGAACCAAGAAGAAAAAAAGTAAGTGTTGAGTGCGCATCGAGAGACTCGAACTAGTAGGATTTAAATCCTTCGCAGATAGAACTACATTTAACCTCCATCCAGGTATTACCTGTATTGTCGGGCCTAATGGCTGTGGGAAAAGCAATGTTGTTGACGCATTCCGATGGGTTCTCGGAGAGCAGAGCGCAAAAAGCCTCAGGGGCGAGAAGATGGAAGAGGTCATCTTTAATGGCTCTGTATCTAAGAAACCACGGGGCATGGCAGAGGTCACCATGGTCGTCTCCAGCCTGAACGGTACTGAACAGACAGACGGAGAAGGTTCATCTGATACAGCTTCGGTTATAAGAAGGCTCTACAGGTCAGGTGACAGTGAATATATGCTGAATAAGAATCAATGCAGGCTAAAGGATATTAGAGATTTATTCCTCGACACTGGTCTTGAAGTAAAAAGCTATTCCATCTTTGAACAGGACAGGATTGCAGAGATACTGAATGCAAAGCCACAGGATAGAAGGTTTTTGATAGAGGAAGTTGCAGGGGTCATGAAATATAATGTCAGGAAAAAAGAGGCCCAGGCCAAACTTGAATTATCGAGGACTAACCTTCAGAGGATAAATGATATTGTTGCAGAGGTAAAAAAACAGATTAATATTCTTGATAGACTGGCAAAAAAAGCTGAGCGATATAAAAAACTCTCCTCTGAGATTCGTAATATAGAACTCAAGATTGCAAAGAGAGATTATCAGGCCCTCAAAGAATCGCTTGAAAAGATACTTTCTGAATACAAAACATTAAAGGAAGAGGAGTCCCTTAAGAGAGCAGAACTCACAAAGATGGAAAACCAGACCGAGACAAAACGACTCGAACTCCTCGAAAGAGAAAAGGCATTAGAACAACTCCAGTTAAAGTTTCAGAATTTAGAAAAAGAGATTGCTGAAGGAGAGAGGACTATAGCAGTATTAAGGACAGAAAGAGATAATCTGAAGGAGTATCTCACAAAGCTGTATTCACAGGTAGAAGAACTCGATATAAAGAAATCTGAGGCTATTGCCAGACATGAGGAGCTGAATGTAGCTGAGGCAACCTTATTATCAGACATGGGTGATCAGAAAGACCTGCTCACTGAGAAAACCGATTTCCTGAGCTTTGTTGAAGAAGAACTGTCAGATAAGGAAGAACTACTTGAGGAAAAGAGGCGTGAACTGTTCGGTGTATCAGAAGAACTCAGCAACCTGAGAAATGACCTGAGCAGGCTACAGTCCACACTTCAAGACCTGAACCGGAGAGAGTCATCATCTCTGCAGGATATAGAAGATTCAAGAAAAGTACTCACAGATATAGATTCTTCTATAAAGGAGGTAGAGTCGTCCCTCCTGAATAAAAACAATGATCTCCTACTACTTAATGAGAAGAAGGTTATATTTATAAATGAACTCTCTGCAAACAGAAACGGAATTGAGGATCTCAGGGATGCAGTGGCAAGGTCGAAAGAAGAGCTTGCATCATACACATCGCGTCTTGAATCTCTTAAAGAGATTGTCTTTGACAGGCCGACAAGGGAACTCCTATCAGAGAGTTTAAACATTCATCTGATTGCATCCATCGCGGATGTCATTGAAGTTAAGGCTGAATATGAAAAGGCTATAGAGAGTGCACTTTCTGAGAAGGTAAACTCATTCATACTCTCATCATTTGAAGACATCGAGATCGCCATATCGTCGTTAAAGGAAAAGGGGTTCAGTAGGACTGCCTTCATTCCTTTGAGACAAGAGACGAATAATAGCGGGGTCCCCAAAAAGTCGAATGACTTTTTGGGGTGCCCTCATCAAGGCGTAATAGGAGAGGCGCTGAGTTATGTGCGGACTGAAGAAGAGTTTTCAGATGTTGCAAAAAACCTGTTTGACAATATCTTTATAGTCAGAGATTTGAAAACGGCCCTTAATCTACGCAGTAAGGGTCATAAATTATTTTTTGTAACCATTGATGGTGAAATCGTAGAACCATCAGGGGCGGTTATCGGGGGAGAAGGCAAAGGCATCTTCAGAAGGAAGAGAGAGATAAGAGAACTTGAAGTCATCATCGCCGATAAGAAGGCCAGTATAGAGCGTATGCAGGATAAATTTAATTCAATACAGCAGATAATTGAAAACAAAGAATCTGGCATTAAACAGATTGAATCCACCATTGTGGATATAGAGAAAGAAATCTCCCTTTTAAAACTTACTGCTGAAAACTACATGGAAGAAAAAGAACGGATAAACAGAAAACTTACTTACCTTAACATAGAGATAGAGCAGATAATCAGAGAAAAAGAATCTATGAAGAAGCTGATCAATGAGAAAGAGGCTTCGGTTCAATCAGTAGACTTAAAAAGATCAGATATAGAACATGAAAGTACATCACTTCAGGATGAAATTGCGCAGATAAAGACAAAACTCGAAGGACACCGCACAGAGGTAACAGACATCAGGCTCTCGCTGACTTCTTTCAAAGAAAAGATAGAGTCTCTCAATAAAGAAAGGGAGACCATACTCAAAAACATAGAAGAACTTATACAGAAAAAAGAATTCATGTCAGAAGAGATCTCCTCAGTAAAGTTGCGTATCTCGCAACGTGAGACAGAGATGGCTGAGTATGAAGAGAAGATAAAATCGCTGGTCTCTGTTGCTAATGAAATGAGGGTGGAGATATCTAAAAGGAAAGAGGCGATTGAGACTGAAAATGAAGAAGTACTACAGATTGAACATGGATTGAAGGCATTGAGACAGCAGATAGATTTACTGTCTCACAGTATATCAGGGCTTGATGTTGATAGTGCTGAACACAGATTTAAGATAGAGAACCTCTGTGGAAACATAAGGCAAAACTACGGGTTAGAGCTCGAGACCATAGAGATAGAGCCTCTGATACGTGAAGACGAACAGCGACTTATTGAACTCACAGAAAAGGTTCAGGAACTGGGGCCTGTAAACCTGGGCACGCTTGAAGAATACGAAGAACTTCGTACTCGTTATGAGTTTCTGATAGGGCAACAAAAAGACCTTAATAAATCTATAGCAGAGCTTGAGGAGGCAATAACAAAGATAAACAGCACTACGAGAAGAAGGCTCAGAGAAGCCTTTGATGCCCTGAAGACAAAATTCTCAGAGGTTTTTTTGACACTTTTTGGTGGAGGCAGGGCTGAACTGGTCATGACAGATGAGAATAACATCCTTGAGACAGGTATTGACATCATAGCTCAGCCACCAGGGAAAAAACTGCAGAATATAAACCTTCTCTCGGGTGGAGAGAAGGCACTTACTGCGTTGTCTCTGCTTTTTGCAACCTTCTTGGTTAAACCAACACCCCTTTGTATTCTGGATGAAGCTGATGCCACTCTGGATGAGTCTAACACAGAGAGGTTTGCGAGGATGCTACAGGAGCTCTCAAGAGATACGCAATTTATTGTCGTGACTCATAACAGGACAACTATGAGCATAGCTGATTATATATATGGGATAACCATGGAGGAAGCAGGAGTCTCGAAGGTGATATCCATGCAGCTTGTCGAGGCATAAAGAAAAACAAAAATGCAAAAAGAAAAATTCAAAGATCCAAATCAAAATTCAAAATTGAAGCCCGAGTTTTCAGCAAGGTGTTAAAATTTTGATTTTTAAATTGGAATTTTTAATTTTTATCTTTAAATTTTGAATTTTAGATAATGAACCAGATAATAGATGCATTTCCTGACATAAAGGTATCAGTTGAACCTGAAGACCTTATATGTTATGGCTTTGATGCATCAGGGCTTGAAGCATCCCCTTCTGCAGTGGTCTGGCCAAAAGATACAGAGGATGTTGTAAAAATAGTGAAGTATGCCTATGAGAACAACATCCCTGTTATTCCCCGCGGTGCTGGTACAGGCATGACAGGTGGTGCAGTACCATCAAGAGGAGCAATAATCCTCAGCCTTGAGAAGATGAACAGAATCCTTGAGATAGATTCTGAGAACATGAATGTCCTGTGTGAGCCCGGGGTGATAAACGGTAGACTTCAGGGTGAGCTTGAACGGCTCGGCCTCTTCTATCCGCCTGACCCTGCGAGTATGAACTTCTGCACTATAGGAGGCAATGTTGCTGAGAATGCAGGTGGGCCGAGGGCACTCAAATATGGGGTGACAAGAGATTATGTAATGGGGCTTGAGGCTGTGCTGTCTGACGGCAACATTATTCATGCTGGCGTCAGGACAACAAAGGGCGTTGTTGGGTATGACCTTACAAGGCTGCTCGTAGGCTCAGAAGGGACTCTCGCTGTTATCACAAAGATAAGGCTTCGAATACTCCCGCTCCCCAAAGATGTCATCACACTCCTCGTGCTTTTCAAAAATCTTGAGGCTTCAGGCCATGCGGTCTCAAAGATTATTGCATCAAGGATAATACCGAGGACACTTGAATTCCTCGACAGCGAGGCTGTGGTGGCAGTTGAAAACTTTAAACCTATCGGGCTTCCGAAGGATATTGAGGCACTTCTTCTCATCGAGCTCGACGGCCATCCATCAGCAATCACAAAAGAGGCTGAGAAGATTTCAGAAATCTGCAGGTCTCTCAATGCAGAGGTGAGCATGGCAGAGGACGAAGCAGCGAGAGAAAAACTCTGGGAGTGCAGGAGGTCTGTTTCTCCTGCCCTTTATCGTTTAAAACCCACAAAGATAAATGAGGACATTGTTGTGCCGAGAAATAAGATACCTGAGATGCTGAAACGTCTGAGAAGGCTCTCGGAAGAAAGCAGGATAAAGATAGTGAACTTCGGCCACGCAGGAGATGGCAATATTCATGTAAACATTATGGTTGACAGGGAAGATAGAGAGGAATACGAAAATGGAATAAAACTTGTTGAGCAGATATTCAAGGATACCCTTGAACTCGGCGGCACCATCTCAGGGGAACACGGTGTCGGACTTACAAAGGCAGGTTATATAGGAATGGAGCTATCCAAACCAGAGATTGAAATTATGAAGTCTATAAAAAAGATATTTGACCCGAAGAATATCTTCAACCCTGAAAAAATCTTCGGCTTAATGCATTAGGAGGATGGATGACAATTACCGAAAAGATACTTGCAGAGCACGCTGGCAAAAAGGAGGTTTCTCCTGGAGAGTTAATAAATGCAAAGGTAGACCTTATACTTGCTAATGACATAACCGTACCTCTTGCCATATCCGAATTTAAAAAAATCGGGGCAAGGGCCATTTTTGATAAAGACAGGATTGCACTTATCCCTGACCATTTCGCTCCACAGAAAGACATAAGGGCAGCGGAGCAATGTAAGATACTGAGAGACTTTGCAAAGGAATACAAACTCAGCCTCTATTTTGAAATAGGCAGGATGGGTATTGAGCATGCGCTTTTACCTGAAAAGGGGCTTGTCCTACCAGGAGATTTAATCATTGGCGCTGACAGCCATACATGCACTTATGGTGCACTTGGGGCATTCTCAACAGGTGTTGGCTCAACAGATGTGGCTGCTGCAATGGCAACAGGGGAATGCTGGTTCAAGGTGCCAGAGTCAATGAAGTTTATATATTATGGCAAACTCAATAAGTGGGTTGGAGGCAAGGATTTAATACTTCATACAATTGGAGACATAGGTGTTGATGGTGCACTCTATATGGCAATGGAGTTTGAGGGTGAGACAATAAAAACTCTGCCGATGTATGGGAGGTTTACCATGTGTAACATGGCTATAGAGGCTGGAGGCAAGAGTGGAATAATTGTGCCTGATGGAATAACAGAGTCATATGTAAAAGGCAGGGCAAAGAGACAGTACAAGTTTTACACATCTGACAACGATGCAAAATATATCGCTGTGCGTGAATATAACTGCTCAAAGATTCCACCTACTGTCTCATGTCCACATCTTCCATCAAATACAAGACCTGCTGCAGAGCTTTTTGAGGTGACTATTGACCAGGTCGTTATAGGCTCATGTACAAACGGACGTCTTGAGGATTTAAGAGAGGCTGCAATGGTTATAAAAGGCAGGAAGGTTAGCCCTAATGTTAGAATGATTGTTATTCCTGCTACACAAAGGATTTACAGGGAGGCGATGAAAGAAGGGCTGCTGGATATATTTTTAGAGGCAGAGGCAGTAATATCTACACCAACATGCGGCCCGTGCCTTGGTGGTCATATGGGAATACTTGCAAAAGGTGAGAGGGCAGTAGCAACAACAAATAGAAATTTTGTCGGTAGGATGGGCCATCCTGAAAGTGAGGTCTATCTATCGAATCCTGCAGTTGCAGCTGCATCAGCAGTGCTCGGAAGGATTGGCACACCAGAAGAGTTAGGACTATAGCGTAAAAATAAATCCTATGGCAAAACCAATAGTTGTCATAGTCGGAAGGACGAATGTGGGCAAATCTACCCTGTTTAATAGGATGACAGGGTCACATGCTGCGATTGTTGAGGATATACCTGGTGTTACAAGAGATAGAAACTATGGTGATGCAGGGTGGGAAGGCAAAAAGTTTGTTGTAGTTGATACAGGAGGTTTTTATACAGAACCTCCTGAAGACATTTTTTTACAGATAAAAGAGCAAGCTATCTTTGCTATCGAAGAGGCAGACATTATAATACATCTTCTCGATAGTAAGGATGGCCTTACTCCATCTGATATGGAAATTGCAAGGCTTCTCAGGGAATCAGGTAAGAAGGTGTTCTGGGTAGTAAACAAGATTGACATCCATAAGCATGAAGAAAGGGTTCATGATTTTTATCCAATAGGTACTGATGAATTATGGCCTCTCTCTGCTGTAACTGGCTATGGATACGATGATTTTATGGATAGATTGACTTCTATCCTGCCCTCGTATGTTGAGGAGGAGATTGATTATCCAAAGATTGCAGTGGTAGGGAGGCCGAATGTGGGGAAATCCACCTTAATAAATACCCTTTTAGGTAAGAAAAGGATGATTGTGACCCCTGTTCCAGGGACGACAAGGGATTCTATAGATACTATATGCACTTACTATGGAAGGAAATATCTACTGATAGATACTGCAGGGCTCAGAAGAAAGGGTAGGGTCGGTTATTCTATCGAGAGGTTCTCAATAGGTAGGGCACTGAGGAGTATAGAGAGGTGTGATGTAGCCCTCATTGTCATAGATGCAGTCGATGGCATAGTAGAGCAGGATCAGAAGATAGGAGGGATTGTTGAAGGTTATGGGAAGAGTGCAGTCTTTCTCCTGAATAAATGGGACCTTATTGATAAACCTGAAGAGGCATATAAAAGATTAGGCGATGAATTGAGCAGGAAGATATGGTTTATGCAGTATGTGCCAATCCTGACTGTATCAGCCATGAAGAAGAAACGTGTTACAAAGATATTCCCAATAATAGATGAGATAGTAAAAGATAGGAAGAAAAGGATACCGACAGCAGAACTGAACAGGTTTTTCAAAGAGGCTATATCCCGTATGCCTTTGCCTATATATAAAGGGAAGGCAGTAAAGTTTTACTATATAACACAGGTTAAGACAGAGCCACCTGTCTTTGTGGCCTTCGCAAACTATCCTGCTGCCTTAAAGGATGCACATATACGATATATAGAGAAAGGTTTGAGGGACAGGTTCTTATTTAAGGGAACTCCAATAAGAATTTATGTCAGAACCAGAGAGGGGGAGAAAGTAGGTGCTGAAGTGGTACATAATCAGGGGACAGGGAGGCGGTAGATTTATGATAGATTTAGTCGGGAAGATTGTTAAGGTGGAAACAGGGGATATTGTTTATACAGGAAGGCTCATCGAGGTGGGAGAAGATGATGTGCATCTTGAATCAGAAACCGGCTGGATTGTCATACCTATTAACAGAATTGTATTTATTAGGGAACTCTAACAGATAGGGTATACGCCTCTGGAGAGGGCTTTGCAGAATTTTGATATATCTGATAACTCCCTCTCGAGTATATCCCTGATCTTTCTGGATACATCCTTTAGCCGGCGACCACGGCTCAAAAGAATCTGTGCAGATGCCATCTGTGGCCTGTTTATGGGAGTGCCTATCCTGCTCAGGAGAAGTACATAAACCTCTCTCAATCCTTCAACCTCTGTATAGATGTCCTTAGCAATCTTATGGGCAAGCACATTGTAGATTTTCCCGACATGGCTTACAGGATTTTTTCCTGCTGCTGCCTCAGTGCCCATAGGCCTGTTCATGGATATAACTCCATTAACCCTGTTGCCACGCCCAACCTGTCCTGAGTCTGCATCCTCTGCTGATGTGCCGAGCAGGCTGAGGTAGACTCCTCCCAGACCTCTTCCCATTTCGTCGAGTGTATTGAAATGGACATCAATCCTGTCAAAATATTTATAGGGTTTTAAGAAATGTATCATCTCATTGCGAATCAGCTCTTTTTTTAGAAAATAGTCCTCTTCAGACTCAATGTATCTTGAGATAAGCGGCATTGCAACTGTCAGGTCGAGCCTCCTGCCTTTCCTCAGCCCCATGACCTTTATGTCTTCCCCGGTCTCTGGAAATTTTGTTTTAAACTGTTTTGAGTTTAGACATCGCTCGAGCTCAAAGACTACTGTTTCTGTGGGGCTCATAGGATAATAACCCACAGCAGCCGATGTATCATTGGCTACCCTGACAGCGCCTGTTCTCTGGAATATATCTGTCAACTCCTCTGAGCCTGGTGCAAGCACAACCCTGTATTTTATATGCCTTTCAGGGTCAACGAATCTGAGGTTTTTTTTGGCCCACGATTTTGCTGCCTCAATAGCTATCTCTTTTACAGGTATTCTTTTCCCACCTGCTATAAAGGTCGCCCTGTCGCCGATGGTTAATTCCATGGGCTTCATAACACTTCCGCCACCAAACCTCTTATCAGTTTTTCCTGCTGCAAGTAGGCCCTTGTCTATGTTGTAATGAAGGATCGTCCCAAACTTTTTTGTGTATTCCCTGCTTAATGCAATAGAGATCACCTCCATAATCGAATCACAGATAAAGTCAGGATGGCCTGTACCTTTTCTTTCGACAATCTCGACCCTGTGGTCAGCAACAGCCTTGCCTTTGAATGCCTCGACTACAATCATAGAGCTAATATTATCAGGTTATGAGTTATAAAACAATCGCATTCGGCAGAGCATAGGAAACCTGTAAACCTGATATGCTATTATAGTTAACAATGAGAAGAATTGTTGTGACAGGGATTGGGGCTGTCAGTCCTGTCGGTAATTCATTTTATGAATCATGGGAGGCTGCTAAGGCAGGGTTATCTGGCATCAGGCTAATAACAAGGTTTGATGCCTCTATGTTGCCATGGAAGGTCACAGGTGAATTAAAAAGATTCAATGCAGAGGCATATCTTTCTCAAAAAGAGATAAACCGCCTTGACCCCTTTGTCCATTATGCAGTGGCAGCTGCAATGATGGCAGTAGAAGATGCAGGACTCCTACAGGTTCAAAGTTCAAAGTTCAAAGTTCAAAGTTACAAAGAAGAAAACTCAGAACTCAAAACTCAGAACTCAGAACTTTTAAGCTCATGTGGTGTTATTATCGGTTCAAGCCGTGGTGGAATTACCACAATAGAAAAGTCAATAGTCAACAGTTATAAGTCATCAGTAAAAACCAATGACCAATGTCCAATGACCAATGACAAATCTTTTAACTCGTCATTTGTCACTCGTCACTCCTCACTTATATCACCCTATCTTATGCCTGCAACAACAATCAGCATGGCGTCTTCCTATGTTGCCCAGAAACTCGGGATAAAAGGCTACTGTCTCGGCATCTCTAATGCCTGTGCATCAGGGACAGTTGCAATAGGAGAGGCATATAGATTAATCAAATCAGGCTATTCCGGCCCTGTGCTATGTGGAGGTACTGAAGCACCAGTATGCAGGTTGTGTGTTGAGGGATATGGGGTCTCAGGTGCTTTATCAAAAATCAATGACCCTACAGCAAGCAGGCCGTTTGACAGGACACGTAATGGTTTTGTACTTGCAGAAGGGGCATGTATTCTTGTTCTGGAGGATTATGAGGCTGCATTAAAAAGAGATGCAAGAATTTATGGAGAAATCATTGGTTATGGTAATGCTACCGATGCATTTCATCAGACAAGACCTGACCCTGAAGGAGAGGCGAGGGCAATAAAGATGGCAATGGATGAGGCAGGGATAGAGGCTCAAAGCTCAAAGCTCAAGGCTCAAGGTTTTTATATTAATGCACATGGCACGTCAACACCTCTCGGTGACAAGGCGGAGACAGAGGCAATAAAATTAGTTTTTGGTAAAGATGCATCCAATATCCCTGTTAGTTCTGTAAAATCCATGACTGGACATATGCTTGCTGCATCAGGTGCACTTGAGGCAGCCTTTACCTTGATGAGTATGAATGAAGGTATTATCGCTCCAACAATAAATCTAAAAGAGAAAGGCCCTGAATGCGACCTCGACATTGTGACTGGAATAAGAAAATCTGAGATCAATGTTGCTATCTCAAATTCATTCGGATTTGGCGGGGTAAATGCGGTATTGGCGTTTGGAAGAGTCAGGTAGTCCCCTGTCCTTTATTTATATGAATTACAGTCTTTTCTCATAAATCCTGTACCTCTTATATAGTCTTCCCCCTATCATCTCCACCAGTCTCTGGACAGGGATATTGTCCTCGAGTATCCATGAAAATTCGACCCGTTTGTAACCGCCTTTTTTTACACCCTTAAAACCTTCTCTAAAGAGGAGTGCATCAACGCCTTTATTTCTGTATTCTGCCTTAATGCCGAGAAGCAGGAGCCGCAGGTCTTTTATCTTTTTTGAATAATAAATCGCTTTTGCAATAGTTATCGGATTGAGTTTACCCTTCATATGTTTAAGAATGAAATTAAAATCTGGTAATAGGCCCATAAAACCAACAGGCTCTTTATCCCTCTCTGCGATTAGTGTAAGCTCAGGCGCTACTATTGTTTTCAGCCTGTTTCCGAGATAAGTAATCTCCTCGTCGGTAAGTGGTATAAATCCCCAGTTCTTCACCCATGCCGAGTTATACACATCCTTGAATGCCTTCATCTCAGAGTCAAATCTTTTCTTGTTTATAGGCCGAACCTTGATCCCCCTTTCTTCTGCTATTTCAGCGACTCTGAGTATTTTCTCAGGTAGTTCTTTTGGGGTATCACATATATAGGCATAGAGGTCTTTTGATTTTATCATGCCATATCTTTCCATCAGGTCATTGTAGTAAGCAGGATTGTAAGGTGTCATAAGCATAGGGGTTTTGTTAAATCCTTCTATCAGAAAACCACATTCCTCGTTGGTTGAGAAGTTCATCGGCCCACGTATTATATCCATACCTTCTTTTCTAAGGGTTTCCGAAACTTTATCAAGAAGGGCTGATGCAACTTCCTGGTCGTTTGAAGATTCAAAAAAACCGAAGAAACCAGCCCTTTCATTATGAAATTCGATATGCCTCTGGTTAATAATAGAGATTATCCTTCCTGTGAGTCTCCCTTCTTTTCTTGCAAGAAAGTATCTGACACTTGCGTGCAGGAAGAATGGATTTTTATCAGAAAACTGTTTCTGTACCTCTTTAATCAGGGGGGGGACATAGAAGGGGTCTTTTGAATATAGAAAGAGAGGTAGCTTTATGAAGTCATCGAGGTCCTTTTTAGACTTAACCTCGATGACTTCTATGCCTTCGGCAGTCATCAGTCAGTAGTCATCAGACATTAGTAGAGACCAAAATTTTTTGACCAATGACCAGTGACTAATGACATTTATATTATTCCCAGTGCCTTCCCCACTTTTTTAAATGTGGTAAGAACCTTATCGAGCTGTTCATCCGTATGTGTTGCCATGTAGCTTGTCCTTATAAGTGCCCTGCCATCAGGCACTGCAGGACTGACAGCTACATTTGCGAATATACCTTCTTCTTGGAGCATCATTGCCATAACAAATGCCTTCTGGTCTTCACCGACTATAATAGGGATTATAGGTGTCTGGGTCGGACCTACTTCAAAACCGAGATCCTTGAAGCCTCTGAACATCTTTCTTGTATTTTCCCACAGTCTCTCTCTTCTCTCGGGTTCGTTTTCGATAATCTCTACAGCAGCGCTTACAGAAGCGACAGATGCCGGCGGCGGACTTGCACTAAAGATTAAAGCCCTTGCATGATGTTTTATAAAGTGGATTGTATCCTCTGTACCTGCGATAAAGCCTCCAATAGAGGCAAGGGATTTGCTGTATGTGCCCATTATGAGGTCTACTTCATCTTCAAGCCCGAAGTGTTCTACTGTGCCGCGGCCTGTTTTCCCCATTACGCCTATGCCGTGTGCATCATCAACCATTACCCTCGCACCATATTTTTTTGCAAGTTCAACAATCTCAGGCAGGTTTGCTATATCTCCCTCCATGCTGAATACACCATCAACAACTATCAGTTTACCTCTATCGTCGTACTCCCTTAGTATCCTTTCAAGGTCGGCCATATCATTGTGTCTGAATTTCTTGACCTCTCCGAATGAGAGTCTGCATCCGTCTATAATGCTTGCATGGTCCATCTTGTCTATTATTACAACATCGTTTTTGCCTATGAGGGCTGAGATTACACCTAAGTTGACCTGGAAGCCTGTAGAAAAGATAAGGGCAGCCTCTTTCCTCATGAAACGTGCGAGTTTCTCCTCAAGTTTGACGTGGATATCGAGGGTGCCATTCAGGAATCTTGAACCTGCGCACCCAGTGCCATATTTTTTTATGGCCTCTATCGCAGCCTCTTTAACCTTAGGGTGGTTTGTAAGACCGAGGTAATTGTTTGAGCCTACCATAATCATCTTCTTGCCATTCCTTATAATCTCAGGGTCCTGCGCAGACTCGATTACTCTGAAAAATGGATAAATATTGTTCGAAATCAAATCCTTTGCAGTGGTGAATTTAGAACATTTGTCAAATACATCTACTGATTTTTTTACAGCCATCGATGAATCCTGTACCAGTCTACTGTCCATCTTACCCCTTCCTTTATTCCGACCTCTGGTGTAAAACCGAGTTCTTCTCTTGCCTTTTTTGCATCACATATCCAGTACGAATAATTAAGCTCTTTCATCTTATCTCTGTTGATGATATCCTGTTTATTCATGCTTTCCCATATAAATGCAAAAAATGGCATAATAAATCTTGGCACTCTAAGGTACATTACCTTTGTATTAAGTGCAGAGGATATCTCCTTAGCTATCTCCTCGTTTGTGTAAAACCTGCTGTCTGATAAGAAATATATCTTGCCCTCTGCCTCCTTATTCTCTGCACACAGTATTATACCCCGAACAAGGTCGTCAATATAAAGCAATGAATAATAACATTTTCCCCAGTAAGGGAAAATACCTTTTTTAAGTAGCTTGAAAAATACAAATAGATCTCTATCCCTCGGGCCGTATACAGCAGGTGACCTTATTATAGTCACTGGTATAGAGTCCTTATATTTCAGAACTGCATTTTCACCTTCAAGTTTGCTTCTGCCATAGCTTGAGACAGGTGAAGGACTTGAGCTCTCTTTCAGAGGGATCCCATCTTTGCTCGGACCTACTGCAGCGAGGCTGCTCAAATATACAAACCTTTTAATCATTGGGTTCTTTTCAGCAACAGCCTGTATCAGGTTTTCTGTGCCCTTTGCATTAATGCAGAAGAAATCGTCTTCTGAGCGGGCCTTTGTGAGTCCTGCGAGATGAAATATATAGTCAAAACCGATAACTGAATCGCGAAGAGATTCCATACTTGTGCAGTCACCTGTAGTAAGTTTGATATCAAGATTCTCAATCCATTTAAGGTCAGAGGTTTTTCTTATAAGACAGACAACCTCGTAACCTTTCCTGATGAGCTCCTCGCATAAATGGCTTCCGATAAAGCCTGTAGCTCCTGTTACCAGAGCCTTCATAAAATAAGTTAGGTTAAAGGCTCATTGACTCGAGCCTTGCTATTCGCTCCTCTATGGGTGGATGTGTACTGAAAAGTTTTAATAATCCTCCCCCGGACAATGGATTTACTATAAACATATGGGATGTTGCTGGATTGGCATCCATCGGAATCTTCTGAGATGCCCAGTGAAGCTTTCTCAGTGCCCCTGAAAGGTATCTGGGGTTCCCGGCAAGCTTTGCACCACCTTCATCTGCCAGATATTCCCTTGAGCGTGAAATAGCCATCTGTACTATCAATGCAGCAATTGGCCCTACAATCATCATGGCAAGTGCAGCTACAGGATTACCTCCTCCTTCATCGTCATCTCCCCTGTGACCAAAAATCATTGCCCATTGTGCCATCTGTGCAAGATAACTGATGGCACCTGCGATTGTTGCAGCAATGGTGCTTATCAGTATATCCCTGTGTTTTATATGTGAGAGTTCATGGCCTATCACACCCTGAAGTTCTTCACTGCTTAAAATGCGTATGATACCTCTTGTGACAGCAACAGCTGCATGGTCAGGATTTCTTCCTGTTGCAAAGGCATTAGGTTGTTCCTGATCTATAATATAGACCCTCGGCATAGGCATCCCAGCCTTTTGAGAAAGCCTCCTTATTATCCCATAGAGCTCAGGTGCCTCTGCCTCTGTAACTCCCTTTGCACCATACATTCTCAGTACAATTTTATCACTGAACCAGTATGCAAAGAAATTCATGCCGAGTGCAAAGATAAGTGCTATAGTCATTCCATGTTTCCCACCTATAGCAGCTCCTGCCCATACAAGTATAAGTGTCAGCAATACAAGCAGAAACATTGTTTTTATATTGTTCATATGATTGTTACCTCCATCCGTCTCGAGTTTTCTTTATCAATATAATATCCTAAAATTCAGATTGTTTTCAACCTCTCTTTATTCAAGCCCTCCATAAGCATGGAGTCCGCTGAGAAGCAGGTTTACACCGATATATGTGAATATTACAGCCACAAAACCTATTACAGCAACAATTGCAACCTTTTTCCCCCTCCACCCTCTTATCATACGGCTGTGGAGATAGAAGGCATAGACAAACCATGTTATCAATGACCATGTCTCTTTTGGATCCCAGCTCCAGTAAACACCCCATGCCTGATCAGCCCAGATAGCACCGAATATGAGCCCCCCTAATGTAAATACAGGGAAGCCGACAGCGATACTCTTATATGTAATTTCATCGAGGATTTCATCAGAGATATTGAATGCCCTGATAACCCTTTTGAGTACAGACCCGTATTTCCATAAAGCAAATAACATCACTGATGCAGCTAAGTAGCTCAGTATCTTAACAACAGTGGATGGATTAAGAAACGAGGCCTTGAAAAGAAAACCTGTTATGAATTCCTCAGGCCATTTAACAGTCACTTTGAATGCAAGGAAATCAATTCCCATTGCAAGTAACACTATTACAAAGATGCCGGATGTTACTGTCCAGAATATATATGCACCTTCATTTTTTCTCTCGGTTGTTAAGATAAGATACATAAGTGCGGTGCTGAAGGAGAGGGCAAATGTAGCATAGGCAATAAAACTCATCATCACATGCACAAGGAGCCAGTTGCTCTGAAGCGCAGGGACAAGTGGCTGGATCTCTTTTGTCATACCGGATATGTCTATAAATGCCAGTGCTAAACCTGCAACAGGCGTAACAAATGCACCGAATGAACGATTTTTAAATCTAAACTCGATTATCAGATATCCTAATATCAGACACCACACAAAAAATATAAGGGATTCATAAAGATTTGTGAGAGGGGCTGACCTCAGAAAGCCCATCTGGCTTAAATCATAGAATTCCTTCCATCTGAGGGCGATTGCTAATGTCTGAGAGACAAATCCTACAATTGTGATTGTAGTAGCTG
Source organism: Nitrospirota bacterium (assembly GCA_040757475.1). Classification (GTDB taxonomy): domain Bacteria; phylum Nitrospirota; class Thermodesulfovibrionia; order Thermodesulfovibrionales; family SM23-35; genus JACRGU01. The sequence continues at coordinate 31,004 of JBFLWW010000003.1, forward strand.
TTATCCCAATCTGTGTTTTCTTGAAAGCAAGATAGGTAATATAGATTATCATGGCCAGGATATAAGCCATTGTTGATATTCCAAATAAAAAGGAACTATCCATTATCTTCCTTCTTCCTGTTTTTTGCTGAGAAGGGAAATCATCTTATTTATCTTCCTTTCAAATGCAGCCCTGTTTTTATTTGATGTCGCTCCGATAACCACCCTTGTGTTATTCCTATCTTCGACAATGTGAACCCATAACCTTCTGTGGCTCATGAAAAAGGCGATATAGAGCCCTATGGACATCGCAATACAGCCGAGATACACGACCCAGACACCAGGGTCTTTTCTTACCTGCAGTCCTGTATATTCAACCCCCCAGTAATCAATGAACTCTACCCTGTGGCCCTCAGGTAATTGCCATGTCTCTGGATATCTTTTCAGGAGCCATCCTGAATACTTGTGTTTTCCAGACTCTGAAAAGTCAATATAGACTGCAGGATTATTCATCTGATTCGTATATGTGAATACCTCTCCCTTCTCATTGATTTTTAAGGCAGGACTGAGGTCAATAATCTTTCCCGAGATTGTGGTGCCAGGTATTTCGAATGTATCTCCAAATCTCAGATAAAGGTTAGAGATTTTTCCATCGCTAGAAATTATTCTGAATATAAAAATACCACTTCCGAGTCTCTCGTTGATTAGGCCATAACTTGCTTGATAAAATGTTATGCCTTCATATGTCAGAGGGTCGTTGACCACTATGGATCTTTTCAGAACTTCCCTGCCGTTTTTTATGACTGTAAGATAGCTTCTGTATTCTTTTGGCATGTCTGACCTGCCATAAAATTCAACATCAAAGTTATCGCATCTTATATCAAAACCTAAAGGTATTACCTTCTCTTTGCCTGAGTAAGCTACATTCGACATCGCACCTTCCGGGAGGTTCAGGTAACCATTGAAGCCGAAGAATACCCCTATAATTGCACCGATAAGTATTACGAGAATACTAAAATGAGTAACATATACACCAAACCTGCTGTAATTTCCCTTCTGAGAATAGAACTGATAACCTTTCTCTTCTTTTGATTCTGCATAATTGAACCCGGCACCCTTTATTGCACCTGTAACAACATCCTTTACCTTATCAGGTTTTCCCTTTAATACAATCTCTCTATTTATGGTAAATTTCTTCAACTGTTCTTCTGTCATTAGATGGATTGGTTCCTTGACTATCTTCCATATCTTTGGCAATCTCTCAAGTGAGCAGACAATAATATTAGTTGTAAATAGGATTAATAGGGCTACAAACCACCATGCGTGATACATATCCATGAACCCGAGTTTCTCTAATATGTTGTACATAGCCGGGGCAAGAAATTCTCCAAAGAGTTTAGTCAGTATCTGGATATTCTTAGCAGGCTCAGCCCGTTGTTCTAAAACTGTTCCTATAATTGATGTAAGGGAAATTAAGGCGAAAATAACAATCGCAAGTTTTACAGAGGCAAACAGATCCCAGATTTTATCAACGAATGTCTTATTTCTTTCCTGTTCCAATTTATGAACTCCCCAGAATTTTAGTCAGATATCATAATATTTTCAAATAAGACAAGACAAGGATTTTTGCAAAATGATTTTGGGCCTGTCCCTTTTTGCATTCACTATACAGAGGAAACCAAAAGGCTCATCAAAAGGATTGCTCAACTGGTGCGGTGTGTCTGGAGCTATATATAAGGTGTCGAGAAAGTTCAGGGCATTCGTTTTTTTATCTATAAGCACCCTGCCTTTTCCCCGGACACATATTACAACATGCTCATGTCTGTGTTTTTCAAGGCTGCTATAACCGCCGGGCGATATCTCAAAATACCTCAAATGAGATTTTGCAGATTCGCCATGACTGCCAATTATAACCTGCCTTATGATATTAGCCCAATCACTGCCCTCTGATTTATATTTCTCTGTCTTTATGCCCTGCCATGTGAAATTGCCTTTATGTCTGTAGAGTCTGGTTTTGTTTTTAATTGAAGCTTTTTTCTTTACAGGCATGTTAAACATCCTCCATTATACCTATTCAATCAAATATAATAATACTTTTAAGTGAATCATGAGCCTGAGAAGTAAGTTTGAATGCCTCTGGTGTTTTTTCAATAGGGAACCTGTGAGTGACGAGCTTTTCAGCCCTTACAACCCCTTCTGCTATCAACTTAAGTGCTTCCGCTGTATCTGTGGGGCCGCAGGAGTAACTTGTGACTATATTTATATCCCTGAAATAAAGGTAATTTGGATCTATTGTCAGTCTTTCGCCCATCCTTGCAGGTGTGAAAAAAAGAACCGTCCCTCCTGCACCAACACATGATATACCCTCTTCCATTGCCTCAGCGCTGTTTGGTCCAACAACAACAAGGTCTGCCATCTCACCTGCTGTTATCTCTTTTAATATCTCTGTGAGATTATATCTTGATGCATCAATGACTTCATCTGCCCCGAATTCCTTAGCCTTCTTTAGTCTGTATGGTATCATGTCAGCACCTATAATTTTGCCTGCGCCATATTCCAGTGCAAGCATTATATGTATCTGACCCATAACTCCGAGGCCAATAACAAGGACATTGCTTCTATAAAGTGACGATTTTTTTGATGCAAGTCCGGCACGTTTAAGCCCTTTTACAACGCAGGCTGTTGGTTCAATTAAGGTGCCATCCTCAAAACTCACATTCTCAGGTAATTTCAATGTATCGTTTTCAAGATTTGTTTCTGGTATCAGTATGTATTCTGAGATTCCGCCTGGAATTATCTTTGTATTTTTCCATGTTTCACACTGCACATAATCACTGCGCCTGCAGAACCTGCAAGCAAAACATGGTGCATGATGATGTGTAAAGACCCTGTCTCCGATGCTCCAAAAATTTTTCAAATTTTCGGAGACCTCTCTACCTAATTCTACTATCTCACCTGCTGGTTCATGTCCAAGAACAATGGGGGCCTTTTTCTCTATATACCATGGCATCACATCCCCTGAGCATATACCACAGGCCTTCGTCTTTATTAGAGCATCCTTCGGCCCTATCTCAGGAATCGGGATATCCTCAATTCTTATATCATTAAAGCCATATAATTTAGCAACCTTCATTTCATTATCCCTGCAACATAGTGGAGATTCTTCTTAGGGAGCCTCTCTTTTGTGCTCAAAACTGGTTAAAAGCATTTAGCATAATTAATTCAATTATTATATCGCATGCAATATAATAATCAACTGAAAATTAATTTCTTGTCGTTGCAAAATGATAATGTCATATCTGGGGGGATAGTAAGATATGGACTACCTTAAGAAAACTTCTCTATGGCGATTTAGCAAATCCGATTTTCTAAGCTTACTCCCAAAATCCACCTTTTCAGTCAACATAGACCTTTTAACTAATGTAATCTCCCGAACCAATAAGCTCTGTTCTCTTTATCACAGGCGGAAGACTTTTAGCAGGAAGAGATTTTTAAGAAAGAAGAAGGCGTAACAAATCATGTCAATCAATGAATAAAGCTTCCTTACAAAATATTTGATGTATTCTGGTATAATTAATAAGGAGGTTTTTAAATATGGCTACATCCGTCAAAGATATTCTTCACTCATTTGAACTTTTGCCCGAAGGTGAAAAGAAGGAATTAGCCTCTGAGATTATTAGACGAACAGCTAAATTTGATTTACCCCCCTTAACTGATGAGGAGCTTATTAGCTGTGCTGACGAACTCTTCTTAGAGCTTGACCAAAGAGAGTCTAAAAATGCCTAATCCTCAGCGAGGCGAGGTCTGGTTGGTTGACCTTGGTCTCACTGCAAAAGTTCGTCCTTGTCTTGTCCTGAGCATTCCCTTTAAAGAGGAAGATAGAGCCTTAATAACTGTGTTAGCTCACACAACAAGTCCACGAGGTTCGAGATTTGAAGTAGAAATCAAGGTTAAATTTTTACGCCCCGGCGTATTTGATGCACAAAACATAGTTACAATTCCTCAAGCAAGGTTAATTAGAAAGCTTGGTGAATTGTCTTATCAGCAGATTACGGAAATCGGAAATGCAGTACATTTATGGTTAGGTCTTTAAAATATTTTTAAAACAGGCATAACCAGTCATTCTACCTGATACTTCGCACAGGTGACTTTAGCGTTAGACATAGAAGCTGCCACGACTTTTGAAGAGGAGAAATTATTATGAAAAAGAAGTTTAATAATAATGAATATAAAAGTAAGTCCTGAAACTATAGCAATATTTCAGGTACAGTTAGAGCTATTCAGGCAAAAATTCGGAAGGGAGCTATGGCCTATGGAATGATTGCATACTTTATCCCATCACCATTTATCAACCGCTGAAATGCCTTACAAAGGTCTTTCAGAGAATAAATTCCTGAGATAAGTTTTTCTACCTTTATCTTCCCATCTTTTAAAAGGTAATATGCCTTTTTTACATCATCCGGTGTAAAATGAAAGACGCCTTTCAAGGTTATCTCATCGTAATGCAGTCTTCCTGTATCATAAGTCACAGTAGTGCCTCCTTTGCAGCCTCCAAAGAGGATAATTGTCCCACCCTTTCTTACATAATTGACAGATGCCTCCCAGACATCAGGCTCTCCTGTGCATTCAAAGACATAATCGACACCAGTGCCTTTTGTAAAATCATTTATTATGCTGTTTAGATTTTCTGGCCTCACCGCAAATTCAGCACCGAGCTGTTTTGCAACCTTGAGCCTTTTGTTCTCCATACCAGTGATTAAGACCCTTGCACCTTTTGATTTTGCAAGGCATATATGGAGAAGACCAATTGGGCCTGAGCCTAAAATTAATGCAGAATCTCCTTCTTTTATCCCAAGCGGTTCCATCCCATGCACCACACATGACAGCGGTTCAAGAAATGCAGCTTCTTCAAAACTAAGACTGTCAGGCTTGTGGAAGACATTCTGCTTTACGATATAGGCAGGTAGTAGTATGTACTCTGCAAAGGCACCCAACACCTTTGTAGACATGATATTTTCACAGAGATTATAGAGTCCTTTTTTGCAAAATATACACTTATTGCATGGTGCACTATGGACCGCCATAATCCCATCCCCTGCCCTAAATTTTTTGACTCTTTTCCCTACATCTGCAACTACTCCAGAGAACTCATGGCCAAATAACCCGGGCATAGGTATCATAGGATGACCTCTGAGGAATGCCTTTAAATCAGTACCGCATGTAAGAGAAGACTTTATCCTAACAAGGATTTCCCCCTCAGAAGGTTCAGGGGTGGCTATCTCACGCAGTTCGATGGTGCCTGGTTTTATAAGAAAGCTCGCCAGCACTATCTAAAACTCCAGCTTACCATAGCTGAAAATAACTTAAAAGAAAAGAATATGTCAAACGGTTAATATTAGACTTTATAAGGAATTTGTTTTCGGGTAATATTTACTATGATTGAAATTATAGGAGGGCTTTTTGAAGATAGCTTATTTTGACTGTTTTTCCGGAATAAGTGGTGATATGTGCCTTGGGGCACTTGTGGATGCAGGCGTCTCCATAAAGAAGTTGGAGAATGAACTCAGAAAAATTCCAATAAAGGGCTATAAACTCAGAACTAAAAAGGTTAAGCGTGCAGGATTCAGGGCAACCAAGGCGGATGTTATTCAAAGAGCAAAAAGCAAAGAGCAAAGAGCAAAGAGATGGAAGGATGTCGAGAAGATAATTAGAACTTCTTTATTGTCAAATGATATAAAGCAAAAGGGGCTTAAGATTTTCAGAAGGCTTTTTGAGGCTGAGGCAAAAGTTCATAATGAGACATTTAATAATGTCCATCTCCATGAACTTGGTGGTGTGGATTGTATTGTGGATATTTTTGGGACGATTATAGGTCTTGGTATACTTGGTGTAGAAAAGGTTTACTCATCCCCTATAAATATCGGAAGTGGTTCTGTTGAGGCAGAGCATGGAGTCCTTCCTGTGCCTGCATCTGCAACAGCCGAGATTTTGAAGGGAGTACCTGTGTATTCAACAGATCCTGAATTTAATTCAGGATTATTTGAGCTGACTACACCAACAGGTGCAGCAATACTTAAAGAGCTTTCATCGGGATTTGGAGATATACCATTTATGAATATTGAAAAGATTGGTATTGGTGCTGGAAGTAGAGATTTTAAAAAGAGACCCAATGTGCTGAGGCTTTTTATAGGTGGCCAGTGGCCAGCAACCACTGACCAGAAGGATGAAAAGGTAATAGTTATTGAGACTAATATTGATGATATGAACCCACAGATATACGAATATGTGATGGAGAAGCTTTTTAAGGCAGGTGTACTTGATATATATCTTACACAGGTGATAACGAAGAAGGGAAGACCGGGAATAAAGCTGACAGTGCTCTGTAACGAAGCGAAGAGCGAAGAGCTAATAAGGATTATACTGGAAGAGACAACAACCATAGGAGTAAGGTTTTATGAGGTTAAAAGGAGAATCCTTCAGCGTGAGATTAAAACGATAGATACAGAATTTGGGAAGGTAAAGGTAAAATTTTCAAGGCTTGGAGATAAGATTTTGAAGATGACTCCTGAATATGAAGATTGTAAGAAAATCGCAAAGAGGCTAAATATGCCACTCCTCGAGGTTATGGAGAAAATAAAGAAGGATTTAAGGATTCGAGGGTTCAAGGGTTCGAGCTAAAATTAATTACTCGAATCCTTGAATCCCAGACCCCTCGCCCCCCTTTTTATTTTTCTGACAGTGTAATATACATTGATGAGCCGCCTCTGAATATGAGAAATAGTATATCTTCACCAGGTTTTATCTTGGCTACTACATTCTTATAATCACCGACATTACTTATCCTTTTTCTGTTTATCTCCTGTATCACATCCCCCTGCATCAGGGCTATCTCAGCAGGACTGCCTTCATCAATGTCAGTAACAACAACGCCTGTTATTCTTTTAGGTATGTTAAGTTTTTTCTGGATTTCTGGTGTCAGATCCTGAACTCCGACTCCTCTTAAGGCATTTTCATATTCACCTTTTACTGTCTTTTGCATATCTGCTGGAAGCTCACCAATAGTGACCTTTATTGTTATTGTTTTATCTTCCCTTAAAATTTTTAGTTTGACCTCTTTTCCTGGTATTGTGTTTGCGGCCATATTTCTCAGGTGGTAAGGCTCATCAGTTTTTTTGCCCTCATACTCTATTATTACATCGCCTCTCAGAATACCAGCTTTTTCAGCAGGGCTTCCCTCGACAACATCTCCAACAAGCACACCCTTTTCTTCCTTTAGATTGAACTGTTTAGCGAGCTCTGGCGTTATACTCTGCACCGATACCCCAAGCCATCCACGTATAACCTTGCCTTTGCTAATCAGGCTATCCATTACGGCCTTGGCCATGTTGCTCGGAATAGCAAACCCGATTCCCTGGTAGCCTCCACTTGTGCTGAATATGGCTGTGTTAATGCCAACAAGTTCTCCTTTTACATTGACCATGGCACCACCTGAATTTCCAGGGTTTATAGCAGCGTCTGTCTGAATGAAATCCTCATAGTCTGCTATACCGACATTAGCCCTTCCTACAGCACTCACTATGCCCATAGTAACTGTCTGGTTTAACCCATATGGATTACCTATTGCCAGAACTACCTCTCCAACCTTTAACCCATCAGAATCACCCCATGTGATGGTCAGAAGATTTGTCGCATCTATTTTGATTACAGCAATGTCTGTTTTAGGGTCAGTGCCAACTACTTTTCCCTTAAACTCCTTTTTGTCTGACAGAAGAACCCTTATCTCATCAGCATCTTTTATGACATGGTTGTTTGTAAGGATGTAACCGTCAGCGGATACGATTACGCCAGAACCGAGACTTACTGTTTTATGTTCTCTCGGCGTCTTCGGACGGCCAAAATTGTCTCCGAAAAACCTTCTGAAGAATGGGTCATCAAAGAATGGGTCTATTCTTTCCTGAATCTTTATTGTCCTTGTAGTTGATATATTGACAATAGCAGGCTTAACAGCACCTGCAATCTCTGCCATTGCCTGGCCGGTCTTGGTCAGAAGTTCTATTGATTGCTTGGATATCTCAGGGTTTCCGGCATAAACGCTGGATGTAAACACAACACTAAATGGAAATATACCCCCCAGTATAAGTACGAGTGCGATAAAGATTCTTATTATGTATAACCTTTTTTCCTTTAAAATCATTTTTACTCCCTTCTGATGTATGATTTTATTTATTTTTAAATAAATTATATATTATAGTCAACCTGTGAGTGCCGAAGGCAGGAGTATTTATGATTATAGATGTTAGAGGGCTTAAAGACCCAGAACTATTCAAAAAGTTTAAGGAGGCTTTATCTTCTCAATGCACTACTGATGTATTTATTGAAGTCATGGTTAGCACAAAGGAATATGCTAAGAAGATCCAGGCATTTGCATCCATGTCAGGATGTACAACCGAAGTTGAAGAGAAGAATGGATACTGGGCAGTGCGGGTAAGAGGCGGGACGTGTAAGTGTGGATAAGGGGGTAATATTAATATGAAGATAGATGCGAGGGGGCTTGGATGCCCGAAGCCAGTGTCTCTGGCGCAGGATGCACTGGCAAAGATGACTGAGGGCATTGTTGAGGTGCTTGTTGACAATGAGGCATCTGTGAAGAATATCGCCCGCTTTGCCAGAAAAGAAGGAATGGACATTGAGACAATCAAGGATGACAAATACTGGCATGTAAAAATAGTCAAGGGCCATGTATGTGAGCCATAAGAAAGTGACAAGTTACGAGTGACGAGTGATAAGTTTAAAGAAACAGATAAAGATGTTCTGCTTGTTATAGGCACTGATGCACTAGGGAAAGAAGAGGAGTTAGGGAAAATTCTTATGATTGCCTTTCTTGATACTATAAGGGCTGCAAAAGAGATTCCACATACCATATTTTTTTAAAATGCAGTTGTAAGGCTTACTACCATTGATGATGAGTCAATAAAACTGCTGAAAGAGATAGAGTCTATGGGAGTCGAGATTTATTCGTGTGGTACCTGTCTCAGATACTATAACCTTGAATCAGAGCTGAAGGTTGGACACAGAGGCAGCACAGGCCTTATAGTTGAAGGAATAAAGGATTTCAAGAAGGTGGTATGGATATGATATTATTTATGCATAGAAATGAAAGCATGGTTAGATGAATGAAGACGCTCAGAATTGCCCTTGCGCAGATTAACCCTATCGTCGGAGACCTTGATGGTAATGCCTCAAAGATTACCGATTATATTGAGAAGGCAAGGGAATTCGGTGCTGATATAGTTGTATTTCCTGAGCTATCAATAACAGGCTATCCGCCTGAAGACCTCCTTCTGAAGCCGCAGTTCATAAAGGATAATCTCGATGCCCTTAAAAGGGTTAAGGATAAAACTAAAGGCATTACTGCAATAGTTGGTTTTGTTGACAGAAGAGACGATATCTACAATGCCGCTGCGATTATATATGATGGCGGACTGATTGATGTATACCATAAGATGTACCTTCCTAACTATGGTGTTTTTGATGAATACAGGTATTTTCGGGCAGGGACCAGATGTCCTGTATACCAGTTTGGCGAATCAATAATCGGAATCAATATATGTGAGGATATCTGGTATCCTGAGGGGCCGACGAGGATGCAGGCCCTTGCAGGTGCAGATATTATCATTAATATAAATGCGTCTCCGTATCATATCGGTAAGGCTGCATTCAGGGAGAAGATGCTTTCGACAAGGGCATCTGACAGTGCAGTTATAATAGCATATCTTAATGCTGTTGGTGGTCAGGATGAACTTGTATTTGATGGAGGTAGCCTTATTTTTGATGAGAAGGGTAATGTAATAACGAGGGGTAAACAGTTCGAGGAAGAGCTGATTGTTGTTGACCTCGATCTCGAAGCAATAATGATGAGAAGGCTTCACGACCCGATAAGAAGGCAGGAAGCCCTATCGCTTGAACCAGGCACTGTAGAAAAGGTAATCATACCTGCTGAAAAATCAGGGGCAAAACATAAAGCAATTCCTCACAGGGAAGAAATAATTTTAGAGACCATGGAAGAAGTTTATAAAGCCCTTACACTTGGTACGGCTGACTATGTTAATAAAAATGGATTTAAGGGTGTTGTTATCGGCCTGAGTGGTGGTGTTGATTCTGCACTTGTAGCGACGATTGCAGTAGATGCTCTCGGTAAAGAGAATGTGACAGGACTTTTGATGCCTTCGCCGTACACTTCAAAGGAAAGCAAGGAGGATGTTTATGCACTCGCAGACAATTTGGGGATAAAGATAATAGATGTGCCTATTGATAGCGTATTCCAGAGCTATCTCGATAGCCTGAAAAAGGAATTCCACGGTCTGCCGGTAGATATAACAGAGGAGAACCTCCAGGCAAGGATAAGGGGCAATATTCTCATGGCATTCTCAAATAAATTCGGGTGGCTTGTACTTACAACAGGGAATAAGTCTGAGATGAGCGTTGGTTATGCAACATTGTATGGAGATATGGCAGGCGGGTTTGCGGTCATAAAGGATGTGCCAAAGACAATGGTATATGAGCTCTGTAAGTGGAAGAATAAGAGAGAGGGGAGGGCTGTAATCCCGGAGAGGATTCTATGGAAGGAGCCCTCTGCAGAGTTGAAACCTGACCAGAAGGATACAGACACGCTTCCACCTTATCCTGTGCTTGACCCCATACTGAAGGCATATATAGAGGATGACAAGAGCTTTGAGGAAATACTATTACTTGGATGTGAGCCTGAATGTGCACAGAAGGTTGTGAGGATGATAGACAGAAGTGAATACAAAAGAAGGCAGGCACCTCCTGGAATAAAGATAACGCCGAGGGCCTTTGGAAGGGACAGGCGATTTCCGATAACGAATAGATATAAGAGTTACTGATGGTACCGAGGTCATTAAAGGTGAAACTGTTTTTATCGCTTTTTATCATCCTGTTTTTCTCTATCATTGCTTTTTCTGCTGAAAAAGCTAACTTTCAGTTCAAGAAACAGCCTGAAATCCAGCAGGTTAAGCCCCAAAAGCCTGTTAAGATTAAACTTAAACGTTCAGCCGAGGGCAAATACACCTGGGAGCTCACAGGCGACAATGTGGATGAAGTGGTCAAGACAGACAGGCAACTCAGAAAAATGTTGAACATAAAGTAAGTTTACTCCGTAAATCAAGCAAACACAGCAAACAATATGAATGGTATTCTTTATGTGGTTTCTACACCAATTGGTAATCTTGAAGATATTACTCTGCGGGCATTAAGGGTTCTGAAAGAAGTTGATGTTATTGCAGCAGAGGATACACGACACTCGATGAAACTCTTAAACTACTATGGCATCTCAAAACCTCTTATAAGTTACTGGGGAGAAAGAGAGAAGGTGAGATCAGAGGTGGTGCTTGATAAGCTTCATTCAGGCCAGTCTGTTGCCATTATTACAGATGCAGGGACCCCGGGGATATCAGACCCAGGTGCAGTGTTGATAAAAAAGGTAATAGAGAAGGGTATTAAGGTTATCCCAATTCCGGGCCCCTCTGCCTTGATCGCTGCCCTTTCTATCTCTGGATTGACGACTGAGAAGTTTATATTCATCGGTTTTTTACCTCCAAAAGAATCTCAGAGGAAGAAGACACTTATGGAGCTTGCCTTTGAAGAGAAGACACTTATCTTTTATGAGGCACCCCACAGGGTCTTTGAGACCCTCGCCGATATAAAAGATGTCCTCGGAAATCGCATGATTGCATTAATAAGAGAAATTACCAAGGTCCATGAAGAGGTGTTGAGAGGCAATGTCTCGGATATCCTTGATAAACTGAGAGAAGTAACTATTGCAGGTGAATATGTGATTGTTGTTGAAGGCAAATATAGAGGAGAAAAACCTTTAGATGTGGATGCACTTCTGGAGATAAGCGCCCTTATGAAAAAAGGGCTTAGCAGAAAAGAGGCTGTGAAGAAGGTTGCTGAGGCATATGGCCTGAGCAAAAAAGAACTTTATGATAAAAGCCTATCCTTCCTTATTTCCGAATAGGAGTTTATGAAATGAAGCTAAGGCCGGTTGCACTTGGTGTAGCATTAGGAGCTGTATGGGGAGGCTCATTATTTATCACAACATGGGTGTCATATTACACAGGCTATGCAAAGCTATTTCTTGAGGCCCTTGCCCAGTCTATCTATCCTGGATATACCATCTCACCAGTTGGCAGTTTTCTTGGACTGATTTATGGTTTCATTGATGGACTCATAAGTGCAACATTGATTGGATGGATTTATAATAAGCTTGCAAAAGTATGATAAAGCAGTCAAGGTTACATGACGCAAGTGCTAGGGCATTCTTTATCCTTACAATAATGTTAACCTCTTCGATGGTAGATACAACAGAAAATCCAATGCTGAAATTTCTACCTGATGAAATATATGGCTGGAAGGCCCAGAAAAAGGTCGAAAATTACAACAGAGAAACCATCTATGATTATATGGATGGGGCTGGAGAGATATACCTCGCATACAACTTAGTGCAATATCAGAATATAGGAGAGGCAAAGACAGCCTTTGAGGGCTTTATAAATGCTTATATGCCTGGGGATGTAAAGGCTACAAAAAGTGGATGCATCAAAAACTATATCATGTTCACACCCTGGCCTCCTCTTTATCACCCTGACTCATGTGCAGATTTAGGTGCAATATGGAGATTGCCGGTAGTAAGAGATAAGACAAGGCTGAATGTCCTTATCTTACTCACACCCCTTTTCCATGGCATCGGCCCACATCATTTTGACCCAACATACACATGGCCCTATAAAGGTATTCTTATAGGAACAGACCCAGTCGCATTGGATGCAGTCGGCCTGAAAATCCTCGAGCTTAAACGCCTCGCCTATTTTGGCGAGAATATACCCCTCAAACCACCTGCTAAGCATATCGCTATTGCTGATATTGTGCATAAAATTGGTACGCGTGATCTTAAGGAAATCGAGCTTGTGAAATTGGGCTGGATGGGAGAAGCAGGAACTGAATCAACTATAACCACCTCAGTAATAAATGCCCTCGGAGGGATTAAGAGATTTATCTCCAGGGGTGATATTGTTGTAATAAAGCCAAATATAGCATTTGACAGGCTTTTAGAGCATGCAGCTAATACCAATCCAGATGTGGTGGCCACAGTGGTAAGGCTATGCCTTGAGGCAGGGGCAAAAAAGGTAAAAGTATTTGATAGGCCAGTCAACGACCCGAGGCGATGTTATGTGCAGAGTGATATTGCTGAGGCAGCAAAAAGGGCAGGTGCAGAGGTGAGCTATATTGATGAAAGGAGATTCATTGATATAGAAATAAAAGGCACTGTCCTTAAGAGATGGCCAATTTATAAGGATATCTTTGAGGCTGACAAACTCATAAATATCCCGATTGCCAAACATCACAACCTCGCAAGGCTTACAATGGCTATGAAAAACTGGATGGGTGTTATAGGAGGTTCAAGGCGACTTCTACACCAGAATATAGATGAGAGCCTTGCTGACCTTAGCCTTGCTATAAAACCAACCTTAACAATTCTCGATGCAGTAAGAATTCTTATAGCCAATGGCCCGCAGGGTGGAGGCTTAAAGGATGTAAGAAGGCTTGATACAGTAATTGCAGGTGTTGGCCAGGTTGCTGTTGATGCATATGGTGCAACCCTCTTTGGGATGAAGGGTAGGGACCTCAGATATCTCACTATTGCTGCAAAAAGGGGGTTAGGAAAGATTGACATTGAGAATCTGAATGTGAAACATATGAGGTCTTGAAACATGAGTATTTTAGGGCTGCGCCGTATCTCACAAGGGCTTTTTTTACTTATATTCTTAGTCCTTTTTTTCGAAACAGAATCAACAGGCAGGGATGAATTAGGCTATCCAGTTAAGGTCTTCCTCGATTTTGACCCTCTGATATTCCTTGTAACCCTTCTGTCAAACCATTCAATTATCAAGAACCTCTTTCTGTTATCTATGATTACGGTAGCATTAACCTTTGTCTTGGGCAGGGTCTTTTGTGGGTGGGTATGTCCTCTCGGCACAATAAACTCCATGGTTGGCTTCAGGACAGAGAGAAGATGGAGAGACTGGCATGGGGTCAAATATTACATATTAACCTTTATACTTGTCTCATCAATCTTTACATTGCAGATTGCAGGCATTTTAGACCCCATCTCACTTATATTTATTGGAATCCTCACATTGAATCTCCTTGAGCGCCGCTTCTGGTGTAATAATCTCTGTCCGCTCGGTGCCTTTTTAGGCATTATCTCAAGATCCGCATTATTAAAGAGATTTGTATCAGTGGACTGCACAGAGTGCGGCTACTGCGATAGGACATGTCATGGAAGGGCCGCCCCTTACAGAAAAGGTCTCTGGAGACAGTTAGAATGTGTCTACTGTTTTAACTGTGAAAGGGTCTGTCCTGATGATGCAGTAAGCTTTAGCCTTAGAGGCAAAAAAGAGGGAGTAGGTCTGACCTGAGTAGAAGAAGGTTTATTATCTCTGCTGTTTCTGGTGCTATCGCAGTGCCATTTATAAGATTGGGAAGGATTAAGAAAAACCCTAATCCCATTCTCATAAGGCCGCCAGGTGCCTTGTCAGAAGAAGAATTTATAAAGAGATGTGTCAAATGTGGTGAGTGCATGAAGGTATGTATTACAAATGGGCTTCAGCCAACCCTTTTTGAGGCAGGCATTGAAGGACTCTGGACACCTCTACTTGTGCCGAGGCTTGGATATTGTGAATACCGCTGTACCCATTGTGGACAGGTATGCCCTACAGGTGCGATAAAAAGACTTAGTTTAGAAGAAAAGGTGAAGGTAAAGATCGGGCTTGCCTTTATTAATAAAGACCGCTGCCTGCCATATGTACATGGGAGGGAATGTATAGTATGTGAGGAGGTCTGCCCTACTCCAAAGAAGGCTATATGGTTTGAAGAGGCAGAGGTGAAAGAAAAAAATGGAAGGGTGAAAAAGTTAAAACAGCCAAAGGTTGATCTTGAGCTCTGTATAGGCTGTGGTATCTGTGAGGCAAAGTGCCCTGTAATAGACAGGCCAGCTATCTATGTAACAAGCATATGTGAATCAAGGTCAAAAGACAACCAGCTATTGTTAATAAAATGAAAGGAGTGTATATGTCAAAAGTATACTTTGCATCAGCAAGGGTAAAAAAATGGAAATATGATGACAGCATGCCGGGGAAGCTGGAGAGGCTTCTTAAGGAGATAGATTTGGGTAAATACTTTGAGCCAGATGAATGGGTTGCAGTAAAGACACACTTTGGCTCTGAGGGTGCACACAGGATAGTGAGGCCTGTTTTTCTGAGGAAGGTTGTAGATGCACTGAAAAATATTGGTGCAAAACCCTTTGTTACGGATACTGTAAGGATTAAGGGGCTTGATTATCTTGAGGTTGCAAACCGGAATGGCATAAATCATCTATCATGCGGTGTACCAGTAGTGCTTGCTGACGGGCTCTACGGACGTGATAATATCATGGTTAAGGCCGGTGAAATCCTCGGAGAGATCGCTGTAGCAAGCCTTATATACGATGTCCCTGCAATGGTTGTCTGCTCACATGTAAAAGGCCACATAAATGCAGGTTACGGTGGTGCTATAAAGAATGTTGCTATGGGAGGTGTTAGTTCAGAACACAGACATCTTGGCTGGAAGTATGGAAGGGGTGCAATGCATACGATTGGAGAAGGGAAGTTGGTCTGGGATAAGGAGAAATGTGAGCTATGCTATCAATGCGAGGAGATATGCCCACTCGATGCAGTAACATTCGAAAATGATAAACTGATATGGGATGGTGATGAGTGCTGGAGGTGCGGCAGGTGCGTCAGGGTCTGCCAGTCAGAGGCAGTTTCCCTTCCCTGTGATGATGAAAGGTTTATACGCTCACTCTCAGAGGCGGCAAAGGCTGTTTTAAGCACATTTAAATCAAATAAGGTTATCTATATTAATTTTCTGACAGAGATACAGCCTGAATGCGATTGTATGCCTGCTGCTGATGTCCCTGTAATTCAGGATCAGGGGATACTTATATCAGATGATATAGTTTCTATAGAGCAGGCAAGCATAGATATCCTTTTGAATGCGCATCCCCTACCAGCATCCATGGCTCAGGAAAGAGATATAACACCTGGAGAGGATATACTGTTGAAGTTACATCACAAGCCTTATATACTTCAGGTTGAGGAGGCAGAGAGACTCGGTCTTGGCAGTAGAAGATATGAACTTATCGAGATTTAAGGGAAAATCAGGGTCTAGAAAAAATGCTGCTGTCCTTGGGATATGGACAGCAGCTTAGGGGAGGTAACGAGGCGCTTATTGATTATATTAATATTAGAGTTTAATAATTTTGTCAAGAAAATTTTTAGGTAGCCTATAAATTTTAATTTTAGAATATTAGCTTTCATTAACCACCAATAATAGTTGTGTCTTCCTCCAGTGCCTCGTATATCTCACGCTGTATCATCGGGTATGTAACAGAATTCCATCCATCACCAAAGTGCCGGGAGAGGAGAATTAATGCATAAGGGTCATCTGTCTCAATCACAAAGATAATCTTTAATGGAGACCTCCCAATGACCTCATATCGGTTAATTGTCCTGCACTTCTGGTGAAAGACTTTATCCCTGCCTTTTTTTATCCACTCCTCCCTTTCTTTTCTGATCTCTTCTCTCGAGATATTCTCCTTGGCATCAAAGATAGATACATACCACATCTTTTACCTCCTTTGGGCGTGGGGGAGATTAAATCTCTCCCACGAACCCCCCTTATTATTAACTCTTCAATAGTTTCTCTATCACAAAGGGGTCAGCCAGTGTTGTTGTATCACCGATCTCTTCGAGTTTCCCCTCTACTATCTTTCTGAGGATGCGTCGCATTATCTTTCCGCTTCTGGTCTTTGGAAGCCCATCAGTAAACTGTATCTTGTCAGGAGTGGCGATAGGCCCGATATCCTTTCTTACCTGCATGACAAGTTCTTTCTCAAGTTCGCTGCTCTTCTCAATACCACTTTTCAGGACGACAAAGGCATATATACCCTGACCCTTTATCTCATGAGGGAAGCCAACTACGGCTGCCTCAGCAACACCATGATGAGCAACGAGGGCACTCTCTATCTCGGCTGTTCCCAATCTGTGGCCTGACACATTGATTACATCATCAATACGGCCGAGTACCCAGCAATCCCCATCACTGTCTATTCTGGCACCATCTCCAGAGAAGTAGTTCCCCTGATATTGAGAAAAGTAGGTCTCATAATAGCGTTTTGGATTGCCATAGATTGTTCTGGCTATCCCTGGCCATGCTGTCTTTATCACCAAGGCACCTTCTTCATTAATTCCAGCCTCTTTACCATCAGCCTTGAAGATGCCTGGTTTTACCCCGAAAAAAGGCCTTCCAGCAGCACCAGGTTTCAGAGGAATAGCACCCGGCAGGGAAGAGATAAGAATGCCTCCTGTCTCTGTCTGCCACCATGTATCAACAATAGGACATCTCTCACTTCCGATAAAATGATGATACCAGAGCCATGCCTCTGGATTAATTGGCTCTCCTACAGAACCTAAGAGTCGAAGACTGCTTAAATCCCGTTTCCTTGTCCATTCCTCTCCCTCTCTGGCTAAGGCACGGATAACAGTTGGTGCTGTATAGAATATATTCACCCTGTATTTTTCAACGATCTCCCAGTATCTGTCTGGTGCAGGATAGGTCGGGACGCCTTCGAACATAATACTGGTAGCGCCGCATGCGAGTGGCCCATAGACGATATAGGAATGTCCTGTTATCCAGCCTATATCTGCTGTGCACCAGAATGTATCCTCTTCGCGATAGTCAAAGATGTATTTAAAGGTTGTGGCAGCGTATACAATATACCCTGCTGTGGTATGAAGAAGACCCTTTGGTTTTCCCGTACTTCCACTCGTGTAGAGTATAAAAAGCGGGTCTTCTGCATCCTGATGTTCAGGTTCGCAATATGAAATGATATCAGCCTTAAATAACTCATCGTCAAGAAAAAGGTCTCGTCCACCCTTCATCTCAATATATGTATGCGTCCTCTTCACAACAAAACAGCTTTCTACCGAAGGTGCACCCTCCATGGCTATATCAGCATTCTTTTTCAAGGGAATCACCTTTCCACCTCGGAAACTTCCATCAGATGTCACAAGGACTTTTGCCTCGCAATCATTAAGCCTATCCATTAAGGCAGATGCACTGAATCCTCCAAAGACAATACTATGGACTGCACCGATCCGGGTACAGGCCAGCATACCAATGGCAAGCTCAGGAATCATTGGTAGATAAAAGGCAACACGGTCTCCCTTACTAACCCCATATTTTTTCAGAAGGTTGGCGAAACGGCAGACTAAGCGATACAATTCCTGATAAGTATATATCCTGTTCTCCCCGGATTCTGCCTCCCAGATGATAGCTGCCTTATTTTTGCGAGGTGTTGCTAAATGTCTATCCAGGCAGTTATATGAGACATTTAATCTGCCACCTTTAAACCAGGAGATTTTAGCATTATGAAGGTCGCTCTCCATAACCTTATCCCATTTCTTGAACCATGAGATGTCCTCTGCCATATTTGCCCAGAATCCCTCCGGGTCACTTAGGGATTGTTTATAAAGCCTTTCGTAATCCTCTATACTTTTAACATGGGCCTTTTCCTGAAAATCTCGGGGAGGAGGGAAAATCTTCTGCTCTCTTAAAAGAGCTTCAAATGTTTTTTCTTCAGCCATCTTTACCTCCATAAAAAAGTTTCTTGAGTTCATTATACTAAATACTAATTAAACAAGCGAAGTAGAAGTGATGCAACTGACTCCTGTGCGGATTCAGAGTCCCAATATGCGAGGATTTTTGGTGTTAAGCCTTCAAGCAGATAAGGGCTGCCAAAGGATATAAATAATACAGCCCTATCACTTAAATATTTTATCTGTCTTAGAAGCCAGGGGCTTGCACCTCCTTTCCATGCCCTTATTTCTGAAAATACAGCAACAATAATACGCATGTCTCCGGGAATCGCATCCCACGGTATTTCAGACCCATGAGGGATTATAAGATAATTAAGCCCTATAAATTTCTCTCTCAGGCTTTCTACAAATCTTCTCCCTTTTTCTACTGCTTCATCATTAAGAATAATCAGGAATGACCTTTTTGTTAATTTTATGTCACTGTATACCTTTATTGCTTTTCTTGTAAGTTCTTCTGAGATCTTTCTGTGTTTTTTGAAGTAGGAAATGGGAAGTGAGAAGTGAGAAGTATTGATTTTAGTTCTAAATTCTAAGTTATTAGTTCTAAGTTCTAAAGGATAATTGCTCTTTTTAAGATATACGGCAACTTTATCCGGGTCTGATGGATGCAAGAGCAGATCTACACCTGCCCTGAGTGCCATCAAAGATGCCTTCTCTTCTATTGTCGAACTGTTTAAACTGTGCATATTAAGTGCATCTGTTATAATGATGCCCTTAAATTTCATCTCATTCCTAAGAAACCTTACAGCCCTCTTTGAAATTGATACAGGGATACCGGATGGGTCTATTGCAGGTACATTGAGATGTCCGAGCATAATCATTTTTACACCTTTCTTGATGGCATTCCTGAAAGGTACAAGCTCTGTTTTTTCAAGCGATTGCAGGTCTTTTTTTATCGTCGGCGTACTTATATGCGAATCGATTTCTGTATCACCGTGGCCAGGGAAATGTTTACCGCATGCTGTAATCCTATTAGCCTGTAATATCTTTATCATTTCACATCCGAAAAATGAGACTGTCTCTGTATCTTCACCAAATGCCCTTGTTGAGATTATAGGGTTTTTGGGATTGGTGTTTATGTCCAATACAGGGGCAAATATTGTATTTATCCCTGCATACTTAGCTTCAATAGCAATCGCCTTTAATGCACTTCTTAGAAGTTTCAACTTTTGACTACTGACTACTGACTGCTGACTACTTTTGATTGCTGATGCAATCGCCATAGCAGGGGGGAAGAGTGTCCCACCTATTAGCTGTTGACCGAGTCCCTGCTCAAGGTCTGATGCGATGATAAGGGGCAATTTCGCTTCTTTCTGAAGTCTTCTAATCCCATCCCTGACGGTCTCTAATTCTCCGCCAAAGACAATAAATCCTGCAACACCTTTTTTTACCAGATTGAGATAATAGTTAAAGTTTTCCTCGATCTCCTGACCATTCAGCCGCGGGATAATGAAACAATAATGATTTCCCATAGATAATATTATACCTGCTCATGACATTAAAGTCCTCGATGCAGATTGATTAATACCATAAGAAAAATTTAAAATTTGGGGTGAGAAAGATCTTTATATCTTTGAATATTGTTTTAGTACTTTATAGCTGTACAGGGAAACCTGTTTATCCGGATGTCCCTTTTGATGGCTCAAAGGTGGTAATTGATACAAATGGATTGAAAGATGAGGTCCCGGTGTTTTACTCGTTCCGCAATGACAGAAAGATTATCAACTTCTTTGTCCTGAAGATAGACAATGAAGTCCAGTCTTACTTTGATGCATGTGCTAAATGTTATCCAAAGAAGATGGGATATAGAGTGGACAGAAAAGATGTTGTTTGCAGGGCATGTGATATAAGATATTCCCTAAGGAGCCTGAAGGAAGGAATCGGAAGCTGTTATCCGATTGTACTCAAGGGGAAGTTGGAAGGTGATAAATACCTGATTGATAAAGAGGCTATTTTAGAGGGTAGTAAGTATTTTTAGAAGGGGGGAATAATGGGGTTTTTTGAAAGACTTAGAGAGGGCCTCACAAAGACGAGAAAAGGTTTTGTAGAAAAGGTTGAATTAATATTTGCAGGCAGGAAGATTGATGAAGAGACATTAGGGGAGCTTGAAGAGACATTGATTACATCTGATGTTGGGCCAGGGTCCGCAGCAGAGACAATGGCGGCAATCAGGGAAGAGGTGGCTAAAGGAAAAATCAAAGATACCGATGGTGTAAAGGAGCTGCTGAAGAAAAAGATGGTATCCATCCTCGGCTATTCACAGCCGATTGTGGTCTATGGAGATAGACCCTTTGTGATTCTTGCTGTTGGTGTGAATGGTGTGGGCAAAACAACAACTATCGGAAAGCTTGCAAGCAGGTTCCGTTCTCAGGGCCTTTCTGTCTTACTTGCAGCGGCTGATACATTCAGGGCTGCTGCAATTGAGCAGCTCGAGATATGGGCAAAGAGAGCAGACGCCCAGTTTGTTAAACACCAGAGTGGCTCTGACCCTGCTGCAGTTGCCTTTGATGCTATTGTAGCAGCAAAGCACAGAGGTGTAGATGTTGTTATAGTGGATACTGCTGGCAGGCTGCACACAAAAAGCCCTCTTATGGAAGAACTGAGAAAGGTGAAGCGGGTCATTGAAAAGGCGATGCCTGATGCACCTCAGGAGATTCTTCTCGTAGTTGATGCAACTACAGGTCAGAATGCCCTGAGGCAGGCAGAGATGTTCGATAGGGCTATAGGAATTACAGGTATTGCCCTTACAAAACTCGATGGAACTGCAAAGGGTGGAATTATCTTTGCGATTAAGAAGGAATTCAATATCCCTGTTAGATTGATTGGTGTGGGCGAAGGAATAGATGACCTTCGGGATTTCAATCCAGAAGAGTTTGTAGAGGCACTTTTTTCATAAACTCAATCCATATAGGCAGGGCTGTCCTTGCTCCTGTCTCCTTCAGGCCGATAGGTTTGTGGTCATCTCTTCTGACCCAGACACCTACAGCGAGTCTATCATCGAACCCGATAAACCAGGCATCTGTGAAATCATTTGTTGTCCCTGTCTTTCCATAAACAGGTCTGCCGAGCTCCTTTGCCTTCTGAGCAGTTCCCTCCTTAACAACAGCACCGAGAAGCACCTTCATCTCATTCACAATACCCTCATCAATGACCTTATTGGTCTCTGGTGTGGTCTCTTCAATGATTATCCCATATCCCTGTTTACGATTCTTTCATAGGGCAGAAGTTCTGCATACATGCCTGTTGCGAATATAGAGTATGCTGATACCATCTCTAACAAAGTTACATCAGATGCACTGAGGGCAGTTGGTAGATAAGGCTGGAGCTCACTCTTAATACCGAGTCTCCGGGCTGTTTCAATCACACTTCTGACCCCCAGGTGGTCAGCAAGATGCACTGTCGCAGCATTTAAGGATTTAGCAAGTGCAGTCTTCAATGTAACGGGTCCGTTTTTGACTGCCTCTTCTGCTACCTGCTGAATCCTCGAGTCAAGGGTTGAATAAATCTTGTATCCAGATGTATAGATTTCAGAGCTGTATCTTTGTTCAAGCATCTGTCTTAAAAATTCTATGAAATATGGTGCATCGTACTTTCTGAAATGCGGAGTTATAGGAAGGGGCTCTTTCTCTTTTTAATCTTTGAACTTTTCTCTGCCTTTTCAAGTTCCTGCTCAAGCTGTGACATTGTTTTAATTATAAACTAATTTAGTGTAAAATCTTTGTATGAAAGAGACAATAGGGTCAGTAATAAGCAGAGATGTGGTGACTGTTCGAAGCGACCAGCCTTTAAAAGAAGTGGTTGACCTGATGAATAACAGAAATATAAGCTGTGTGGTGGTGGTTGAAGATGACCGTCCTGTTGGAATTCTCACAGAAAGAGATATAATCCGCCTTGCTGTCGCAAAATACAGCATTGACAGCACAATGGCAGCCAGCGTCATGAGCAAGCCACTTGTTACTCTATCTCTTGATGTAGGCCTCTACGAAGCTGCAATCATTATGGAGACGAATAACATCAGACGTCTTGTCATTGTGGATAGAGATGGGAGACTGCTTGGTATTGTGACACAGACAGACTTAATCAAAAATATAGGCATAGATTATTATGTCAAGTTAGAGACTGTGGATAAGGTCATGGTCCGTAAGGTTATTGCCCTTGGCCCTGCCGATAGTGTATCAGAGGCTATGATGATTATGTCATACAGTAAAATCGGTTTGGTTGTTGTTGCAGAAGATGGCATACCAAGAGGTATATTTACTGAGAGGGACCTTATCAGGATTATCTCTCAAAAAGGGATTAAGGAAGACCTGATGTTAAAGGATGTAATGAGCACTCCGGTTTATTCCGCAAGGAAGGGTACGAAGCTCTTTGAGGCAGCACAATTTGTGGAGGACAAAAGGATTAAGAAGCTCCCGATTGTTGATGAGAGCGGCAGGCTTGTAGGTATTGTCACACAGAGCGATATTATAAAGAACCTTCAGATGGATTATGTAATTTTTCTTAAGAATATTATTAATGAAAAGGACAATGCCCTTAAAGAGGCTGAGACAAGATTCAGGATCTTTGTTGATAACGCCCTTGAAGGGGTCATGATTGTACAGGATGATATGGTAAGGTTTGTAAACTCAATGATGATAGAGATGCTTGGATTTAACAGTGAGTCGGAGATTATAAAGAGGAATATTTTCGATCTGATATACGAGGATGATAGGCTATCTGTTAAAGATTATTTTAGTGCAAGGCTCAAGGGGGATACTTCGAAGATACCTCACGAATTCAGGCTTGTACACAGGGCTGGAAGCATTATATTTGTAAAGATGCTTGCGGTCTGCATAGAGTACGATGGAAGGGATGCATTTCTCTGTACGGTCAAAGATATCTCAGGGCTTAAAGAAGCTGAAAAGGAGCTAAGCAGGCTGACAATTATAGACAGCCTGACAGGCCTTTATAATCAGATGCATTTTTATAAACAGCTCGGAGAAGAGATAAAAAGGTCTTTTAGATACAACAGCCCTCTTTCTACAATGCTTCTGGATATAGATGACTTTAGGGGTTATAACGATAAATATGGCCCTCGCGAGGGTGATAAGCTGCTTGCAAGATCAGGATGGATTATAGATAAATCTCTCAGGGATACAGATATGAAATTCAGATACATTAATGAAGAGATCGCTGTGGTTATGCCGGAAACAGGCGTCAATGAGGCAAGGCTTGTTGCAGAGAGACTGAGGAAGATGTTTGCAGAAACAGTTTTTGAGCCATTGAACAATAAAGGTGAGATAGAGAATATTCATATGACATTAAGTATTGGCCTGACAGCCTTTAACATAGGGGATAACCTAAGGTCTTTTGTAAAACGGGTTGAAGATGCCCTGCAAGAGGCCAGAAAGGCCGGAGGGGATAGAGTCGTTCTCCTCTGATGTAGAATTGGAAAGGTAAGTATTTAAGCTTAAAAGGTATAGAAATGATTATCAAAGGCAGGGTCTGGAGGTTTGGTGACGACATTAATACAGATTTAATTATACCCGCAAGGTATCTTAATACATCTGATCCAGAAGAGCTTGCGAGGCATGTGATGGAGGATGCTGATAAGGATTTCCCTATCAAGATTAAAAAAGGCGACATAATTGTGGCAGGCAAGAACTTTGGATGTGGCTCATCGAGGGAACACGCCCCTATTGCAATAAAGGCATCTGGTATTCAGGCGGTCATAGCAAAGAGCTTTGCAAGGATTTTCTATAGGAATGCCTTTAATATAGGACTTCCTATCTTTGAATCTGCTGAGGCATCAGATAAGATCAGGGAAGGTGATGAGGTCGAGGTGGATGCGGACACAGGCACTATTAAAAACCTTGCAAGTGGTGAGAAGTACACAGCAAAACCGATCCCTCTGTTTATGCAGGAACTTATCTCTGCTGGCGGGCTTGTGGAGTGGACAAAGAAAAAGTTGTTGGTATTGCAAAAATTTAATACATAATTTAAAGTATTACCAAGAAATACAAGGTTACCCATGAGGACAACAAAAGTAATAACTCTGTCCCTACCGCCTGAAATGGTTAAGGAAGTAGAAAGACTCACAAAGGATGAAAAACGCACAAAAAGTGAGCTTTTCAGGGAGGCCTTACGGAAATATATTAATGACAGACAGTGGCAGCAGATCCGCCAATGGGGCATAAAAACAGCCCGTGAGCTTAACATTTCAAATGAGGAAGATGTTAACACAATAATCCATAGTCAAGGAAGATCCTGCAGATAATAAAATTATTGAATGTGCAGTTGTCTCAAAAGCAACATATATTGTCACTGGAGATAGGCGTCATCTTTTGCCTATTAAAGAATACGAAGGCATAAAAATCGTAAGCCCAATGGAATTTCTGAGATTGTAAGCATAGGAACAGTAAGACTTAGATGTCAAGTAGTTTGACAGAGATTTTGAAGATCAAAAGTTAGTAGAGAAAATCAAAAAGCGATTGCCCTATTTATTTCAACTTGCAGAAATGGAAAATTTAAAAAGGGGGGTAAAGAATGGGCTTACATACATGGACGGCACAATGTCCGTATTGTAGCTTTGAGGAAATGATCGTTTCGAACGGCGATGCCATTTACTTTGAGATAATCTGTCCAATATGTGGATATGAAAGATGGACCGAAGAGAAAATTTCAGATAATCACGATATTGAACTTGTAAAGCGTAAATTATCTGGAATGAGTGTTTGTAGGGTTTGACGAAAAACAGAAGGCGACAGAGCTATATTATGAAGATAATATCCCATTTATTACCCGATTTAAAAAATATGACAACATTTGAACGTGGCTCTGCTGGGGAGTTTTATTTATAAGTTATAAAGAGAAAGGCAATGGCAGAAAAAATACAAAACTTTAAAGGCAAAAGGATGCTTCAAAAAGCAGATGATTTGGATTCTTTCTGGGCATATAAAACAGAAGAATTATCTCAAGATAAACAATTACTACTCCTTGATAATGTTCAGTTTATCTACGAATTAGCGTTGGCTCAACTTGAATTGCAATCTTTTGGAGTTCATTTCGAAGTAACTAATGGGCTAAGAGAGTTCAAACTATTAGAGGCAAAAGATGAAGAGAAAATAAGGAAAAGATTGGCATATTTTAAGTTTGTAAAAGGCAAACCCACCGACTATTTTCAAGTCATCCAAAAAAATAGAACTCGCTCAGTAAATCAATACCTCACTCATTGGATTTATCCGTATAAGGGTAAATTTCACCCTCAGATGATAAGAGCCCTTCTGAACATTATAGGCATTGAGGAGGGAGGTACCGTTCTTGATCCCTTTATTGGGAGCGGCACCACTGCTGTTGAGGCACAACTTTTAGGAATAAACTGTATTGGCATTGACGTGTCTCCTCTTTGTGTTCTTCAAGGTATGGTAAAAACAGAATCTGTAGATGTCCTACGGCAGATCTTGGAATGGAAAGAAGAGATAACAAAAAGAATAAAGCCTTCTTTATTCAATCTTGAAGGAAAAACTTTTGACGATGCCCTCAATTTAATTCCTAATGAAAAGGTAAAGAATTTCTACAAAATGGCAAAACTTGTTGCTATAAGCGATAACGCGAGGAGAGGGCGGGAGTTTTCTAACGCATTTTTGAAAAATTTAGAACTGATGATTTCTTCAGTCACAGATTATGTCCAAATAGTAAAAGAAATTGACCTAAATTTAGGCAAGGTGGACATAAAAATAGGAGACTCAAGGTCATTACCTTTAAGTAATGAAAGTATTGATGGAATAGTTACTTCTCCTCCTTACTCAATTGCTTTAGATTATGTTTCAAACGATGCTCATGCCTTAAAAGAGATGGGTTATAATCTTTCGGAGATTAGGGAGGAATTTGTTGGTGTTAGAGGGAAAGGACAAACAAGGATTGATTTATATAACGAAGATATGAAAAAGAGTTTGAGGGAGATGTTTAGAGTTCTTAAGCCTAAAAAGTATGCTGTCATAGTTATTGGAAATGCGACATATCTTGGACAAGAAGTAAAGACGGTTGAATTCACGATAGATTATGCAGAAAAGATTGGCTTCAAGTTGGTGAAGAACATAGATAAGATTATCTTCGGGCTTTATAATGTAATGCAAAAGGAAAATATTTTAATTTTTCAAAAGCTATAAGGAGATAATATGGATAACCAAGAAGAGTACATAAAGCAACTCGAAAAAGCTATAAATAAATTTTTAGAACCCATGAAAGGAATCCCTTTCCCCATGGCTATAAAAGCGATTACTGGTTTTAAAGTTCTGACTTTTGATTCTTCACTTGACCAAAACAAGAAATTGCTGGAACAATTGAGCAAGGCAGCCCAACTTGGTGGACAAAAGGCTTTTCAAGAAGGTATTTTTACCGCAAGGCCAAACGAAGCTGGCAATCATATCGAGCCTTTTGTTGTTGAAGCTCTTAGAAATATCGGATTAAAAGCAGATAAGCCTATTTCTAAAAGTGGGAAGAAAAAAGCAGCAGGTTATCCTGATATATACATAGAGGATGAAAGTGGAAAAGTAGTATATTTAGATTGCAAAACCTACAACACTCTTACAAAGGATCAGAGCTTTAGAACCTTTTATTTTTCACCATCGGAAGACCCAAAAATTACAAGAGATGCATTTCACCTAATAATGAGTTTTGAACTGGACACGGCAGAAAGAAGAGGTAAAAGAGCATTTATACCCATCTCGTGGCAGATTTACACGCTGGATAAATTACTAATTCAAGTCAAACATGAGTTTAATGCAAGTAATAGAGAACTTTACACAAAAGAGGCACTATTAGCGCAAGGCAAGATAAGAGAATGAGGCAGATAAAGGTAAAATCGGGGTTGAGGATATACTGATTTTTCAGAAATAATATATTAAATTAGGAGTTATAGCATGAGTAAATCTTACAACATAGCAGTCATCCCTGGAGATGGGACAGGGCCGGAGGTCATAGCTGAAGGCGTAAAAGTATTAAAGGCAGCATCAGAGAGATTTGGATTCAAGCTTAATTTTAATTATTTTGATTTTGGTGGAGAGCGGTATTTAAAGACAGGTGAGACTCTGCCTAATAATGCAATTGCTGAACTGAAAAGATACAATGCTATTTATCTCGGTGCAATAGGACATCCTGATGTAAAGCCTGGAATACTCGAGAAAGGAATACTCTTAAGGCTGAGATTCGAGCTCGACCAGTACATCAATCTAAGACCTGTCAAGCTGTATCCTGGAGTTGACTGTCCATTAAAAGATAAAAAACCTGAGGATATAGATTTTGTTGTTGTAAGAGAGAACACAGAAGGGCTGTATGCAGGGGCAGGTGGGGTGCTTAGGAAAGGTACGCCTGATGAGGTTGCGATACAGGAATCAATTAATACAAGGAGGGGTGTTGAGCGATGCATACGCTACGCCTTTGAATACTGTAAAAAGAGAAATAAGATGAAGAAACTTACACTTTGCGGTAAGACGAATGTCCTTACATTTGCCTTTGACCTCTGGGAGAGAACCTTCTACGAGGTTGCAAAAGAATATCCAGAGATAAAAGCCGACTATGCACATGTGGATGCTATAACAATGTGGTTCATAAAAAACCCTGAGTGGTTTGATGTGATCGTGACAGACAACATGTTCGGGGACATAATTACAGACTTAGGTGCTATGATACAGGGTGGGATGGGGATTGCTGCAGGTGGCAATATTAATCCTTATGGTGTCTCAATGTTTGAACCTATTGGAGGTTCTGCGCCAAAATATACAGGCAAAAATGTGATTAATCCTCTTGCTGCAATCTGTGCTGGCGGTATGATGCTTGAGCATTTAGGTGAAGATGCTGCCGGGAAGGCTATAGAAAAAGCTGTGATGGAAGTCACAGGAAAGCATATAAAGAGTCTTGCTGCCGGTCATATGGGAATGGGCACAACAGAGGTCGGCGACCTTGTAAGAGATCTGGCTGCAAGACTGTAGAGATACTCTTGGACACAGTGAGTGGAAAGCTGAAGATAAAATTAAAAAACCATCTTAAGGTGTAAGATGGTAAAGGTGATAGAATCTTTTTAGCTACTTTTGTTAAACTTTATTTTATGAAAAAGATAATAGCTTTATTTCTGGTTCTTTTCTTCCTCCCCTCCTGTGCCCATGTGATAAGTGAAGGGCTAAGAGAAGAGGCTGTAAAAGAAATTCCCTTTTCAGAGATTGTCAAAAACCCTGATGCCCACAAAGGTAAGACTGTTATTGTTGGTGGTGAGATTATTAATTCGAGGAATCTCAAAGAAGGGACAGAGATTGAGGTGCTTCAGAAACCATTAGATAGTCAGGGGAGACCGAAGGAAGTTGATATTTCAGAGGGAAGGTTTCTAATCTTCAATATAGGCTATCTTGATACTGCTATCTACAGTAGAGGAAGAAAGATAACAGTTGCAGGTACAATAAAAGGTAAGAAGACGTTGCACTTAGGTGAAATAGAATATACCTATCCTGTCATAGAGCCAAAGGAATTGCACCTCTGGGGAAAGAGTGTGGAAAGATATTATATCTACCCTGAGCCCCTCTGGCATCTATATTGGTCTTCCTATTGGTATTATCCTTACTGGTGGAGACCATATCATAATTAATCCTGAAGCCTGCTTGGATATTTAAGATATCCATTGCTAAACTACAGTCAGAAACACATCACCACTTTTATGAAGGAGGGGTTCAAAATCCCTTTTCCTTATCACCTCATTGAGAACCTTTCCAACGACTAAAAAGTGATCTCCAAACTCATTCATCTCTTCTATCTTACACTCAAAAGAGATTGGACAGTTTTCGATCATTGGTGGTTTTACAAGTTTTGATTTTTCTTTTTTCAGTTTCGCCAGTTCAAACTTATCTTTATCCCTACCAGAATAAGTTCCACAGATCTTGGCTATCTCTAACATCTCTTGAGAACAGACATTTAAGGTGAATTCTTTTATCTTTTTAATATTCTCAAAGGTATATCTTTTAGGAGAGATAGAAAAGGCTAGATATTTAGGATTAAAGCTTATTGGCATGACAAAGCTGGCAGTCATGATATTATCCTTTTCATTGGTTGAGACAATTAAAGCAACAGTTCGAGGAAATATCTGTTCTGAGATCCTCATAAAACTATTATACCCTATTTTCTTCCTGAAATCATTTTGCTGATGATTTTAAATAGTCTGTAGGTTAGAATAAAAAGGGATGTTTCTCTCGAATGGAAGAATATCCAATTTTAAGGAATACAAAAGATGAAGCATTAAGAGAGGTCGCTCTGTCTGTGTCTTTACTTGGAAAGAATAAAGGGATAGAATTTTTCTAAAGATATATGATAGATTAACCAAACTCAAATTATATAGATTAAATATAAATGCTTAAGAAAAAAGATAAATATGTTGTTGCTGTTGTTGGAGCAACCGGTGCGGTTGGAAACGAAATGGTTGAGACACTTGATGGAAGGGACTTCCCCGTAGAGAGGCTCAGGCTCTTTGCCTCTGAGCGTTCAGAAGGGAAGACCCTTACATTTAAAGATGAAAAAGTCCCAGTGGAAACCCTGTATGAAGACTCTTTTAAAGGTATTGACATCGCCCTTTTTTCAGCAGGGGCGGAAAGGTCAAAGATATGGGCTCCTGTTGCAGCTAAATCAGGCTGTGTTGTTGTGGATAACTCAAGTCAGTGGAGGATGGACCCTGAGGTTCCGCTTGTCGTGCCAGAGGTGAATGCACATGACCTGAAATGGCACAGGGGAATTATTGCAAATCCCAATTGTTCTACTATCCAGATGGTTGTTGTGCTAAAGCCGATTCATGATGTGGCAAGGATTAAGAGGGTGGTTGTGACAACATTCCAGTCCGTCTCAGGAACAGGTAAAAATGCAATGGATGAGCTCATGCAGCAGACAGTTGACCTCCTGAACTTTAGACCAATAAAATGCAATGTCTATCCTCACCAGATAGCCTTTAATGTGCTTCCTCATATTGATAAGTTTCTTGAAAATGGTTATACAAAGGAAGAAATGAAGATGGTAAATGAGACAAAAAAGATAATGGGAGATGACTCTATAAGGATTACTGCAACAACAGTGCGTGTGCCTGTATTCAGATGCCATTCAGAGAGCTTGAATATAGAGACTGAAAAGAAGATAACGCCAAACGAGGTGAGGGCAGTTCTGTCGTCAGCTCCTAACATAATTGTTTTTGATGCACCGGAAAAAAATGTCTATCCACTTCCTGTTGATGTTGCAGGCAGAGATGAGACATATGTTGGACGCATCAGAGAAGATGAATCTATAGAAAACGGTATTAACATGTGGATTGTTGCTGATAACCTCAGGAAGGGAGCTGCCCTGAATGCTGTGCAGATAGCAGAGAAACTGATAGAGATGGTGTAACCTGCCACAGACTGATGATAAAGACAGCCTTTGTATATACTGATGAGTTTTTTAAGTTTGATTATGGCCCGACCCATCCTTTTAAGATATTCAGACTGAAACTCACATACGAACTTATTAAGGCATATGGACTCCTATCCCTTCCCAACACTCGATATATTGAGGCCAGAATGGCAGAGGATGAGGAATTACTGTTATTTCATGATAGGGAATATATTGAAATCTTGAAGGCTGCAAATGTAGGAATTGAAGTCCCAGGTGCCTATTATTATGGTCTAGGGCCTGGAGATAATCCTATCTTTAGGGGTCTATTCGACTGGTCTAAGTTTGTAACAGGAGCATCTTTACAGGCAGGCTCACTGGTAGAGAGTGGGGAAGTGGATATTGCATTTAATATATCAGGTGGCCTTCATCATGCTATGGCCTCGAGGGCATCAGGGTTTTGTTATATCAATGATATTGTTATTGCAATAATGTCACTTTTAAAGAAAGGCAGAAGGGTAGCATATATTGATATTGATGCCCACCACGGTGATGGTGTTCAGGAGGCCTTTTATAATACAGATAAGGTATTAACCATATCCATACATGAGACTGGGAGGGCACTTTTCCCTGGCACGGGCTTTGAGAATGAGACAGGCAGGGGTGAAGGCGAGGGATATTCTATAAATATCCCAATGCCACCTTCTTCTGACGATGAGCTCTTTGTCTATGTATTTGATGAGATTGTCCACCCACTCATAAAGAGATTTAAGCCTGATATTGTTGTTGCCCAGCTCGGTGTTGACCATTTTTATTCTGACCCGCTGACCCATTTAAATTACACAAATAACGGGTTTTGTGAGGTTATAAAGAAGATAAAGGAGATATCTCCGAGGTGGGTTGCATTAGGTGGCGGTGGCTATGATATTGCCAGTGTTGCAAAGGCATGGACACTCGCATGGGCTATTATGAACGAGGTTGAGATCCCTGATGAGATTCCAGAGGATTTTCTCAAGAAATATTCGAGGGAGGGGTTTTCAAGCAGAAGGATAAGAGATGAGATATGCCTGGAAAAAGGTATAAGAAAAGAGCAGATGAAGGATGAGGTAAACCGGATAATAGAGTTTATCAAAGAGAAGGTGTTTAGAAAGATGTAAGTGTATTTATCTTATGTGCTAAGCACCCTGCTCCAAAGCCATTGTCAATATTCATAACGGCTATTCCCGGCACACATGAATTTAGCATTGCAAAAAGTGCAGTTAGACCGCTGAGACTTGTTCCGTAACCGGCTGATGTTGGAACTGCAATGATTGGTTTGTCTGTTAATCCTCCAACAACAGAAGGAAGGGCGCCTTCCATACCAGCGACAACTATAATTACCCTTGCAGAATTGAGGGATTTTTTGGCATCCATAAGCCTGTGAATCCCTGCCACACCAACATCATAAACAGTCTCAACCCTGCTTCCTAAAAATAATGCTGTGACTGCTGCCTCCTCTGCAACAGGTATATCAGATGTCCCGGCAGAAAGTATAAGGATATGACCTTTTTTCTTTTTCTCTCCACCTGCTGATATTGTGCCTGATGAAGAATAAAAGACCGCATTTCTAAGTTTGAGGCCATCATATATCTTTTTTGATGCCCTTGTGATTAATAGTCTTTTGCTTTTTCTATACATGGAGCGTGCTATTGCAATAATATCCTCTACTTTTTTACCCTCAGCAAATATTACCTCAGGGATTCCCTGTCTTATATACCTGTGGTGGTCTAATTTAGCAAAGGACAGGTCTTCGTATGGAAGATGTTTTAATTCATTAAGGGCAATATCTACACTCAACTTTCCTGATTTTACAGATTCGAGAATTTTTTTTATTTTTGATTTATCCATATCTAACTATTCATAAAACTCTGATTTTAATGAGCGGCTCATCAAATCATTGACAGCGGTAGCAGGGTCTTTATCCTCATAAATAACCCTGTAAACCTGCTCTACGATAGGCATCTCGATATTATATTTTTTTGACAGCTCATATGCAGACTCCACAGTTGCTACTCCTTCGGCAACACCTCTTATCTGATTTAAAATATCTTTAAGCTTAATGCCCTGTCCAAGTTTAATTCCTACAGTATAATTCCTTGATAGAGGGCTTGTGCATGTGAGAACCAGATCTCCTATACCACTGAGTCCTGAGAATGTCCTTTCTTGTGCACCCATTGCAACCCCGAGCCTTGTCATTTCAACAAGCCCTCTTGTTATGAGTGAGGCCCTTGCATTATGGCCAAGACCAATGCTATCAGAGATTCCAGATCCGATTGCCATTACATTTTTTAAAGCCCCTCCGAGTTCAACGCCGAGTATATCGTCATGCGTATATACCCTGAAACTATTCATATTGAATACTTCTTGAAGTATAAAACCTGTATTTTTATCTTCCGTTGCAAGTGTCACGGCAGTAGGCAATCTCTTTATCACCTCTTTTGCAAAACTCGGGCCTGAAAGCACAGCAACTTTACGTCCAGATAACTCTTTCAATACAGCAGAGATTGTCAGAAGTGTTCCCCTCTCTATACCTTTTGATACACTGATAATTGTTGCCTCATCTGATATGTGAGGGATGGCCTCTTTAAATGTAGACCTTACATACTGTGCAGGCACAGCATTCAGGATATACCTTGCTTTCTTTACAACCTCATCTATTTTATGGGAGACCCTCAGGCTGTCTGGGAATGTAATATCAGGAAGATAGACGCTATTTATCCTTGTCCTCTCTATCTCTTCAGCGAGGTCTTTTTCGTAGACCCAGAGGGATACATCATAGCCTTTATCTGATAGGAGGCATGCGAGGGTTGTCCCCCAGCTACCAGCGCCTATAACAGCAATATAGCTCATAATTTAATCACCTTCATGGTGCAAGGCTTTCTCTATCTTGGCCCATGTATCACGTAAAGATACCGTCCGATTGAATACCAGTTTTTCATCAGAAGAATCAACTGAATCGACACAGAAATAACCCTGCCTCTCGAACTGGTATCGGCTTCCCGGTGCCGCACCTGCCAGACTTGGTTCAACACGGCATGATTTCAAAGTCACAAGTGAGGTTGGATTTATATAAGATTTAAAATCATGACCTTCTTCCACATCATCTGGATCTGCTTTTACAAAGAGATGACTGTAGAGGCGTACTTCAGCTTCAATTGCGTGGGCAGCTGAAACCCAGTGTAGTGTTGCCTTGACCCTGCGTCCGTCCGGCGAGTCGCCACCACGCGTCTCTGGGTCATAAGTGCAGTGTAGTTCAATCACTTC
This sequence comes from Nitrospirota bacterium, assembly GCA_040757475.1. GTDB lineage: Bacteria > Nitrospirota > Thermodesulfovibrionia > Thermodesulfovibrionales > SM23-35 > JACRGU01. Next base: position 65,434 of record JBFLWW010000003.1, read on the forward strand.
GCCTGTCTGTTCATCCTTAGCCACACCAACACAAGTGATAAAATAGGCATACCTCAGCCGTACCTCACGACCGGGAGCTAAACGGAAAAACTGTTTCGGTGGGTCTTCACGAAAATCATCTCTTTCGATGTACAGCACGCGTGAGAAAGGAACCTTCCGTGTTCCCATACTGAGGTCCTCAGGATTGTTTATAGCCTCTAACTCTTCCACCTTGTCTTCTGGATAGTTATCTATGACTACCCGAAGTGGATGCAATACAGCCATAACACGCGGGGCTCGTTTATTCAAATCTTCGCGGATGCAGTGCTCCAATAGTGCCATATCGACCATACTATCACGCTTGGCTACGCCGATGCGCTCACAGAAGTTTCGTATTGATTCTGGTGTATATCCGCGTCTCCGTAAACCAGCTATTGTAGGCATCCTTGGGTCGTCCCATCCGGTGACATGCCCATTTTCTACTAATTCCACAAGTTTGCGTTTGCTAAGTACAGTGTAGCTGAGATTCAGGCGTGCGAACTCGATCTGTTGTGGATGATAAACCTTCAATTCGTCAAGGAACCAGTCATAAAGAGGGCGATGGTCTTCAAATTCGAGTGTGCAAATAGAATGTGTGATTCCCTCGATGGAATCCGAAATGCAATGTGCAAAGTCGTATGTCGGATAAATGCACCATTTGTTGCCTGTCCTGTGATGTTCTGTATGTAGTATACGGTATATAACAGGGTCCCTCATATTCAAATTTCCAGATGCCATATCAATTTTTGCTCGAAGTGTGCGTGAACCATCAGGGAATTTGCCTGCTCGCATGTGCTCGAACAGCTCCATATTCTCTTCGACTGAACGCGTACGATATGGACTATCCTTGCCGGGCTCAGTCAAGGTGCCGCGGTACTCTTTTATTTCATCTGCGCTCAAGTCACAAACATACGCCTTGCCGTCTTTGATCAACTGTACAGCGTACTGGTACATCTGCTCAAAGTAGTCAGATGCATAGAACAGCCGGTCACCCCAGTCGAATCCAAGCCATCGAACGTCTTTCTTGATTGATTCCACATATTCTATTTCCTCTTTAGTAGGATTGGTATCATCGAACCGCAAATTGCAAAGGCCCCTGAATTCAGCGGCTATACCGAAATTGAGACAGATGGACTTGGCATGTCCAATATGCAGATAGCCGTTCGGCTCTGGTGGAAATCGTGTATGAACCCTGCCGTTGTTTTTGTTATTTTTCAAATCTTCTTTGATGATATCCCTGATGAAATCAGATGGCCGGGTAGAAATCCCTATGGTCTTTACTGCCTTCTCTAACCTTTTCAGGGTCTTTTCCTTTCCAACAATCTCAAGCACTTCAAATATTCCTGGACTTTCTGTGCCTCCTGTCATTGCAACGCGGACGGGTTGAGCAAGATCGCCAAGTTTGATATTGTGTTTTTCAATAATTGCCTTAAATACTTTTTCAAGTTTTTGTGCTGAAAAATCAGAAATAGAAGTCAGATTCTCTTCTAACTCAATTAATAGTTCGCGGCTCTTTTCATTCAGGAACTTTGCCTTTGCCTTTTCATTGTATTCAATATCTTCTGAGATATAATATCGCAAAGAATTTGCAAGCTCTATCAATGTCCTTGAACGCTCCTTCAAGGTTCCTATAGCTTTTGACAACCACTCATCATTAAGAGTCTCTCCCTCACTGATAACTTTCTCCTTGACAAGAAACGGTATTACAAGTTCAGCAAGCTTCTCAGAAGGAGTATTGATTATATACTGGCTATTAAGCCATAGGAGTTTTTTGGGGTTAAAGACAGCAGCTGATTTCCCAATATTCTCAAATGAGAAATACTTTATCAATTCTTCTCTTGAAAAAACCTCCTGGTCTCCATATGACCAGCCCAGTCTTACAAGATAATTAACAAGGGCATCAGGCAGATAACCCATATCCCTGTAAGCATTCACTGAGGTTGCTCCGTGCCTCTTTGAAAGCCTTGTTTTATCAGAACCTAATATCATTGGCAGATGGGCAAAAAGCGGAGGCTCAACATCAAATGCCTTATAGATGTGAATCTGTTTTGGAGTGTTATTGAGGTGGTCATCGCCTCTAATAACATGTGTGATGTCCATATCCACATCATCAACAACCACAACAAAATTATATGTTGGTGTCCCATCAGAGCGCATGATTATGAGGTCGTCGAGCTGTGCATTCTCGAAAATAACCTTCCCTTTGATAAGGTCATCAACTACAGTCTGTCCTTCCTGTGGCATTTTAAACCTGATTGCACCTTGAACCCTTGAACCCTTGAACCTTTGAACCTTTTCTATATCCCTACATCTGCCGTCATATTTTGGAATTTTACCCTGAGATAGTGCCTCTTTTCTTCTCTGCTCAAGTTCTTCAGGCAAACAATAACAATAATACGCCTTATCTTCTTTTAAAAGTCTGTCGGCATAGCTTCTATAAATATCAAATCTGTCTGTCTGCCTGTATGGCCCATCATCCCAGTCGAGCTTAAGCCATCTCATCCCATCTATAATTGCGACAATATATTCCTCTGTAGAACGTGTCCTGTCAGTATCTTCAATCCTGAGGATAAAGGTGCCCTGATGGTGTCTCGCATAAAGCCAATTAAAAAGGGCAGTCCTTGCTCCACCTATATGCAGATGTCCTGTTGGGCTCGGTGCAAACCTCACTCTTACCATCTACCTATCCTCTCATTACTATACTCCAATCTTCTATCAAGATGCCATCGAAGAGCTGCATCTCCCTGTTTGGAGAAACAGGTAAGGTGACCATCAGAGTAGAAGATAGAGAATCCTTTATCAAGAAACTTACCGAGACAGTCTGCCACACTGAAGATGACAAGCGGTTTATGCATGGCACCGAGTCTGCATGCAATAGACTGGTAAAGCTCCTCTCCACCATCGAGAGGTCTTGCTGGGCGATAGATGTAAATAAAATCAGCATCAATTGTGATATCGGCGATGTCTCCATTGATCCACTCTACCCGTTCATCACTAATCCAGAGAGCCTGCTGTAATATCCGGCCAACCCGGATCATCTCAGCAGAAAGCTCGATCTGGAGCGTTTTTCTATGGGGGTAGAGGCGCTGGAGCAGCAATCCCTGTAGTCCATTGCCGGCACCGAGGTCTGCAACTACAGATTCAGGCTTGATGAATGGCTCAGCTAGAATTAGTGGTGAAAGGCCACCTGGATGACATAAATAACTGTTTCTCTTTTTAAGGAATCTCTTTTCAGAAGGAGAATACCTGGAGCCAGCACTGTGTAACCGGATGTAGAGATTGATTAGTGCACATTCGAGCGTTAAGGGATCTTCCTCTTCCAGCGCAGCCATGAAACTTCTCACATGCTGATCAATATCATCCGGCAGCTCTGTCTGGATAGTATTATCGGTTGCAAGTTCGAGTATCGCCTGTGCAATGGTTGCCATCTGTTTTTCTGAAAATCTGTTTTTTAGGAGATAATTCAAGTGTTGCGGCAATCTCATGTCACAGGGTCCTCTTAACCTCTAATCTCAAAAATCTCCTTGTCTCATTAGTTACCTTGAACCTCTCATCCCCTCTATATCCCACAACCCAGACGATGTCCTCTCCAGAGATGATTAATGGCGTTCTATCACGCTCATCCCTCGGTACTTTCTCATCAACAAAGAAATCCTGAAGTTTTTTCCTCTTGCCAAAACCGAGTGGATAAAAAAAATCACCATTTTTTCTCGGCCTGACTGTGAGAGGGAAAGTTAATTTATCTACATCAAAGATAGCCACAATAGTCGAGAGTCGAGAGTCAAAAGTCGAGAGTCTGAAATCTTTTACTTCTGACTTCTGCCCTCTGACTTCTGCCCTCTGACTCTCAGGTATAGAGGCCTTAATTGAAATACCCACTTCTCTCAGAATAGTCTCCCCAGGAACTAAAAGGGTATAGGCATCTAATTTAATAGGGGGCTCTGATGTGAGGACGAGTGTTGAATAATCCTTTATTGCCCTTATGCCTTTTGGGAGATACAGTCTATCACCATTTTTGCCGTACTTAATAAGTCCAATGATATCTTCTATACGGATAAGGCTTATTCCACGGAGACCCCTTGTCTCCTCTATTGCCTTTCGTAGGACCCTTCTCAGTATTGCCCGATCCATAATCTCAAGTGGCGCAAGGAAGAGTTCAATATGGGCATCAGTCTTTCTACTTATGAGTTTCATCATTGTTTTAGCAACAATTTCTTCGAAATATTTCTCTTCTTCTCTGAAGATTTCTGTGGTCTTTGAAAGTGTCTCTATAATATTAGGGTTAAATTCCCTGAGTATTGGTATGAGTGAAAGTCTTATCTTGTTTCGTAGATAGTCTTTTTTGAGATTTGATGAATCAATAATATAAGGCAGTGACGAGTGAGGAGTGACGAGTGACGAGTTAAGAAAATCCTCAATTGCTTTTCTCTCTATCTCGATTAATGGCCTGATGATCTTGCCTCTCACAGGCGGGATCCCTGATAGTCCTCTCGGCCCTGAACCCCTAAAGAGATGTATCAACAGCGTCTCTGCCTGGTCATTCGCTGTATGGCCCAATGCAATCTTATGTGCATTGATCTCATAGGCTGTTTCTTCAAAAACCCTGTAACGCAGTTCTCTTGCTGCTTCCTGCCTGTTAATCCCCTGCCCCTTTGCATAAGACTTTACATCAATGGATTTTGTTATAAAAGGTATATCGAGCTGTTCACAGAGGTTTTTACAGAATTCAATTTCTATTAGTGCCTCGTCAGGCCTGAGACCATGGTCTATATAAATAGCATGAGGTTTGAGCCTATATTCATCTTTGAGTATGTTTAGTATATGAAGTAGACATACCGAATCCGGCCCACCTGAGAGGCCGATTAAAACCCGCTCCCCTCCAGAGAGCATGAAGTATTTATCTATTGTTTTTCTTACTCTATGTAGCAAAGCTTCGTTTTCTATTATATCTTTGCTGCCTTTTTTCATAGCACATTATATAAACTCGCTCTGATTGTTGCAAGCTCACGTATTCTTTATACGGCTATATCCTCTGAGGTTGATTTAAGCCATCGTATTATTTGTGTTTAAAATTTACTAATCAGTTTTTTTGCCTCTTCTTCATTGTGAAGTACAGCACCCTTAAGGTCTTTATATCTTCTCATCTTCCTTTTATCAAAACCTCCTGACAGTGTATCGAGTCTTTTTAATTCTTTCTCGATTTCGTTTGATAGGCAGAGTGCTTTTTTGTATTTTTCCTTGTCGGTCTTA
>JBFLWW010000003.1:70801-89275 GCA_040757475.1 Nitrospirota bacterium
CCACTTAACTGACTCACCGGGCTTCAGCAACACTTCCTTTGACATAGTGCCATCTATATTTACGCGCAACCATGTCACATCTATAGCAAAGACCTCAAGGACATGCTGTTTAGAAGACAGAGGGGGAGGTGGTTCACTTTGAACTACTGGTAGATTTTCTCTGGGCCTTCTTTCTAATGGGGTAAATTGGAATAGAATAAAGGCAAAGGTTAGCAATAAGAGAAGCGGAATTAATAAGTATCGAATCTTTATTTTTTTACTTTTTACAGTCTCCTTGATAGGAATATCTTTTTTTTCGGGTAGGGGTGATGATACCTGTTGAGTATAAGCCTTTATAGCAGCTTCAGGGTTGATATTCAGGATTTTAGCGTATTCCCTGATATAGCCCCTTATATAGACCTCTACAGGAAGTTTTTCAAAGTTTTCATCTTCGATCGCCTTAAGGTAGTCATATCTTATTTTAAGGGTCTTAGCGATTTCCCTGAGATCCTGGCCTGATTCCTCACGCCTCTTCTTTAATATCTCCCCTACCAATTACCCCTCCCGAACTCTGCCATCGCCTCTTTTATGGGCGCATCAGGGTATTCCATGTATTTTGGTGAAAAATGCATGACAATCAGGTTTTTTACTCTTGCCTCTCTCGCAATCAGTCCTGCCATCTTTGCAGTAAGGTGAAACCTTTCTAATGCCCTCTCCCTGTCTTCTTCCATGAAATATGCCTCACAGTAAAATGTATCAGAGTCATACACGAGATCAACAATCTTTCTTATGTTTTCATCATTGATGGATACATCAGTCACATAAGAGACTTTCTGACCTCTTGTTATCTTTGCGATTTTTCTTAAGTCTTTAAGTTTGTATACCCTCCCAGAGACTGTGAACTCCGTATCTTCTGATATATTCTCCCTGATGGCCTTTTTCAGTTCTCCGAGCCATGGCCCGACAGGAAGACCCTTTTTCTTTAAGATTACCTTATCAATATTGATGTGAAATTCTTCCTCGAGTGAGAATGCAAGACATGGTATCTGGTGGTCTAATTGAATGGCTTTTATCTTGAGTAAGGGGTCTCTTAAAAGGATTCCACTGAAATCAGATATGCTATTATCCATCCTCTTAAAACAATTTTCAGCACAGAAACTTGAGGTAATTATTTTATTCTCCTTTACACAGAAGACCTCTATCTTCAGGGGATATTCTCTTATCAGATTCCAAGTGTATCCTTTAAGTTTTCCTTCAATGCAGTCAGCTATGTTTGAAGGACCGTAAACCCGTAAAGGCATATTTCTCCTTAGAAGTGCCCTGAGGAGTGTATCAAAGCCTATGAAGTGGTCTATATGTGTATGGGTTACAAACACATCTGTTATCTTCTGCAGGTCGCGAGGTTTAAGTCTGTCTATACTGCCCATGTCAAATAAAAACGCCCTCTTTTCTCTTATTATCCTGATAAAAAGACACGGGTCTTCAAAAGGGCCGTTTACAAGCCTGTGATGAAATGTGGGTTTCATGAGTAATTATATAATATCAAAGTGAGAAGTAGGAAGTAGGAAGTAAGAAGTGATATAATAATGTTGAAGTAAGAAGTTTTTACTTCCGAGTTCTTACTTTTTACTTGTAACTTGGAGGATATATGCCTGAGCTTAGAAAGGACCCAATAGTCGGCCGCTGGGTTATTATCTCAATAGAAAGAGGTAAAAGGCCAACAGATTTCATCTCTCCTTCCCAGAGAAAGAAAGGAGGGTTCTGCCCTTTCTGCCCTGGTAATGAATATACGACACCATTAGAGATAATGGCCTTTAGACCTGCTGGAATGCAGCCAAATTCAACAGGGTGGACACTGAGGGTCATACCGAACAAGTTCCCTGCCCTCCAGATATATGGGGACCCGAATAAGACAGGAGAGGGCATCTTTGATAAGATGAATGGAATAGGTGCTCATGAGGTCATTGTGGAAACACCAGACCACATGCTATCTCTCTCGACAATGCCTCTGAAGGCTGTGGAAGATATCATGTGGGCATACTATCTCAGGCTCTCTGACCTGAAGAAGGATCGGCGTTTTAAGTATGTACTGATATTCAAGAATGAAGGAGATGCTGCAGGGGCATCTCTTGAGCATTCTCATACCCAATTGATCGCATTGCCGATTGTCCCGAAAGTGGTAAAAGAAGAGGTCGATGCGGCAAGGCAGTATTATGATTTGAAGGAGAGATGTATTTTCTGTGATGTTATAAATCAGGAACTCGAAGACAGGAAGAGGGTAATATACGAAAACAAAGGGTATGTTGCCCTTGCACCATTTGCACCGAGGGCACCTTTTGAGACATGGATATTACCTAAGAATCATGAGTCGAGTTTTTATCCACCCGACAAGAACTTTTCAGGTCTTGCAGAGATACTTCAGGTGATTCTGAAACAGATGGATAGGATACTCGATGTACCCCCTTATAATTTCATAATACACACATCTCCATTTTATGATGAGGTAAACGAGTACTACCACTGGCATATAGAGCTTATGCCTAAGCTTACGAAGATTGCCGGGTTTGAATGGGGCTCAGGTTTCTACATTAATCCCACACCTCCTGAGGAGTCAGCTAAATTTATGAGAGAGGCAAAAATTTAAATTCAAAATGCAAAATTTAAAAAATATAGAATTCCTTAATTTTGATTTTTTAATTTTTAATTTTGAATTCTTTAGAGAAGGGGTATTTTCGAATGAGAATACTTATAGCAACACCTGAAGCTGTGCCATTTGCCAAAACTGGTGGGCTTGCAGATGTAACAGGTGCGCTTTTAAATGAATACATAAAGATGAAGAAGGATGTTAAGTTAATCATGCCGCTTTACAAAGGGATAAAAGAAAGATTCAACCTTGAAGATACAGGACATACAATAATAATGCATGTTGGTGATAAAGACCACAAGGGTAGAATATTTTCTTACCGAGGCTCATCACTCATCACTCATCACTCAACACTTTTTATAGGGTGTGATGAATTCTTTGACAGACAGGAGCTCTATGGTACACCACAGGGAGATTACATTGATAATGCATCGAGATTCATATTTTTCTCGAGGGGGATAATTGAGGCATGCAAGGCGCTGAACTTCAAACCTGATATAATCCATTGCAACGACTGGCAGACAGGACTTGTACCTCTTTATCTCAAGACAGTATACGGGACTGATAAATTTTTTAAAGATACAGCTACCTTACTTACAATACACAACCTCGGATATCAGGGTCTTTTCCCATCATCAGAGATGCCCATCACAGGCCTTGGATGGGAGCTTTTCAATCCTGAAGGCATAGAATTCTACGGAAAGGTAAATTTTCTAAAGGCAGGCATTATCTCTGCAGATATCCTGACTACTGTCAGTAACACATACGCAAAAGAAATCCTGAATAAAGAGTTAGGTTTTGGCCTTGACGGTGTGTTGCGAAAGAGAAAGGCAGACCTTTATGGTATTATAAATGGGATAGATTATGAAGAGTGGGACCCATCGAAAGATAAGTTTATACCTAAAAATTTTAATATCAAGAACCTTAAGGGTAAGGCTGTGTGTAAGAGGAAACTCGTAAAGGAGGTATCTCTCGATAAAGAGGGAAGGCCACTTATATGTATAGTTGGAAGGCTTTCTTCACAGAAAGGATTAGACCTCGTTATACAGTCTATTGATGAACTTTTATCCTTAGGTGTAAACCTTGTTATATTGGGCAAGGGTGATGAGGTATTCCATATTAGTCTTTCAGAGGTTGCAAAAAGATATAAAGGCAGGGTCTCTATCACTATTGGATTTGAAGAGCCACTTGCCCACAGGATTTATGCAGGTTCAGACTTTTTCCTGATGCCGTCGTTGTATGAGCCGTGTGGACTCGGTCAGCTTATAGCACTACGATATGGCTGTATTCCTATAGCAAGAAGGACAGGCGGACCTGTGGATGCTATACAGGATTATGAATCCCTGACCTCAAAAGGCACTGGTTTCCTTTTTTCTGATTATACAGCATCTTCAATGCAGGATGCTGTAAAGAGGGCACTCTGTGTTTATACTGATAGGAATAAAATGCATAGGATGGTTATAAATGCTATGAGGATGGATTTCTCATGGAAGAAATCAGCAGAAAGATATATCGAACTCTATAGCATAGCTATAAGAAAGAGAAGATGAGTCTCAGAATAAAATTATCAATCTTTCTATCAGCCTTTTTGCTTTTGACAGCAGTCCTTGCAGTAGGTTCGTTCTATATATTCGGAAGGCTGGGTGAAGACCTTAGTATACTGCAATCCGCAGCGTTTTATCTTTATATATCTGCCCTGATCGCATTCTGTGCCCTGATCTCAGTATCCCTGATAATGGTTATGAGAAGGGCAATCAGTGAGCCATTCGAGGAACTCCTTAAGGCGACAAAGATGATAAGTAAGGGAGACCTTTCTTACAGGATTCGGATGGATAGAAAAGATGAGTTCGGGACCATAGCAAAGGGGTTTGACGATATGGTTGGGAAACTCAAAGTTCTGTATGAGAATGAAGTGCTGAGGAAGAGGCAGGCACTCGAGGCGGAGAGAAGGATGGATATACTTTTTGACAGTGTTCGGGGTGGGATAATCACCTTAGGAAAAGATTACAGGATAATATCAGTAAATAAGTATGTTGAAGACTGGATGAATAAGACTGCTCTTGAGATGATAGGGAAGAATTCCATGGAGGTTTTCCATGAAGATGGAGGGATATGTCCACATTGTGTTGCAAGGGCCACATTCGAAACAGGTGAAGTCAATACTACGGTACAGAAGGGTAATCTTGAAGACATTACATATTATGCTGAACTTTCGGCATATCCGATAAAGGACAAGGCAGGAGAGGTTGTTGAATGTGTTGTATTTGTTCAGGATATAACTGAAAGGATGCTCTATCATGAGGAGATCCTCAGTCTTTATCAAGAGGTTACCCAGACAAAGGAGTATCTCGAGGGCATTATAGAGAACTCGGCAGATGCAATTATTACCTCTGATCTGAATGGTATTATTACATCATGGAACATGGGGGCAGAGAGGATATATGGGTTCGCAAAGGAAGAGGCTATAGGGAAATTTTTACCTTTTGTCCCTGAATTCCTTGTTGATCCTGAATTGGAAAACACTCAGAGGATAATAAATGGAGAGGTTCTAAAAGATATAGAGACCTTCAGGAAGAGGAAGGATAGTACGATTATAGAGGTCAGCCTTACCCTCTCTCCAATTAAAGATGCAGCAGGAGAGGTTATAGGTATCAGTGGTATATCAAGGGATATATCAGAGAAGAAACGTGTTGAGAAAGAGCTGATCAGGAGGAACCAGGAGCTCTCAAGGCTTTTCTTTATCAGTTCAGCAATGAGGGGAACCCTTGAACTCGACAGATTGTTGAGAATGGTTCTTACCGCAGTTACCATGAGCGATGGCCTCGGCTTTAACCGTGCAATCCTCTTTCTTGTTGACGAAAATAAGGGTGTATTGAAAGGGGCTATGGGAGTAGGACCTGCAAGTCACGAGGAGGCATGGCAGATATGGAAGAGACTCTCCTTAGAGAAAAAGACACTGCCTGATATAATGCGAGATATAGAGACAAGGCCATTAAGAAAGGATTCCTTTCTCGACAGACTCAGCCTCGGTATAGAGATACCTCTCTCAGATGAAACAATCCTCACAAAAGCTGTGAAGGAGAAAAAGCATTTTAACATTCAAGATGTAAGAGAAGAGCCACTTTCAGATGCGGTTCTTATACAACAGCTCGGTACACAGGCATATGCTGTTGTGCCTTTAATATCGAGGGATAAGGTGATAGGAATCCTCTGGGTGGACAATCTCTTCAACAGAAAGCCTATAGGAGAAGAGGACCTGAGGTTTCTATCTGTTTTCTCGAATCATGTTGCAACAGCTATAGAGAGTGCAAGACTCTTCGAGCAGGTTGCGCTCACAGAACAGGAGCTTGAAAATATATTCGAGTCAATATCTGATATGGTTTACTTCAATACCAGAGATTATGTGATAAAGAGCATCAATAAAGCTGTCAGCAAGAGATTGGGTAAACCTCCAGAGGAGATTATAGGGAAGAAATGCTATGAGGTATTTCATGGAAGGAACGAGCCTTGGCCAGAGTGTCCGCATCACAAAACTGTTGAGACAAAAAAGGCATTTGTTGAGGAGGTTGAAGACATTAGCCTGGGTGGCACATTCATTACTTCAAGCTCACCGATATTTGATACAACAGGGGAGTTTATAGGTACCGTCCATGTAGTCAGAGATATAACAGAGCTTAAGAACCTGCAAGAGAAGCTTCTGATCAGAGAGAGGATGGCAGCACTCGGAGAAGTTGCAGCGAGAGTAGCACATGAGATAAGAAATCCCCTTGTCTCTGTTGGTGGATTTGCAAAAAGGCTCGAAAAGAAATTAGATGGCAATCTGAAGGAGTATGCAGGCATAATTGCGAGGGAGGTTGAAAGGCTTGAGGCTATACTTAATGAAATTCTCAGCTTTGTTAAAGAGACAAGGCTTGCAAATGAAATGGTTAATCCTGACAGACTTATAGATGAGGTTATCTCTCTGATAAAGTCTGATCTCGATGCGAGGAGAATAGTCCTCGTCAGGGAATCTGGTGAACCTCATGAGGTATATATAGACCCCAACAGGGTTAAAGAGGCCTTGCTTAATATACTCACAAATGCAGTTCAGGCTGTAGGTGCCAACGGTACAATATTTGTAAAGACATACATTAATGATAATAATGCGGTGGTTGAGATAAAAGATACAGGCAGGGGGATATCAGAGGAAGACCTGCCGTTTATATTTGACCCTTTCTTTACTACAAAAGGGTCAGGTACAGGACTCGGTCTTGCTATCACACACAGAATTATAGATGAGCATAAAGGAAGGATTGAGGTAGAGAGCAGACCTAACATGGGAAGCACATTCAGGGTGTTTATACCATTAAAACAGTGACGAGTGACAAGTTTTTGTCTTTATACTCGTTACTCGTTACTAATAACTTGTTACTATTTTAAGGAGGGAGGAGTAATATGAAAATACTTGTGGTTGATGATGACCTTCATATCCAGAGGCTTTACGAAGAAGAATTAGAAGAGGAGGGCTATGAAGTCATTATAGCATCCAATGGGATAGAGGCACTGGAAGTGTTTGACAGAGAAGACCCTGACCTTGTTACACTTGACATACTCCTGCCTGATATAGATGGCATCCAGCTCCTGAGACAGATGAAGGAAAAGAGACCGAAAATACCCATTATTATGTCTACAGCTTATGACTACAGGGATGATTTTGCTGTATGGGCCTCAGAGGCGTATATTGTTAAGTCAGCCGACCTTGATGAGCTGAAGTCAACGATAAAAAAGCTGTTAAATAGATAATAATGATCCTAAGGGCTTCCATACCTGTATACGGTGGTTTTACCATTTCCAGAGATGACCGCATTATTTTTATCAGAGGCGCAATACCCGGGGAGCTTGTTGAGGTATCTATAGATGAAAGTAAGAAAGACTACTCTCTGGCCTCTGTCAGGAAGGTCATAGAACCTTCAGAGTTCCGCATAGAGCCACAATGTCCTGTTTTTGGAGAGTGCGGTGGATGCCATCTTCAGTTCATCTCATACGAAAAACAGGTATCTATGAAAGAGGAGATATTGCTTGATTCTCTGAAGAGGATTGGTGATATAGAGATACAGCTACTGCCTGCACTCACAGACATGGACTGGAACTACAGACACAGGGCCCAGTTCAAGGTTTCAAAAGGTGCGATGGGTTTTTATAAAGAGTGGACAAGAGACGTGGTCCAGTTTAATGAATGTCCTCTTATGGTCGAGAAGATAAACGAAATATTTAAAAAAGTCAAAACACTTAATCTATCAGCTATCAAAGAGGTGCATATAACTTATGGTGATATACCCATAGTATTAATAAAAGGGAGCCCTTTTAATGAAGATATAGCAGAAAGATTTGCAGGAATAGGTTTTGGAGGCATTGCCTTTGAGGATGGAAGTTACAGAGGCAAAGGATATGTCAGCCTTGACCTCAATGGCCTGAGATACACAGTTTCACCATGGAGTTTTTTCCAGGCTGATTGGGGTTTGAATACAAAAGTTGTAGAAATGATTTTGAATGAACTATCTCCCATTAATGACAGGCGTGTTCTTGATCTCTATGCTGGTGCCGGCAATTTTTCACTTCATATTGCACGAAATGCAAAGGAGGTCATTGGCATTGAAGAAAATGTCTATTCTATAAAAGATGGCGAAAGGAATATAGCGATAAATAAGATAAACAATTACAAGTTTATCAGGATGACGGCCAAAAGATACAGGTTTCAGGGGAATTTTGATATTGTCCTACTTGATCCTCCAAGGCCTGGTTTGACTTCAGAGGTTGTCAAAAAGATTATTGAGTCATCGCCACAGAGGATTGTTTATATCTCGTGTAATCCATCTACACTGGCAAGAGATTTGAAAAGGTTAAAGGAAAGATATGATATTGACTCCGCGATGCTGATTGATTTCTTCCCGAATACGTATCACATTGAGGCAGTAGCATTTCTTCATCTAAAGTAACCCTCGAAAAGAGAATGGTAATTTTTAATAAAGGAGGTTTGAATTGAGGCAGGAGATATATCTTGAAAGTACCCCTTTAAATGAGGCACTTACAAAGTGGCTTAATAAGCTTAATTCTGAGGGACTTGATAAACCGCTTTCAGGTGAAACAATCAATGTTATAGATTCTATTGGTAGGATTACTGCAGAGGCAGTTATAGCAAGGATTTCTTCTCCTTTTTATCACTCATCAGCAATGGATGGCTATGCTGTGAGATTTGCAGATACATTTGGTGCATCAGAGAGAACCCCAAAGAGGCTGAAGCTCAGTGAACAGGCGGTCTATGTTGATACAGGCGACCCTATGCCTGATGGGTTTAATGCAGTAATAATGATAGAAGATGTGAATGTAATAAAAAGTCAAAAGTCAAAAGTCAAAAGTCAGAAACTTGAGATGCAGGATACAGGATGCACGATACAGGATAATCATGCATCATGCATCATGCATCATGCATCCTCACATGAAGACCCGTCGCAAGGATTTATTGAAATCATCGCTCCCGTAACACCATGGCAGAATGTGAGGGTAATTGGCGAAGACATAGTGGCAACAGAATTGATACTCCCTGAGAATCACAGGATAAGACCTGTAGACATAGGTGCAATGCTTGCTGGCGGATATACAGATGTGAAGGTCAGAAGGAAGCCAAGGATAGTCGTTATACCTACAGGCACAGAGATTGTAGAGCCAGGCACTGATTTACAGAAAGGGGATATCATCGAATACAACTCGAGGGTCCTCGGTGGTCTTGTCTCAGAATGGGGTGGAGAGATAGTGAGATTCAGCGCCGTTCCTGACATGCCTGATAAACTCAAAGAGGCGATACTCGATGCACTTAACATGGGAGATTTGATTGTTGTTAATGCTGGTGTGTCAGCAGGCTCAGAGGACTTTACTGCAGGAGCTATACGTGAGCTTGGAGAGGTAATACTTCATGGTGTTAGTATAAAACCAGGGAAGCCTGTTATCCTCGGATGGGTGGGGGGTAAGCCGGTGCTCGGAATCCCCGGTTATCCTGTATCTGCATACATAACATTCCAGTTGTTTGCAAAACCTCTAATTTACAGGTGGCAGGGCATAGAAACCGAGGAACCTGAGATGCTCAGGGCAAAACTTTCAAGACAGGTTGCATCTCCTTTAGGACAGGAGGAATTCCTGAGGGTAAAGGTAGGGAAGGTCGGTGATAATCTTATAGCCACACCTGTAAGTCGTGGTGCAGGTATCCTGATGTCCCTCGTCAGGGCGGATGGGTTTGTGAGAATCCCTGCAATGTCAGAAGGCATTGGTGCAGGCACAGAGGTCGTCGTGGAATTGATGAGACCTAAAGAGGATATCGCTAATACGATTGTCTGTATTGGAAGTCATGACAATGCCCTTGACCTCCTTGCGAATATACTGAAGAAGAGATACCCGAGGTTTTCCCTCTCATCTGCCCATGTTGGCTCTATGGGTGGTCTGATGGCATTGAAAAGGGGTGAGGCACATTTAGCAGGGACGCATCTGCTTGATGAGGAGACAGGAGAGTACAATGTACCATTTATAAGAAGATTTCTTCCTGATAAAAAGATTCTTCTCGTAAATCTTCTCTATAGAGAGCAGGGCCTTCTTGTGACAAAAGGCAATCCCAAAAACATAAAGGGCTTTGGAGATTTAACAAGGAGTGATGTTGTTTTTGTTAACAGGCAGTCAGGTGCAGGAACAAGACTCCTTACAGACAAGTGCTTAAGAGAACTTGGTATAAACCCAAAAGATGTCAAAGGTTATGAAAGGGAGGAATACACACATATGAGTGTTGCATCAGCAGTGCTTACAGGAATCGCTGACACAGGGCTTGCAATACTCGCATCAGCAAAGGCACTCAGCCTTGATTTTATACCTGTTGCAAAGGAAAGGTACGACCTTGCAATACCCCGTGAATTCTTTGAGACAGATATGTTGCAGAATCTTATAAAAATTATCAGGGAAGACACAGAATTCAGGGAAATTGTAATAGGGCTCGGTGGATATGATATATGCGATATGGGAAAGGTTATGTATGAGTGATAAGTCTTTTTGCTCCGATAAACCTTTTAAAATAGTATGGTGTTTTGAGGCTGTCTATAGTGACCCTTCTGTTTTTTGACGAGGCATGTATAAACAGGTTATTGCCGAGATAAATACCTACATGAGAAGGGAAAGATGCATATGTCCTGAAAAACACTAAGTCTCCAATAGAAAGGTCATCTTTTTCAACTGTCTCTCCAACATGGAACTGCTCTCTTGCTGAGCGTGGCAGGTCAATCCCTAAAAGGCCATATACTTTCTGAACATATGCTGAACAATCAATTCCCATGAGGCTACTTCCACCAAACCTGTAAGGTATGTTAAGTAACTTCTTTGCAAAAATGATAAGCCTTTCCTTCAGACCGAGCTCTTCAGATTCAGACACCTTTTTTATCTCTTCCTCTATATGCGCTTCTGAAAGTGGTTCGACAAGCTCACCATAGCTTTTCAGTTCATCCACCTCTTCTTCAGGCTCCAGAAGGAGTTTCTGTCCTGGTTTTAATAAATCTGTCTCAAGACCATTGATATCTTTCAGTTCATCCACATCAATATCGAACTTCCTCGCAATCTTCCATATATTGTCGCCCTTTTTCACAATATATGTCCTTGGCCCTATTCGTTTAACGAGAAGCTGTTGTCCTATTTTTAGTTTTGCTGACCTCAGATTATTGATTTCCTTGAGTTCACTGATTGATATGGAATACTTTTTTGATATAGCTGATAGGGTATCACCCCTTTTTACTGTATAAGTCATATCAGCGTAAGTACTGCCCGAGATAAAAACTGTAAGTACAAAGATAACGATAAAAAGAAAGAGTCTTTTCATGCCTTACCTCCCGGGATTAAGCTGCCTCTTCCCTTATTAAATCCTTAAGGGTAGGCAGCTCTGTCAGGTCTTTTAATCCAAAATACTGTAAGAATTCCCTTGTTGTCCCATAAAGCAGGGGCCTCCCAGGCGCCTCTTTACGCCCCATTATCTTTATAAGCCTCCTCTCAAGAAGGGTCTTTATAACTCCTTCCGAATTAACACCCCTGAGCTCTTCAATCTCAGCCTTTATTACAGGTTGTTTGTACGCCACAATGGCAAGGGTTTCAACAGCCGGGAGCGAAAGCCTCATTAAAACATTCGTACTCTTAAATTTCCTTACCCATTGTGCATACTCAGGATTTGTCACCATCTGATAACCATTAGCTATCTCAACTATCAGCAGCCCTGCATTCCGCTCCTTGTATTCTGCGATGAGCTCTTCCATGAGCCTCTTTATATCTGACTCTGAAAGCCCTGTCACCTCTTTCAGTGCTGAAGGTGTTACTGAATCTCCTGAAAGAAACAGAAGCGCCTCAAGCAGGGATTTCTTTTCTCTGTCTTCCATCACAAGGCGAGAGCAATATACCATATGGGGGCTAAATTTTCAATTTTTTTCTTCAAATTTTTCTTCTTCAATGATTTCTACGGTTTGCTTCTTACTTCGTGTTCTATCATATCCCTTTACCCCTTTTTTAGTTGTAATGGCGTGGCTGCCGAGTTTGATCACAGCAGATATAGGCAAGCGGGGTTTCGGTTTTTTCTTTTTAGAAGGTCTTTTCACTGCGATAAATACACATTTCTGCCTTTGATACTATTTTAGCCCCAGAACATCCTGCATATCATAAAGACCTGCTGGTTTTCCTGAAAGCCAGAGTGCAGCTTTTAATGCACCTCTCGCAAATGTATCCCTGCTCGATGCCTTATGGGTGATTTCAATCCTTTCACCAAGACCTCCGAAAATTACTGTGTGTTCACCAACTATATCACCAGCGCGCACTGTCTGTATTCCAATCTCTTTTTTTGTCCTTTCGCCAATAAGTCCCTTTCTTGCATACACAGCCACTTCCTCAAGATTTCTGTTTATAGCATCTGCAATCACCTGTGCCATCTTCAATGCAGTTCCGCTTGGAGCATCCCTTTTTAATCTGTGATGTGCCTCAATAATCTCTATGTCATATTCATCGCCGAGCACCCTTGCAATATCCTGTAATATCTTTAGAAGCAGGTTTACTCCCATACTCATATTGGATGCCATAACGCATGGGATATTTTTCGTCAGTTCAGAGGCTTCTTTTAAGTCATCTTTTGAGAAGCCTGTTGTACCGATGACCATAGCCTTACCTTTTGAGGATGCGAGCCTCAGGTTTTCTTTTGTTGAGTTTACTGTGGTAAAATCAATTATAAGGTCTATATTGTCAATGATTGATTCAAGACTGTCTACGAGTATTACCCCTATATTTCCAATACCGACTACCGCACCGATATCCCTGCCAATATCCTTATGCCCCTTTTTCTCGAATGCACCTGTAAGTTGAAGTCCTTCATATTCCATTGAGAGTGCAGTAATCCTGCTTCCCATCCTCCCTGCTGCCCCTGCAACCGCTATCTTTGTCATAAAAGCCTCCTTTATAGCATAGTAGTAAATGGCTACGGTCAAGGTTACGAAGCCCGTTTTGTCTATCAGCTACGTCATTCGGCTCTTTCACGTTACCGTTTAACATCACCGATACGGGTATCGTAGCCGTTACCATTTGACGCCTCCTTTGCTTTTTGCGCATTGCTTTCTGTTCTTTGTTTCTGATCTTCTTCAGCTTTTCCTCCTGCAATCCTGTATTCTTCTGATGCCCATTTACCGAGGTCAATGAGCTTGCACCGCTCAGAACAGAATGGTCTCCAGGGGTTTTCCTCCCATGTGGTTGTGTTTTTACATGTAGGGCAAGTGATTTTCATGCTGTATTTGGTTATTGAAATTTGGTTATTGAGTATTTTTATCTTTCTCATCCGTTTTTTTCAAGTTTTTAATCAGCAGGTCTGAGACAGCACCGTTCACACTGCCTGTCATGGTACCTATAAGAATAATAACAGGGCTTATCAGAAGGATTGCCTCAATCCTTTGTATAAATATGACATAAGCAAGTAGCAGCTGGGCAATATTGTGAAACAATGCACCTATGAGGCTCAGACCAACAGGGCCAAATAATTTTGGCATAAGTGACAGAACAAGACCCATGGCAAGTGTGCTTGTAACCCCTCCTCCAAAGCTCAAAATAAAAGCAGGCCCTAAAAATGTACCTGTGAATAATGAGCCTAAGATTACCCTTATGAGTGTTACCATAATTGCTGCACGGAGACCATAGAGCAGTAGTGTTGTAAGTGTGATAATGTTTGCAAGGCCAAGCCTGAGCCAGGGTATTGGTGTTGGCAGGATGCCCTCAAAGCCATGGAGGGCAAGCGCATAGGCAGAGAGCAGGGCTATGCGGTATTTATCATGTGACTGCATCAACAGCGTCAAAGAGGGACTCTGTCCCCCTTTGAGAATCCCCTATAATCACGACAACCCTGTTCGGAAGGCATACTATTGCACCGCTTTCGATCCATCCCTGCTGTATACAGAGTTTATTAGGGCATGGAGATTCGATTATCCGCACCTTATGATTTTTTATCTCAATAACCGTGTTACCATAAGGGCCTTTCACTAACACAGTCCTCTCCCTCTCAATAGGCAATACATAGGCAGGCTGACCATCAACCTCTATCTGCACTGTCCTGCCTTTTGGGAGGACCTCTTTAACAAAGAGGGTGCCTGAAGAAGACAGTAGTATAAGTATAAATAAAAGCAATCTGTCAGCTTTTGTGGTACTGGTAAGGATTCCTTTTAACCCTGAACTCATTTCAGGGCAACCTTTCCTTTAATGCCCGGTGTTGTATATATCTTCCCATTACTGTCAACTATTATCCCATCAAAGCCCATTGCTTCAAGAACCTTTATCCCCTTTTCAGGTCCAAGGATAAAGATGCCTGTCGAAAATGCATCTGTAAATACACCTTCCTTTGTTATAATGCTAACGCTCTGAAATCCCTTAGCAGGACACCCGGTCTTTGGATTAAGGAGATGGTGGTATCTTTTACCATTGAGTTTAAAATATCGTTCATAGTCTCCAGATGTAGATATAGCCATATCTTTTAATTCAATAGTTGCCATTATATCGTCTTCCTCGCCCTTTGCCCTCGGATTCCTTATGCCTATATTCCAGGGCTTACCATCAGGTTTAAGTCCGAATGCCTTGATGTCTCCTGCAACAGAGACAAGCCCGGAATTTATCCCTGTCTTTTTCAATACCTCTACTGCCCTGTCAGTAGCATACCCTTTTGATATTCCACCGAGGTCAATAAGCATACCCCTTTTTTTCAGGAATGCAGTAGATTTGTTTCTGTTGATAATTAATTCTTTGTAGTTTACTAATGGCAGATTTTTTTTAATTCTGCCTTCTTCAGGTTTTATCTTTCTGTGAAAGTCATAGAGTGTTATGACAGGGCCGATGGTCACATCAAAGGCCCCATCAGTCTTTTCTGAGACTGATAATGCCTTATCGAGGATATTGAGGGTATCAGGCGATACCTTTACCTCAGAGATGCCAGCATTTCTATTGATCAGAGATACCTCGCTGTCAGGCGAAAAAAAATTGAGTAGCTTTTCGAGTTTTTCTATCTCAGAGAATGCAGCATCTATCGCCTTTTCAGCACCATCTTTCGAATTAGAGACAACACTTATGGTAACGAGTGTGTCCATGAGTATCCTACTTTTTCGGTATATCTTTTCTTTCTGGGATGTACAGGCACAGAAAAAAGTGAAAAGTGAAAAGTGAAAAGTAAAAAGTAACAAATAAAAAATCTTTGTTTGAAATTTGAAATTTGAAATTTGAAATTTGAAATTTTCTTTCATGCTACCCTCACATGGCTGAGCCTCGACAGTTTATTCCTTAAGAATCTCCCGGTATATGAATTGGGGTTCATACTGACTTCCTCAGGTGTGCCTTTTGCAACGACCATTCCTCCTTCATCTCCACCTTCAGGCCCAAGGTCTATAATATAGTCAGCGGATTTTATCACATCAAGGTTGTGCTCTATTATAATGACTGTATTCCCTATGTCAATGAGGCTGTTTATTACATTGAGCAATTTCTGGATGTCAACAAAATGGAGTCCTGTGGTGGGTTCATCAAGTATATAGAGCGTGTTGCCTGTTGATTTTTTCCCAAGCTCCCTTGAGAGTCTGACCCTCTGTGCCTCACCGCCTGATAGTGTGGTTGCAGGTTGTCCGAGCTGTAAATACCCCAACCCGACATCTTCAAGCACCTCGAGTCTTTGCCTTATATGGGGTATTGATGCGAAGAATTGAAGTACCTCGGATACAGTCATGTCAAGCACCTCTGCAATGTTCTTACCCTTATATCTGATATCGAGTGTTTCTTTATTGTACCTCTTTCCTTTGCAAGTATCGCATAGTATATAGACATCTGGCAGGAAATGCATCTCTACCTTAATCAGTCCATCTCCATGACAGGACTCACATCTTCCGCCTGAAAGGTTAAAACTGAACCTCGAAGGCGTGTATCCTCTTATCCTCGAATCAGGTATCTGTGCAAATAATTCTCTAATAAACGAGAAGACACCAGTATATGTTGCTGGATTTGACCGTGGTGTCCGACCTAATGGTGATTGGTCAACACATATCACACGGTCTATCTTATCTATGCCAGAGATTTCCTTATGTCTTCCAGGGATAGGGAGACGGCATGTCGTGTCCCTGCATAATTTTTTTGAAAGTGCCTTGTAGAGTATCTCGAGCACGAGTGTGCTTTTGCCTGAACCTGAAACACCTGTCACACATGTGAATGTTCCGAGCGGGATATCAACATTAATATCTTTAAGATTGAATTCCTGGGCACCTATTATCCTTATAAAGTCTTTTGGCTTTCTCCTGACAAAAGGGATATCTATTGACATCAAACCCTTAAGGTATTTCCCTGTTATTGACCTTTCATCCCTCTCTATTTCTTCAGGTGTCCCTGAAGCCACAACCCAGCCACCTCTGAGACCTGCACCAGGCCCCATATCCACAACATGGTCAGCCCACCTTATTGTCTCTTCATCATGCTCAACAACTATAACAGTGTTGCCGGCATCTCTTATTGATGAAAGGCCTTCGAGGAGTCTTTTGCAGTCCCTCGGGTGCATGCCAATGCTCGGCTCATCGAGTATATAAAGAACCCCGGTGAGGGAAGAACCTATCTGTGTTGCAAGCCTTACCCTTTGTGCCTCGCCACCTGATAATGTCAATGAAGGCCTATCAAGTGTGAGGTAGCCGAGGCCTACTCTATCTAAAAATAAGAGCCTGTCATTTACCTCCTTGAGAACTCTGTGTGCTATTGTCATTTCTCTTTCTGATAGCTCCAGGTTATTTATAAATGAGATTGCGTCTTTTACAGACATCCTGGAGAATTCACCTATGTTTTTGTCCTGGATACTTATGTTTAATGCCTCTTTCCTTAATCTAAAGCCATTGCAAATGCTGCAGTACTTATACTCTTCTATCTGAAGGGAATCCTCCGCTATATTTTCAAAGCCAAGCCCGTTACACCCTGGACAGGCGCCATACCTGCTGTTAAATGAAAAGAACCTTGGGTTTATCTCAGGATAGCTAATCCCACAATTCGGGCAGGCCAGACTCTTTGAAAACAGTATATCTCTATTTTTCTCAATTAAGTTTATTACTACAATATCCGAGTATCTAAGGGCTGTCTCTATGGCATCTTTTATCTGGCGTTCAATACCTAATTTTATGATAAGCCTGTCTATGACAATTTCTATGGTATGACGTTTCTGCTTCTTGAGGGCAATATCCTGTGTTAGGTCCGTCATCTCGCCATCTATCCTCGCCCTCACAAAACCCTCTCTACGCATCTCTTGAAGTTCCTTCCTGTATTCGCCCTTTCTGTCTCTGACTATAGGTGCGAGTATCTGAAATCTGCTACCCTGGGGTAGAGACATGACTGAATTAATGATATCCATGGGTTCCTGTTTTGTGATGGCAGAGCCACAGTTATAGCAGTATGGCCTGCCTATCCTTGCATAAAGGACACGCATGTAATCATATATCTCTGTGAGAGTTCCAAGTGTTGAGCGCGGGCTCCTGCTAACGGTCTTCTGGTCTATTGCAATGGATGGAGATAGCCCCTCGATATAGTCCACATCAGGTTTGCGGAGCTGGTCAAGAAATTGCCTGGCATAGGCGGAAAGGCTTTCGACATAGCGCCTCTGTCCCTCTGCATATATAGTATCAATAGCAAGTGATGATTTGCCTGAACCTGATGGGCCTGTTATTACAGTTATTGCCTCTCTGGGAATGGACAGGTCAATATTCTTGAGATTATGTTCTCTTGCACCCTTTATGGTTATAAAGCCTTGCATAGTATTCAATAAGGGTTCAAGGGTTCGAGGATTCGAGTTTTTCACTTGACCCCTTGACTCCGTGAGCCCTTGAATCCTTTCAATTCATCAACTAATTTTTGGAAATAAACTATTTAATATAGCATATTTCCTTTTGTAAGGTGCTGTTGTAATATATACCTATGAGAAAGGTTTTCTTGCTGGTATTTTTATTCTTTTTCCCGACTGTCTCCTATTCCCAGCCCTCAATACTTTTTGATCCAGATAGATATGACTTTGGGACAGTGACCCAGGGCGATGCAGTAGAACATACCTTTGATTTTACGAATGCAGGAGATGAAGAACTCGTCATAGAAAAACTGGTTCCATCCTGAGGATGCACAGCAGTGATGGCCAGTTCGAGCCGTCTGAAGCCTGGAGAAAAGGGGAAAATTATTGTCAGGATTGATATAAAAGGTAAAATGGGCGCTATCTCTAAAACAGTGCAGGTTTTCTCCAATGACCCTAAAAGGCCTGTGGTTACCCTTACCCTCAA
>JBFLWW010000003.1:89375-101303 GCA_040757475.1 Nitrospirota bacterium
CAGGTGATGGTGGAAAAAGATATTAAGGGAAGGGGTATAAGAGATAAAAATGTACTCGAGGTGATGGGAAAGATTCCGAGGCATCTTTTTGTAGATGAACATCTGAGAGATAGGGCATATGCGGATTATCCACTCCCGATTGGAGAGGGACAGACAATATCTCAGCCTTATGTTGTTGCTCTGATGACAGAGGCATTAAGGTTAAAGTCAACTGACAGGGTTCTTGAGATAGGGACAGGCTCTGGGTATCAGGCAGCAGTGCTGGCAGAGATAGTAAAAGAGGTATATACGATAGAGATAAGGAAATCCCTTGCAGATATGGCAACTAAGAGGCTTAATGAACTCGGTTATAGGAATGTGAAGGTGAAATATGCTGATGGCTATTTTGGATGGGAAGAATATGCACCATTTGATGCAATAATCATAACTGCTGCTGCGAACCATATCCCTCCACCCTTAATCAAGCAACTTAAAGAAGGGGGAAGGCTTATCGTACCCCTTGGAAGCACAGTCTATTATCAGCTGTTGACCCTTGTGACAAAGAAGAAGGGCGAGCTTGATGTCGAACAGATGGGGTCTGTGGCCTTTGTGCCTATGATTGGAGAGGCAGAGAAGAGAAAGTGAGAAGACTCATTAATAAGGTTGAGGATAATTCAGGTTGATTTCTTCAAAAAACTCTGCAGTGTAACAAACGCCATTATATACGCCAGTGCCCCAAGCCAGAGGACTGCTTTAAATCCTACTGCCATTGCTAACATGATGGTCGTAATAGGTGCGAGGACTGAGAGGCAACCATTTATCGCCCATGCCCAAGGGATTAATGATTCGTTCTTCTCACCGAGGATTTTCAGACCTGTAGGGAAGGGGATACCCATGAGAAGTCCGAGTGGCATGAGGATGAGGAATACAAAGATTATCTTGAGTGGCATTGTATATGGAGAGATAATATCCGAGATAATTGGAAGAAGTATACTGTAGACGATAATAAGAAAGGAGATTATAATAATTACAAAAGGGCTTCTTAAATCTGAAACTCTGTAACTTAAGAGACTTCCAATACCCGAGCTTATCAGGATTGATGTAAGCACAGTCGCTACTGCATAGGGAGGATTTTCGAGAGGGAGGATAATCTTCTGTATCAGAGATATCTCTACAAACATAAATCCGAGACCGAGAAAGGCAAAATAGGGAAGGAGTTGCTTTTGGGATTGGACATCTGATCTTCTTGAAATTGCTGGAAGAAGTATGAGAACAAGGCTTAAAAACAGCACCTGTATAAAGACTGCTGTAAGGATATAACCTTCCTCTATAAAATACTGCCATTTTTCTCCCATAATCTTATAAATCTCTTTAATGTTTTTGAGCTTGAGATAATAGTGAAAGAATGGATTTTCATCACGAACAGGCCTTATATCAAAGATATAATTATTTATAAATTCCCTTCGTGTCTCTGGATTAAGGATGTTCTTAAATGCATTAAAGTATTCATTCGATGGCATTCGGACATAAATATTAGTCTCTCCTTCCTTAATGCCTGGATAGTGTATCAGGTCAAACCTCCGGTCCCTTGAAAACTTCTTGATAGCGTCTATCTCATCAGAGGTAAATGGTGACTTTTTCACAAGCATGCATATACTTCCCCAGCTACGAATGGCCACAATCTGTTTTTCAATATCCTTTATCCCAAGCTCCTCCAGGGCTGTAATAATGGTATTCATGAGCCTTAATTCTATTCTCGGTGGTGGGAGTATAAAGAGGTTTATGCTTAAAAGACCTTCAGGTTTAAGATGACCTATATATTCCCTGAATGCCTCAACAGTGAACCTGTAGTCCTCTGATATCCCGAATGAACCAGAAGGCATTGTCCCTGTGAGTGGGATATCAATGATATCAAACTTTTTATTACTATATTTCAACCATGACCTTCCAAGTCCTGTCCATGTATTCCGGGAATAGATGTCGCCTGAAAATTCCTTGAGCTCTTTTTTGATGATTTTTATTAATAGGGGATTACTTTCGACCTTATAAATATCCTTTGAGCCAGTCATCTCTGCAACAAGGACCTGAAGTCCTCCTCTGGGGTCAAGGATTAATACAGCATCTTTTTTACCTATCTCGTAAGAGAGGGCAGATGGCAGGTATCTAAGAAAAGTGCCAAAGGGGGATTTCGCAAGGGGGACATTGTCCCCCTTGCGCACTGTTATGGCATTTATCTCGCCTCCATCTATTGAAAGACCGAGCTGTTCTGAAGGCGCATCAAGATACCTGAGGCTCAGGCCAGGGGCAAATCGTACTGCAGGGCTCTTAAATATATCTATTCTGGAAAAAGGACTGAAATAAGTCTTTAAATGTTCTGCATTAGGATATCTCAGAGCAACCTGCAGTCCTTTATATTGGGACATCCTCAGTTTAATAAATGCAGGATGGAAGATTATGAGTAAAAGGTTAAGTAAGATTATAATCAAAGAGGCTGTCTTTAACCCCTTCCTACCAATGATAAATGCTGCTAATAATGCGATTAAGGAGATTGTGAAGACAGACTTATCAGGCCCTATAATGGCCATAAAATACAGGACTCCTATTGAGCCCATCCCTGCACCGATGAGGTCTGCACCGTATAGCAACCCTGATTTTTCGCTTATAAAAGAAAATGCTGTGGCGATAATCAATCCTGCAAAGAAGAAGGGGATTGAGAGTACAATGTAGTAAAGGCCAATATAAAAAAGTTGTATTCTATCCCATGAGAGCCTTACAGGGTCAAAGGGAATCCGGTTTGACACCACATAACTCAGGGATATACTGATGCCAAGTAATAATCCGTAAATACCGATACTTGATGGTTTTTTAAGTCTTGTGTATAGAGACAGCACACTCCCACTCGCACCAATACCGAGCATCGCAATACTTATTACCATAAACGCAAAGTGATACCAGAGTGAGATGGAGAATATCCGCATGAGGTTTATCTCGTAGGCAAGACTCGAAAGGGAACAGAGGAATATTACAAAAAATATCTTCGTGTCTCTAATCATAGTATGATATTATCAAAATAATTTAAAATAAGGATATACGATGAAATCCATTACTGAAAAGATAATGCTTTATCTGAAGATGATCAAATTTCCTCATTCCATTTTTGCCCTTCCATTTGCATTTACTGGAGCAATCATTGCTGCATCCGGAATCCCCTCTTTAAGACAGATTTTCTGGATAACCATTGCAATGGTCGGAGCGAGGTCAGGTGCAATGGGACTTAACAGGATAATTGACAGAAATATTGATAGGGCAAATCCAAGGACGAGAAATAGGGAACTGCCAGCAGGGATTATTAAATTATCCGAAGCAGTTTTATTCGTGGCAGTATCATTTACAGTCTTTGTTTTTGCAGCTTATATGCTAAACCCGTTGTGTCTAAAACTTTCTCCTGTTGCCCTTTGTATGCTTTTTATCTATTCCTATACAAAAAGGGTTACATGGGCCTCCCATTTTGTTCTTGGTCTATCGTTATCTGCTGCTCCAGTTGGTGCATGGATTGCAGTGAAGGGCACATTTGATCCGGAGATAATATCAATAGGGATTGCTGTCGTATTCTGGCTTGCAGGCTTTGATACACTATATGCATTACAGGACATCGAGTTTGATAAATCGTATGGCCTGTATTCTATACCCGAGAGGTTCGGCATAAAAAAGGCTTTAATATTTGCAAGGATATTCCATGTGATAGCATTTCTCATGCTTTTATTTTCAGGGTTTTTGTTTAATCTGGGTGTATTTTACTGGCTGGGGATGATGGTTGTTGGAGGGTTGTTTATCTATGAGCATTCCCTTGTGAGAGAAGATGACCTGAGCAGGCTTGACATGGCATTCTTCAACATGAATGGCTATATAAGCATGGTGGTGTTTATTTTCACATTACTGGATTATGTATTCTGAAAACAGATTAATAGTAGAAAAAAGGGAAATCAGTCTCAAAATTCTTAAAATGCGATAGATTTTATTACAGCTGGTTCTTCAACCCTTATTCTCTTTATTAACAGTTGCGTTATCTATTTGTAAAATCCTTATTACTGCTGAGGCTTGGTGTCGCTTTAATAATTTTTCGCCTGATTTCTCTTTTCTATGAACCACTATATTTTATGTTAGAATAGTTGCGTATGAAGAGATATATCCTTGCCATAACCGGGGCAAGTGGTTCTATATTTGGTATAAAGGTCCTTGAAGAGCTCCTCAAAACCTCAGAGGTTCATCTAATTATATCCTCCCAGTCGTTCTCAATAATAAAAGACGAGACAGGCATTGATTGGAGAATTAAAGAAAGTTCAAAGTTCAAAGTTCAAAGTTCAAAGTTCACAGAGAATGTAATCAGGAAACACTTTGGCACAAAGAGGCTTCTCTTTTACGAGGACACAGATATGGAGGCGCCTGTAGCGAGCGGTTCTTTTAAGACAGATGGAATGCTTGTTGTGCCGTGCTCTATGAAGACTCTTTCCTCGATCGCAAATGGATATGCAAATAACCTCATAGAGAGGGCATCAGATGTTACAATTAAAGAAGGCAGGCAACTTTTGCTCTCCCCGAGGGAGATGCCGTTTAGTGCAATCCATCTTGAGAATATGCTTAAGCTTGCAAGGCTGGGTGTAAAGATTGTCCCTCCTGTCCCTGCCTTTTACCATAAGCCGAAGGATATTAATGAGATTATTGATTTCGTTGTAGGTAAAATCCTCGATAGTATTGGTATAGAGCACAACTTATTTAAACGTTGGGGCTCTTAATCAGTCATCAGTCAATAGTAGTTAGTTGTAAGTAGAGTGTCTGTTAAAATAGGATTAAGATGCTGAAAGAGAGTTGCCCGGGAAGTAGAGAGATAAGAACTCCATATCCAGAGGATATAAAGTGCTTCTGGTGCGATACTGTTTCTGAGATATGGTCAGATGAGGTAGAGACAATATGCAAGGGATGCGGAAGAACTATATCACGTGAGATGAGGCCTACATGCATTGATTGGTGTCCTTTAGCAAAGGAATATGTTGGTATCGAAAAATATGAGAGGCTGATGAAGAGCAGGGATAAATGTGATGGCGGGGTGGACGGGACTTGAACCCGCGACCTCTGGCTTGACAGGCCAGCGTTCTAACCGGGCTGAACTACCACCCCTGGTAGGCGGAACAGGTCTCGAACCTGTGACCTCAGCCTTGTAAGGGCTGCGCTCTCCCAACTGAGCTATCCGCCCACAAAACAGATACACTTTTACACTTTAATACTATAGAAAATCCCCTTTTGTGTCAACAAGGTAAAAGTTGGGTTTGTTGAGTTTACGCTGTTTTTTGTGTTACGGTTAAGGCCACGGTTACGATACCCGTTTCGTGGAGTTCAGTATGGATTATTCATGGGTAGTGCTGTCATTAATAGCAGCCTTCACACTCGCAACAAGCGATGCACTTACCAAGAAGGCGCTTGCCTCCAATAATGAATATATAGTTGCATGGCTCAGACTTGTATTTTCCCTGCCTCTACTATTCATTATCTTTTTATTCATACCTGTGCCTGAGCTCGACAGGGATTTTTATACTGCCTTCTTGCTGGCCCTGCCACTTGAGGTATTATCAATAGTTATGTATATAAAGGCATTAAGGATTTCGCCGCTAAGCCTTACACTCCCATTTCTTGCACTTACGCCTGTATTTCTCATCCTCGTTTCTTATCTCATACTTGGAGAGAAGGTCTCCTTATTGGGTGGCACAGGCATCCTTCTTATTGCATCAGGAAGCTACACCTTGAATATCCGTAAAATAAGTAAGGGTATATTCGAGCCATTTAAGGCAATAATGAAAGAGAAAGGTTCAATCCTGATGATAGGAGTTGCACTGATTTATAGTGTTACTTCATCCTTGGGTAAGATGGCTATAGAGCATTCTTCTCCGTTGTTTTTTGGGATTACATACTTTACGGCATTGACCCTCCTTTTTACACCTATTGCATTATATAAAGGCAGGGAAGGGATGGGGGGCTCGTGGGGGAGACAAAGTCTTCTCCACGCACTCCTTCTGCCAGGCATCTTTTACTCTATTATGGTAGTATCCCATATGGTTGCAATGAGCCTTACAAAGGTCGCCTATGTGATATCTGTAAAGAGGATAAGCCTGATTATTGGTGTGATCTACGGCTATCTCTTTTTCAGGGAGGGGGATATAAAGGAGAGGCTTTTTGGTGCGATACTGATGTTTATTGGCTTTGTGATGATTGTAACAACCTCGTGAGTTCTATATTCAGAATTTCAGACAATATTATAATTTTTCATTGACTTTATGATATCGTTAAATTAGTATATCTCCCGAATTATGTTGCAAAATATATCAGGTGTATTGCAAATCAAAACATGCATTTGGGAGGGTTAGGTATGCCACAACGATTATCAAGATTTCTATTCATAGCTGGAGTTTTTTTAACATTAATCTTAGTAGCTGGTACTGTGCTTGCGTCTACTGAACCATCAACAGTTCCAGAGGCAACAGCACAAAGCTCAAAGACGCCATGGTGGGCATGGCCGATTATTTTACTTGTTTTCACGTTTATTCTTGGAATTTTAGCTGTTCTTGGCGGTGTTGGAGGTGGTGTTCTATTTGTCCCCCTTGTGAGTGGTTTCTTCCCCTTTCACATTGATTTTGTTAGAGGCGCTGGATTAATTGTTGCTCTTTCAGGTGCCCTTGCGGCAGGACCAGGACTCCTCAAAAGGAATCTTGCCAGCCTTCGGCTTGCCCTTCCTGTAGCATTAATTGCATCATCAGCAGCCATAATAGGTGCAATGATTGGCCTTGCACTTCCTGCCCATATAGTTCAGATCCTCCTTGGTGCAACCATTTTAGGCATTGTGGTTATCATGGTGACTGCCAAAAAATCTGAATTCCCTGATGTCCCAAACCCAGATGGCCTCTCTCAGGCCCTCGGGATAATGGGTATCTATAGGGAGGAATCCCTCGGGAAAGACGTTGAATGGCACATACACCGAACGGCTCCAGGGTTAGTTCTATTTATAGTTATTGGCATAATGGCAGGTATGTTCGGCCTCGGTGCCGGGTGGGCAAATGTCCCGGTCTTGAATCTTTTGATGGGTGCTCCACTTAAGATATCTGTTGCAACAAGCAAGTTTCTGCTTTCTATAACTGACACCTCGGCTGCATGGATTTATCTCAATTCAGGAGCGCTGCTTCCAATGATAGTTGTTCCGTCAGTCATCGGGATAATGCTTGGCTCTATCGTTGGTGTCAGGATCCTTGCAAGGACAAAGCCAAAAGCAATTAAGTGGGTTGTCGTAGGACTTTTGGCCTTTGCCGGGTTCAGGGCCCTGCTTAAAGGGCTTGGAATATGGAAATAGGAGGTTTTTATGGCAGAAGATAAAACAAAGGCAACAGGAGAACAGATAGCGTATGCAAATATCTTAAATATCGGGATGTACATAGGGCTTGCGATTATAACAGTAACCTTCATTGTATATGTCTTTGGGATATTACCATCTTTTATCTCACCCCAGGAAATCCCTAAATACTGGACTATGAAGTCGGGAGATTTCATCCATGATTTAGGAGCACCCACCGGATGGGGTTGGGCAGCTTTGATAGGTAAAGGAGACTATACGAATTTTATAGGGATTGCGATTCTTGGAGGGCTAACTATTTTGTGCTATATTGTTATATTACCAATCTTGATGCAAAAAAAGGATATCCCCTATGTAGTTATCGCTATCATAGAAATAGCTGTACTCGTTCTTGCAGCAAGCGGAATCTTAAAGGCAGGAGGTCACTAATATGAGCGCATATAAGGAATGTCCAATAGCAAAGATCGAAAGGCTACTTTTATCCACAGATGGTTCTAAGTATTGCGACGGTGCTATTAGAGAGGCTGTCAATTTAGCAAAGACCTGTGGTAGTAAACTCTATGCGATATCTGTTGTAGAAACTAATCCTGAGTTTGAGGCCCTTGCACCTGGACTTGTCGAAAAGATGGAAAGAAAGACGAGGGAGCATCTCGAGGCGGTTAAATCGGAGGCATTAAAGGAGGGTGTTGACTGCGCAATTATTGTGCACCGAGGAGAGGAACCTCATGAGTGTATTGTCGACGAGGCAGCAAAAAATAAGGTCGGGATGATAATTATGGGTAGATATGGCCGTACAGGTTTAGCGAGAGCTATGATGGGAAGCGTGACTGCAAAGGTCATAGGCCATACACTCTGCAGGATCTTGGTTGTACCAAAAGATGCGAAACTAACCTTTGAAAAGATACTTATCGCAACAGATGGTTCAATGCATAGCGATTTTGCATCCCAGGAGGCCATAGACATCGCAAAACGCAGTGGGAGTACTCTGATCGCCCTTTCAGTTGCCAAAAAAGATGAAGACCTTCCAGCGGCAAAAGAATATGTTGATATTGTAAAGAAGGTTGCTGAAAAGGAAGACATAAAGGTGGAAGCTTTAATCAGGAAAGGTATACCTCATGAGGTTATAGTTAATACAGCCGCCCAGGAGGATGTTGGTCTCATAGTTGTTGGAAGCCATGGAAGGACTGGCATAACAAAACTATTCATGGGTAGCGTGACGGAAAGGGTGATAGGGCATACAAAATGTGCTGTCCTGGTGTGGAAGCTCTAATAATGAGGAAGGAGGTTTTATGTTAAAAGGTAAAGTTGTAAAAGATTTGATGATTGATGTTTTTGAGTATCCTCACGTCCCCTATTGGTTTACTGTAAGGCAGGCAATTATGGTGGTTAAGAAGTCCCTTATAGGGACAGAAAAATGTATTCACCCGCTTGCAGTCCTGGTATTTGACGAAAAGTATAACATCCTCGGTACATTAACCCTTAATGATATCCTGAAGGGGTTTGAATCCAAGGAAAAGGCAGAGCGTCCTGTAAGTGAGATTATGGTTCCGGTGAAGCACTTTGTTGAACCTTATGACCCTGTCACTAAAGCAGCAGACCTGATGCTTAACAATGATCTGATTTTACTGCCTGTTATAGAAAACAAAAAGAAGTTCGTTGGTGTTGTAAGAATATTAGAGATATTTGATGAACTAACAAGTGCTATTTTGTAAGGTAAAAGGCTGTTCAATGATAAATAGGGTTTTAAGTCATTCCTGCCCCGTATCGAGGTACGGGATAAACTCCAGCAGGAATCCATGGTTCGACAGGCTCACCATGCGTCCTGAGCTTGTCGAAGGACTGGATTCCCGCCGGAGTTTACCCTCGTGAAAACGGGGGCAGGAATGGCGGAATTAGGGATTGGGAGTTTTTGAACAGCCTCGTGAAGCAAGGAAGAAGATGTAGAGATAAGTGCATACCATATATGTCGGATAGCAAAGATGAAAAGGCTTCTTTTGGCCTACACTTTTCCTGTAACATGCTCTTTGAGGAAGTCCTCAGCATACATGTCAGTTATAGCATCGTTAAACATGACCATGTCAAGCTGTTTGGTATAGGCTGTTAGTTTACCCAATACAACTAACATTTCTTCAATGGTTGATTTTTTATATTTGGTAAGGATGGCATCTATCAAATCCTCTTTGACATTCATCCTGAATCCCATCTTCTTAAGTATCTCTGCTATAAGCCTGACCCGCCTCGATCTCCTGTCATGAG
Source organism: Nitrospirota bacterium (assembly GCA_040757475.1). Classification (GTDB taxonomy): domain Bacteria; phylum Nitrospirota; class Thermodesulfovibrionia; order Thermodesulfovibrionales; family SM23-35; genus JACRGU01. The sequence continues at coordinate 99,004 of JBFLWW010000003.1, forward strand.
AGGCTCCACCCCCTTTAAAGAAGAACTTTATGTAATTATCATTCAGGTTATCACCTGCATATGCCTCAATCAATGAAAAATGATAACCGAGCCTTATACTGAAATTCATATAATTTCTGGATACTATAGAAAAGCTCTTTTCACCCATCTCATAAAGCTGTTCTTCCATAGAAGTGGCATTTACTATTGTGCCTGAAAAGCCCTTACCATTAGCGGGTCTTGGCCCGGGCCATTTCATGACCTTCATACCGTTTAGTAGTGCAGAAAAGGGTATCGAGAGTATATCCTCAGGGGATGCCTTCTTTATATTTTCCTTGACACCTCCGTTAATGTCTAACATATGGATATCAATAGGAATTCCTGCCACCAGATCAATTGTCTTTGTTTCCTTAATATCATGCCCTTTACCTATATCAAACATCTCCTGCATTGCTATTTCGTGTGCAAAACGGGTTATGTCATGAAAGGTCTTACAATATTCAGGCTGAAAGTTTTCATCTTGAGGGTCTACTAAATTTAATGGTGCTATCTGTTTTAATATCTTTTCGAGTGCTTTAAACAAATGCGTGTCTTTAAAAGGCTCTTTCTTTTTAAGGGAATACTCAAGGAGTTCATTAACCTTACCCTCATATATATTACAGTTGATGGCATCCACTGTTATCTCCTGCCCATCCCTTATGATGCATGTTGCCACTTCGGTATCAAGAATTGTTGGAATCTGATATTCCCTGGAAAGAGATGCCATGTGTCCTGTGGCGCTTCCTACATCTGTAACAATAGCAGATGCCTTATTCATGACAATTACAAATTTTGGAGAGGTATGCCTTGCAACAAGAACAGCACCTTCAGGGAAGTCTTTCAGGTTTTCTTCATCTTTAAGTATAAATGCCCTGCCATAACCAATCCCCTTACAAGCAATCACACCTTTATCAAGAAGAATATTATAGCCCTTTAGTCGTGTGGGAATAGTAACATCTGACGTTGAAGATTGAATGCTAAAAATTCTTAATGGCCTTGTCTGTAAGATGTAAGGTTGATTATCAGTTCCGATCGCCCATTCAATGTCCTGGGGACATCCATAGTGCCTTTCTAAATCAAGTGCATATCCTGCCAGCATTCTTATCTGTTCATCAGTAAGGCATTGTTTCCCTTTCATTTCGTCCGGAACCATAACCTCTTTGAGCGCTCCATCTGGCCCGTAGATAAGCATTGTTTCCTGATTCGGTATCCTTTTGTTGAGGATAATTCCTTCTGGATGTCTTGAGACCACATATGAGTCAGGCGTTACAGTTCCGTCCACTACCAATTTCCCGAGTCCGTATACAGCATTTATTACGATGTAATCAGCTTCAGGGTTATTCGGGTTCCTCGTATAAATGACCCCACCTGCCTTTGCATCTACCATATTCAAAACACCGACAGCCATGACCATCTCTCCCTCTGAAAAGCCCTTTGTCTTATAGTAAAATATCGCACGTGGAGTAAATAGACTTGCCACAACCTCTTTGTATTTCTGAAGGATCAAATCTCCCGGGACATTGAGAAATGTGGCATACTGCCCAGCAAAGCTATACTTACCGTCCTCAAGAATAGCACTGCTTCTCACTGATACTGTTGTTTCTCTACTAATCTTTTTACACAGCTCTGAGTAAGCGTCTTTGATAGCCTTTTCTAAATCATAGGGAATATCTGATTCTATTATCATGTCCTGTATCTCTTTGCTAACCTTATTAACCTCTTCCATGTTTTCTATACTAAGCGATGACAGTGATAAAAGTGCTTTATTTATCTTTTCAGTGAACATATTAAGTTCCATAAATTGTGCAAATGCATGCGCACTAATTACAAAGCCCTCAGGTGTTGGGAGACCAAGGCGATTTTTTATCTCTCCTAACTGTGCAATTTTACCACCCGCAATATTTACCATCTCACATGTTAGATTTTCTAAAGAAATGGTAAGCTCACTGACAGGGATTTCAATTTTGAATGACAGGACTTTTTCGATCTCTTTATTGATATCATCATAGATTTTGTAAAGCTGTATGTATTTATCTTTAGAGAGGGCATTAAGGTTTTCAATGATATTTAAGACCCCATGTGCAATTAACCTGACGTTTGTATTTATATAATGCCTGTCAAAAAGGTATTCGCCTGAAAGCTTCTCCTCCATATCCGCCATAAGCTCAAGCACATAATTATTTTTCGTAAGAAGTTGCTGAAATATGAAGTATTTATGTTTTAATGCCTTTTTAACAATAGAATCTTCCTGTTTCATTGGTTTTTAACGTATTTTTATAATT
>JBFLWW010000004.1:0-4439 GCA_040757475.1 Nitrospirota bacterium
GAAGACAGAGCCAGAGCAGGTGAAATAGCAAAACTATTAGCGGGATTTAAGGACGAAGATAGGACAAGAGCCGCTGACGTTGCTAAGCTTATCAAAGATTTTGCAGCAGAGGATAAAGCACGAGCTGGTGAGATTAAAAAGCTATTAGGTGGTTTCAAGAAAGAGGATAAGGAAAGAGCTGCTGCTGTTGCTGATCTCTTGGCAGGTTATAAGAAAGAGCGGGAAGAGACGGCCGCAGCTTGGAAAGATCTGTTGTCTACAATGGCCACTACCAGAAAAGAAAAGCCATCTCCAATAGCAATAGCAGAGGAAAAGGCAGTGGTTGAGGCCGAAGTGAAGAAGCCGGTTAAAAAAAAGGTAAAAAAAGAATAAAGAGAAGAAGCTACTTCTAAAGGGAGTTCTTTGTTTAATAAATGTTCAATAAAGAGAGGGTGATAAAATGGCTAAAGTAAAAGGTGCCGAAATAAAATGTGCCTTCTGCAAGGGACTAGGCAAAGACCCCTTCGGGCTTCTCTCTCCTCTGTCTATCTGCCAGGTCTGTTTAGGAAGAGGTAAGGTAAGAGTTACTCCACCAACCGCAGAATGTGCCTTCTGCAATGGAACAGGTATTTACCTTGATAAAAGGATTACATGTACTGTATGCGGAGGCAAGGGTGTAGTTACTGTGCCCAAAGGCGCAAAGACATGTCCTGATTGCAAAGGCACTGGCCAGGCTCCAGATGGTCTTCCTTGTCTTGCTTGTAGAGGTAAAGGTGTTATATAAATACTGATCTTTTACAAGATATTGCCCCTCCTGGATAAATTCATAGGGGAAAGTAAAACTAATTAGCCCATCTGCTGATGGCATAACGGCAGATGCGCTTGTTAACAAACATAGGAGGTGTAAAATGCCAGTTGAAGAACTTACCACAGTATTAGAGCCGCGGCCCTTACCTAATTTCGTAGAGACCTCACAGGTAAAAGCTATAAGCGAAAGGGCCTTAGCTTATATCTCTGCTGGATTCCCAATACATTTTAGAGGAGTATCTGGGACGGGAAAGACTACTCTGGCTATGCATGTGGCCTCTAAAATTGGCCGGCCAGTAGTAATGATCCACGGAGATGAAGAATTCTCCACCTCAGACTTAGTGGGAGGAGAATATGGCTACCGCCTAAGAAAGGTGGTAGATAATTTTATCCACTCAGTATTAAAGACCGAAGAGGATATGCAGAGGCGCTGGGTGGATAACCGCTTAACTGTTGCCTGCAAATACGGATTCACCCTAATTTACGACGAGTTCACTCGTTCCCGGCCTGAAGCCAACAATACCTTACTTTCCGTCCTTCAAGAAAAGATGCTTGATCTACCTGCCGCAAGGGGAGGTGGAGAAAGTTACCTTCGCGTTGACCCTAACTTTACAGCTATCTTTACTTCCAATCCTGAGGAATATACGGGTGTTTATAGAAGCCAGGATGCCCTTCGGGATAGGATGATTACTATCGATCTGGACCACTTTGATAAAGAGACAGAGATAGCTATTACCGAAGCCAAGACAGGACTTTCGTGGGAGGATTCAGAAAGAATAGTCAATATTGTGAGAGGCTTGAGGGAATCGGGAAAATGCGAGTACGCCCCCACTATTCGTGGTCCAATTATGATTGGTAAGACCTTGAAGGTAAGAGGAGGGGTAGTCTCTAAAGATAATCCTATCTTTAGAGAAACAGCCTTAGAGATATTGACTTCAGAGACAAGCAGAGTTGGTTCCAGGACCCATCAGGCAAGAGTAAGGGAAGTTATAAACGGATTGATTGACCAGTATTGTTAATTAGTAACTGGTTAGAAGGTTAAATGGAATATTATTTAACCAATCACCACTTAACCGATTCTGACTGAAAGGAGGAAGAAATGGCATTGATGAGAGGATTTTCGAGGGTTGATGAACAAGGCAAAATTGCTATCCCCAGCAATATTCGCCGAGAAGTAAAGTTAGAAAAAGGGCAGTTAGTTGAGATTAAGGTCCAAGGGCCTAGTAAGGGGCCATATCTGATTATCAATAAACGCCAGGCTGCCCGCTGATTTAGTTAGGTGGTGAATGGTAACCGGCAATTAAAACCATTTAGCTGTTTTCCCGCCTCTGCTAAAGGGATGCGCCTGAGGCGGAGTAGCCTAGGGTTGAAACCAATCACCAGAGGCGAAGTGCCAGAGAGGTGGTGAGAAGTGGGAGATTATAGAAAAGAGGCAGATAAATTTTTTCCCTGGGAAGATGAGGAGGGAAGAAAGAGGAAACTCCAGAGGGGCGACAGCATACCTCCCAAGACCAGCATATCGTCCAGATTGCGTTCAAAGCCGAAGATTGCGGGTCAGGAATATCTGGATATATACATAATGACCAAACTGAAAGATCGAGCTGAGAAGTACGGGGAAACTTTGGGCAAGCAACAGAAGAAAGTTTCAGAGGAGTGGAGAAAAATAAAAAAGGAGCTCCTAAAACAAGAGAGGGAATTACCCAAAGTCCCTAAGGGTGGCATAGAGGAATCAGAAAAGATAGATATGGAAACTAAGCGAGAGAAGAAGGTTCCTGGTCATATAAAAAAGCTTGATTGGAACTACTAATTAGTCAATCGACGATTGAAGGGAGAAGAGATGAGCTGGGAATGGGATTCAAGCCAATATAAGAAGATACAACCTGGAAAGGCAGGTGTAAAAAAATTAAAGGATGAATGGATATGGCAACCGGTTAAATTAAGCCCGGTAGGTCAATACGCTAGCCATCGAGTAGGTGAGATTTTGGAAGACAAGATATATCCTTGTGGATTTTGCAATGTGACAGGTGAGAAACCCAAGGGCTCAAAGTGTCCTGTCTGTAAAGGCAAGGCGACAGTCTCTGTTGAGCCGCCGGCAGTTAAGTGCGCTTATTGCAAAGGAAGAGGAGAAGAGAGACCCAGGACTAATGTTACCTGCACAGCCTGTAGGGGTAAAGGCGTTATTCATGTGGAAGAGCCTATAGAGATATGTCCTCATTGTCGAGGCACGGGTAAGGAACCCACTAATAAGCTTGTCTGCATAACTTGTCGGGGAAAAGGAGTTGTGACTGTAAAAGAAGAGGATGAGACTTATGATTTAGAAGAAGAGATAGGTGCTTTTGTTCAAGGGAGCGCCCAAACCAATAAAACCCAAAAAGAAAGTTCAGTTCGTTCAGCATCAGGAAGTGAGCGCGAGGCCCTGGAAGTAGTTAAAGAATTAGGTCAGGCTGACCGGGTTGCTGTAGGCAGGAATATGTCACCTCCTGTGTCATCTGCTTATGCAGAACAACTCTGCAATGCTTTAGTGAAAAAAGGACTTCTCATGCGAGATGGACTCTTATACACCCTTACCCCTAATGGAGAGAAGGTATTAGAGTAATGGAAAAAGAAATCAGTGTAAGGGCAGAAGCCATAAAGGAAATATCCAAAGAAAAGGACCGAATATTTAGAAGAAAAATTGAATCTCCATCTCTTTTAGAGAAGGCAGCTTTAGCATGGAAAAAGAAGAAGGAGGCTGAAGAAAGACAAAGGCAAAGAGAGGAGCTTAAAAAAGAAGAATCCTTAAGACCTTCTTTTCGAGAGCTCTTAGCTAAAGAGGTGGTGGATTATGATAAGCAAAGATTGTCTGATCTATCCCGAGCGGAGTCAAGGGATGAAATAGCATGGGTTCAATATAAACCCTGGCAAAAAGAAGAAGATAAAAAGAAGAAACGAATACCTTTGAATATGGCTACTATTGTAGCGCTCAGGAAGAAGTTAATAGCCATAGAATGGGCCCGGGCATTAGGGAAGAGAACCCAAGATACCAGATTGCATGATCTAGAACGAGAAGCAGCTATTTGGAAGCAGAGAAAAGAAGAAGAAAAGAGAAAAAAAGAAGAGAAAAGGGAGAGAATTGAGAAGCATAAAGAGGTCTTAAACGAAGCCCTGATAGAGTTTGGCAAAAGACTAAGGGATCAGAAGGATGCTACAGATCCTAAGATGGCATCTGGTCTTTTAGAAGAAGTACTAGAGAACGCTGGCGAGGTCTTTGATATCGAATGGCAAGAAAATGGGTGTTTGATATGGATAGAACCATGGGAAGAGAAAAAACTTCGTAGGATTTCTGGATTTGATATCCCTATTATTTATAGAGTAAAAATTGATGAGAACCTCCAGATATCCTCCTTTGAGGAGGTAGAAGATGAAGAAGTAATAGAGAGCCTGAGAGAAGAACTTCTGACCAAGCCTCTCAGAGAATCGCTGAGGGGGATATCTTTTAATATAGATAATAATGAAGACGAAGCCAGGCAGTTTCTGGAAGATAAGTTTTCAGAGATAGGCCGTCTTATTAGCTTAGAACGCACGGCAGACGGATGGCTTGCCACCATTGAACCTTGGGAGGAGATGAGGCTGCGCAATGTGAAAAGGAAAGGCAAACCTCCCATAGTAACTGA
>JBFLWW010000004.1:4539-23445 GCA_040757475.1 Nitrospirota bacterium
AGGAGGGAAAAAAGATGAATGAGATTGATACGATTGCCGAAGTTCAGCCAATAATGTTGGCTAAGGAGCAACCCACTTTTGTCCAGACGCCTTATGTAAAGGATATAATAAGGCGGGCCCTTTTGTATATTCAGGCTGGCTTTCCAATTCACTTTTCAGGCCCGGCAGGGACAGGTAAGACTACCCTGGCTATGTATTTAGCCGCTCAAATAGGACAGCCAACCATATTGATTCATGGAGATCACGAATTTGGCACAGCAGATCTGGTAGGCTCAGAATTTGGGTATCGCAAGAAGAAGATAGTAGATAATTTCATCCATTCAGTTCTTAAGACTGAAGAGGATGTAGTAGGAAGATGGGTGGATAATAGGTTGACTGTGGCCTGTAAACATGGATTTACCCTTATTTATGATGAGTTCACAAGGTCCAAGGCAGAGGCAAATAATGTCCTCTTATCTGTGTTGGAGGAAAAAATTTTGGACCTTCCCGCAGCCAGAGGGATTGAGGGATACTTAAGAGTTCATCCGAATTTCCGAGCTATCTTTACCAGCAACCCTCATGAGTACGCCGGCGTTTACAGGGCTCAGGATGCGCTTCGGGATAGAATGATTACCATAAAACTGCAACATTATGATCGTGATACCGAGGTAGCTATCACTACTGCTAAGGCAGACATATCTCGCTCAGACGCCGAGAAGGTAGTAGACATTGTAAGAGCCCTGAGAGGCCAGGATAAAGATGGAGCTATTCCCACTGTCCGCGCTGCTATAATGATTGGCAGGGTGATGAGGTTATCTGGCTCAAAGGCCAGTTCTTCTGATGAAGATTTTGTGCAGAGCTGTCTGGATATCCTGGATTCGGAAATAGATTCTGTAGATAGGGAAAAGATAGATATTAAAGGAAAGATTTTAGATTTAATTAGGAAGTTCTGTTAAAAACACAGATTAACACAGATAAAGAATGGATTAACGCAGATGAAAAAAGAAGCCCAAGTCCATTTTGAGTGGGCAAACTGTTTTAAAAGCAATGGTCATCACGACCAGGCTATAGCAGAATATCTGAAGGCATTGGAGTTGGATCCCAATTTAGCTGAAGCCCATAACAACTTAGGTATAATCTATAAAGACAAAAAGCAATACTGGCTCGCTAAAGAGGAATACAAAAAAGCCTTAGAGATTAATCCCCGTTTAGACCAGGCCTGGGATAATCTGGGTATACTTTATTTAAACCTCGGTAATTTTGAAGAAGCTATTTCAGCATACAAAAAAGCTATCGAGATAAACCCGAAGAATGCCCGCGCCCATAATAATCTGGGTATAGCCTATGATAAAATAGGGGATTATAAGAAAGCCTTGGAGGAATACAAAAAGGCGATTGAGATTGACCCAAAGTTAGGAGAAGCGCATTATAATTTAGGTATAGTATATGGAGTATTAGAGAGGCTTGACGATTCTATTAAGGAATTAAAGAAGGCTATTGAGTTGGATTTTACTGATACAAAGGCCCATTTCAATTTAGCCTTATCTTTCAAGAAGAAGGGTGAGATTTCCGAGGCTATCAGTGAGTATAAGAAGGCTATAGAGCTCGACCCTCAGTTTGCCGAGGCCCACTATAATTTAGGCCTTTTATATAATGTAATAGGTAAGGAGCCTGAGGCTCTTCTGGAATTAGAAGAATTTGTGAAATTGACCGGCCGTCGGATCGGTTAACCGGTTAATCTTACTAATTAGCAATTATCTAAACTGGGTGAGGGGAGGAAAGATGACCCCAAATGAGGTTAAAGTCTTAAATGTAGTTGAAGAGATGGGTAAAATTAGTAAGCGCAGAGTAGCAAGCCTTCTGGGAATCTCAACTGAATACGCAGGCTATCTCTTGGAGCGCTTGGCTAATGGAGGCTATTTGGCAGTGGTAGATAGAGGAGTATATACCCTTTTGGCTAAAGGTATTGAGGCCTTATTGGGTCAACTCTATTTTGCCAAAAGTAAATTAGAAGCGAATATAGCCAGACTCTCTATGGAGAAGGAGGGAATTGGGAAGGAAATTGAAAGGCTATCCGCCTTGCAGAAAGAATCGATTTCGGCTTGAGTTAGGGAATATATGAAAGGTAACGAAAAGCAGGTTTTAAAGGTTATTGCTGAGCTAAGAGAGGCTGATGGGGAGGCCATAGCCCGGAAGGTAGGGGTGTCTGCAGAATATGCAACTGAAATTTGTCAAGGGTTAGTTAAAGATGGCTATCTTGTAGGAAGTAGTAATGGAAGATTTAGGCTAACCTCAGAGGGGATGAAAGCAATCAGCCCAATTAGAACAACTGGCCCCATACCAGTTTTGAAAGGCGGCGGGTAGCGTTAGTTAAATAGTAAGAGGAAGCCATGAGTGTATCAGGAAGCGAGTTACAGGCCCTGAAGATAATTAATCAACAAGGCGGGCGAGTCCACATCCAAGTTGTTAGCCAAAAGATGCGGATAGAGACAAGTTATGCCAGGCTTCTCTGTACCTCTTTGGCTAAAGCAGATTATATTAACCTATTAGCCACAGGAATTTGCAGGATCACTGCTAAGGGAAAGGCGGCATTAGGAAAATAGCGGGGGAGAAATGGGAGTAATTGGAAGTGAATTGACAGTTTTAAAGATGATTGAGGAGCTGGGGAAATTGGCTTGTACACCAACAATAGCCCGTAAGCTCAGGTTTTACCCTGATTATGTAGACATCCTTATTAGATCCTTAATCAAAGGTGGATATGTGACCAAAGCTGGCCGGACTACCTATAAACTTACCTCTAAGGGAAGAAAGGTATTAGGAGGCCTTCCAGAAGTACCTGAAGTAAAGAGAAGGCCAAAGAGACTTAAGAGAAAAAAGAGGTAATTAGTAAGAATTTGTTATGCATTCAGAGGGTTGAGCAAAGCTCGCATTCAGTAAAGGAGGTGGAAGTCTAAATGGCTGAAGAAAAGGAGAAAAAAGGAAAAAAGAAAACAGGCATTGACTTTGGAATAGGTTTAGGAGGAATATTTGAGGGTATAGGAAATCTTATCGAGTCGATTTCCAAGATTGCCGAAGAAGGAAAAGGTGTTATTAGCAAGGCAGGTGAAATAAAAGGTCTGGGAGATAAGGTAAAGGGTATATATGGATTTACCATAAGGACTTTAGCAGGTGGAGAATCTAAAGTAGAGCCATTTGGTAATATCAAAAAGACACCCAAAGGCCCCGTAGTAGAAGAAGAAAGAGAGCCCATCGTAGATGTCTTTGATGAAAAGGACCATATTCTGGTAGTAGCAGAGCTTCCTGGCATTGAGGAAGCAGATATTAAGACAGAAATAAAAGACGATATCCTCAATATATCAGCTGAAAAAGGTGAGAGGAAGTATAAAAAGGAAGTTCTTCTTCCTTCCAAAGTTGAGGCGGAGCCTATTTCTTCTACATATAAAAACGGGATTTTAGAGATAAAACTCACCAAACTTGGGAAGTAAAGGGAAGGTAAGCTAAGAAATATGGAGCATGGCCAATAAAAAATTAACCTTAAAAGTAGCAGAAACAAGACCTCGCGATGTGGGAAGAGGTATAGCCAGGATGGACCCTAAGGACCTCAAGATTCTTGGCTGTGAAGTGGGAGATGTTGTCCAGATTGAGGGCAAACGCAAAACAGCTTGTAAGGTAATGCCTGCATATATGGAGGATAGAGGCAAAGGAATTGTTCAAATAGACGGGATTATTAGAGAGAATGCTCAAATTGGCCTGGATGAGAAGGCTACTGTTGAAAAGGTATCTTATAAGTCCGCCGAAAGAATTACCTTATCCCCTATTACTATTGGAGGACTGCGAGGCGAAAAAGATACTCAATATATTGGCCGCCTTTTAGAAGGCCTCCCTTTAGTGGCTGGAGATAGAGTGAGGGCTACTCTATTTGGTACCCGGTCTTGTGATTTTAAAGTATTAGATACAGTTCCCAAGAAAGAAATAGTTCTAATTCAGCCTACTACGACTATCAGAATGGAAGTAAAGGAAGGGGAAGAAAGGCGAGGGCTTAAGGTATCTTATGAGGATATAGGCGGCGTGGATAAACAGATTCAGAGGGTAAGGGAGTTGATAGAGTTGCCTTTAAAATATCCACAGGTCTTTGAAAGGCTCGGTATTGAAGCCCCGCAAGGAATTTTACTCCACGGCCCCCCGGGTTGTGGAAAAACATTAATTGCGCGGGCAGTTGCCAATGAAACCGACGCGTATTTTACCAGTATTTCCGGGCCCGAAGTTATGGCGAAGTGGTATGGCGAGTCAGAAGCGCGGCTGAGGTCTATCTTTGAAGATGCCCAGGCCAACGCCCCAGCTATAGTTTTTATCGACGAGTTGGATGCCATTGCCCCTAAACGGGAGGAGATGGGAGGAGAAAAACAGGTTGAGAAGAGAGTTGTAGCGCAACTCTTAGCATTGTTAGACGGATTAGAATCAAGAGGGAGAGTAATTTGTATCGGGGCAACAAATATTCCTGATGCACTGGATCCAGCTTTAAGGCGGCCAGGTCGATTTGACCGGGAACTTGAGATTCCTATTCCCGATAAGAATGCTCGCTTAGAGATACTGCAGATCCATACAAGAGGTATGCCTCTAGCTGAGGATGTAAGCTTAGAGAAACTGGCAGAAATCACCCATGGATTTGTTGGGGCAGATTTAGAAGCTCTGGCAAGAGAGGCAGCCATGGTTTGTTTGAGAAAGATATTGCCCAAGGTAGACTTTGAGTTAGCAGAGATACCTTATGAGACCCTTTTGGAATTAGAAGTTACTATGGATAATTTTATGGAGGCCTTGAAAGAGATAGAACCCTCGGCTATCCGTGAAGTATTTATTGAGATACCGGATGTAAAATGGAGCGATGTGGGCGGATTAGAAGATATAAAGAAGCAACTTATGGAGGCAATTGAGTGGCCTTTAAAGCACCCTGAACTTTTTACCAAAGCCAAGACCAGACCCCCAAAAGGAATATTGCTTCACGGACCACCAGGCACAGGCAAGACCTTAGTGGCCAAGGCAGTGGCTAATGAAAGTGGGGTCAATTTTATTTCGGTTAAAGGTCCACAATTGATGTCTAAGTACTTGGGGGAGTCAGAAAAAGGAATTCGCCAGGTTTTTAAAAAGGCAAAACAAGCCTCGCCGACGATTGTGTTATTTGATGAAATAGATGCGGTAGTTCCCATTCGAGGTGCAGGGGGAGGAGATTCTACGCGCACCACAGAACGGGTAATCAGTCAGTTTCTTACAGAGATGGATGGAATAGAGGAGCTAAAAGGGGTGGTTGTTTTAGGCGCAACTAATAGATTTGATATGCTTGATCCTGCAGTGCTGCGCCCGGGTAGATTTGATTTGCTTTTAGAATTTCCCATTCCTGACGAAGCGACGCGACTTGAAATTTTCAAGATACATACTAAAGGTAAGCCGTTGGATAAAGATGTCGACCTTAAAGAATTGGTGAATAAAACTGATACACTTACAGGTGCAGATATAGAAGCAATCTGTCGGCAGGCCTCTATGCTTGCGATAAGGGAGTTTTTGCAAAAGGTAAAAGGTAAGCCTGATAAAAAGGCAATTGAAGAATTCAGTATCAAGAAGAAACATTTTGATGAGGCTCTGAAATCGATAAAAGGTGGCTAAGGCGCTTTAATAGCGGCAAGCGCTGATGAATCTAAGAAATGAGAGGTTTAAGCATTATGGAAGAGGGAAGATATCTTTATGGTTTAATAAAGGAGAATGAGAGAAAGTCTTTCGGCCTCTGTGGAATTAATGATGGTGAAGAGGTTTACACAGTAGCTCACCAAGATATTGCTTGCGTAGTTAGTAATTCGCCTGTTCAAGATTATTCATCTATGCTTAAAGAATCGTTAGGCCGTTTTTTGGTGAAACATCAGACAATAATCGAGAAAATTATGAAGGACCATACTATTATTCCTATGAAGTTTGGGACATTTGCTTTTAACGACGATGAGGTTATCGAGGTTCTAAAAAGAGGGTATCCTCAATTTAAAGAACTGCTTATCAATATGGATGGCAAGATAGAGCTTGATGTGGCAGCTACCTATAATGATTTAAATAGCATTATAAAGGAGATCGGAGAGGAAGATAGTCAAATAAGAGAATTTAAGGCGGAAATTGCTAAAAAACCTTCCAGCCAAACTTTCCAGGATAGAATAAAGATAGGAATGATGATTAAAGATGCCCTGGATAAGAGAAAAGAAAAAGAGCAAACCTCTATAATAGATTTCTTAAAAGGCACAACATGCGATTTTCAAAAGCATCAATTGATGGATGATAAGATGATTTTAAACTGCGCCTTTTTACTGGAAAAGGTTAAAGAGACAGATTTTGATACGAAGTTAAAGGAGTTGGATAAAGAATACAAACAAAAGGTGAATTTTAGATGCGTAGGTCCCCTACCTCCTTACAGTTTTGCTACTTGCCAGTTAAAAAGGATTGGATTCGACCAGATAGATGAGGCAAAGAGATTATTAGACTTGCAAGATAAGATTTCTTTGGAGGAGATAAAAGAGTCCTATCAGAACTTCGCTCAAAAAAATCATCCTGATAAGCACCCTGAAAATAGCCAGCTTAAAGAAAAGTTTGAAAAAGTAACCTGTGCTTATAAGTTATTAACCAGTTGTTATCAAGGAGAAGATATCAATTTCGAGGATAATAGGCAAAGGGATTTTATTGTGGCTGAGATAATAAGACCATAAGGAGCATAGCGACAAATGGATGAGGGAAAATATCTATATTGTGTAATTAATGAATCCGGTGAGAGAAATTTTGGCCCTATAGGGATTGGAGGCAGAGGAGACGAGGTCCACACTTTATGTTTTCGTGATTTAGCCTGCGTTATTAGTTCCACTCCAATGACTAAATATGTGATTAGCCAAGAAAACCTCATTGCCCATGAAAAGGTAATAGAGGAGGTAATGAAGGATTATACTGTGCTCCCTGTTAGATTCTGCACTATCGCCACCAGCGCTGAAGAGGTCAGGCATCTTTTAATGAAGAAGTATCAAGAACTTAAGAATCTATTAAGAAGTATGGATAATAAGGTAGAATTGGGTCTAAAGGTTTTCTGGCAAAATATGGAAAACATTTTTAAGGAAATTAGCTCAACCCATAAGGAAATAAAAAGTTTGAAGGAGAGATTAACCAGAGAATCTACTGCACTATCCTTAGATGAAAAGGTGGAGGCAGGCAAAAAAGTCAAAGTTGCCCTGGAAGAAAAAAGAGAAGCCCAAAGCGAGGATATTTTAGATGTATTAAGGCCTAAATGTGTTGACCTTCACAAAAATAAGATAGCAGGCGATAATATGATATTAAATTGCGCCTTCTTGGTAGATAAAGCCCATGAAAGAGAATTTGACGACCACATAGAGGACTTAAGTCAAAGATATAAGGATAGATTGAAGTTTAAATATGTAGGGCCGGTAGCCCCATTTAATTTTGCGGAGTTGGTTATAAAATGGGGAGAGGAAGAAAGCCAATGAGTTCAGGACAAGAGGTTGGCAATAAGACAGAGATACGAGATAACAGCGATTTAAATGTAGTAGAGGGAAGGTATATCTACTGTATAGTTGGAACGAATCAAGAGAGGAAATTTACTTCCCCGGGAATCGGCGCACGAGCTGATACAGTTTATAGCATCTCTTATCAAAATATCGCAGCGGTAATCAGCCCTTCTCCAATTATGAGATATTCTATTTCAAGAGAAAATACCATAGCTCACCAGAAGGTTTTGGAAGAGTTGATAGGGGATTTTACTGTTTTACCTGTGAAGTTTGGCACAATTGCCAGTGGTAAAGATGGAGTTTGTGCTGAAGAAAGGATAAGAGAAGAAGTGCTTAAGGCCAGGTATGAGGAACTAAAAGGTCTGTTAACCAAAATGGATAACAAGACAGAATTAGGACTTAAGGCCCTTTGGATCGATATGAGAGTAATCTTTAAGGAGATTGTTGAAGAGAATAAAGATATCAAGATTTTGAAAAAAACAATAGCATCAAGAAGTTCCCTTCAAACATACGGAGATAGGATAGCATTAGGCGAGAAGGTTAAAGATGCCCTAGAGCGAAAAAAAGCCAAAGAACAGAAGGACATTCTGGATGTCTTAAAAGAAGCTTATGTTGATATGCGCAGCAATAAAATATTTGGCGATAATATGATAACAAACTTAGCTTTCTTGGTAGAAAAGCCACGGGTGGAAGAATTTGATAGATTAGTAGATAGACTAAGCACAATTTATGATGGAAGGATAAAGTTCAAATACGTTGGACCTGTACCTCCATGTAACTTTGTAGAATTAGTAATTGTACTTGAAGGAGAAAGTTATGAAGGAAAGGCCTGAGAGTGGTTTTAAGGGATCGGGTTTTGGATTAATCGATATTTTATTTCCTTTTTTGTTGCCTATAAAGGGGATGATATGGATCGGAAATAAACTAAAGGAGACAGCCGAGACTGAGGTGACCGATGAGTCTAAAGTGCAGGAAGAGTTGCTAGAACTTCAGATGCGCTTTGAGATGGGCGAGGTAAACGAAGAGGAATATAAAAAGAAAGAAGGAAAAATCCTGGAGAGATTAGAGGCAATCAGGAAATACAAAGAGGACAGGAGGTGAGAATGTGGAAGAGAGAATAGAATCAGCACAACCAAAAGGTGCATTTAGGTGCCCTCGATGCGGAAGTGTAACCTGGGGGAATCTGCGGTTTTGTTCAGAATGCGGAGAACCCTTGGATACCAGATGTAAGGAATGTGGGGCAAAGTGGCGGTATATTTATGAGTATGCATTCTGCCCTTCCTGTGGGGCTAAGATTAAAAGAAAACTATAACTTTTAAAAAAGGAGGAATAAAAGATGGCGAAGACAATGCAACAGATTATTGAGAAGGCTCGTGAGGAATTAAGTAAAGTTACAGGTCTGGAACTTTCTACTACTTTAGGGGCGGCTAAGGAAGAAAAAGGCTGGAAGGTTACTATGGAGATGATAGAAAAGCACTCCATTCCTGACCAGATGGATATCTTAGCCGCCTATGAGGTAATTTTGGATGACGATGGCAATGTAATTGAATTTAATCGGACAAAATTAAGAAAGAGGGTAGATACCGAGACCGTTGAAGTAGAATAACGCAGATAAACGTAGATATCACTGGAAATCAGATGAATGCAGATGAAAATCAGCGAGAATCGGCGTCTAATAATCTTTGGAGGAAAGGGGGGTTGCGGAAAAACTACATCGGCGACTGCTACTGGCCTTTATTTAGCCCAACATTCTCCCAAGCAGAGGATTTTGATTGTATCCTGTGACCCTGCTCATTCAGTGGGTGATAGTTTGGGCTATACTGTTGGTAATACTATTACACCCATAAAAGATCTAAACAATCTTTGGGCTTTAGAAATAAAAGCTGAGGAAGAGGCCTCTCTTTTTAAAAAGAAATACGATTCCGTGATGAAAAAGATCGCTGAGAGAGGAACTTATTTTGACAGGCAAGATATAGAGAATTTCTTTTCCCTTTCTATTCCAGGGTTAGATGAGATAATGGCAGTTATAAAAATAGCTTATATCTTAAGAGAAGAGAAATATGATCTAATCATCTTGGACACCGCACCTACAGGACATACCATAAGGCTTTTAGGTTTACCCCTTCAGATGAAAAAGTGGGTCGAAGTTTTGGATTTGATGCAATCTAAGCATAGATTTTTAGCCAGGCATTTTGCTGGCAAATACAAAAAAGACGACGCCGATGAATTTTTAGAGATGATGAAAAGCGATGTGGATAGAGTAAGTCGGTTACTAAAGAACCGTGATTCAACAGAATTTATACCTGTCACTATACCCCAGGCCTTGGCTATAGAAGAGACAGAAAGGCTCCTGAAGATATTAAAAGAATATGGAATTTCGGTGAAGTCTATTATCATCAATCGAATTAGAAGTAGCACAAACGGGTGTCCCTTCTGTTCCAAGGAAAAAGAAGAACAAAAGAAAGAATTAGATACAATCAGGCAAAGGTTTACAAATTTCGAACTTCAAAGGATACCTACATTTCCATATCAAATCAGAGGCTCAGATCGCCTAAAAGAATATGCTAGGGTATTGTTTGAGAAGGAACTACCTCATATTCCAGCTGCAAAGGAGGCTAAAATTTTCTCCACTAAATCACTTCAAAAGCCATCTCAATTGATAAAGGAAGGTATTATATTTTATATATTTGGTGGAAAAGGTGGAGTTGGCAAAACCTCTATCGCTTCAGCCGCCGGCCTTAATGTGGCTAAAAGATTCCCCTCTAAAAAGGTTCTGGTCTTCTCTACCGACCCTGCCCATTCACTATCTGATAGTTTTGGTTTATCTATTGGAGATGATCTGACTGAGATAGGGGGACTGTCCCCGAAGGGGACTGTCCCCGAGAATCTATTTGCCCTGGAGATAGATGCTCAAAAGTTACTCGAGAATTTTAAAGAGGATTACAGGGAAGAAATAAGCGAGGCCTTTGATAAATTTATTGGAGCAGGTGTGGATGTTAAGTTCGATAGGGAGATTTTAGAAAAGCTTATATCCCTATCTCCTCCTGGTCTGGATGGGATTATGGCTTTAGCTAAGGTGGTAGAATTTATGGATGAGGGAAAATTTGATATATATATCTTAGATTCAGCAGCCACGGGACATCTGTTACGGTTCTTAGAGATGCCCCAGGTTGTTAGGGAGTGGCTAAATGCAATATTTAAGTTACTCATAAAATATAAAGGTGTGGTGCGGTTAGGAAAACAGGCTGAGGAGATGATAGAGTTTTCTAAAAAAGTAAGAAAGGTACAGGAGCTTCTTACAGATTCGCAAAGGTGCCAATTTGTGGTTATAGGCATTCCGGAAGCTATGGGAAAAGCTGAGATGGACGACCTTCTTGATAGTCTTCATCGGCTTAAGATTCCCTGTAGTTATATTTTGATTAATATGGTTCTTCCTACAACTGGATGTAATTTTTGTGAATCAAAAAGAAGAGAGCAGCTTAAGGTTATCCAGGAAATAGATAGGGAAAGGTCTTCGCAATATCAAATTGGTCATCTGCCGCTTTTCCCTTATCAGATCAAAGGTATTGACCGATTAAAGGATTTTTCTAAGGAAATATATGGATAAATATAAAAAAGAGCGGAGGGAAGATGTCTCCCAAAAAGAAAAAATCTAACAAGAAAGAAGCCAAACTCATTCCTTTTACTGCTGGTAGCTTACCATCGGTTAGTAAGGCTATGCCCCAGGTAGCAAGCGCTATACCTCTGGTTAGTAAAGAAATTCCACTGATTTCTAAACCTATCCCTTTGGTTAGTGCTACGCCCAATATTACATTGCCAAAGTTTTGGGAAAATAAGGCTGGCAGAAAAAAATGGGCTATGTCTCGTATGCCAATAACTAGACTTCGAAAGGTAACAAGACCTACAGATGTAGGTTTATTGAAAGCCTTAGGTGAAACAATAGTAGCACCGGTGATGGGACCGATGAAAGCGGTTAAGGGAATTGCCTCTGCATTTAAAGCGCAGGCTGAAGAAGAAAAAGACCCTAAGGTCGCCTTAGAACAGGAACTCCTCGAGCTTAAAATGCGTTTTGAGAGAGCTGAAATAACTGGGGATGATTTTAAGACAAAAGAGGCAGAACTTAAGAGGCGCATAAAAGATTTGGAGGAAAAAGAAGAGATAAAGGAGAAGGCTAAAGAGACCAAAGGGAGACACAAGAAGAAGAGAAGGTAAGAAAAAGTAATGGGTTACGGGTTATAAGTTATCAGTTAAAGATACATAACCTATAGCTAATAACTGCTAACCCCGACCAGCCGAAGGTGAGGAGGTGAAAGATGGCTAAAAAACCAAAATGGACTACGATTACACCTGAGGAGCTTAGGCGAATAGAAAAAAATAAAGTGGAAGTTATATGTGCCTTTTGTAATGGAAGAGGAAAAGATCCTTTTCAGCTTTTATCTAAGCTTTCTGATTGCCAGGTGTGTTTAGGAAAAGGCAAGGTGAGAATTATTGGCCCGACAATGAAATGCAATTTTTGTGGTGGCAAGGGAATAGACCCATATACTATCAGTCGCTTACACTGTTTAGCCTGTGGTGGGGTAGGGGTGGTTACAAAGATAGCACCTTCTAAAAAATGCCCCACTTGCAATGGAAGTGGGGTATATCCGCGCAAACCTCATCCAGTGGCTTGCCCCAAATGTAAAGGCCAAGGTGTAGTAGCCATGTAAGGAGGTAATAAAAATAGTGATGGAGGCGACAAAAGCTGCAAGTGTTACTTTGGTTGATGTCATAGACCGGGTTTTAGACAAAGGCCTGGTGATTAATGCGGATATCGCCATATCTGTTGCCGGGGTAGAGCTTTTGGGTATTAAGATAAGGGCAGCCTTGGCTTCTTTTGAGACAGCAGCAAAGTATGGTCTTGAATTTCCATCTGGAACTAATTACGAAACAGCAGCCTGGAAGGAGGCTATGAAGGGAAAAGAGGAATGTCCACAATGCGGCAAAAAAGTTCTGACAGAAGAATTACTTGATGAAGGTTGTCCTTGGTGTGGCTGGGTAAGCGCCAGGGCGAAAGAGATAAAGGCAGAATGAAAATGGATAAGAAAGAGAATGAAAAAAGAAAAGAGATAAGGAAGCTTAAGGAAGAGATAAGAAAACTTAAAGAAGCAAAAGCCGAAGGAAAAGAAGAGGAGGTTGAAGGCATAGCAGAGGGTATTCTTAAGGGAGTTGGAAGAATAATCCCAGGTCTGGAAGGTCTACTTAAGGGAGTAATGAAATCTCCAGCATTTAAAGAAAAATTAGGACAGATTGAGAAGGAGATAGAACGTAAGATAAGAGAAGCTCCTTTAAAAAGAGTTGAAAAAGCCCAGGGTATTCCTATAGGTATACCCCCGGGTGTGCGGGGTAGGCCAACAGAGAGATATTTTGTCAAAGAAAG
This sequence comes from Nitrospirota bacterium, assembly GCA_040757475.1. Lineage (GTDB taxonomy): Bacteria > Nitrospirota > Thermodesulfovibrionia > Thermodesulfovibrionales > SM23-35 > JACRGU01. Next base: position 17,476 of record JBFLWW010000004.1, read on the forward strand.
ACCATTGGCAGAAAAACCCAAAGGCCCTACACCTAAGCCAGAAGAAAAGCCAGTAGATATCTTTGATGAGGAAGATCATATTAAAGTGATTGCTGAAATACCAGGCGTTGAAGAAAAGGATATAAAAATTGATTTAGTCAAAGACAGCCTTGCAATATCAGTAGATATTCCTGATCGCAAGTGTCATCAGCAGTTAAAACTACCCTGTGAACCTAAAGGAAAACTAGAAAAAACATACAAGAATGGGATTTTAGAAGTAAAAATAGAAAAATGATAGATATCAATGAAGATAATCTTAAAAGCGGTGTTTTAGGCCTTGTGCTTGCCTTGGTTGAAATAATCAGAGATGCCCTTAAACTTCAGGCGGTAAAGCGAATGGAGGGTGGAAGCCTAAACGAAGAAGAGATAGAACGTCTGGGTAGAGCGCTTAAGGAACTCGACGTTGCAATAGAGCATATAAAAGAGGAACAAGGGGTTGGTGAGGCAGTTCAATCAGTGAGAGATGGTTTAGATAATATAGTCAACGATGTTATAGACAAAATAGCTAATCCCACGAGATGGGAAAAGATAAAGGAGACAGCCAAGTGAACGACGGTATATATCTCTATTGCATAGCTGATGGCAACGAAAAGGTAAGCCTGGGTGAGATTGGAATTGATGGGAGCAACGTTTACACTCTTCCATACCAGGAAATTTCAGCCGTTGTTCACAACTGTGAACCTCACCCCTACGAATCAGAAGATAAAGATATTGTAAAAGGTTGGGTAATGACTCACCAGAAGGTAGTGGATTATGCCTGGCAGAGGTTTGGTACTGTCCTGCCTCTGGCATTTGATACCATAATTATTGGCGAAGAAGGCATAGACCCAAAAGAAAATATGAAAAAGTGGCTGCAAAAAGATTACCAGAATCTAAAAGAAAGATTAAATAAAGTCAAGGGCAAAGAAGAATATGGAGTCCAGATTTTATGGGATCCCAAGGTTATGGTTGAAAGAATAGCCGAAGATAGCCCAGAGATTAAGAATTTGAAAGAGGAGTTGAAGTCTAAACCACCGGGCACAGCCTATATGTATGAAGAGAAGATAAAGAATCTATTAAGGAAAGAGATGGAAAAAAAGGCCGATGAATATTTTAAGGACTTTTATGCCCGGATAAAGAAAGAAGTTTTTGATATTCATATAGATAAGGCTAAAAAAGTAGATGAGAACTTACAGATGATCATGAACTTATCCTGTTTGGTTGTTAAGGAAAATGTCAAAAGGCTTGGCGAAGTTTTAGAAAAGATTAAAAAAGAAAATGGGTTGATCGTTCGATTTACAGGCCCCTGGCCACCATACTCATTCGCCTAAAGCCAAAGCATAGAAAAACAGGTAACAGAGGACAGAGAATAGAAAAATCTGACTTCTGAATTCTGATAAAGGAGCGAAGCGACAGATGGAGCCAACCAGAGATGCACGGGTCACATTGGTTGATTTATTGGATAGGGTCCTAGATAAGGGGTTGGTGATCAACGCTGACATTATCATCTCTGTGGCGGGCATCCCTTTAATCGGTGTTAATTTAAGAGCCGCCCTGGCCGGCATGGAGACTATGCTGGAGTATGGCGTGATGAAGGCATGGGATGAGAAGATTCGCGCCTGGGAAAAAGATAATAGAGCTAAAAAAGAGATTTCTTTAATCCAGGGAGAAGAGCTTAAACTTAAGATGTTGGGCTCTTTTTTTTATGCCAAAGGAATCTATGTTAGTTGGAGACCGGGGCAGATTTATTTAACTGATAAAAGACTGCTGCTCATGAATCAAGAGCTTAATGAAGTGATGTTTCAAACCTCTTTAGATGAGATAAAGGGGCTCTTGATACAAGAAGATACGCTCTTACTTATTCTTAAGGATGATAGATTAGCGCGTCTGCGGTCTGTGGAGATAGATAAATTAGGTGAGTCTATAAAAGAGGCGATAAAGTTAGCCGGACTTATAATTGATGAAGACCTTATTCTACCCGAATATGAGGAAGAGACATTAGATTTCCTGACAGAAGGAGAAACGATTACTCACAAGGGCAAGGCCTGGCATATGGCCTCATCAGATGGTATCTGGAAGCCTGGTCATCTGTATATAACAAATAAGAGATTATGCTGGTGGTATGATTTTGAAAAGAGATTGGCTTTTGAAGTCCCTACAGAAAAGATATTAGGTTCTGCTATAGAGGTAAGGAATTTGAGCCCGGTATTAAAGAAGAAAAAAGTCTTTGACGTAATATATGAACCCAGCTCTTGCGCGCAAGGGCTGGGTGAAGGTGGTTCTCAAAGAAAAGTTGCCTCTTTTTCAGGAGAGGGAATGTATGAGTGGGAGAGGGCGCTTACCCGAATCATATCATTTAGAGAAAGAACAGAAGCTTGCCCTCAATGCGGAAAAAAGGCAAACGCCTTAGAGCTATTAGAAAAGGGCTGCGTAAACTGTGGCTGGGTCAGCCCACGGTTAAAGAAGAGAATAGCCCAGGTAGCCAAATGAGTAAAGTAATAGGAATAGATTTAGGCACTACCTTTTCAGTAGCCGCCTTTATAAACAATGGGAGGCCTGAGATTATACCCAATGCTGAAGGCGGAAGGCTTACTCCTTCAGTGGTTGCCTTTGCCGATGGAGAGAGGCAGCTGATAGGCAATCTTGCCAGAACCCAGGCAGTTGCAAATCCAGAACGTACCATTGCATCTATTAAACGTCGGATGGGCACTGATTATAGGGTAGAGATTGACGGGAGAAAATTTACCCCCCAAGAGATTTCGGCCTTAATCCTTCGTAAGGTCAAGGAAGATGCCCAAGATTATTTAGGCGAGAAAATAGAGAAAGCAGTAATTACAGTTCCTGCATATTTTAATGATAACCAGCGCCAGGCGACTATGGAGGCAGGCGCCTTAGCCGGATTAGAGGTAATGCGGATTATAAATGAACCTACTGCTGCTTCCCTGGCCTACGGCTTACACAAGCAGGACATACACTATATCTTAATATGGGATTTAGGTGGAGGCACTTTCGATGTATCTGTTTTAGAGTTGGGCAATGGTGTGTTTGAGGTGAAGGCAGTAGGGGGCAATACACATCTTGGCGGAGATGACTGGGACCAGAGGATAATGGATTATTTGGCTGATAATTTTCAGAAGTTGCATGGAGTGGATGTAAGAAGAAATAGGATGGCTTTACAGCGGTTGAAAGAGGCTTCAGAGAAGGCAAAAAAAGGACTTTCCACAAAAAGGTTTGCAGATATTAGAATCCCATTTCTCATACAAGATATGGATCTGCATCTGACTATGAGTAGAGAGGAGTTTGAAGAGCTAACCAGGGATTTATTAGAGAAGATGATAGAGCCTACTAAACAGGTCCTTTCTGATGCAAAGCTCAACCCCGGCCAGATAGACAGGGTAGTTTTGGTAGGAGGCTCCACCAGAATGCCTGCTGTGCAAAAGCTCGCTCGAGAGCTTCTGGGCAAAGAGATATATAAGGATATCAATCCGGATGAGGTAGTGGCCCTTGGCGCAGCAATTCAAGCCAATATCTTGATTGGGGAGATAAAAGATGTGGTATTGTTAGATGTTACTCCCCTTTCTTTAGGAATTGAGACTGAAGGAGGGATATTTGCTAAGATCATAGAAAGAAATACCACCATTCCTACATCCAGCAGTCAGATATTTACTACAGCTCGTGATAATCAGACACAGGTCGATATCCATGTCTTGCAGGGAGAAAGGCTCTTGAGCTGTGATAATATAAGTTTGGGCAAGTTTGAGCTTACTGATATCCCACCTGGTCGAAGGGGTGAAGCCCAGATTGAGGTGACATTTCATATAGATGCCAATGGGATTTTACAGGTTAAAGCCTTGGATTTACACACTGATAATGAAAAAAGTATCCAGATTAGTTCTTCTTCCCGTCTGACCAAGGACCAGATTAACGAGATGATAGAAAATGCCCGAATTCATGCCAAGGAAGACCAAAGGCGAAAAGAAGAGATTCAAATGGGCATTCGAGCGGAAAGTATGATACAAGCAGCAGAGATGGTCCTAGAGGAAGGTGAGGGTTTAATAGATAAGTCAGATGTAGAGAAAATAGAGAAACTAATCCTGGTAATTAAGACTACTCTATCTAAGGGTGAATATAAAGAGACCAGGGCAAGAATTGATGAATTAAGAAAGCTGGTTGAGATTGTCTATAATGCGTTTAAACGGAAAGCGCGAATTACTGCGAATTAAATTTGCGCCGTGCCTGCTGGCAGGTATGAATATTTGCAGATAAATTAGCGAGGATTAGCGTTATGACACTTCTGCGAGGGTTTAGTAAAGTTGATGAAAGAGGAAGGCTCTTTATCCCTTCCAATATAAGGGAGAAAGCGGGCATATCGGCTGGCAGCTTAGTTGAAATTAAGGTTATCAGGATCAAAAGCTCAAGCCGCTGGCCCCACATAATAGTTCATACACCTGGAGTTTATCCTCATCTTTCAATGCTTCAGGTGGTAATGATGGAAGAAAGAAGCCAGATAGATGATGAGGCAAGGTTGATTTTACCAGATAGTATAATAGAAGAAACTAAATTAGGACCTAACTATCGAGTGGAGATTAAGTTAGCTGGACCTCATCGAGATTGCTGGATAGTGATTTATAACCGTGGACCGGCTAGATTAACTACCCTTCAGGAGAGGATGGGTCGCTTGGGAAAAGACGAGAAAAAATGGAAGCCAATGACTATAGAATACTGAAGACAATTAGATACTCGATACTGGATTCTCGATGCTCGTAAAAAATGGAAAAGAGAAGAACGAGATTTAAGGAAATATCATCAGTTGTGGAAAGTGAGAGATACGCCTTAAAGCTAATTTATGAATTAGACAAAGCCAAGCCAGAAGAAATTGGTAAAGAGATGGGTTTTTCAACTGAATATGCAACTTTACTGTGCCGGTCTTTATGGAAAAATGGCTATATAAGAGGGACCGCTATAACAGGGTATGAAATCACGCCAAAGGGTGAGAAGTTTTTAGCAAGTATGGAAAACACGAATCTGAAAACGAATTAGCACGAATAATTCGTGAAAATTCGAAAAAAAATTTGTGGACATTCGTGGCAGTGGAGAGAAGTAACATATAATGGAGTGGAGAGATTTATTGGAAAAGGAGAGAAGGAGTATAGTTGCTCAGCAGGGGTCATCTATAATAAAAGGTGTAGATGAAGGCTGGATATGGCATTCGGTTAAAGTAGAGAAAAAAGGTAGGGGTGATACACAACCAGATAAACCCCAAAAAACAGTTGAGCTTTTGAGGGATGAATGGTATGACTGTGCCTTCTGTAATGGGACTGGTGAAAAACCAAAAGGCTCGGTATGTTCTGTATGTAAAGGCAAAAAGCGTATTCAGCTTAAACCCCCAGTAGTTAAATGTGCCTCTTGTAAAGGAAGGGGAGAAGAAAAGCCAAGAACCAATGTTACCTGCACGCCGTGCCGAGGAAAGGGCTATGTAAGCGTTGTTGAACCAGTAAAAGTGTGCCCTACCTGTAACGGGGTTGGCAGGACACGCGGCTCAAACCTTGCCTGCGTCCAATGTAAGGGCATAGGCGTAATTACTGTAAAGGAGGTAGAAGGATGACCAAGCGTGAAAGGGAGATTTTTCAGATAGTTAGGCAATTGGGCAGAGCTCATCCCAGAGATATATCAGAGAGGATGGGGATCTCGCCGGATTATGCGGAGCAACTTTGCCGGGACATGGTCTGGTTGCGCTATTTTATTAAAAGAGGCCAATTCTATGAAATTGCCCGGACAGAAGTACAAATTTAAGAAGGAAAGGAGGTGAGAAAAGATGCCACAGAGAACCTGGGAAGAAAAGGAGGCAGCTTATAAGGCAAAGCATGATGCCTATGTAAAAGCTTGGAAAGAAAAAGACGCAGCTTATAAGGCAGAGCATGATGCCTATGTAAAAGCCTGGAAAGAGAAAGA
>JBFLWW010000004.1:23545-25123 GCA_040757475.1 Nitrospirota bacterium
GAACCTGGGAAGAAAAGGAGGCAGCTTATAAGGCAAAGCATGATGCCTATGTAAAAGCTTGGAAAGAAAAAGACGCAGCTTATAAGGCAGAGCATGATGCCTATGTAAAAGCCTGGAAAGAGAAAGACGCAGCTTATAAGGCAGAGCATGATGCCTATGTAAAAGCCTGGAAAGAGAAAGATGCGGCTTTTAAGAAAAAGGAAAAGGAAGAGTTAGCTGCTCATCACAAGGCTTTTGCACGCTGTGATATTATTAGGGGCTAGGTCACAGCATCAACGAGGGGAAGAGGGGTTTCTCTTATTTTGTGGAGAGGGCCCCCTCTTCTCTGCTTGAAAGAACGCAGATAAGCGCTAATTAACGCAAATAAAAATTCACGAATATTCGCGGGCATTCGTATTATTAAATTTGCGGTCATTAGCGTTAACGTGGTGGACATTCGCGTATAAAAGGGGGGTATTAATATGCCAGAATAAAAGCCCGAAGCTGAGGTTTTAAAAAAATTAGAAGTTGAGATGAGAAATAAGATGGCAGAGATGCAGAAGATTTTAGGAGAGTTACAAGCAGAGTCTGCGAAATCATCGCAAGAATTGATGAAGAAAGTAGGCGAGGCTACAGATGTAAGGGTAGTAGCCGATGCTATCAAAGAGATGCAACAAGAAATGGGCGAGAAGAGGCAATCGGTAGAGGTAGAACTTAAAGAAATACAGGCACAAATGGAACAATTGAGAGTGCTTAGGGAACGAGCTCAAAAGGAGGATGTAACAGCAGACATCAAATCACTTCTCCTAAAAATTCGTGATAAAAAAGAGTCTTTAGAGAAAGCCATTAAGGATGCAGAGGAATTAAAGACCAAGTATACCAAGAAGTTTTTTGGATAAAAGGTAAACTAGTAGGGAAATTGAAGAAATGAACCTCGTTCAGAAGTGAAATTTTTCTAACGGGGTAAAAATAAATATTGGAATTAGAATCTGAGAAATAGGGAGGACGGAAAATGGCTAAAAAACCAAGGTGGACAACAATAACACCAGAAGAAATTAAGGAATTGGAAAAGAAGAGAAGTCTGGAGAGAAAAGAAAGAGAGGGTGAGAGGATGGTTAGAAAACCGAGGTGGACTACCATAAAACTTGAGGAACTTTAAAAATAGAGAAGAATATGGTTGAAATCAAATGTGCATTTTGTAAAGGAACGGGCAAGGACCCTTTTGGTCTTTCAAAACTTTCAAATTGCCCTATTTGTCATGGGAAGGGAATTGTAAAGGTGACAAAACCTTATGAAAAGTGTAGGGCATGTGATGGAACTGGTGTTTATATAAGAAGCCACCTTTACTGCTGGTTCTGTAAAGGAAAAGGCGTAGTACCAAAAGGGAGTCAGGAATAATAATTCATCTTTAATTAATTTAAAGCGGAGGTATCAAATGACCTATAAACCAGCGCCAAAAAAGCCTTATAATCCAAAACCATATATCCCAAGACCCCTAAAGCCCTATAAACCAGTACCGCTAAAAGAGTATACTCCGGTGCCCTTAAAGGACTATACCCCTAAACCGACCAAACCTCTAAGGCCCTATACGCCAGTACC
>JBFLWW010000004.1:25223-97823 GCA_040757475.1 Nitrospirota bacterium
CTATACCCCTAAACCGACCAAACCTCTAAGGCCCTATACGCCAGTACCTTTAAAGGACTATACTCCGGTACCAACGAAACCATTAAAACCCTACACACCTGTACCCTTGAAGCCATATACACCTAAACCTCTAAAGGATTATACCCCTGTACCTCCTAAGCCATATAAACCAGTGCCTTTAAAACCCTACACACCAGTACCGCTAAAGCCATACACTCCGATCCCCATCAAGCCCTACAAGCCTGTGTCCATAGGGGCAAGAAAAGGCTTGAAGGATCGGAGACCAATCGATAGAGAGCCCGTTGAAGGCAAGGTTTGGGAATACTGTCCTGAATGTGGCGAGATCGTTAGTCTTACTCTCGACGGTAAAACCATGGTTTGTCACAATTGTAAGACCAAGATCAGGTACGTAGCGGACTAACTGTGGATTTACAGAAAAACTGTAAATGTCCGACTCAACGGAGGAAAGAAGGAAAAGATGACTCAGAATGAAAAAAAAGTTTTGATGAAATTTAAAGAAATTAGACAGGGAAACACCGTAACCATAGCTGGAACACTGAGAGTTACAATAGGTTATGCCTATGATGTATGCAAAAAATTATGCGAAAAAGGGTACCTAGAAAGACTTTCACCCGGGAGATTCGCTTTATATAGAATTACCTCTCTAGGAGAAGAACAAGTTAGAACTAAAGGGCAGATTAAAGAGGAAGAAGCGATTAAGCCCATCGAATCCTCTTGGGATAAACTCCGTGAAGGGGTCCTGCCGCCTGCCTCGAGCATAGTCGAGGGCAAGGATAGCGGAAGCGGAAAAGGTGAAGAGTATGAATGCGCGAATTGTGGCACAGTTGTAAGAGAGGACGAAATAGAGTGTCCGAAATGCGGTGCAGTCTTCGAGGGTATAGAAGAGGAAGAAGTGACTGTAGGAAGTGTTGAGGAGCAAAGTCCCGAGCAAACAGAACAAGTTGTAGGGCAAAGCAGTAAGGGTGTGACCGAGCAAAAAAAGGCCTCATTCAATGAGAACATAGATGAGAAAGCTGGAATTTTAAACCATCCTTCTGTACCGGAAGATTGGAAAGCCTGTAATTGGAAATGGAAATAGAATGAAAACTAAAGAAGAGCATCTCTATCTGGGCATACTTCACAGTGTAAAGGGTGAATATAAAGAAGCAATAAAGGAGTATAAAAAGGCATTAGAGATAGACCCGAATTATAAACCGGCAAAGGTTAATCTTGCATTTATCTCTTATATGAAAGGGGTATTAGGTAAAGATAGGTGCGCCTCCAATAGATATATGAGATTACCGAAAAAGAGAGGGCAAAAGGAGGAAAAGAGATGAAATATTCTACTGGTAGAGGTACAAGGGTGAGACACTCCACCGCAAGGGAGTGGGACGAGTTAGAAGAGGAAAAGAAAAGGAGCGGGTATCAAGAGCTAAAACATTCTACGGGTGAAAAACCGGCCATAAAGCATGCTACTGGTGTACAGTTCGATTACAGGGCATCGATTGAGAAATCGGGGAAAAGTAAGGGTGTCTGCTCGAAGGTTCATTCTAAGCCGATCCTTTCCGGCGAAGAGTATCTGGAGCTCTATTATGAGTTTCTGGAAAAGAAAAGCCAAGAGAATATGAAAAATGCAGAACATAAAAAGGAAACTGAAAAGAGAGAAACAGAAAAGATTATAAATAAGCCTGTAAAGAAGATGATTATCGAGTATTAAAAACAATTAAGAATTAAGAATGAAAAATTAAAAATTTGGAGGGAAGCGACAGATGGCGACACCAGACGAAAAGAAGATTCTAAAGATAATTGAAGAGGAAGGTGGTCAGTCTCACGAGGTTACAATAGCAAAGGAGATGGGGCTTCGCCTTGATTACGTTAGAGTCATCTTATGGTCTATGGGCATAAGAGACTACATCGATGTATTTAGATCAGGAAAGGTTAGGATACAAGATAAAGGGTGGAGGGTTCTTGGAAAGACCGGCCCGGGAGACTTAGAACCATTACCTGAGGAGACGCCGGAAGAAAGGTTTAAGAGGTATATGTCAAGATGAAAGAGGAAAGACTAGTGGCTGAAGGGAATTCTCAAGATGTGTCGAAGGAAGCCAAAGGGATCATCCTTGGTGACAATGTCCCTAGTTTCCTGAAAGGTGAGAAGCTGCGATTGGTAATCTTTGGCGGGAAAGGCGGGACCGGGAAGACGACCTCATCTTGCGCTACAGCGATGTATCTGGCTCGAAAATACCCGGAAAAGAGATTTTTGGTTGCCTCCAGCGACCCGGCGCATTCCTTAGGAGATAGCTTTGACTGCCCTGTGAATAGTTCTGTAACGCCTGTAAAAGGGATGGACAACCTTTGGGCTATAGAGATGAATCCAGCAATTTTGCTTGAGAAATTTAAGAAGAAATATGAGTCTTCCATAGCTAATTTTTCCAACATGTCTTTTTATACTGACCAAATCGATATAAGAGACTTTCTCCAGTTTAAATTGCCTGGCATGCAGGAGATGATGATTCTCTTAGAGATAGTGAATTTACTCAGATTTGGGATATTCAGGCCCTATGAGTATGATTTGGTGATCTGGGATACTGCACCTACAGGGCATACCCTCAGGTTACTGGAGTTACCTGACAAGATCCTTAAATGGATTGAGCTTTTTGAAACATCCTTTCTTAGATATAAACGGGTTTCGACAGGGGTAGCCACCTTGGGCTTTAAAATTCCCGGCCGCACTCCGGCAAAAGGGAATGTTCGCACATTTCTAGATACATTGTCGAAAGACTTAGAAAAGATAAGAACGATTCTCAAAGACGCTGAAATTTGCGAATTTGTCCCTGTTACTATTCCAGAAGAATTAAGTATAACAGAAACGGAGAGACTCCTTGCTACTTTAAAAAGAGAAGGTATTCCCGTGCATAATATTGTTGTAAATCGTCTCCAGGGCCAGATGCAATGTGCCTTTTGTTCAACCAGAAGACGAGGACAGGAAAGTTACCTTAGAGAGATTGATGAAAAATTCACCTCTTTTAATCTCGTCAAAATACCTATATTTTCAAATGAAGTACGTGGGCAAGATGCGTTATTGAGTTTCGGCGAGTTTTTATCTGGGAGTGGTAGCCAATATTTGCCATCGCAGTCTACATCGGAACTCCTAATAAAGGCCAAAGATAATTTTACCCCGTTAGCAGAGAATAAAATTCTAATGGGGTTAGAAAAAGACTCTTTAATGGGATTTACCCCCGGAATATTATCAGATATTTTAAATAAGGATTTGCAATTTATTATCTTTGGTGGCAAAGGTGGGGTAGGAAAGACCACAATCTCTGCAGCCACAGCATTGTTTATCGCTAAGCAACACCCTGACAAAAAAGTCTTGGTTTTCTCTACTGACCCTGCCCACTCTTTAGCCGACAGTTTTGCCACACCCATAGGAGACACAGTGACTGCTATTAATCCCCTTAAAAATATCATTCAGCCTGATCAGGATAGCAAAATTTCTAACGAGGTAAAGGCCCGATGTAATCTCTATGCCCTAGAGATAGATGCTACAAGATTATATGAGGAGTTCAGAAAGGAATACAAGGCAAATATAGAAGAGGCATTTAAAGAATGGCAGAATAGTTACGTTGCTGGCGGCAGTAAATGGAAGTTGGATTTTGATGAAAAGGTTATGGTAGAATTTGTTGATACCTATCCTCCTGGCATCGAAGAGGTATTGGCTTTGGAAAAGAAGATTATGGGATTTATTAAAATGGGTGATTTCGATATTTATATTTTTGATACAGCACCTACAGGACATTTAGTCGAGCTTCTAAAATTCCCAGAGTTAGTCAGGGAGTGGTTGAGAGTTACTTATAGAGCGATTTTGAGGTATCATAGGGAGGTTCCTGTCGACAATATTGAAGTGATAGCTAAAAAGATATTGGCTTCTCAAGAGACTGTGCAGAAAATACGCACGCTTCTTACAGATCCCCAAAGAAGTGAATTTATAGCTGTAACTATCCCTGAGGCGATGGGTCTTTTAGAGACAGAAGACCTTCTTCTTAGTATGAGAGACCTTGGCATTCCTTCTCATCATATTGTGGTTAATATGGTAATTCCCCCTACAAATTGTGATTTTTGTAACTCAAAGAGAAATGAGCAAATTAATTATATACAAAGAATAGTTGGAAACACAGAATACAAGGGATATGAAATAGTAAAAGTGCCGTTATACCCGCATGAGATAAGAGGTATGGAGGACTTGATGGAGTTATCTGAGTTTATGTATGGGATGAGAAAAGATGGCCAGTCAGAATCAGCGAATCAAATGCATTTTAATCAACCCGCCTGATGAAACTCCTGCTTACGCTGAGGCTTCCTCCTTTGCTAAGGCTTCGGATGACAACCGGTCGGTGAGCAGGTTTGATTCCTACCAGAAGCAGGGTGCGCATCAAGCTACTGAAATGCATGAAGTATACCCTCCGCTAGGACTTTTATATATAGCAGCGGTCCTTGAGCAAAACGGTATTGATGTTCACTTAATCGAAGCCAGATCAATGGGCCTTTCACACGACCAAGTGATCGAGGAGGTTATGAAAGAACCTTGCGATTTTGTTGGTATAACCGCTATTACGGCCAGGATTAATAGTGCCCTTTATCTTTCGGCCAAGGTGAAGGAAATCAACCCGGATATAAAGGTAATCTTAGGAGGTCCGCACGTACATTTTGAGCATAGAGCTGTTATTAATGAGCCTTCGGTTGATTTTTGCGCAAGGGGTGAAGGCGAGATTACAGCTCTTGAGTTAATTAAAACTGTTTCAGAAGGCGGGAATCTGCGAGATGTAAGAGGCATAACCTTTAAAGAGGGTGATGAGGTTATTGTTACTCCTGATAGGCCATATGTTGCGGATCTTGATACGTTGCCTTTTCCAGCTAGAGGGCTACTGCGGAGCCCTGCTTACAGGGGACTATGGACTGAGGGTGAGACTTTTAGCCCGATGTTAGCAACCAGAGGATGCCCCTACTTTTGTCAATTCTGTGATACCCCTGCTATATGGGGCAGGGTGCATAGAAGAAGGTCTGTGGCAAATGTATTGGATGAACTGGAACAGATTTACAAGAAGTTTGACGTAAGGTATGTTAGATTTGTCGACGATCTTCTTGTAGCAAATAAGAAATGGGCGATCCAGCTATGCAGAGGTATCCTTGAGAGAGGTCTGGATGATCTTTCCTGGGCCTGTGATGGCAGAGTTGGCCTTATGTCTGAAGAATTGTTAGAAGAGCTAAAAAGGGCAAACTGCAAAGTTATTTTCTATGGAATTGAATTCGGAAATCAGAGAATATTAGACCTGTGTAAGAAAGGATTCACAATAAAGCAGGTTAAGGAAACCATAGAGATGACTTCAAAAGTTGGCATTTCTTCTTATGGTTACTTTATGATGGGCTATCCTACAGAGACTGTCCAGACAATCGAGGATACAATAAACCTTGCCATCGAGTTAGCATTAGATTACGGCATGGACAGCGCTGGCTTTTCAATAGTGACCCCTTTTCCTGGAACTGGACTATACGAATACTGCAAGAAGAACAATATGTTAAAATCTACAGACTGGAGTCAATACTCATACCAACTGGGCAAAGGGGTTATCAAATTAGAACATATAACCGATGAAGAACTTGCGCTGCTTTACGAAAGAGCCCTTTATGAATTCCAGTTCAGGGAAAAGCTTAGACAATTTGTTTAGACGCGAATGACCGCGAAAATTGGCGGAAATTAGTTAAGAATTAGCGTATAAAAAATTAGGGGGGATTTGTGCCATGACGGTATGGAGCACAGACAAGATAGGTTGGAGCCCAAACTTGAGGATGGCATATAAATGCGCCTCTAACAGCGATTATGAGAATTCAATCAAATTCTACAAAGAGGCCTTAAAAGAAGGAACAAACAGTGTCCTTATTTATAATAATCTGGCAGATGTATATATGAATGCAGACCAACTCGATGTAGCCCTTGTTTGTGCAGAGGAGGCGATAAATAGAGCACAAGATACGGCGGTTCCTTATGTTACGCTCGGGGAAATCTACCAGGCTAAAGGTGAACACGAAATGGCAGTTGATTGCATAGTTAAAGCACAAGAAATTTTTGAAGAATCAATACCTGAATTAAAAGATATGGCTTTCGACTCCGTAGAAGAGGTAATAAAGAAACTTCCTGCCAGAGTCAAGTTTGACATAGCCTCTAAGGATTGGATTAGAATTATATATTTAGTTAAGACTATGAGATCTAATTATCAGGCAGAGAGGGATTATATAAAAAGAGGGGTTTCCTGGGAATTCCTCTTAAGCTTAAGAAAGAAAAGCTTAGATTCAATTGGACAAAAGTATCTATGGTCCAAAGAGAAACTTGGAATTAAAGGGAATGATGCTATTGCTATAGCCAATACTTATGGAGCAATGTGCGCAATTATCGGAAGCCCTAAGGTTAAGGTAGTAGAGAAGAATAAAACCTCTTCATCAATCCGAATTCCTGCCTGCTGGCAGTACAGTGTGATTAAAAGCATGGAATTGGATAAAGATCCTAGATGGGTTAAATGTTCTTATATGTGTAGAGAATATATAAATGCTATAGCTGGAGCAATTAACCCTAATGCTAGTTTTGAGTTCAATTTAACCTTTGCTGATGGACATAAATACTGCGAAGGAGTGTTTAAGATTCAATAAGGTAGATCTCGATGCCAGGTGCTTTTAAAAGAGAGATGGGAAATAAGCCTGAATTAAAAGCGAATGAAGAGGTTATACTAAGCAATCCGGGTTTTTACAAAGATAATCTACGCAGCGGCTGGAAGCCAGGGCATCTGTATCTGACTAACCTGAGGCTTTTTCTCTGGCAGCCGACAAAGATTATATTCCAGACGTCCTTAGAAAATATAAAAGGAATCAGCATTCAACAGAGGGGTTTTATATTAAGGAGTAAGGACGCCCTTTGTATTTCTTATAGAAATCAAGGCGGTGCATCTGCTTCAAAGGCCTGGATTATGGTAAAAGACCTAGATTTGTGGAAAAATAAGATATTTGAAAGGAGTTTATTAGAAATAAATCAAGAAAAAATAGATAAAATTATTAAAGAGTTAGATCCTGAGAGCCAAAATATACTTCTTTTTGTCTGGCAAAATAGACATGCCACCATTGACGAATTGGCTCAAGTTTATAATGCGCCAAATCATATGGATGTTCTTCACAGGATAAGAAATATTATTAATCCAACGGCTCAAGAGCTGATAGGTTTTCCGGTTTTAGTATTCCAAAGATGTAAGATTGATGAATCCACAGGAAAGAATGTTATGTTTAGCTGGTGGATTATCGGAGGGGATAAATTAAAAAAAGATAAAGAGGAATTGTTATTGGATATCTTTGATGAAGGAGACCATCTAAACATCATTATGGAATTAAAGGGTGCTAAAGAAGAGGATATATTATTAGGGGTAGATGAAGATAGACTTACCGTCTCTTGTAAAACTCCCGAATCTAACTACTATGAAGAGGTTTCTCTTCCAGCAAAAGTTGACAGCGAAGGAGTTGTTAGAAGATACCATAATAATATATTGGAGGTCAGGTTACAGAAGTCAGATGGCAGAGCCTAAGCCAGAAATCAATTGCCCGATATTTCTAAAAAGGGAATGGACCATTAAAGAATTGACTCGTGATATCAACGAAGCAAAGGCAGTAACTGAGAAAGCTGAGAGAGCAGAGCACCTTAAAAATGAGGTAGAAATGCTTCTTTCCTGTGAAAAATACGACGAGAAAAATGAAGATTGTAGCAATTGCAAGATCATATCCACTTTGCGTAAACAGACAGCAGAACTTTTAATAAAAGCTAAAGGATTAGGAAAATAATGCGAAAATTAATCTATGTCCCGATTATACATATGAGTGCCGATCTTGGCACTATTGCTAGGCAGGTGGACAAAAGAGGTATTGCAGGTTTCGGGGAGAAGTTTTGGAAGCAACATAAAGAAACTATCTCTGGTTTTTGGGATTCAATAGCCAGATATTTTGAGAAATTAGAGGTAGCTAACTTTAAGGTGTATCAGGATGGAATGGTTGCAGATGGAGCTATAGGCCAGAAGATACTTGATGAGGGGCTGAAGAGCGGCAGCAAAAATTATGAAATTATATCTAAGCTCATCCAGAGAGGTGCTGTCTTAGTAAAAACCGAGGATTTCTCTTTAGTTAAGAAAGAGAGGGACTGGTTTCTTAAGATAACTAATGCCAAGACTTTAAGTGAAAAATTGTTATCCTATTTAAAATACAGATTGATTAAAAATGGGTTACTCAGAAAAAGAGATAGATTTATAGCCAATAGGATAAATGAGACATTAAATCAGGAAGAAACTGGAATCTTATTTATAGGTGCCTACCATAATATAATTCCAAAACTCGCCAAGGATATACAGGTAAAAGAGCTAAAAGACACAGAAAAGATAAGGGAATATCAGAAAGCTCTTCTCCATGGTAAAAGCGGCACTAAGAGATTTGAGGAATTAGCTGCGTATGTCGTAGAGCATCCTCAACTCCCAGTCTGTGAGCCCTATCCTTCCTAAAAGGAGGGGGTAGCCTCCCCCTACCCCTGCGTAAATCTGCGTTAAATTATAGGCTAAGGCAATAACAAGGCCATTTATGTTATTATTTTGAGCTATGGAACAGAGGCTTCAGAAAATCCTTGCAGAGATGGGTATTACATCGAGGAGGAAGGCTGAGGAGCTTATTATTAAGGGAAGAGTAACTGTCAACGGTCAGATTGCAAACATTGGCATGAAGGTAGACCCGAATAGAGACCACATCAAGCTAAATGGGAAACTTCTTACAAGGCCTGAAAAAAAGGTCTATCTCGTCTTCAATAAGCCGAAAGGTGTTGTCACATCACTCTATGACCCTGATGGAAGGCTAACAATAAAAGATTTTCTTAAAGGGATAAAGTTCAGGGTCTTCCCTGTTGGAAGGCTTGATTACGATTCTGAGGGAATGCTCTTAATAACAAATGATGGTGATTTTGCACATGCAGTGCTTCATCCATCAAAAAAAATATCAAAGACATATCTTGTCAAGGTGAAGGGAATTCTCAGGGAAGAAGAGATAGAGAAATTGAGGACAGGAGTGAAGCTTGGATATGGGATGACAGCTCCTGCAAAGGTAAAGAGGATTAGAAAGGGAGATGTCAACTCGTGGCTTGAGATGACGATATATGAAGGGAAGAAAAGACAGATAAGGAGGATGCTCGAGAAGATAGGACACCCTGTGCTAAAGCTCAGAAGGATAAGAATAAATGGTCTTGAACTAGGCAACCTTGAGCCAGGGGCATACAGGTATCTTTCTGCTGATGAGATAATTAAGATCAGACGTGAAGTCGGGTGTTACTGAAATTCAAAATTTAAAATTAAAAATCCAAAATAAAGGATTCCACAATTTTTAATTTTGCATTTTACATTTTGCATCTATGGAGGTTACATGATTCGGGATAAAGGATGCGGTGAGATAAGAGAATCTGATATAGGTTTAAACCTTACGCTGTGTGGATGGGTCTTCAGGCGGAGGGACCACGGCGGACTTATATTTGTAGATTTACGTGACAGAAGCGGGATATTACAAGTAGTCTTCAGCCCTGATGTATCAGGCGATGCACATAAGCTTGCGCATGACCTAAGGAGTGAATATGTAGTCTCTGTCTCAGGTGAAATCAGGAAGAGACCTGATGGCACTGAAAATCCAAATATCCCAACAGGTATGGTCGAGATGTATGTAAATAAACTTGAGGTCTTGAATGAGTCATCTCCCCTGCCCTTCAGTATAGAAGACGCTGCTGATGCATCCGAGGCATTGAGACTCAAACACAGGTATCTTGATTTGAGAAGGCCTGAGATGCAAAAAAATCTGATTATAAGACATAAGGTCACAAAGGTTATTAGGGACTATTTTGATGAAAAAGGATTTCTTGAGATAGAGACACCTGTGCTTACAAAATCTACTCCAGAAGGTGCAAGGGACTATCTTGTGCCGAGCCGTCTGAATCCAGGGTGCTTCTATGCACTACCTCAATCACCGCAACTCCTCAAACAGATATTGATGGTATCTGGCTTCGAGAAGTATTTCCAGATTGTGAAGTGTTTCAGAGATGAAGATCTACGTGCAGACAGACAGCCTGAATTCACACAGGTTGACTTAGAGATGTCCTTTGCTGATAGAGAAGATGTCATGGAGGTCATAGAGGGCATGATGAAAAGGCTCTTTAAAGAGGTCCTCATTGTAAAGCTCGAGACACCATTTGAAAGACTGAGTTTCTATGAGACGATGGAGAGGTTCGGTACTGACAAACCTGATTTGCGGTTCAGTCTTGAACTCAAGGACATGGCTGACCTATCAGAAAAAGGTTCATTCAAGGTATTCCTCGATGCCATCCAGTCGGGTGGAAGGGTAAAGGCAATTAATGGCAAAGGCATGGCAGGTCTTTCGAGAAAGGAGATAGATTTGCTTACAGAAGAGGCAGGGTCTTTTGGCGCAAAAGGGCTTGCATGGATAAAGGTAAAGAATGGTTTTGAATCTCCGATAGCAAAGTTCTTCCCTGAGGAGATTCTGAGACAGATGGCTCAGAGACTTGATGCAGAGGAGGGAGATTTGATGCTTTTTGTGGCTGATAAGGAGGAGGTTGTCCATAATGTGTTAAGCAGGATGAGACTTGAGCTTGGGAAAAGACTGAACATGATAGGGTCGGAATATAAGTTTGTCTGGATTACAGATTTCCCACTCCTCGAATGGAATGATGAAGAAGGCCGATTTGAGGCAATGCACCATCCCTTCACCTCCCCTATAGACGAAGATATCGAGAAGCTTTTTTCTGTGAATATTACTAACAAAGAACTTCTCACTTCTATCAGGGCAAAGGCATATGACATTGTTCTCAACGGCTATGAGATAGGAGGTGGAAGCATCCGTATCTACAGGCGTGAATTACAGAAAAAGATGTTTGAGCTTCTGAGGATATCCGAGGAAGAAGCGAGGATGAAATTCGGGTTCTTGCTCGATGCACTTGAATATGGTGCACCTCCGCATGGAGGGATTGCACTCGGGCTTGACAGGCTTGTAATGATTATGGTTGGCGCAACATCTATTAGAGATGTAATCGCATTTCCAAAGACCCAGAAGGCATTCTGCCTTATGAGCGATACTCCATCAACAGTCGAGCCAAGACAGCTGAAAGAGCTTTATATCAAGACAGATGTGCCAATAGAATAGATTATATATTGGCATGGATTTTTTTCATCTCTTCCTCTTCTATGCCGAGGCGATTCATTAATTCAAGCACACAAGCCTCAAAAAAGATGAGGGTTGAGATCTCAAAAAGTGAGCCCAGCGGAGGTGGTGGAATACCAATAAGTTCTCTGGTAGTATAACCTGTTACCTCCCTGTGTATGGGTTCTGATTTGATAAGAACAACAATGTCAGCAAGCCTCGCAAGATCAGAGTCCTTATCCCAGGTAATCGCTGCCACTTTCCCACCGAGCCCTTTCGATGCCTTTGCTGTCTCAATAACCCAGGTAGTCTTTCCAGAACCTGAAACAGCAATTAATATGTCTCCCTTCCTCATTGCAGGGGTAATGGTTTCACCGACTATAAAGACCTTCTTCCTCAGGTGAACGAGGCGCATACCAAATGCCCTTGCAACAAGGCCGGAACGACCTGCGCCGATTATATATATCCTGGGCGACTTGAGAATGAAATCAATGAACCTCTCAAAGTCCTTAGCTGGAATTTTATCCGTAACCTCTTTAATCTTCCCTAATATAAAAGTGTAGTAGGTCATGTGTGATAAGCCTCAATCGCCTCTTTAATTGCCTTTGCAGCATTCCCTGGGTCTTCTGCCTTTGTGATATATCCTCCCACTATGATAATCGAAGGTCCATAGGGCATTATAGCAGGGATGTCCGAAGGTTTTATACCGCCTGCAATGCAATATGGAAGATGTATTTCCCTGACAAAGCCTTCGAGGCCTTCAAATGGCCTTTTTCCTTTAATCTGCTCGTCCAGGGCTGTATGGATACAGAAATAATCAGGAGATAGATATTCTAATTCTTTTGCTTTAAAAATCCAGTCCTCTGCACCTATAAGATCAACTACAACTTTCTTATTCCATCTTCTGGCCTCTTTGGTGACTTCTATAACAGTCTCCATTGATGCCTGTGCACACACGCTGACCATTTCAGCACCAGCCTCAAAGGCCATTCGTGCCTCGAGGGCGCCAGCATCCATTATTTTCATATCAGCAAAGATTACTTTCCCCTGAAAATTCTTTTGCAGGGTTTCTACTACCCTGATGCCTTCGGACTTTATAAGGGGAGTACCAGCCTCAAGTATATCTACATAGTTAGATATCATCAAGGCGACTTTAAGTGTCCTGTCAATACTTAACAAATCAAGGGCAGCCTGTATAAGAACCATCTTAATAAAATCATAGTTATACTGAGGCAAGGTGTCAAGGGTAAACCCCGCACCACGGCTTTACTGAGCACTTTTTATAAGTGCTACCATTTACAGCCGGGGCTTTCTGTGGTGCGGGGTAAAGGGCTTTGGGTTGAAAATTCATCGTTAAAGCTGATAGAGTTTTATTAAATATGTCAAAGGTTATTGTTGGAATGAGCGGGGGTGTGGACTCTTCTGTCACAGCATATCTCTTGAAAGAGCATGGATATGATGTAGAAGGTCTCAGCTTTATACTGTGGGAGGCAAGGGGTAGGACTGACTTTAAGACCTGTTGCTCGCTTCAGGCAGTTGAAGAGACTGCAAATACCGCAAAATATATTGGAGTGCCCCATAGTTCGATAGATGTCAGAGATGATTTTATAGAAAAGGTGATAGAGCCATTTGTTGATGCGTACACAAAGGGTATTACTCCAAACCCATGTATACTATGTAACAGATTTATCAAGTTTCCCTTTCTCCTGAAGGAGGCAGAAAAAAGAGGTGCTGAATATATCGCCACTGGACACTATGCGAAAGTAGAAAAAAAGTTACTAAAGAAGGGTGTTGACCCAAAGAAAGACCAGTCGTATGTTCTTTATGTCTTAAGACAGGAGGAGATTGAAAGGCTAATCCTACCTCTCGGTTATTATAGGAAGGATGAAGTCAGGAAGATTGCAAAGGAGCTTAACCTTCCGGCAGCAAAGAGGCCTGAGAGTCAGGAGATATGCTTTATTGAAGACAGAAATTATTTTAAATTCATTGAGATGCTTTCTCCTATTGCAGGAAAACCAGGTCCTATCATTGATATAACTGGAAGGGTAATAGGGACACATACAGGAATCTATGGCTATACCATCGGCCAGAGAAAAGGGCTGGGTATATCTTCACCAGAACCTCTTTATGTTGTAAAGATAGATGCCCTGAAAAATGCCATATATGTGGGTTCTCAGGAGGCTGCAAAGAAAAAGGAGTTTTTTGTTGAAGACCTGAACTGGATTAACACGCAAGGGGGACTCCGTCCCCCTTGCGAAATCCCCCTACAGCAGAAAGGGGCTCATGGGGGAAACACTGTTTCCCCCATGTACTTCAGGGCGACTGTAAAGGTGCGCTCTATGATGAAGGATGAGCTAGCAACTATATTTTTAGGCGAGACTGTTCGCGTGGTCTTTGATAAGCCGCAGTGGGCCCCTGCCCCTGGACAATCCGCAGTCTTCTATGATGGCGATATAGTAATAGGAGGCGGTGTTATAGTATAATGTAAAAATAAATATACTGAAATGGGGAATGCTTAGATGATGAGCAGGGAAGGTCTAAACTATAAAAATATTCTAAATGAGATAAAAACAATCTATAAAGAAAATTACCAGGGAGACAATATAGAGATTATTGAAGTAGTGTTTAATGATGTCATGGACCTTTTCTCCGGTAAAAGGAAGGGGTTTCGAAAATGTGATACCAGATACCATGACTTTTCGCATACCTTACAGATTATTCCTCCTTTTATAGGAATTATAGATGGGTGGAACAAAAGTGAAAACAACCTGAAGATTTCAAGAGAATTTTTTGATATTGGGATTATCGCAGTCTTACTCCACGACACAGGTTACATAAAGACCGAGGATGACATTGATGGCACAGGGGCTAAATATACTTTTATTCATATACAGAGAAGCACTGACTTTGCAGGTCATTACCTGTCAGAGATAGGGTTTGAAGAACATAAAATATCCAGTGTCAAGAATATTATCATGTGTACTGGAGTGAAGGTTGACTACAAAAAGATTCTCTTTAATTCAGAAGAGGAACGGATAGTTGGATACGCACTGGGAACTGCCGATCTTTTAGGCCAGATGTCTGCATTTGATTATCCTGAGAAATTACCTATACTGTACCGTGAATTTGAAGAGGCATATCACTATGAGGGTATAGAAAGATTGCGTGAAAAAGGGATGACTGTATTTGGAAGTGTGGATGATTTAATCAGTAAGACCCCTTATTTTTACGAGGTTGTGGTAATGGGAAGGCTTAAAGATATGGGTTCTATATATAAATATCTCACCTATCATTTTAAGGACTCAAGAAACCATTACATAGAGGCGATTGAAGAAAATATAAAAAGGATAAGACTCGCTTCTATGTCTCAGTAAACCAGTCTCAGCATGTTCGGCACCACCTCTATTTTTGCAGGAGTCATTCCGAAATAATCGCCGTCTATCTGTATATGGGCATTACCATTGATTTCAATACTCTCTGCCTTTAGATATTCTACATCACTGAATCTCAGATGCCTTCCTGCTACTATACCGCAGACATACCTGAAGATGTCTGAAGGTTTTTTACCCTTAAAGAGGCAGATATAAAGAATGGGGTCAGTGAGCCTTGCATCAGGTGTAACTTCGAAATTCCCACCATATTTTGCTGCCTTGCCTATTATTGCAGAATATCCAGAATAAGTCTTTCCATCAATATCAAAGGTTAACTCACATGGATTAAATCTAGAGAGGGTTTTTATTCCACTATAGATATACGCACCTTTACCAGAAACTTTTTTGAGGGGTTCATTTATCCTAAAAACTGCCTCGCCATCAAACCCGATGCCTGCCATTAGACAGAAGTGACGAGTAACGAGTAACGGGTGATGAGTAATACATATCTTTCCTAGAGAAACAATTTTTGGAGTACTGCTGATAGCAATTCCCATTGCACCTTCCACATCTTCAGGTATACCCAGCTCTTTTGCAAGCACATTTGTGGTCCCGAGTGGCAGGATAGCCATTGGTATTTTTGACCCCGCAATACCGTTAATCACCTCGTTAAATGTGCCATCACCACCTGCTGCAATCACCAAAAGTTTGGAATAATCATTGTCTTTGAACTCCGAACTAATTTGACTTGCAAAATTTTCTGCATCCCCCCTCTGCCCTGTGAAAAAGACTTCTACTGCATAACCCTTTAATTTCAGGAAACGAGATGCCTGTGCTATCTTCCTGTCTGATGCCCTTTTTGCTGCTGGATTATAGATAAGGACGATTGAGGATTTCATTGAGTGAGATTATACCCTTACATGAAGCGACTTTTCCAATTATTACAGGCATTCTTTCAAGGTAATCTATGATGTCTTTAACATTTATCCCTTCCTTTACAAAAAATGCCCTTCCTCCACTTTTGCTCCCCTTATGCTTGATACCCGGTATCCTCAAATACCCAAATTTTTTAGATGCTACATAGCCAGTTGTATAATCTGGATCATCGGACACACATAATTCAGCTATCACATGCTCACATGATGCAACCTTTGATGCAAGGATTAGGGCCTCCTTAACAGTCTCTGTATTAATCCCGAGTCTTGAGAGCCTCGATGAAAGAATCCTTAATACTGTCTTATTAATTCCGAGCCGGGATGCTCTAACCCCCCTCTCTCTGTCTGGTTCAAGACGGTTGCCTTTTTCTGATGTGATAATGGCTGCACCCCTCATCCTGTCTTTTCTTATCAATTCAAACGCTACATCAATAGCCCTCTCTGATACCTTTAATGACCGAAGTATTTTTATGACTGCATCTTTTGCCTCATCTGTAGAGCTGCATTTAATAGTAGTTACCGGCAACGATGGTACTATTTTAGGTTTCTCCATTATATCCTCGATTGTAATCACAATCCTATCAGGCCTTCCCTTTGGATGGTCTAATGCCCTGAGGGTATATTTTTTAATAACCTTTTGAATCTCGGATGTCTCATAAATCCCCTCTGCACCAGAGATGTGAATTTCATCAGTTGGTAAAAGTAACGAGTGACGAGTAACAAGTGACAAGTTTTTATTTTGTTTCTTGCTCGTAACTCGTAACTTGTTACTCGCTACTGACTTCGATGCCCTCATTCGTATACTCCAGAAAGCGTGAGGCATTCTACGAAGCGAGTCCATATGCCTTGATAAGCCTAAGGTCATCCTCAGGACTTCTTCCAGGGGTAGTTAGATAATTACCTGTCAGCAGGCTGTCTGCCCCGGCGAGAAAGACCATCGAGTTGAATTCACCGAGTATCTGTATTCTACCTCCACAAACCCGTATCTCCTTCTGAGGCAGAAGGAATCTATAAAGGCTTATAATCTTTAATGCCTCAAATGGATGAAGGGGGTCTCTATATTCTAATGCTGTCCCCTTAATAGGTATCAGAAAGTTTATCGGGACTGAATCTACATCGAGTTCTTTTAGCAAAAACGCCATGTCAATTCTATCATGCCATGTTTCTCCCATTCCAAAGATGCCTCCAGAACACAGGGAAAGCCCGATGGATTTCACTGCCTTTATTGTCTTAAGTTTATCAGCGTAGCTATGAGTGCTACATATCTCCGGGAAGAATCTTTCAGAGGTCTCAAGGTTATGGTGATAACGTTCAAGGCCAGATGATTTAAGTATTGCGAGTTCTTCCTCTCTCAAGAGGCCGAGGGTAGCGCATGGCAGAAGACCGATTCCCCTGATCTCTGAAATCATTCCTGCTATTTCGAGTAAATCTCTGTCTGAAACCCTTCTTCCACTCGTGACAATGCAGAACCTCTTTGTGCCTGATTGTTTTGCCTCGGTTGCCCGTTCAATAACTATTTCTTTATTGATAAGAGGATAAACCTCTATTTCAGCCTTGCTCCTATGTGACTGGGCGCAGAAGGAGCAGTCCTCAGGACAGGCACCTGATTTCGCATTCACTATAGAGCAGAGGTCTACGTTGTTACCCCTGAAATGGTTTCTTATCCTGCTTGCAGATGCAAAGAGGTCAAAGAGGTCAGACCCTGAGATCTCAGCAATATAAAGGGCATCTTTTTTTGGTATACTATTACCATTTAATACAGCTTCTTCGAGTTTTTTAAGCACAGGGTATTTTTACAGAAGACAGGAGCATTGTCAACCCAATAGTAAAAGCATGTTTACGAGTATTTTAGTAGTAATTTATACTAAACCCTTTCAGGTCTCCCTGAAACGTTTCCCATTTTACATCTATATTTGTAACACTCGCGCCAGGGGGGCCGCTGTAACATTCTTTTATAGCCTGTTCAATAAGCTCTTTTTTGCCTTCAAATACTGCCTCGACCCTGCCGTCATAGAGATTTCTTACCCAGCCTTTCAGGCCGAGGTTGTATGCAATGTCTCTGGTAAATGCCCTATAAAAGACCCCCTGCACCCTACCTGAAATTAATAAATGAGCCCTTGCTTCATCCATAATTTAAAAATTATAACATATATCGCTATTCTCCAAGATATGCCTTTCTTACCTGTTCATTGTTCAGTAGCTCTTCACCTTTGCCCTCAAGTGCTATCCTGCCATTTTCAAGCACATAACCCCTGTTTGAGAGTTTGAGTGCTGCACGGGCATTCTGTTCGACAAGGAGGACTGTAACCCCTTCTTCATTAATCTCTTTTATCGTCTTGAATATCTTACTCACGATGATAGGGGCAAGGCCGAGGGAAGGTTCATCAAGAAGCAGGAGTTTCGGATTAGACATGAGGGCCCTGCCTATTGCGAGCATCTGCTGTTCTCCTCCGCTCAGTGTTCCACCTAATTGCTTATGCCTTTCTTTTAGGACAGGGAATAATTCAAAAACTTTCTCTAATTGGGTTCTTAGTTGTTGGTTTTTAGTTTTTTGACTCCTGAGTACTGACTCCTGGCTACCGACTACCGTATATCCTCCCATCTCAAGATTCTCTCTGACAGTAAGCTTAGGGAATATCCTTCTTCCTTCAGGCACCTGGCTGATACCCATCTCAACAATCCTGTGTGGAGAAATTCCCCTGATACTTTTTCCTTCAAACAGGATATCGCCTGAGAGAGGTTTCAGGATGCCTGATATCGTCATGAGAGTTGTTGACTTGCCTGCCCCATTGCTTCCAATGAGACAGACAATCTCCCCATGTTTCACTTCGATATTTATACCCTTTAATGCCTCAATCGGCCCATAGAATGTATGAACATCAACAAGCTTTAGCATAAATACCACCTCATGTAAAGTTTCCTCTTA
Organism: Nitrospirota bacterium; assembly: GCA_040757475.1. Classification (GTDB taxonomy): domain Bacteria; phylum Nitrospirota; class Thermodesulfovibrionia; order Thermodesulfovibrionales; family SM23-35; genus JACRGU01. The sequence goes on from JBFLWW010000004.1 coordinate 43,718, forward strand.
CTTCTTGTGTCGGGTCGAGGATGTCGAAGACGATATCGTCGAGGGCTTTGCGGCCAGGAAGAGGGTTGAGTTTTTGCTTACAGATAGGTTGGGAGAGTTTGGAGCCAAGATCATGTGTTGTCATTTTATTTTTGCAAGGAAATCTCCAGCGGTTATTACATTGACAATACTTTTAATTTTGTCAGTAAAGAAATGTGCATCACCGGTTAAAAAATAGTCAGGCTTTACATAAAGAACTGCTGCAAGGACTGGAATGTCCTTTTTATGAGTTATCATGGATTCAGCATCTTTTAATTTGTGATTATACTTTGCCCGTGGGATAATCGAAATATCAGTCAAGGCTTTTTCTATTTCAGCAACAGCAATTTCAAAGGTTCTCTCTTTTAGATATTTCAGCTTTTTTCTTACTACCTTCCGTAATTCATCAACAATATCCTCACTTGTCACAATGTCCAGCTCGACTAAATCCAGAATCTTTGATTCATTCCCATTAAAGAAAATTCCTGAGAGTAGGATGTTCGTATCAACAAAGACCTTGTATCTCATTTGCGCATCTTCTCAAGCTCTTTCAACATCTCTGCCTCTGAGATACCTTCTTTTTTCATAAGCCATCTCAGAAATGCTCTGCTTTTGCGGGCATAAGCCTTTTTGAGCGCTGATACAACAGCCTCCGATGCGTCAGAGAATACGCCCAGCTTAATCTCCTCATTAATGTTCCGGTAGATATCCTCTGGAATCTGAGCCACTATTTTAGGCATTTTACACCTCCTTAATATCTAACTTAGCTAATAATAACAGAAACTTTACAGCTTTGCACAATTCACACACACCTTACTTTCTTAAGGTTAAAATAAAAGCCCAGGTCTCCGCTCTCATCGAGGTATAGATAAAGCATTTATTTCTTATGCCCTGCTTAAATGCCTCTCATAAATATCCCTCAAAAACTCATAGCCTCTTAAGCCATAGATAATGCATATCCTGTTTGCGCTGTCACTCGCTCCGGCATCATAAAGAAATTCCACGATTGACCGTATATCCTTCTGGTCGAAATCTGGGGTTATCTTCTCAAGCATCTTCAAATAAATGTCCCCGATATATTTAGCTGTTTCTTTGCTATCACCTTTATCTTTGAGACTATCTAAATTCTCTATAAAGAAGGGTGAATTAAAATCTTCGTGTACATAAGGTACTGATAACATGAGCCATTCATGAGAATCAGCATCAATCTGTGGCAATAATGCGGTCAGTTTTGAAGCAGACGATAAAATCTGCTTGTCTTCTTTGGTCAAAGATGCCTCATCTTTGCCTTTATATTTTTCATAGAGATATCTCCAGAACTCGATTATCCTCCCTTTCATCTTTTCATTCTCTTCTGAGCTTATTCTCAAATAAGACCTCTGCATCCAGAAAAAGCTAATAATTTCTTTAATGTGTTCGTATTTAAACTTATTAATTATTCGATTGAATAGACTTTCTGGTTTCTCGATTGACTCATGTCCTCTCAAGTAGGCTAAGGAGATATGTTGTATAAGATGTTCGTTATCACGTTTTTCTCTAAAATCATAATCAATTCCATACTGATAGTGAGGTCTCATTAAATTTGGTAGATAATGTGCCTGTCCCTATTTTGCTGTTTCTGAGAGTTGTTGACTTGCCTGCCCCATTGCTTCCAATAAGACAAACAATCTCCCCTTGCTTTATATCGATATTAATGCCCTTCAGGGCTTCGATAGGACCGTAAAATGTATGAACGTCTGTAAGTTTTAGCATAAATACCACACTGTGTAAAATTTTATCTTACTTCTTATCTATTTTTATTTTCTTCTTGTATCAGCCAAGGACATCGAAAAAACACCTACTACAAATCATTACCTTTCAAAATTTAGAACAAAATTTTCCCTTCACCTCCAATAGGCAGCGGTCGAACACGTATGCGAGTCTGTTCAAGGACAACTATGCTTCCTTGTTTCAAAGACTCTTCAATTGTCGGTAGATTTTTTAAAAGTAATCTAAGTTGATTCTCAGGACGTCTCTCTGAACCTCGTCGAAATAGGATAATAGAGGGCTTTATTTCTGTTCTCATAGCAAGGATGGTGCCGAAGTCAGTATCAGTAGATATGATAATCCGCTCTTCTGTAGTGGCCTTATCAAAAATTTCTTCATCTTCAGCTGTCTGCATTTTATAATCACGAACATGTACAGCATCATGCCCAGCTTCTCGTAATCCTTTTGCTACAAAGGGAGATAAAGCGTTGTCTATTAAAAACCTCATGTGGTTACCAAAGGCAATTCTCTTTCACGGATAGCTTCAGCTGCATATTGAAGGGCCTCTCGTATATCTTCTTTCTCCAGGTCAGGAAAAGCTTTCAAAATCTCTTCTTCGCTCATACCGTCAGCAACCATGCCAACTACAGTTGCAACAGGTATACGTAATCCACGAATACAAGGCACCCCACCCATTTGTTTGGGATTAACTGTAATTCTTGTAAATTTCATCATCCACCTCCTTTAATATTTTATTACATTCAGGTGCATTCTTCCTACAATCACAACCCCTGCAAATCATTGCTTTAGTCTACTCCTCCAATAAGCTTTTCCACTTCTTTCTTGGCTTTTTCTAAAAGTTCCTTTGCCTCTTTGCGTGCCTCACCAAATTCTCCTTTAAAGGCTTTGGATAAGATTGAGTGAGTTCTATAATATACAATTACATTTTATTTTCTTATAATCCATCTTAAGGCTACTCCACATTTTCATTGTCTCTTTACAAAGAGCAACGTTGGAATAATTATATTTTGACTTTAAATGTTCTATTACCGTGGAATACATTGTAAGTCGGGTCTGGAAATCAATCCTTCTGCCCCAATTAGAGGATTCTCTTAAATACTTAACCCAACTTTTATCTGAACATCCATTTATAGTACTCTGAAGCCCCCTTAAAGACCCTAAAGTAATCCTTTCTGGGGCAAGATTCTTAAAAATCAAATCTACTAATTGTAAATAAGATTCCTTCCATCCATCTATTGGAACCATCGGGTCTATCCTAATCCGAACCCCATATCCTGTTTGATAGAGTTTCTTAGCTACTTCAACTCTCTTCAAAACAGGCGGTGCCTTCTTCTCCCACATTTTGGCAACAGGTATTGCATTGAGACTGAAGCTTATAATTGCTTGATTATGAGGCTCGATCTCTAAAAGGTTTTTTACATTCGAGGACTTGGTTAAGAATAAGACCTTGTGAATCTTCTGAGTTTCAAAAATGGGGATAATAAATTTAGAAAATGGATGTCCTGAATTTTCATGCATTAATGAATCAGCGATTTCGCCTGTATTTAGTATTTCTGGCATCTCTACCTCCTCTAAAAATCTTCTGGTATGCAGTTCTATTTTCTCATAAGACTTGACCACTGGTTTTGGACCATTTGGGTGAAACCTGAAAGTCCCTTTTAAATAGCACCAACTACAATCAAAAGGACATCCATAAGCCCATTTGAGTTCTAGGAAGTGGGGACAGACTACATCAGTTGAATTTGAATTTTCAGGAAAAGGCGTCTTATCAAATCTTGTAATTATAGAGCCATCATTGACTCGCTCAACTAATTTTTCAATTCTTCTATTTAAGAGTTTGTAATCTTTGTATATTACTTTCGGTTTGGTAGAAAGATATACTGCCGAACTCTCGCGCACAAAACCGCCAGGGTTATTATTCAGCGAGAGCTTTATTTGACCTGTAGGAGAAATTTTGCTGATCTCTTTCCAGAATTTATGACCCAGCAGGTGTTTACTCGCAAATAGTAGATAGTATAATGGCAGGTTTTTTTGACTGCTCCTTATTAATATCTCATCTCCAGATTTAATTTCGCTGTAACCAAGTTTGCTAAGGTTACCCTTATAATAATCTATTAGGTTCTTTTCTATGTGGGTAGATGTGAGCTGGCCTATATTTTTGATATCTTTTGGAAAAAGTTGTCGCCAGTCTTTGTCTCCAATATAATCATCTAAAATACTATGTGACTGTTTTATATATCTTGATAGATTTCTTTTAATATCCATCCCCTCTGGGAATGTAATAACCAGATCAATCCTTCGGTCTTCGGTCAATTTTTGGAGTGTCTCAAATTTAATATGTAATCCTGTAGGGTCAACAACTGCAAGGCTTAACGCCCTCTCTGGTATTTCACTGGCAATATCATCAATTTTTTCATTACAGTCTCCTTGAATTATACTGACTTTATCTTTGATGGGTGATCTCTCAACCCTCTTTTTTAAAGCATTCACAGCCTCGGAGTCTAACTCAATCATAAAATATCGTTTAAAAGGATATTTAACAGAAAGAGAAATCAATGCTGAGCCATTAATTTCTTCGGCGGTTTTTCTTACTCTACATTTTCCAGAACCTGCAAATAAATCAATGTAATATAATTCTCCTCTCCATTTATTCTTCATTGCTGCAGTGAAAATCTCAAAATACCGCCTAAATAGAAATACTTATCCTTTGCCCAAAGTCCTACGCATCTGACCGGTAAACCATCAGAACCTTTTTGGACATTACATATGCTTTCAGGGGCATTTTTCTTATAATCACAGTCTCTACAAATCATTGCTTTTTATAGATATCATCGATCTTTTCTTGCAATTCGACGGTTAACCTAATAGCCTTTGCAACTTTTATATAATGATTTATCTCATCAAGTGATAATTTTCGACCTTTTCTATCCTTCAAATATTTCTCCATTACCTGATAAGAACCAATACGGTATTCCCAGACTTCTTTAGAAACTCCCTCAAAATATTGCTTCTTGTTTAGAAAAACCCTCTGGTTAGCTTCATCATAAACGACCTTTTCAACTTTATTTGAGCCACCTTCTGGAAAACCGATTTCGGTCCTATCAAGCGACGGATGCTTCAGCAAATGAAGGTCAACAAGTTCTTTCCCAAGATTGCTTAGTTTCTTAAATGACTCACGATTTGAAGGCAAAGGGATTCTCGGAAAATCTATCTTGAGAAATTCCTCATATCGTTTCCGGTAAGTCGGAGAATAAAGGATTGCATAAATATAATAGAAAATTTGTTCAGGTGTTGGAGACTTCTTAAGGGCTTTTGTTAACTGCTCAATTAATGTGGGAGAAATATTAGGCTTTTTAATATGATATTCTGCCATTGGCTCAAAGAGAAGCATAAAGGTTTTGAGTGATTTTTTAGGATTGTCTCTTTTGGTCTCATAAATATAAAGTGGAAAGAAATAATTCTGGTCACCAATTATATGTATATCTCCAATATTATTACATACAAAAGCAGGAATTCCAAATGTTTCTGGCATTCTTCTCGTTGTTACTAATCCGATATTTTCCTCAAAAAAGTTTTTCATTAAATCCCATCTGTCACATCCCCTGTCAATCAAATCTGGCAGATAGCAAATATATCTATTATCAAAAGGGCGATAGGCATATAGTCTGATAAAGTCTTTCCAGTCAGCCTTCTTTGCCTTTTCTTTTGCGGTGTTTAATTTCCAGTCACGCGTATCTTTTAAATCCAGTGCCTGCCTTATCAGTTCATAAGGCAAGTTGCTGGTAAAAGTTCTCATCCTCTGTTTGATTTCTTCTCTTGTAAATCCAACAACAAAATGGTCACGGTGAGTTTTCACACCACTCGACCATTCTTTAAATATCTCAGTCACCTTCCAAAACTTTTCATACTCAGCCTGCAAGGCAAAATCTTTTGGAATAAAGAAATAGTAAGGTGAAACAGGTTCAAGCTCTTGCCACCGTGTTGTTATCACATCGTTTTCAAAAAGGTATGCATATTTTTCCTTTCTCAGTCCCCAGAGGTCGGCATAATAGACTTTTTTCTTTTTCTGAGATTTTTCTAATTTTACATATAAAGCAACAGAAACTCCCTGCTGGATGTCAAAAACATTCTCATCTCTGCCACCTTCAGGGGTCCTTTCTCCGATTCTCGATGAGCCGTGGAGGTTAAGAATATAAATCTCATCAAAGGCATCTAAAAGCTTTCTCCTCATGCCGCGATGGATTACTCCGGAAAGATAAGAGTTATTGGTAATAAAACCTAACACCCCCTTGCCTGCCTGGTTTATCTTCCAGTGGGCAAAGCGGATGAACTTTATATAATCGTCAGAAAGGGGCTGGATATTCCGCTCATCCCTCACATCCTCTTTATAATCCTCCATCAGTTTTTCGATAAATTCTGACTTATTCTCTGAGCTGACAGAATAGGGAGGATTCCCGAAGATAACAAGGATAGGGACTTTTTCCTTTATCCTCTTTGCCTCCTGTCCTTCTTTTGCAAGGTCAATAAGAAAACTTACCTGCTTGGGCTCTTTCATCTCTAAGGTATTGGTGAGATAGAATTAAAACCTCTCACCCTCTTTGAAGCGATAACCCATCTCTTCGAGAACCATGGAGACCTTGAAATGTCCTACAGTATAAGGAGCAACAAGAATCTCAAAGGCATGAAAATGGGGCAGAATATGCTCTTCCATGTAAGATTTAATAAGCCCTTCCTTCTTTTTCTCTTCCAGTTCTTTCTGAACCTGTTTGATTGCCTGAACTACAAATGTGAGAGTTCCAGCAGCAGGGTCAAGGAGAGTTATATCATCTGTGGCAAGTCCTTCGACTTTCCCGAACCTTTCTTTCAACAATTTATGAATTGATCTCACAATGTATGAAACAACAGGCAGTGGTGTATAGTAGACCCCTAATCTTTCTCTCTCCTTTGGGTTATAAGTTGCGAGAAAGGTCTCGTAAAAATGAATTACAGGGTCTTCATCCCATCGAGTGGTCTTGAATTCTTTAAGTATTGAAGAAATCTCCGCTTTTTCAAGAACCTGACTTATATCATCAACAATCCATGTTAGTGACTCAGGGAAATGAGGACCTGTCATAGAATGGAATATCTCTTTGAGCAAGGGTAAACTTTCAGGTATGAATTTCCATGCAATCTCTCTTTTAAACCCGTTTCGAACCTTCATCCTTGCAGCAAAAAGCCCGTAAGTTATTGTCTGTGCATAAAGGTCAGCAAACCTATCTTTTGTCAAAGTTTCTATAAGTTCTTCCTGAAAAGCTTTATAAAACCTTGTTACTTCTTCATTTTCTCTTGAAAGCTCATCCTGTAAGATGTGTTCAAGGAATCGAGTTCTCTTTGCAAGTTGTACGGAAAGGTCAGATGATTTCTGGATCTCAGGAGTTGAGAATAAGAAGAATTTTTGTAAAAGATTAAGAAATGAATCCAATTTTTCAGGGGCAGGAGGATGTTTCAAACTCTTTAAAGTGAACTGGCGTCCTGCTTCAACCTTATCTATAAGGTTTCCATATCTATATAACCTGAATTCCAGGAAATTCGTTAAGATAAGGTTTGGTAAAGAATCCCTGTATCTCTTGAGCTGATCTGAATCTTCAATCTCACTGAGGTTTGTATCTGGTGTCTTTGCTTCAATATAGCCTATTATTTCACCGTTCTTACCGATACGAAAATCGGGGATGCCTACTTCTGTCTTTCTTGGGAGAACAAGCACACTTGCAAAAGCTTCTAATCTAAAAATATGTGAAAACTCTTCAAAAAATCTCTTAAGGGTTTGTAGTTCTTCAACTGCTCCACCTGATGCTGGAAGAATTTTAAGCTCTCTTCCGAGAAGGTCTAATAAAGGTGTAATTGAAGCTAAAGGATTAGGCATCGCTTAAAAGTATATCAAATACTCTAACATTATTTTCCATTGTGCCCTTATATGAAATCAAATAGATAATCACTTGGATTCTCTTTTGGCCATCCTGAGATATATTCTAAAATTGCATCTGCAATCCCTTTAAAATCATTTAATTTGTAGGACGACGAGACTATCAGTACACCTTTCCTGTTCGTCCAATCTCATGCACGCTAATGGCATTTATGCCTTTCTCTCTAAGAATAACTGCTATTTGTGGGCTCAGGTCTTCATCCAGAAGGAGTTTCATCCCTTCTTCCTAACAAATGGAAGTTCAGAATGAGCGTTCTCTTTACTCCATGCCCTGTTTTTCTCTATCAAACTTTCTGTCTCATCGGGGTATGTCTTTGCATAGCCGATTGCTGCCATAATCTGTCTGTCGGTGAGCCAGTGAAACGCATCTTTTAATGCCCTGATATCTCTGATGTTAGACTTGAGAAAGTCTCTTTTTTCATATGTAAAAGACTTTTCACATCAGCTAAGGTCTCTTTGTCTATACGGATACTTTTTACAATGCTCCCCATTTTATCCTCCATAAATTGATGTATACATAATATTACATTGTAATATTATTGCCAAGATGTCTTAGCACTAATGCTCTTTTCCAAGATATGCCTCTATAACCATCTGATCCCTTCTTATATTAGCAGGGAGTCCTTCTGCAATCTTTACACCGTGGTCGAGCACAGCAATCCAGTCAGATATTCCCATAACCACCTGCATATCATGCTCTATCAGCAAGACCGTCTTGCCGAGCTCTTTTAAATTTTTTATGAGACTCATAATCTCTGATGTCTCCTGGGGGTTCATCCCTGCTGTAGGTTCATCGAGCAATATCAACGACGGCTCTGTTGCTAATGCCCTTGCAATCTCCAGCCTTCTCTGCGCACCGTATGGAAGGTTTGCGGAGATTGTATCAGCATAGTCTGATAGACCCACAAGCTCGAGATATTCGATGGATTTTTCTTTTATAATCTTCTCCTCATCACGAAACTTTTTCCATCGGGTGATCGAACCGATAAGACCTGAATGTGTTCTGTGATGTTGTGCAACCATCACATTCTCTATAACAGACATCTCTTTAAAAAGTCTAATATTCTGGAATGTCCTTGATATACCGAGCCTGACAATGCTATGTGGTGGAAGTCCGGTAAGGTTAGTATTAGAGAAATAGATTCTCCCTTTTGTGGGTTTTGTAAGTCCAGTGAGGCAGTTAAAGATTGTTGTCTTACCTGCACCATTTGGCCCTATGATGCTCATTATGATACCCTCTTTTACCCTGAAGCTCACCTCTTCAACAGCCTTTATTCCGCCGAAGTGTTTTGATAAATCCCTAACTTCTAAGAGATACACCTTTACCTCCAAGTAATCCCTGCGGTCTGAATATCATCAGGAGTACGAGTCCACTTCCGAGTGCAAGCATCCTATAAAGTTGAACCTCGCGCAGAATCTCAGGGAGTAAGACTAAAATGATAGCACCCAAAATAACACCAGGAATGCTTCCGAGCCCACCGAGGATGACCATGATCAGTATCAGGACAGACTCCATAAATGTAAAACTTTCTGGAGATACAAATTGCATCTTGCCTGCGAATATGACGCCTGCAAATCCAGCCCAAAAGGCACCAAAGGCAAATGCATAGAGTTTGTACATGGTTGTGTTTATGCCCATGGTAGATGAGGCAATCTCATCTTCTCTTATAGCAACCCATGCCCTTCCTATCCTTGAAGAATAGACCCTCCTTGTTATGAAAACAGTCAAGATAACAAATAATAAAACAAAATAGTAGTAGAATGAGAGTTTACTTAGAGATATTGACATAATTACCGGAGGAGCAATCCCTGATATCCCATTTGGTCCCCTTGTCATACTATCCCAGTTATTCAGGATGAGTCGCACTATTTCACCAAAACCCAGTGTAACAATTGCGAGGTAATCACCCCTCAGTCGCAATGCAGGTATTGCAAGGAGGAATCCAGCAACTGTTGTAAGTCCTATAGAAAAAGGTAAGGCTGACCAGAAATCAAGTCCGAATTTTGTATTCAGAAGGGCATAGGTATAAGCACCTATCGCATAGAATGCCACAAACCCTAAGTTCAGAAGGCCTGCGAAACCGACCACCACATTCAGCCCGAGTGCAAGGATGATATAAATACCTGCGAGTATAGCCACATCAATAAAGTAGTCTGTGGTAATAAACGGGAAGATAAAGAGGGATAATAGTAACAAGTAACGGGTGACGAGTAACAAGTAACGGGTCAGAGGTATAGCAGGAAACTTGGCCTTTTTGAGGTGCTTTAAAAGGGAATTTGTAAAAGGGATAATGATTGAAAGTGCAATGAAAAGTATTGCTGCTGCCTTAATCCCTTTAAATGGAAGAAAGAGTATGGAGAACCACAGAGCGATTAATATGAATCTTACCCTCATACCGCCCTGCCGAAGAGCCCCCCTGGTTTGAGAAGAAGGATTATTATCAGGATAATAAACGCATAGGCATCCTTGTATTCACTCGATATGTAACTTGCACCGAGGCTTTCGACAAGTCCGAGGAGAATACCTCCAAACATTGCACCTGGTATGCTGCCTATTCCACCGAGGACCGCAGCAGTAAAAGCCTTTATGCCTGCAATATACCCGATAAAATAGTTGACAAGGCCATAGTACATGGCAACCATAAGACCTGCTACAGCAGCAAGGCCCGAACCGATGATGAATGTCATTGAGATAACAGTATCTATGTTGATGCCCACAAGAGAGGCCATTGTCTTGTCCTGTGCAACCGCCCTCATTGCCTTACCCATTCTCGTCTTTATCACAAATAGATGCAGGGATATCATCAATATTGTAGATGTGAGTATAATAAAGAGTTGCAGGTAGGTCATCCTCACTGACATGAACTCGAATCCGGCGATTCCAAATAGATGTGGAAAGACCTTGTCTGTAGCACCCTGTGTGAGCATTATATAGTTCTGCAGGAATATGGAAACACCAATAGCGCTTATGAGTGGGCTCAACCGAGGAGCTTTTCTCAGAGGCTTGTAGGCTATCTTTTCTATTGTAAACCCGTAAGAGGAACAAAAGATTATGGATAGAAGAAAAGTAAGCATCAGGCTGAGTGGAAGGCTGTAGGAGGTTAGTCCAATGGCTGTAAAAAATCCGAGAAATACGATGCCAAGGTATGCACCGAGCATATAAATCTCACCATGGGCAAAATTGATAAGTTCGAGGATGCCGTAGACCATAGTATACCCAAGTGCGATGAGTGCATACACACCACCTAATGTCAGGCCATTTATTAATTGCTGTAAAAACACAGAGAATTTTAACAGAAAAAATACCAAAGAGCAACTCTACACAGAACATTGACTTACAGATACATATTGTATATAAAATATCCATAAATGCTCAGAAATTATTTCCTTAACCTCTCACTGAATAGAAAACTAATCGGGATGATGCTCTTCCTCAGCCTCATCCTCGTCTCGATACTGCTCTTTTTTTATGGCCAGACAGAAAAGGCCCTGCTTGCAGAACTCGAAAAACAGACAGCAGACCTTTCAAAAGCGATTCAGGTTGGTGTTGAAGAGGTCACAGGCAGTGGCCCTACCGATGAGATGCGGCTTTACAATTATCTCCAGAAATTGAATGCTAAAGGTGTAAAAGAGATTTCTATTATCAGTAATACAGATGAGATTATTGCGAGCACAAACCCGATGAAGGTTGGAGAACCTGTCAGCCCGAAGAAAAAGCAGCGCATCATAAAGGCAGAACTTGGAGAGCCTGTTTCCAAAGAGGGAAAGGTCTATAATGTTATCCTCCCAGTAGTTGCCGGTAATGCGCATTACGGGTATATTCATCTGAAAATAAATATAGATGACTTTTCAAAAGTCCTCAGGATGAGTGCTATAAAAAGGGTGGCTGCAGCCTTTTTTGTATTCGGCCTTGGCGTAATTATCACAATGTTTCTTTCATGGATGTACACAAAGCCGATACATAATATAGTTAATGCTGCACAGAGGGTGGCAGCAGGTGACCTCAATCAGGACCTTACAACAGACAGGAAGGATGAGATAGGAGAGCTGACACAGAGTTTTAGCTTTATGGTTCAGAAACTCAGGGAGGAACGTGCACTCGAGGAAAAACTACGAGAGGCCGAACACCTGTCAGGGATAGGGCAGCTTTCAAAAAGTATAGCACATGAATTGAGGAATCCCCTTAATTTTATAAGCCTGAGTATAGACCATTTAAGGGAAAGATATGCACCATCAGAAAGGGATAAAAAAGAGCAGTTTGAATCACTCATGGCAAGTATAAAACAGGAGATACAGCGACTCAATAACCTTGTTAGAGATTTCCTTGACTATGGAAAGCCGTTAAAACTGGATATCCAGGAGACTGATGTCAGTAAGATTATCGATGACCTTATAGAATTAGTACGAGTAAAGGCGCAAAAGGATGGTATCAAGATACATCGTCAATTTGGAGAGCTTCCCAAACTCTATTTAGACCCTGAATTAATCAAGACATGTATATTTAATGTTATCCTCAACGCATTTCAGGCAATGCCTGCTGGAGGAGACCTTACTGTAAGCACAGAGGCATCTGACAACAGGTTTTCTATTATCATTGAGGATACAGGTATCGGTGTTTCTAAGGAGAATCTGCCAAAGGTCTTTGAGCCATTTTTCTCAACGAGGAATACAGGACTTGGCCTCGGTCTCGCTATGACAAAAAGGGTTGTCGAGGAACACAGCGGCAGGGTATATTTCCAAAGTGAGGAAGGTAAAGGGAGCACTGTAATAATATCATTACCTGTAAAAAAAATTTAAAATTTAAAATTAAAAATGCAAAATTAAGGAATTTTTGAATTTTGATTTGAAATTTTGAGTTTTTCATTTTGCATTTTGAATTTTTTAAATAGGGAGGAACAAATTGGCTGTTGTGCTCGTGGTTGATGATGAACCACTCCAGCGTGATATTCTCAAGACAATACTCGATGATGAGGGATATGAAACCTATACTGCCTCATCAGGTGAGGAAGGGCTGAGGATTGTAAAAGAGTTTAACCCTGATGTCGTTCTGACTGACCTCAAGATGGAAGGCATGAATGGTATAGAATTTATTGAATCCATGCCTAAGGAGCCTTTTGAGCCATCCATGGTCATTATGACCGCATATGGGACTATCTCATCGGCTGTGGAGGCAATTAAAAAGGGTGCATTTGACTATCTCACAAAGCCTCTTAATAAGGATGCGCTTCTGATAACAGTTAAAAAGGCAGTTGAAAGGGCAAATCTGCTGAAAGAAAATTTACAGCTTCAGAAGGCCCTGTTTGACAGATTCAAGATAGAAGGTATTATCGGTCATTCAAGAAAAATGGTGGAAGCAGTCGAGATTATGAAAAAAGTCTCTTCAAGCCCAGCAACAGTACTTATACTTGGAGAAAGTGGAACAGGTAAAGAGCTTGTGGCAAGAGCCATACACTATAACAGCCTGAGGCGTACAAAGCCATTCACAGCAATAAACTGTGCTGCAATTCCAGAGAACCTTCTTGAAAGTGAACTCTTTGGCTATGAAATAGGGGCATTTACCGGTGCCCTTTCGAGGAGAATAGGGCTTATCGAGGCTACAAACGGCGGTACACTTTTCCTGGACGAAGTCGGAGACCTCCCCCAGATGACCCAGTCCAAGATATTGCGTGTACTACAGGACAAAGAGATAAGGAGGCTTGGCGGAAGGGATACAATAAAGGTTGATGTAAGGATTATTACTGCAACAAACAGGGACATTGAGAAGGAATTGAGTAAGGGGGCGTTCAGAGAGGACCTTTATTACAGGCTGAAAGTCGTGACAATAGAGCTTCCACCCCTCCGAGAAAGGAAGGAAGACATACCTGAACTCATACTTTTCTTCCTTAAGAAGTACAATCAGGAGTTCAGTAAGAGGATAAAGAGGATTGATGAAGATGCAATGAAGGCGCTCATAGAATACCACTGGCCAGGGAATATAAGGCAACTTGAGTCTGTTATAGAGCGCGCAGTGCTTATGTGCGAGACTTCTTCTATAAACCTTAAAGACATAAGGGGCGAACTCAGGGTTTCAGGGGGGACAGGGTTCCTTGATTTCGATCTTCCAGATGATGGGATAATTTTTGAGGAGATGGAGAAAGAGCTCATGAAAAAGGCAATGACAAAAGCTGGTGGTGTGGCTGCAAAAGCGGCAAGGCTTCTCGGGATGAGCTATAAGACCTTCTGGTACAGGTGGGAGAAGTTTAATCTCCATTCTCCAAAAAAGGATACCCTTTCCTAAAAAGGGATAAATGCAGGGGTGTATTGCAATGCACCCCTGCATTTATAGGCAATTTAGCTCTGGCATACTTATTGTATAATATTATTCTTGGTTTATTTCTGAAGAAAGGAGATGATTTTAATGAAGAAGGCGATAGCGATTATCGTAGCAGTACTCTTTGTATTTGCCCTTACCTCTATATCCTTTGCAGCAGAGGAGAAAAAGGCAGCCCCTGTACCAGCAGAGAAGAAGGCTGAGCCTGCAAAACCAGCCGAAAAGAAGCCAGCAGTAAAGATAAGACAGGTTACAGGCGAGGTCAAGGCAGTAGATGCAGTGGCCAAGACCATTACTGTAGCCAAGAAGGTGAAGGATAAGGTCGAGGAGACTGTTGTCACAGTTGATGATAAGACCAAGATTACCTTAGGTAAGGAGAAAAAGACACTCGTAGATGTGAAGGTCGGTGATAAGGTGACTGTCAAGTATCAAGTGGTTGACGGCAAGAATGTAGCAAAGAGTGTGGCTATCAAGCCACCTGCAGAACCAGCTGAGAAGAAATAATTTTAGTGCATTGCGAAGGGTGACACATAGTCACCCTTCGCAAACCCTCTTAAATCTCCTTATGACATAAAAATTAAAAAATCAAAAATTTTAAATTTTGCATTTTTAATTTCCTAATCATTTATAATAACCAGCAAAAAAATCAGGAGGTAGTCTTGAAAACAAAGGTCTCTATTAAACTCGCTTCACGTGTAAAACATCTTCCACCTTATCTATTCGTATCTATAGATGAGATGAAACAGAAGGCAATCTCGAAAGGTGTGGACCTCATAGACTTTAGCATAGGTGACCCTGATATTCCTACCCCATCACATATTGTTGAAGCTATGAAGAAGGCTGTCGAAAAACCTGTTCATCATCGCTATCCTTCCTGTGAGGGCATGCTTTCTTACAGGGAGGCTGTTGCTAAGTGGTATAAGACGAGGTTCAGGGTCAGTCTTGACCCGAAGACAGAGGTGCTTTCTCTAATAGGTTCAAAGGAGGGTATAGGCCATATTCCATTGGCATTTATTGATCCGGGCGACATAGCGCTCGTACCATCTCCAGGTTATCCTGTTTATCCTATAGGCACATTGTTTGCTGGCGGTGAAAGCTATATAATGCCTCTGAGAGAAGAGAATCACTTCCTGCCTGATTTCAAGTCAATACCCAGTAAGGTATTTATAAAGGCAAAACTGATGTTCATAAATTATCCCAATAACCCTACTTCTGCTGTAGCACCGAGAAAATTCTATAGGGAGGTTATAGACCTCGCGCTAAAATACAACATCATAGTATGCCACGATACTTCATATTCCGAGATATATTACGATAATGAAAAGCCGTTGAGTTTCATGGAGATTGCTGGTGCAAAGGATACAGGCATTGAGTTCCATTCGCTCTCAAAGACATATAACATGACAGGATGGAGGATAGGGTTTGTTGTGGGTAACAGGGAGGTCATAGCAGGTCTCGGCAAGATAAAGACGAATCTGGACTCAGGAGTCTTCCAGGCCATACAAGAAGCAGCCATAACTGCACTTGCTACAGATAACAGGATTCTCTCAGATATAAGGAAAATATACCAAGAGAGAAGAGATACACTTTATAGTGGGTTGAAAAAACTTGGCATGCATCTGATTAAGCCCCGTGCGACTTTCTACATCTGGACAAAAGTGCCACCCGGTTTTAATTCAACGAGTTTTGCGACCCATCTCCTGAATAAGGTAGGAGTGCTGGTAACACCTGGCAATGGTTTTGGTGCGCCAGGCGAAGGATATGTCAGGTTTGCGTTAACTGTGCCTGTGGAGAGGATTAAAGAGGCAGTGGAGAGGATTGGGAGGTGCCTATAGCATATATCAGTATCGGCTCCAATCTCGGTAACAGGCAGGATAACTGTCTTCGTGCAATCAAACTCCTGCAAAAAAGGGGTATAACTGTCACAAAGCGTTCTTCCATGTATGAGACAGCGCCATGGGGTATGGAAAACCAGTCCAGGTTTATCAATATGGCAATAGAGGTCAAAGTAGAAGCTGAGAAGTTGGGAAAGGGAGAAGAAGGGGCAAAGGAACTGCTAAAGATACTTAAAGAGATAGAGAAGGAACTCGGAAGAGAGAAAACATCAAAGTGGGGACCCCGTGTTATTGACCTTGATATCCTCTTTTACGATAATCTGGTAATTAAAGGGCCTGACCTAAGGGTTCCACATCCATTCATGCATGAGCGCGGGTTTGTTTTAAAACCCCTGTGTGAGATAGCACCTGATAAAATACATCCTGTATTAAAGAAAACGATTAAAAAGCTTCTTTTTTTACAAAGTCACCAAAACCCTTCAAGACCTTGAGGCCAAGTTCCTGACTCTTTTCAGGGTGAAACTGTGTTGCAAAGATATTCTCCTTCCAGACCATAGAGGTGAAGGTTATACCGTACTCAGTTGTAGTTGCAACTACATCATTATCATCAGGCAGGACATAGAAGGAGTGGACAAAATAGAAAAACGCCTCATCCTGTATGCCACCAAAGATTGGAGGCCTTCTCAGGATCTTTACTGTATTCCAACCCATGTGTGGAATCTTTAAACGCCGCTCTGTATCTTTAAATCTAAATTTTACAACCTTTCCACTGAGGATATTTAATCCTTTACATACACCGAACTCCTCTGATTCAGTGAATAATACCTGAAGTCCCAGGCAGATGCCGAGATAGGGTTTGCCTTTCTGTATCGCCCTCACAATCGGCTCTGTGAGGGACATATCAGTGAGGTTTTCCATACAGTCCCTGAATGCACCAACACCAGGAAGGACAATTCCATCTGCGTCATCAATATCCCTATGGTTGGAGGTCACCTTCACATCCACACCAACCTTCTGGAAGCCTTTCTCAACGCTTCTCAGATTTCCCATCCCATAGTCAACAATCGCTATCATGATTTAAAGCCGTATAATATGCACCGAGCATGAGATACAGGGGTCATAAGCTCGAATTAGGGTTTCGAGGTCATGCCTGATATCCTTTTTCTCTTTGATTAATTCTTCTGCAAGGATTTTTAAATTTCTTTCCATATCAGACAGGTTTAAAGATGGTTGCCTTGCACCGCACCCACCCCTTGTTACAGGCCCCATACATGGAAGTCTCCTGTAATGCAAGAGACATTCGTTCTCTCTCATCTTGCATTCCATACATACAGAATAATTCGGCACCTCAGGCAGAACACCTTTCAACAGATAGCCAAGGCAGTGTAAAAAATAGTTCTTATCAATCGGACAACCTGGTATTGAGAAATCTATCGCAATAAATTCCCTCACCGCTCTGGGAAATCGCAGGGCTATATCTTCACCTGTCTCTTTATAAACATCCCTGAGCCACTCACACCTTTCCTCCGGCCCCTCGCTACAATCCCTCCTGTGGATGCGCATGTACCAATCGGTATTAGATATTTAACCCTTTTCCTTAAGTCTTTCAGAAACTCTATCTCTTCATCCCTGGTCACTGCACCCTCTACAAAAGCGATGTCCGGGGTCTCACCTGTTGAGGGCATAGCAACATTCATGTCAACAACCTTTATCCACTTAAGCACTGTCAGTAAATCCTCCTCTATATTTGCTATTTCGAGGATATCTCCAGAGCAGGAAGTAAGGGAGTATAGACCTATTTGGGATTTATCCATTGCGAGAGACATCTTCAAAATATCTCCGGAAGATTTATTGCATCCCAGTAGGTGAAAATAGGGCCCTCTATGCATGTATACTTATGCCCTACAACACAGTGACCGCACTTCCCCAGACCACATTCCATCCTTCTTTCAAGAGACATGTATATCCTACCCTTTGAGTATCCAAGGTCGAGGAGTTTCTTCAGGACAAACTTATAGAATATCGGCGGGCCGCATACAGCTACAGATGTGTTTTTAAGCGGCATGTCTATCATATCAAGTAAATCTGTAACCCTGCCCACATGGTGTCCCTTCCATAAAGTGCCTTCCTCTACTCTATCTACAGATCGGACAGACCATCACACAACTGCCGCAGAAGAGACACTTCTTGCTGTACTCCTCCCATATCTCACTCTTATACTCGAGTGTAAGGAGTTCTGCGAGGTTGGTTATATCAACAATCCTGATAAACTTTGAATCTCTAATCTTTATCCTTTCTTTATATTCAGCGATATCCATCTCTGTGCATTCCTTAAATAGTTCGGGCTTTAACCTGACCATATCATCACCGAGGGCGGTCCTCACAGTAACCATATAAACATTATCAAGAGTGTAAAGGAAGATGTTATATACGCTTTCGATAAAATCAGTATGCATTGATTTGCAAAGGCAGTATCTATCAGGAAGGCAACTAAACCCGATGATGCCTATTTTCTCCCGCCTCTGCCAGTAGAAACTGTCTCTTCCCTTATATGAGAATGCCCTGTCAAGGATATCAATGCCGTGGAGGTCGCATGGATGCAGGCCGAAAAGTATGTAGTCAGCATTATCTATAGAGCAAGAATTGATATTAAAGTCATTACCTATGTTAAACAGACTTTCTTTTGGAAGGAAAAAGAACTTTTTGGGCGGGAGGATTGTCCTCAAAAACTCGAGAGCTACTTTGTCAAAACTGGAATAATGAGAAAATGTGTATGTTTTCTCCCTTTTCTTTTCGGGAACAACAAGCCTGAATTCCCTGCTCAGGGCATTGAGGAATTTAGACAGCTTCTTCTCTAAGGTCAAAAATATCATAACTAATTATCTTATCGGTAAAAAAGGGTTATTACCTTAATGACTATGTCTAATTTTAAGGCTTTACATATAATAATTCAATTCCAAAATCGCAAAAATGCAAAAATAAAATAGCCTGTATCTAAATTTAATAGTATAATTTCGATATGTATAAGAAGATACTCGCCGCAATAAATGAATACCTGAACTCAGAGATTGCTGCAAAATATGCCCTGAACCTTGCAAGGATATGTGGTAGCAAACTCTATCTGTGTTTTATCGCAGAAAAGGGGTTATCAGGAGAAGGTTTTAACAGGGCTGAAGATACTATAAAGCGGCTGTTTATTCAGGCAGACACGCTTGGTGTTGAGGCTGAGATTATTACAGAGAGTGGAGACCCTGTCAGAAAAATAGGAGAGATTGTAAGGCATGAGGATATAGATATTGTCTTTGCTGCAACGAGGAGGGAGGATATTGAACGAAGATTCTATGCCAGCACAGTAGCAAGGAGTCTCTCTCTCAGTCTTCCATGTTCTGTGGCACTTGTGAGGATTGTGCATATCGGGAAGATACATCCCAAAAAGATACTTGTGCCTCTAAAGGCCCGGGTCAATCATGTAAAGGAAAGGGCATATTTTACAGCAAAGATTGCCGAGGCATTTAGCTCTGAGGTCTTTATATTTCATACACCTAAACCAATCTCAAAATTCTTTCATGGTGAGATACACTTCTCACCCCTTGAATGGGAAAAACATCTGCCTTTAGATATCTCTCATTTCATGGAACATATGAAGAGGTATAAGGTAATGCATGGTAGAAGGATTTTACCGGGGAAAGCTGGAAAGTCAATCACGGTCGAGGCATTCGCAAAGAGACATGACCTGATAATAATGGGGGCGAGCCAGAGAAGTCTTCTTAGCTCTATTTTAAAAGGTAATCCTGTCGAAGAGGTCTTAAGGGAAACGCCATGCGACCTGATAATCTTCAGACCCAGACATGAAGATACATAGCCTTCCTCCTGAAGATGTACTAAAACAACTCATTGTATCAGAACAGGGACTCACAGAGAAAGAGGCTGAAAAGCGTCTTGCTGAATTCGGTCCGAATGAGATAAAAGAGGTTAAGAAAAAACCTCTTATTATTAGATTAATAGAGCAGTTCACTCACTTCCTTGCCGTACTCCTCTGGATAGCTGCATTCTTTTCCTTCCTATCAGAGTACCTCCATCCTGGAGAGGGGATGCTTACACTGGGTCTTGCTATCGTCATTGTTATTTTTATTAATGCTATTTTTACATTCATCCAGGAATACAGAGCTGAAAAGGCCCTTGAAGCCCTGAAAAGACTGCTTCCTTTTTATGTAAAGGCACTACGTGACGGTAAGGAAAAGGAGATACATGCACGGGATATTGTGCCTGGTGATATCATCTTTCTCTCAGAAGGGGATAAGGTTCCTGTAGACGCAAGGCTTATAGAGACATCAGGACTGATGGTGAATAATGCACCGCTAACAGGAGAGTCAGAGCCTATGCCGAGGGTTTCGGATAAGTTTGATGGAGAGCTAATAGAGAGCCCTAATGTGGTATTTGCAGGCACATCTGTTGTGAGCGGCTCAGGTAAGGCTGTTGTCTTTGCAACAGGGATGCAGACAGAATTCGGCCGCATTGCGCATCTTACAGGTGCAGTAGAGTCAGGGCTCAGTCCCCTCCAGATAGAGATAATAAAGGTAACAAGGATTATTGCTGTTATTGCAACAGTTATGGGTGTCTTCTTCTTTGCATTAGGTTATTTCATGGGGAGAACCTTCTGGGAAAATTTTATATTTGCTATCGGAATTATTGTTGCTAATGTCCCTGAGGGACTCCTACCGACGGTTACACTCTCACTGGCTATGGGAAGTCAGAGGATGGCAAAGAGAAAGGCACTCATAAAGACCCTTACATCTGTTGAGGCCCTCGGCTCTGTAACAGTGATATGCACGGACAAGACAGGGACGCTAACACAGAACAGGATGACTGTGAGAAAGATATGGTTCGATAACAAAATTATAGGACTTGATGATGCAGATGCAAGGCATGCAGGTGAACTTATGAAGATTGCCTATCTATGTAACAATGCGAAATTTATTGACGGGCAATACAGAGGAGATCCAACTGAAGTTGCACTGTTTAAGGCTGCAAAAGAGACCATTGGTGATTTAAAATTAGAGCGAATATCAGAAATACCTTTTGATTCGGAGAGAAAGAGGATGACAACAGTGAATATGGTTGGTGAGAAACGCATTGTATTTACAAAAGGCGCGCTAGAGGGACTCCTTCCTTTATGCAGCCACATGCTGATAAAGGGTGAAAAGATACCAATGGATGATGTCCTCAGAGAAAAGGTAGTAGATGCATACCATTCGTTGATGGATGTGGGGTTAAGGGTTTTAGCATTTACATACAAGGAACTTGAAAATCGTAATGAGTCAGGCGTAATGAGTAATGAGTTAAAAGACAAAAACTCATCACTCATCCCTGATGAGATCGAAAATAACATGGTTCTCGTTGGCCTCATCGGACTTGAAGACCCTCCACGACCTGAAGTCCCTGAAGCCATAAAAAAATGTCATGAGGCAGGAATAAAGGTAATCATGATCACAGGTGATGGAAGTCGCACAGCCGAAGCAATTGCGAGTGAGATAGGACTTATTAAAGGGAGACCTGTTATTGTCGAGGGCCATAAGTTTACGAAGATGGATGACAGGGAACTAAGAGAAGTCCTTAAGGAGAAAGAGGTTATATTTGCCCGCATGACACCAAAGCACAAGATGAGGGTCGTCTCTATACTGAAGGAGGAAGGCAAAAGGGTTGCTGTAACAGGTGATGGTGTAAATGATGCGCCTGCATTGAAAAAGGCAGATATTGGAATAGCAATGGGTATTGCAGGGACAGATGTGGCAAAAGAGTCAGCAGATATGATACTTCTTGATGACAACTTTGCTACTATTGTGAATGCTATTGAAGAGGGCAGAGCTGTTTATGAAAATATCAGGAAGTTCATAAGTTACATCTTCTCATCAAATATCCCTGAGATTATCCCATATATTGCCTATGTCATCTTTAGAATTCCCCTTCCACTCACTATAATACAGATATTCGCTATTGACCTTGGTACTGACATGCTTCCTGCACTTGCACTCGGTGCTGAAAAACCAACACCAGAGCTTATGTCACAACCTCCAAGAAGTCCAAAGGAAAGACTGCTCAATTTAAAACTTTTACGTAGGGCATATCTTTTTCTCGGACCAACCGAGGCAGCAGCAGGACTATTTGGATTCTTCTATGTATTAAAAACAGGCGGATGGCAGTGGGGTGAGATGCTTCCTGTAAGTAATATTCTATACATGCAGGCAACAACCGCCTGCCTCACTGCAGTAGTAGTTACACAGGTCGCCAATGTCTTTGCATGCCGCTCATACAGGGAATCCGTATTCAACATAGGACTATTTTCAAACAAGCTGATATTTGCAGGTATCGCAGTAGAGCTCATCCTCCAGCTTTTCATTGTCTACCATCCTGTTGGCAATAAAATATTCTCTACGTATCCTATACCCGTGACTGTCTGGCTTGTCCTAATCCCATTCGCCTTTATACTCTTCTTCTCCGAGGAATTTAGGAAGCTCATCGTGAGAAGGTTTTAAGGCAAAATCGCATGGTGGACGGTAGGGGATTCGAACCCCCGACTTCCACGTTGCGAACGTGGTGCTCTCCCACCTGAGCTAACCGCCCATTTAAAACACTGATCAGTTAACAGTGGACAGTGAATAGTAAAATATGAAAGATAATACAGTCAACTCTAAATGCTGAATATAAGGGCATGTTGACACAAATTCTTATAAACTCTTATAATTTATAGCCTCTAAGCAAATTTCGCTCTGTAAAATTTGCAGTGATTAGTTATCAGTCGTTAGTGCGCCTGTAGCTCAGTTGGATAGAGCAACTGCCTTCTAAGCAGTGGGTCAGGGGTTCGAATCCCTTCAGGCGCGCCATGCAAATTTCGCAGAGCGAAATTTGCAGTGAATAGTTATTAGTGATTCGTGTTTAGTTTAAATTGAAAAATTTATTCTATTTTTGATTTATACTATTAACTAATCACTATTCACTGATAACTGTCTTTAATCGGTGAGTGTAGCTCAATGGTTAGAGCACTGGACTGTGGCTCCAGGTGTTGGGGGTTCAAGTCCCCTCACTCACCCCAATGCGCCTGTAGCTCAGTGGATTAGAGCATCGGCCTCCGGAGCCGAGGGTCGGAGGTTCAAATCCTCTCAGGCGCGCTAAGCGAATTTTGCAGAGCAAAATTCGCAGTTGTCAGTGATTAGTCTTCAGTTGTCAGTAAACTGAACACTTAAAACTGGCAACTAAAAAACTGGAAGTGGGCCGTTAGCTCAGCTGGTAGAGCAGCTGACTCTTAATCAGCGGGTCGGAGGTTCGAATCCTCCACGGCTCACCATCTGAGGCCTCCAAAAAGTCAAAGACTTTTTTGGAGTAGCTATGCCGGTGTAGCTCAGAGGCAGAGCAGCTGATTCGTAATCAGCTGGTCGGGGGTTCGACTCTCCCCACCGGCTCCAGATTTTACTAATAACTAAAAACTATTTATTAATAACTGCCGTAACTAGCATAAAAAATTTTTTCTCAGGCTTTCACTTTTGGCTTGACAAAAGGATTTCTTCTTGATACTGTTATCTTAGCTTTTTATTATCTCTTGAATAAAATAAATGAAAGGGGGGAGATCAATGACAAAGACAGAGCTTATCGACAAGGTAGCTTCAGGTGCAGGGCTCAGCAAGGTAGATGCATCCAAGGCGCTGGATGCTACCCTGAATTCTATCAAGGGAGCATTAAAGAAAGGACAAAAGGTCACACTCGTCGGTTTCGGGACCTTCTCAGTTGTTAAAAGAAAGTCCAGAAAAGGCCGTAATCCAAGGACTGGCGAGGTTATCACAATCCCTGCTGCTAAGACACCGAAATTCACTTCTGGCAAGGCGCTCAAAGACGCAGTAAGGTAGCTTTTATTTAAATTAGGAGGCGACAATTTACCACCAGAGGTTGGTAAATTGCACAGTGCATATAAAAAGGGATATCTGGTGTGTCGGATATCCCTTTCTTTTTTTGACATGGGTAGTTTTTACATCTCTTTGAGTGTTATTGCCTCATTTGGACATTCAGCAATACAGCTCTCACAACCCTCACATGCATCTCCATTAACAACGACGCATTTGCCATTCTCTACCTTAAATACCTCCACAGGACATATATCCGCGCATTTCCCCTCTCCAGTACATTTCTCATTGTCAATTGTTACAATCCACACTTAAAATCTCACCTCCTCCTTAATTCAATTTAACCCATAGGTTTATTTAAAAAGTTTAACCTGCCTTTCACCATATTTATCATAAACTACTTCTTCTTTGACTGAGACAGCTACCTTGTAAAGGATGGTGAGCACCAGAAACCCGACTCCCCAGACCCCAAG
This sequence comes from Nitrospirota bacterium, assembly GCA_040757475.1. GTDB lineage: Bacteria > Nitrospirota > Thermodesulfovibrionia > Thermodesulfovibrionales > SM23-35 > JACRGU01. The sequence goes on from JBFLWW010000004.1 coordinate 67,975, forward strand.
TGTGATTAATGCCTCAGGTACGGTAGGCCAATACTCTGTTATTCTCTCAAAGGGATTGGGAACGAACCCGCCGACAACCAGACCAAATCCCTTGTCAATCCATAAGGAAAAAAATGTTGCCACTGCTGCAACAGCAAGGGTACCCTCGTTCCTGCGCGTTGCAGGGTTGATTAAGAGTGCAAGGGCCACAACTGCGAGGATGTTTGAGATCCACATCATAGGTACGAGTTTTCCATAACCTTCCATACCAGTATAAAGGTAATCGAAAGGATGCATATGCCCTGGTATGGTACTGTAAAAAGCGGTAAAGAATTCAAATCCAAGGAAAAGAACGTTTATGATCATCGCATAAGTGACAGTCTTTCCAAGCGTCTGGATAGCCTCTTTTCCTGGGTCGAAGTTTGTAAACCTTCTTACGATCAGGCATAGAATGATGATAAGTGAAGGTCCGGATGAGAATGCCGAAGCAAGAAATCGGGCTGCCATAATGGCTGTTAGCCAGAGGTGCCTTCCTGGAAGACCGGCGTAAAGAAAGGCTGTAACTATATGGATACTGGGAGCCCAAGCAATGGCTATGTATATAAAGGGTTTTATCCAGGCTGGTGGTGGCATTCCTTTACGCTCTGCTCCCAGGACAGTCCAGCCGCATAATATATTGAGAATAAGGTAACCACTCAGGACGACCATATCAAAAAACATGACAGAGTTAGGGGTTGGGTGTAATAATACATTCAGGACCCGAAGTGGTTGACCCATGTCAACAAAGATGAACAACATACACATTATTACAGAAGGGATAGCCAAAAATTCTGCTATGACGGCAATCCTGCCATATTTTTTATAGTTATGAAGGTAATAAGGTAAGACTACCATAACAGCCGCGGCTGCCACTCCAACAAGAAAGGTAAATTGGCCAATATAAAAACCCCATGAAACATCCCTGCTCATGCCTGTTATTCCCAGACCTATACGAAATTGGTATAGGTAAGAAATAAATCCTGCACTTATGATGGCGAGTAAAAAGATTATTAATCCCCAGTATTTTCGACTTCCCTTTAACGCAGTTTCAAGCATATTCAATACCTCCTATATTATGTAATTATGTAGTAAACCTTGGGCTGTGTTCCGAGCTCGGGTTTACGTCGGATGGTGTAGCTTGAATGAAGAACTTTCCTTACATCCGATTCGGGGTCTTCCAGATCACCAAAGATCAAGCCACCATTAGATTCCTCAACACAGGCAGGCTTGAGCCCTTTAGCAAGCCTTTCGTAACAGAAAGTGCATTTCTCCACAACACCTTTCATCCTCGTCGGGAATTCCTTATTCTCCTCCTTAATAAAAGGCCGTGGGTTTATCCAGTTGAAGCTTCTTGCCCCGAAGGGACATGCGGCCATACAGAATCTGCAGCCAATACAGCGATGCATGTCCATCATAACGATCCCGTCCGATCTCTTATATGTAGCTTTTGTGGGACAGACCCTTACACAAGCGGGGTTATCACAATGATTGCAGAGTACGAGGAAAGGTTGGTGTTTTATATTCTCTCCCATGTATTCATGTTCCTGACCCGGAAATGCGTGCTCAAAAGTCTCTTCCCAGATCCATTTTATCTCACGTTTTGGATTTCCAATATCAGGAACGTTATGGATACGATGGCAAGCATTAATAACCCTTTTGTAATCATACTCTGTTTTGAACTTAGTCATATTTACAACCATAGCCCATTTTTTCCCTATCAGAGCTTTCGGATCTGGCAAAACCTGCGAGGCATCCAGCCAGTTTCTCTTAAGCACATTAGTAGCAGACATGCCTCCAATGGCCAAAATGGTGGAGATTCCAGCTATCTTTAAAAACTCTCTTCTATTGATACTCATGTCTCTTTCTCCTTTGGCTCGATATGGCAATCCCAGCAGTAAGGTTTTACTGCTGCATAATTATGACATTCGTCACAGAACTTTTTCTTGTTAGAATGACACTTCATGCATGTATTTTGAAGACTCATATCATAATTCTTTCCACCAGCACCTATATAAATCCTATTGCCCTCGCGGACAACCGAATCCCTCCAGTCGTTCAATAATTTCATATGCTCGGTCTTCATAAATTCCTTTGACTCTACGCATTTTCTTTCATTTTCTGGTAACTTTTGGATTTCAGGGGTATCAATTTTGGGGTCTGGTTTGGCAACTACTTTCCCCCCGCTAAGTAAGAAAGGAGCTGTTACCAGAGCGGCAAAGATAATAATTCCGATGATGATCTTCCAGCCGTTATACATTCTCTTAACCCTCCATTCCTGGGAGTGGTTCACCACGCAGATTGGTTGTCCTCTTCTTCTCTCCCTTGCACACCAATGCATTTGCAACCATCTCGTGAACGCCGGTGACACTCACACCGGGAACCCAGTAATCCATAAGGGGTGGAAGGACAGCCCTGTCAATCGCACAAATACAGGCCAGCATGTTCACTCCAAATTTTTCTTTGACATATTTTACAGCATTAGCTCTCGGGAAGCCTCCCCTCATCCTTAATTCCATATCTTCTGATGCATTTATGCCAGAGCCGCTGCCGCAGCAGAAGTTTTGCTCTCTTATGGTATTTGGCGGCATATCGTAGAAGTAGTTACACACATTCTTGATGATATACCGCGGTTCCTCAAAGATTCCCATACCTCTTGAGATATTACAGGAGTCATGGAAGGTAACCCTCAGGTTATCATTTCTACTCGGGTCGAGTTTTAGTTTGCCGTGCTTGATGAGGTCAGCAGTAAATTCGCAGATGTGAACCATCTTCGTAGATTTTGCATTCTCGAATTTAGTGCCTGTAATAGGGGAGACCGGTTCCTCGAGGAAATCAGGGGGGCCATTCCATGTATTCATATATTGGTGCATGACCCTCCACATATGGCCACATTCCCCTCCAAGTATCCATTTCACCTTCAATCTCTTGGCTTCAGCATATATCTTGGAGTTGAGCCTTTTCGCCATCTCATTTGAGGTGAAAAAGCCGAAGTTTCCACCATCAGAGGCATATGTACTCCAGGTGTAGTCGAGTCCGAGCTCATGGAAGAGCAACAGAGTGCCCATGGTAAGGTATGTGCCCCGTTCATCAAAGAAATCACCAGAAGGTACGACATAGAGTATCTCGGCGCCCTTTCTGTTGAAGGTTGGCGTTACCCTGATACCCGTTACAGCCTCTAAATCTTTTATATACATATCGAAATATTCTCTGAATGTATGGGGCAGGATGCCGAGGTGATTCCCTGTCCTGTAACATTTCGCCACAGATGCAGAGACCCAGTGGATATTTAAACCCAACAGATTAAGGAGTTCTCTGCCCATTATCGTAATCTCAGCCGTATCAATTCCATAAGGGCAGAATAGCGAGCAGCGGCGACACTCGGTGCACTGATAAAAATAATACCACAGCTCTTTCAGCACATCATAAGTGAGCTCTCTTGCCCCGGCAAGCCTCCCCATGACCTTTCCTGATGTTGTAAAGTACTTTCTATATAAAGATCTAAGAAGTTCTGCCCTGAGAACAGGCATATTTTTCGGGTCTCCTCCTCCAATAAAGAAGTGGCATTTGTCAGCGCATGCACCGCATCTCACACAGATATCCATAAAGAGCTTAAAAGAACGGTACTTGCTGAGCCGCTCTTTAATACCTTCTAAGACTATCTCTTTCCAGTTTTCGGGCAGTTTCCAGTCCTCATCTTTTACTGACCATGACCTCGGGTTCGGGAACCCAACAGTTTTAAGGTCTTCCGGCTTATTACCATAGCAATACATGTTAGGCTTGAATTCAACAGGGGTTTCCATCCAAGCCTTTTGAGGAGGCTTATAATCTACCCTCGATAGCTCATCTGGATAAGGTACCCCTTTCGGAACTACTGGTTTCTGTGCCATATATTCACTCCTTTTCTACTGGCATTCTAGCCTCTTTCATCTTTTCCCTGAATTCATCCTCATATGCCTCGTATGTATGAACCTTGACAGGATAATTCCAGGGATTGATGTGTCTTTTCATGCGGTTGTTATTCGCCAGGTTTCTTGTAGGACTGAGGAAGACCCCTGCCATGTGTGTTAGCTTGCTGAAGGGAAAATAGACAAGTAAAGTGCTGACGAGAAAGAGATGTATATAAAAAAGAACTCCAATCCCCTCAGGGACCTTTGGATTAAAACTGACCAACCCCATGGTCAGCTCCTTCACGCCTACAACATTAACTTTGATAAAATATCTCATGAGGACGCCTGTAATTCCAATACCCAGTATCAAAAGGAGAGGAAAGTAATCAGCAGGAAGGGAAATGTAGCGTACCTGCGGAATAACAACCCTTCTGAGGAAGAGATAGGTCACAGCCAGCAAAAAGACTATATTTGTTATATAAAGTAAGGGCGCACCCAATAGAGATACCTGGAAAAAGGAATCCATTGACTCAAGTTGCTTCACGAAGGTAGGCACAGGCTCTGTAAACAATCTTAAATGTCTGATGAGAATGGTAAGAAAAGTCCAGTGGAATGCCAATGCTGCTGCCCAGAGCCACTTAGACGAACCATAAACAAGCTTAGTTCCTTCACTCAATTCCATCTTTGTGCTCCTGAAAAGAGAACGGAAAAGTAGCACTTCAAAGGCCATCCTCACAAAAACGCCTAAGGCACTCGAGGGGTTATCGATTTTATTTTGTTTGATCCATGGGAGAGATTTTTCTTGACCGGCGGTTGTTGGTATGCGGAATGGGACAGGCGAACGTCCCCACTTCACGACGCGATAAACGATTCCAACGATGAACGTCGCAAAGGCTGCATAGGGTATAATAACTCCAAACAGAAAATTCAGATTCGCGCCCGCTACTCCCACAAAAACGAGCAAAATAAGTGCTATGACTGCAAAAAAGGAAACCCAGAGAGAAAGTCCGAAGTTCATTTGCTTTCACCTCGTTTCATATAGATTATCAATATTGCCGTCTTCGAGGTCCATCTCCTGCTCCTTGAGCTCATATAGCAGATTTGCCCTTTTCAGTAGACCAAATGTCCTGTTTCTCACCTCATTTGCCTTGAGCTCATAAATCTTCTCCCGACACTTCATATATATGTCAAAGGAGAGAAGGGCAAGATCGTCTATTCTGGACTCAAGTGTTAACAACTCTTCAGAGAGCCCGTCCTCCCGGACCTCTTTCGCTAGCTCCTTTCTGATTACTTTCTTTAGAAGGAAGACGAAGCCAATAGCCTGGGAAGGCGAAAAATCCTGAACCGCCCTGATTCTGATAATATTGTCGAGAAGTGGGGAAACCTTTTCAGAATCCATCCCATTGAGAAGTTCATCGAAGAGACCCTTTATCCCCTGGGAGACCGTATAACCAACTGGATTAGTGAATTGGTTCTTTTGATTTTTCAAAAAGTTTGAAGTGTCAGCAGAATAAGTCTCCGTTATTACGTCGAACCATCTTTTCAAAATGACAGATCTCTTTTCTGATAAGAGATTCTTCAACTCCATATCAGTATAAACTGCCCCTTACAGTTTTAAAACTATCGCATTCCCAAACACGGTAATTTTATTTTACAAAATTATATTTGGTCAACTTAATTTTTATAAATTACAAAATAAAGAGCAAAAAGTGAGAAGTAAAAAACTTCCAACTTCCTGCTCTTCTTGTTTGTTTATACACAGCCTGTTGGTTTTGGGAGCCCTGCATACCTACATGCCTGCTTTGCAGGTCCACCTGGGAAAAGCTCATATAGATATTTGGTGTTCGCCTTTTCAGGCCCAAAAAATTTGCCCATTTCCTTCACGAGCATCTTGATAGGAGGAGCAATGTTGAACTTTATATAATACTCCCTCAACCACCTGATTATCTCCCAGTGTTTCTCATCAAGGGTAATCTCATCTTGTGCTGCAAGTTCTGGAGCCATTCCTTCCTCCCACGCCTCCCAGTCCTGGAGATAACCTTCTTCATCAATCTCGTATTCTTTTCCCTTATAACTCCACTTTGGCATCTTTCTACCTCCTTTCTCTGTTTGAATCTAACTTATTGATAGAAGAAATCTCCTATCAATCTTAACATAAATATTTTATCATAAAATCTTTCAATATAATTATTAAATATTGTATTTTGAATTTTCTATAATCAAGATTAGTAAATTAGACTGTAAAGACTAATACATATCTACATCTATGGTCAAATAAAAAAAATTTATCAGTAAATGATGTTTATTTATTTACTCTTTTAAGTAAGATAAAACATATATTTTCTGGGGTACGTCCTCTCTTGTCAGTTAAGGTATGTGTCCTCTGGTCATAATGCAAAAATACCTCTTTATAATCCTCTCCTGGTATTAAATCCCATGGGTTATCGTATTTACCCTCACAGGCAAAATTAAGTGCATCAACATAAGCCTCTCCAAGATTATGCCCGCTACGGTCAAAGACATACACAGCGCCACATTCACATCTTCCACCTGAAAACTCGTTACCGAGTTTGGTTCTTATTTCATGAGGTCTATCGAATAGACAGCCGCAAAATGGACATCTCGGTTCTCTATCTCTTCTCATATCTCGTCACTCCTAACTCGCGCCTGTTTTCTGTAAGATACCGCCATGTTAATAAGACCGTCTACCCACTCTCTTGCACCAAGCGCATGCAGGTGGGTGTAGGTGGCAAGGACATTTTTATAGCAGAGACCATCCATCTTATCAACTATCCCCTCTCCCCTCTTCATCTTGAAGGCAAAATAGATATCCTTCGACAAGCCTTCAGGCCGAGGGCTCAGGATGTCTGTGGCTACATCAGGGTTAAGGATACGGGAATAATGAAATTCATGCCCCCTGAGAACAGTGCCCACGGGATAATAAGGATTATGCCTGTGTACCTCTAATATTGTATAACCATGGGCCTGGGGTTTCTTCTCCAGACAGAATTTAATTGGAAAGACTCCTGTCATTGGATATGTTTTGTTATCGAGCACAAGAGCCTCTCCAAGATACATTAAGCCTCCGCATTCTGCATATATAGGCAATCCATCTTCTACAGCTTTTCGTACTGATTTTCTAAATGCCTTATTTTTTGCAAGTGCAATTGCATGTGTCTCAGGGAAACCTCCACCAATGTATAATGCGTCAATCTCAGGAAGTTTCATCTCTTTTAATGCGCTGACCGCCATCAATCTTACTCCTCTTTTTTCAAGTTCTTCAAAGTTTTCAGGATAATAAAACTGAAAAGCTGAATCATGGATGATTCCAATCCTGAGTGACGAGTTTTTACAACTTTGAACTTTGAACTTTGAACTTTGAACTTCTAAGGGTTTTGCTTCCGTTGCAATACTCCATATTCCATTAAGGTTAATATATTTTCTTGCGACTTCTGCTGTAAAAGATAGCACCTTTTCAACTTCAGGGTGTTCCTGAAAGGGTGTAAGCCCCATATGTCTTTCTGATAAAAAATCATGTTTAAGCTTTGGGATTGAGCCAAGAACAGGGATGTTGCAGTATTTTTCTATTGTTTTTCTTATAACATTTTCATGCCTCGCACCAGCAATCTGATTTAAAACTACACCCCTTATATCAACCTTTTTATCAAACTTCTGCATTCCAAGTACTAAGGCGCCTGCTGTCCTTGTTACCTTTGTACAATCAAGTATAAGTAGCACTGGAGACTTAAGCATCTTAGAAAGCTCTGCTGTGCTGTATGTCCCTTCTGAATCCATTCCATCAAAAAGCCCTCTGTTGCCTTCTATGACAGCACAATCTGCTTTGCCAAAATGTTCTTTAAAAGAGGGGAGTATCCTTCCTTTACTAATTAAAAAAGGGTCGAGATTATAGCAGGGCTGCATCGCTGCAGAGGATAGCCATCCTGCATCAATATAATCAGGCCCTTTCTTATATGGCACAATTTTAAGGCCCTTCTCTTTCCACGCAACTATCAATCCAAGTGAAAGAATTGTTTTCCCTGAACCACCTCTCAGACCTGCAATTACAAGCCGTGGATAACGAGTTTTTTGCATTTTAAAATTTTCTCCGATCTGATTTTTCCCCAACTCCAGCGACAAATAATTATAGCACCATTTCTAACTGATTAATGCAAGGATTTTCTTGGTTATTTATCGAGAGGGCTCTTGACATAAAGGATATTCTTTGTTGCAACATGGGTGTAGATTATTGCCTGTTCCCATAAAAGGCATCAAGCGGGCTCTTTGGAAGTGTTTACCAATTTTTCCATGCTATACGAACCTCGTTTTATTCCATAATATCATAAAACAGGAGCTACTCTAAATTATTCTGCTTGTTTTAATTGGGTTTTTTCTTTACTATTGGCCTAAAATATTGTAAGTTTGCCTCTCTGTCTTTCAAGCTACTTGGAATTTACTCAATCATTGAAGCTATTCCACTGCTGCGGGAATTATCACAAGTTTTTGCTTGGTGGGGTTCAAAAAATGCATTTTCTGGATAATAAAAAACCAGAAGGGCAATTTTTCATACTATGCCTCTCTGGTTGCATTATATTGTAGTAGGATTTAGATCAGCGTAAAGTCTATTGTTTTTAAATTTTTACTTTATGAGCCCTTTTTCTCTGAGATACGCCTCATCTGGGATCTCTACTGAGCTGGCACCTCCGGCATAAGAATACATCAGCCTCCCCACATCTATCATCTCTCTCATGGTCTTCTTTACTGTATCTTTATCAACACCAGTCTGCTCCGATACCCCGTTTATCACATCCCTTTCTTTCAACTTTTTTTTGCCCTTTGCAGCCAGGACAAATGCATAAATCTTATCTTTCAGTTCTTCTATCTCCATAGTCTCTCACCTTCTTTTATTTTAAAATTTTAGTTCATTTTAACAGATAGCAATTAGTATTTGTCAACTAACTGCTATCTGCTTAACTACTAACTACTTTAATTCTACCACTTAAATGTTGATTGATTCCTTAAGGTTTCCCTCATGAATGTAAAGTCATCAATAGCCTGGTACGTAAACTCAATACCGCTCAGTTTAAAGAACCTTTCCCAGCCGATTCTATCTATCCACTCACCTAACCTCTCATGTTTTCTTGCATTCTTGGCATATAACTCAATAATATGCTTCACTGCAGCAACAACCTTCGGCCATCTCGGTGGTTCGTTCGATATATAAGGGATAACAAGCCTCGAGAATTTTGTAGGGGTCCTCAGGCAGTTTACCTTTCCACCTATAACTATTGCGAGGCCATCTCTATAAGGGTCTTTGATATCTATAGCAGGGCAGACAGTAAAACAGTTGCCACAATACATGCATCTCTCGTCTTTAATCTTTACGCTCTTTTTAGCAGGATCAGGACTTATAGCCTTTGTCGGGCAGGATGCAATAACAGTAGGTATCTCACATATCTTCCCCAGCCTATCATGGTCAACAGGAGGTACCTTCGTATGTATCGCAACTACTGCAATGTCTGAACAGTGGACAGCACCGCACATATTAGGACAGCATGCGAGGGCGAGTCTTAGTTTAGCAGGAAGCTCTTTTGTTGTGATATAATCAGCGACCTCATCCATGACAGCCTTAACTATACCAGAGGCATCTGTTGCAGCACCATGGCAGTGAACCCATCCCTGCGTATGAACCATATTGCTGATCCTCGGCCCCATACCACCAATCATGTAGCCCTTTTCTTTAAGCTCTTTCTGAAGAGGCTCAAGATTCTTTTCGTCTGATACGAGAAACTCTATATTATTCCTCGAAGTCCAGCGGACATAACCTCCACAGTATTTATCTACTATATCACATACCTCACGGACTGTATCTGTAGCAATCAGTCTACAGGTTTGTACCCTTACACTCCATATCTTATCACCGCTTTCTGCAGTATGAACCATTACTCCAGGGCTTAATATCTCATGTTCTTTCCACTTACCATAATTCTTCTTGATTACAGGATGTAAGAAGTTACTATAATGAGGTGGCCCTATGTCTGTCTCTCTGAGCCTCTTAGCTTCCTCTGCTGTTAATTTCCTATCACCATAGAATCCCATTTTATATCCTCCTTATCTAAAAATTTAAAAAATGAACTTTCCGGTCTTCTTTTCTTCTTCCTCTCTCTTCTTAAACCTCTCAATATCCCCTTCAGTGAAGAAGAAGAATGGATCTCTCCTCGGCTCCTTTATCATCTGTGGAATGGGTTCTACTCCGATAGCCTCAAGGAATGACCTCATACCCTTAAACTCTATAACCTCTCCAATTCTTTCCCTCGGATGCGAATTCTCATCCCACCAGTCCCACATCTTCCTTGCAAGCTCCTTGAATTCAGTAAATGGTGGCTCCATCTTCATGAATGGGATAATGACATGCGAAATAATAGTCCCTATAACAATCGGTGCCTTATTTCCGATACATATGGTTGCACCCCTCTCGCCACTCGGCTTGAGTGCATGATGCATCTTTGATATACAGTGCATACATCTGTTGCATTCATCATTATTTATCTTTAATTCTTTACCATCATAACTGATGCACTCTGTCGGGCACATTTTCACGATCTCTCTCGAGATGTCCATTCCCTTCTTTTCATGCCATTTAACAGCATCCTGGTCAATGAGTATCGGGCCTTTCCATGTCCCAATTACAGAACAGTCAGAGCGCGCGATGGAGGCACAGCAGTCACAGGCACAACCTGCAAACTTAAATTTAAATTTATAGTTGAATGCAGGTCTGTGGAGTTCATCCTGAAATTCCTGTGTAATCTGATGGCATGCCTCCATGGTATCATAATTTGCCCACTCGCAACGTGCTTGCCCAACACAACAGCTCGGAGTCCTCATGGCAGAGCCTGAACCACCCAAATCAAATCTCAAATGAGCAGGTTTTTCCTTGGATGTAAGCTCAGCAAAGATGAGCTCAAGGTTCTCGGTCGTTGTACCGAGAAAGACCAAATCACCTGTTGAGCCATGCATATTCATTATACCGCTTCCATACTTATCACAGATATCCGCGAGCTCCCTTAATACCTCTGTTGTATAGAACCAGCCACTCGGCTGATTAACCCTGACGGTATGGAAGAATTCTACATTGGGAAACATATGTGGTAGGTCAGAGTATCTCCCGATAACCCCGCCACCATAGCCGAGGACACCAACAATACCACCATGTTTCCAGTAACCTCGCTTGGTTTTGAAAGAGTATTCGAGCTGACCCAGCTCATCATTGGCCATCTCATTTTTTGCAGCGGCCTTCTTGATCTCCTTAACGAAACTCGGAAACGGTCCCTTTTCCAGCTCGTCAAGCAATGGCGTTTCGTACTTTTTCATAAAAACCTCCTTTTCTATTAATTTTGAGAAGCCTTTGTTACTAAGAAAAAAAGTAAGCACTTCAGCCTAATACAACATTTATCTAATAGTCAAATAAAAAAAATTAATCTGTAAATCATAATTATTTATTCACTTGATATCTGAATTTTATTTTTGCACTGCTCTTTCCTGTATATAAAGAATTTTTTATTTACATTAACCCCTGTATAGGTGCTATACTTATCGAGCTTTTCGAGTCTCGTGGGTTTTCTTATTAACTTCTAGTCGGGAGGCAAAATGTGTAGGATAGTATTGCTATCGCTCTTTTTTAATCTGGTTTTAACATCAGGTATCCTATATGCCCAGGAGCTACCTATTGTCAACTCAATAGAGATCAGGGGGCTCAAAAGGATTGAGGAAAGTGCAGTAAAATCCAGGATTATCCAGAAATTAGGTGAACCAATATCTCAGGATAAAACGAATGAAGACATTAAAAACATCTTCAAGATGGGGTATTTTGATGATGTCAGGGCTGAGATCGAACCATTAGAGGGCGGTATAAAGCTGATATATATTGTAAAAGAAAAACCCACCATTGTGAGAATCGAATTTCAGGGCAACAAGGAGTTTGACGATTCACATTTGAAGGAAAAGCTCACAATAACCGTTGGCGCCATTGCTGATGCTGTCCTGATCCAGGACAATGCAAACAGGCTCAGGGCATTTTATGAAGAAGAGGGGTACTGGTTATCGAGCATAGTCCCTGTTATTAAAAGGATACGCGATGATGAGGTCAGCCTGACCTACCAGATAGAGGAAGGTCCAAAGGTAAGGATAAAGAAAATCAATATAGAGGGCAATAAAGCTATCTCCACACGCAGGATAAAAAAGGCTATGGATACCAGTGAATGGACGATTTTTTCCTTTATTACTTCCTCAGGCTACTATAAAAAGGATCAGATGAACACAGATATAGAAAAGGTAAAGGACCTCTATTTCAATAACGGATATATCAAGGCTGTGGTCGGAGAGCCTAAGATTCAGCTTACAGAAGATAAAAAAGGAATGATTATAACAATACAGGTTTCAGAAGGTAATCAATACAGAATCTCCTCCTTAGAGTTTACAGGCAACAAGGCCTTTATTGATGAAACTATAAGGGAGAGGATCAGTCTAACTCCTAACACTATATTCAGCAAAAACCTCTTGAGAAAAGACATCCTTTCAATATCTGAACTATACTCAGAAAATGGGTATACGCTCATATCTGTATCGCCTGATCTAATACCTGATGATGCTACAAAACTTGTAAAAATATCCTTGAAGATAGACGAGGGTCACAAATACAGAATAGGTAAGATAGAGATTTCAGGAAACATTAAAACCAGAGACAAGGTTATAAGAAGGGAGGTAAGGCTCGACGAGGGTGATGTATTTAATAGCACTATGATAAAAAGAAGCTATGAAAGGATCAATAACCTTAACTTTTTTGAAACAGTAGAAATAGTTACTGAGCCGCGTCCTGAGGAGAAATTAGTAGACCTCAACATTAAGGTAAAAGAAAGGCCAACAGGCTTTTTAAGTATAGGCGGAGGATATAGTTCTGTTGATAAATTTATTGGAACTATTGACCTGACACAGGGGAATCTCTTTGGTAAAGGACAGTATATAAAGTTAAAGGGGGAGTTCGGTGGAAGAAGTACATTCTACGAACTCTCCTTCAGAGAGCCATGGTTTATGGATAAGCCAATCTCGTTCTCTACAAGTATTTATAAGACGAGCAGACAATACATAGAATACGAGAAAAAGGCAACAGGATTTGGTGTTTCCTTTGGTAAAAGTTTCACAGAATACTGGAGGGGCGATATCGCATACAACTTTGAGAATGCAACGATATTCAATATATCTGAACAGGCCTCAACCAAGATAAAGGAGCAGGAAGGCACAAGGATAACCAGCAGTATCACCCCTTCTTTAGTAAGAGACTCGAGAGACAACTACCTCGACCCATCAAGGGGCTCGAGGAATTCCTTTTACCTCACATATGCAGGACTTGGAGGAACTAACTACTTTGTAAAGAGTGGCGTTGACTCTGCCTGGTATTTCCCGCTTGATAGCACAACCTTCATGTTAAGGGGCAGGTTTGGTTATGGTACTGGTATCTGGGGTAAGGAACTACCATTATATGAGAGGTTTTATGTAGGCGGGATCTATACTGTAAGAGGATTGGGGTTTGGTGAGGCAGGACCAAAGGATAAACAAACAGGAGATGAGATAGGAGGCACAGAAGAACTGATTTTTAATACAGAATACATATTCCCGATTTTTAGCGAATTAAAACTCAAGGGTGTGGTCTTCTTTGATGCAGGTAATGCTTATGAATCCTTTAAAAAATTCGGCAGCCTCAGATATACTACTGGGACTGGCATAAGATGGATTTCGCCAATGGGGCCCATAAGGATTGAGTGGGGTTACAACCTGGATAGAAAATTAGGAGAGAGTGCCAGCAGGCTTGAATTCACCTTTGGAACATTTTTTTAATCAGGAGGAGAAATGAAAAATAGACTTATAGTTTTTGTTTTTTCACTTTTCACTTTTTACTTTTCACTTTTCACTTTTTTATTCGCAGCCGATACAATAATGAAGATAGGGTATATGGACCTTCAGAAGGTCTTGAATGAATCCGAGGCTGGAAAGAAGGCTAAATTTGACCTCGAGTCTTTAATAAAATCTAAACAATCTTTTATAGACGAAAAGGGCAGGGCTATAGAAAAGATAAGGGGTGATCTGGAAAAACAGGCATCTGTACTTTCTGCAGAGGCAAGAAAAAACAAAGAAGAGGAACTCGAAAAATTGCTCAGGGAATACCAGCGGCTTGTCCAAGATTCACAGGCCGAGGTCAAGAAGAAAGAGGGAGAGCTGACAGGTGCAATAATAAAAGAGATGCGAGAAATAGTAGAGAAGATAGGCGAGGAAGAAGGATACACCTTTATATTTGAGAAGGCTGAAGGTATAATCCTTTACTCAAATAAAGACCTCGACATTACAGATACGGTCATAAAGAAATATAACGAATCAAAGGCCAGACCAAAAAAGTAGTGAACCCCGTACGACGAATAAAGGCATGGACATTATAGATAGAGTCATGAAAAGAGGTGGTGCAGGGTGAAGCTTAAAGAACTTGCATCCCTGCTTAATGGTGAAGTGATCGGGGATCCTGATATCGAAATTACAGGGGTATCAGGTATAAACGAGGCTCAAGAGGGAGATATCACATTTATCTCAGCAAAGAGATATATAAAAGACCTCCGAGGATGCAGGGCATCGTGTGTGATTGTAAAAGAGCAGATAGTTGATATAAATATAACACAACTTAAAGTATCAAACCCTTATCTTGCCTTTGCTAAACTGCTCGAATATTTTTATGTCAAACCACAAAAACCAATTGGAATAAGCAAAGGGGCTATTGTATCTGACACAGCAGAGATAGGTAAGGATGTCTCAATCTTTCCGTTCTCTTATATCTCAGATGGCGTTTTCATCGGCGACAGGACTATTATTTACCCATATGTCTTCGTAGGCGAAAATACCACTGTAAGAGAAAGATGCATTATCTATCCCAATGTGGTTCTGAGGGAGAATGTAAAGATCGGTAACAAGGTTATAATACATTCTGGCTCAGTAATAGGTTCTGACGGCTTCGGTTATGTTTTTGAGGAAGGCAGACACTATAAGATTCCTCAGGTAGGAGGTGTTATTATCGAGGATGATGTAGAGATAGGTTCCAATGTCTCTGTTGATAGGGCAACAACAGGAAACACAATTATATGTCGTGGCACAAAAATAGATAACCTTGTTCAGATAGCACATAATGTCAGAATCGGTGAGAATTCTATTATTGTTGCTCAGGTCGGAATTGGAGGTAGCACAGAGATAGGGGACTTTGTTACCTTAGCTGGCCAGGTTGGAATTACTGACCACGTAAAAATAGACTCCGAAACTATGATAGGTGCTCAGTCAGGTGTTATAGGGCATGTTACAAAAGGAGCCTATTCTGGTACACCTGCAATACCCCACAGAGACTGGTTAAAGGCCCAAGCTATATTCGCAAAACTGCCAGAACTTAATAAAAAAATAAAAGAACTTGAAGAAAGGATAAGGGAACTTGAAAGGAGGAATCCTGAATGATGGATATAAAGGAGATACAGAAACTTTTACCGCACAGATATCCGTTTCTATTGGTAGACAGAATTATCCAGATAGAACCAGGTATAAAGGCTGTCGGGATAAAAAATGTGACAGTTAATGAAGGGTTTTTTCAGGGACACTTCCCAGGGCATCCTATAATGCCAGGCGTATTAATAATAGAGGCATTGGCACAGGTAGCTGGTATACTCGCCCTTTCTTCGGGAGCAAATAAAGGCAATGTTTATTTTATGAGTATAGAGAAGGCAAAATTCAGAAAGCCTGTTATTCCAGGAGACCAGCTCAGATTAGAAATCAGTATCCTGCAGCACAGGGGGAATGTTTGGAAGTTCTCTGGTAATGCAAATGTTGAAGGAAAAGTAGTTGCAGAGACTGAATTTACTGCCATGGTTACAGACAGAGAGATATGAAAAAGTGAGAAGTGAAATTCATCCAACAGCAATCATAAACTCTAAAGCAGAAATAGAGGAGGGAGTAATTATCGGCCCCTTCTGCATTATCGGTGAGGGTGTCCGCATAAGAAAAGGCACGAAACTTATTTCAAATGTAATCATAGAAGGCAATACAGAGATAGGCGAAAACTGCACAATATATCCATTCACGAGTATCGGACTCCCACCACAGGACCTGAAATACAAAGGAGGAAAGACAGGTGTAAAAATAGGAAAGGAGAATATTATACGGGAATATGTAACAATCCATAGGGCATCTGTCGGTGGAGATGGTTTAACCACAATCGGGGATAAAAATTTTCTTATGGCCTATGTCCATATAGCACATGACTGCAAGATAGGAAGTCAAATAATCATGGCAAATCTTGCAACACTTGGAGGCCATGTAGTTGTGGAAGACTATGCTGTTATAGGTGGACTTGTTGCAGTACACCAGTTCACAAGGATCGGGGCCTATGCAATGGTTGGTGGGTTCAGTGGGGTGGGACAGGATATACCACCTTATACAATAGCCTCAGGGGCAAGGGCAAGACTCTTCGGCCTTAACACTATTGGGCTCAAGCGGCACGGCTTCTCTGACTCAACAATAAATGAACTCAAAAAGGCATACAAGATACTTTTCAGAGAGAAAAGAACAGTTAAAGATGCGATAAAAAAGATACAGGAAGACCTTCCATACACAGATGAGATAAGGCATCTTATCGAGTTCATACAGAAAAACAAAAGAGGCATCTGTAGATAATGAAAGAGATGCCCGATACAAGATTCCTGATACAGGATAGAGAATACATGCATCTGGTATCGTGCATCTGGCATCTGGTACCGTCCATCCTTTGTAAGTGATGAAGACTCTCGGATTAATAGCAGGCACAGGCGAATTACCAAAGGTTATTGCTAGTGAGGCACGGGCGCAGGGATACACAATCGTTGCTATCGCACTCGATTCCTTAGCTGACAGATCACTCACTTCATATGTGGATGAAATAAAATGGGTAAGTGTTGGAAGACTCGGGGAGATGATAGATTCTCTAAAAGAATACGACATAAAAGAAGCGGTTATGGCCGGAAAAGTGCCGAAGTCACTGCTTTATAAAAGCAAAATCATACCTGACCTGAAGGCTGTAAAACTCCTGTTTTCTTTGAAGGATAGAAGCGATGATTCAATCCTGATAGCTATTGCAAAGGAGATTGAAAAAGAAGGCATTAACCTTCTTGATATAACTCCTTTCATCTCAGGCATTCTCACACCTGAAGGGGTACTTACAGAAGACAGCCCTACCGAGGATGAGTGGAAAGATATCGAATTTGGCTGGAGGATTGCTAAGGAGATAGGTAGGCTCGACATAGGACAGGCTGTTGTGGTCAAAAATCAGGCTGTGATGGCTGTAGAAGCCATCGAGGGAACAGATGAGGCGATAAGGAGAGGAGGGGGGCTTGCAGGCGGAGGTGCTGTAGTCGTGAAGGTAAGCAAACCCAATCAGGATATGAGATTTGATGTACCTGTCGTGGGATTAAATACATTAAAGACAATGGTCGAGGTGGATGCGAGGGTCCTTGCTGTTGAGGCAAAAAACAGCATTATCCTTAACAG
This sequence comes from Nitrospirota bacterium, assembly GCA_040757475.1. Lineage (GTDB taxonomy): Bacteria > Nitrospirota > Thermodesulfovibrionia > Thermodesulfovibrionales > SM23-35 > JACRGU01. Next base: position 85,476 of record JBFLWW010000004.1, read on the forward strand.
AGAGAGGATTATTGAAGAGTCTAAAGGAGCATCTATTTCTGTTGTGGGTTATACTGGACGATATTAATCTTGGGTATGATTTTCCATGAATTTTTTCTTGACAACATCTATAATTTTACTGTATCTTTTCAAGCCTGAGAGGGCAGTAATTTTAATCTTGAAGGGGGGTAGAGAATTGTATGCGTTAGGAACCCATCTTTTAGTGGAATTAAGGGACTGTAATCCCGAAATTCTGAAGAGCATTGAGAAGGTAAGAAATATCTTAGTCTCTGCAGCAAAGGAAGCCAAGGCAACAGTAATTGATACTTCCTTTCACGAATTCAATCCATTCGGTATTAGTGGTATGATAGTTATAGCAGAATCCCACATCTCAATTCACACATGGCCTGAATATGGTTATGCGGCTGCTGACATCTTTACATGTGGTGATATTATAAAACCAGAGGTAGCTGTTTCATATCTCATCAAGCAGTTCAGAAGCAAAAACCCATCCGTTGTTGAAATAAAAAGAGGAATACTCTCTCACAAAAATGAGAAACTACCACACAAGGTTTCTGCTGCTGAACTTCAGATGGTCTCCTGACCCTCTTTCCTGTCTGTCAGTGCTGCTATACCTGGAAGTTCCTTCCCCTCGAGCAGCTGAAGTGATGCACCTCCGCCAGTCGAGATAAACGATATCGCATCCGATACACCTGCCCTGTGAACAGCAAGGTCAGTATCACCGCCACCAACAATGGTGAGGGCATATGCATCTGCAACTGCACGGGCAATAGCAAAGGTCCCCCTTGAAAACGCATCTATTTCAAACACGCCCATCGGCCCATTCCAGAGGATAGTCTTTGCATTTGCAAGTGCCTCTGAAAAAAGTTTTGCTGTTGCAGGGCCAATATCTAATGCCCTCCATCCCCTCGGTATCTCAAGGGTTGGTACTATTTTTGTTTCTGCACCGGGCTCGATGCTCTGGCTAATTACACAGTCTACAGGGAGATAGAATTTTACCCCCATACCCTTCAGTTTCTTCCTTATCCTCTGGACTGTCTCAAGCATATCTGCCTCAACGAGCGAATCTCCAATCTCATATCCCATAGCCTTTATAAAGGTAAATGCCATACCACCACCAACCACCACCTTATCAACCTTGGCCTCAATATTTTCAAGAACACCTATCTTACCTGATACCTTAGCCCCTCCAAGGACAGCAACAAAAGGTCTTACTGGATTATCTATCATACCTTTAAGGTATCCTATCTCCTTTTTCAATAAAAACCCGGCTGCTGATGGAAGAAACTTTGGTATCCCGACAATAGATGCATGCACCCTGTGCGAGGTCCCGAATGCGTCATTCACATAAAAATCTGCAAGCCCTGCAAGTTTCCTCGCAAAGCCCTCATCATTCATTTCCTCTTCAGAATGGAATCTCAGGTTCTCAAGGAGAAGCACATCTCCTTCCTTCATCTTCAAGACAATATCTTCTACCTGTGGGCCAATGCAATCAGGTGCAAAGATGACTTCCTTGTTAAGAAGCCTCTGCAGCCTCTTTGCAACCGGCGCAAGGCTGAACCGTGGGTTTACTTTCCCTTTTGGTCTTCCGAGGTGTGATGAGAGTATAACCTTTGCCCCCTCATCAATGGCATAATTGATGGTAGAGAGGGTTGAGCGAATCCGCCTATCATCTGTAACCATCAGGTTATCATTAAGGGGCACATTAAAATCAGCCCTGATAAAGACCCTTTTCCCTTTAATATTTAGGTCTTCTATTGTAAGCTTGTTAAGTATATCTTTAATTGGAATAGGATATTCGTTATTCCCATTCTTTCTCACCATAATCATCTCCTCTTAATGATATAAAGTATCAGATCCCTTAGACGTGAGCTATATCCCCACTCATTGTCATACCATGCAATGACCTTAACCATCCTTCCCTCAATCACCCTTGTAAGTGTTGCATCCACAATGGATGAGTGGTCATTGCCATTACAGTCCATTGACACAATCGGCTCTTCTGTATACTGGAGTATCCCTTTCATCGGCCCTTCTGCTGCCTTTTTAAAGGCTGAGTTTACCTCTTCTGATGTTATATCCCTTGAGACCTCTGCAACGAGATCAACAACAGAGACATTAGGGGTTGGAACCCTTATAGCCATGCCATCGAGCTTACCCTTGAGCTCCGGAAGCACAAGACCAACTGCCTTTGCTGCACCTGTCGTTGTAGGAATCATATTCATGGCTGCAGCCCTTGCCCTTCGCAAGTCTTTATGAGGTAAGTCGAGAATCCTCTGGTCATTTGTATAAGAGTGTATTGTTGTCATCAGCCCCCGTATTATTCCAAAGTCCCTGTGTATAACCTTGGCAACAGGCGCAAGACAGTTTGTTGTGCATGATGCATTTGAGATGATTTTGTGTTTTGCAGGGTCGAGTGTTTCCTCATTTACACCCATGCATACTGTTATGTCAGGTTCCTTTGCAGGGGCTGATATTATCACCCACTTTGCGCCTGCACTGAGATGTTTTGCAGCAGATGCCCTGTCTGTAAACCTGCCTGTTGATTCGATGACAATATCTATTTTGAGGTCTTTCCACGGCAGTTTTTCAGGTTCTGTCACAGCAAGGATTTTGACATTTTTACCGTCAACTGTGATACCTCCATCACCTACCTTTACATCGGCCCCAAATATGCCATGCACTGAGTCGTATTTAAGGAGATGCGCGAGGGTCTTTGCATCAGTAAGATCATTGACCGCTACGATCTCGAATTCATTACATTCCCTGCTTGCCCTTAAAAAGATTCTCCCTATTCTGCCGAAGCCATTAATCGCAACACGAACTGACATTGTCCCCTCCTTTTTAGAGCAGTAGCACAGTAGTGCAGTAGAACAGTAGTATGAAAGGTTACTGCTCCGTTGCTCTTCTGCTTTGCTGCTTCATATTATTATTCACTATTCACCATTTATTTATAACAATTCCTGTTAAGAGTTTTGGATAAAAATATGTTGACTTTGGCGGCATCCTCACTGATGATAGGGCAGCCTTTTCAACATCTTCAACCTTTGTAGGATTTAGGAAAAAGGCTGCACCAAACTGTCCCTTTCTTACTTTATTGATAGCCTCGTTTACATCCATCTCATATGATATATCGGTTGCATTGAGTATTTTTTTAAGTATCAAATCATGCAGTATAGTTACATCCAGTTCCCTGAGTCCGGGGTGTACATCAGAAAGGTTGCCTCCTCGATACCTGAGGATATGCCATCCTTCATTGAGATTATGGAAAAAACCAAAGACATGTCTTCCACCGGCTATTCTTTTTGTTATATCAAAATCCACCCTAACAGGCTCAATCTCAAAATACCTGGTGAGTCTCTCGATTGCATTGTCCGAAATATCTTTAATAAGTATGTGGGTTGGAAGTATTGTCAAACCCCCATCAGAGATATTTGTGAGAAACATAAGCACATAATCAAAAGGCTCTTTGCCAGCAGAAAATGCTCTCCTTTCTCTCACCTCCCTCTGAAACTCGAGAGCTGTCTCATATCTGTGGTGTCCGTCTGCAATGAAGACCGCCTTATCTTCAAGTTCTTTTCTTATAACCTCTATATCGTTTCTTTCACTAACCTCCCAGAGCCTGTGGATAGCGCCATCAGCGTCTCTTGCCTCAATATAGGGTTCTGTCATGCTGATTCTCGATAGGACAGTTGATGCCTTTTTTTCTGGACTGTTATAGAGTGAGAATATCGGACTTGTGTTTGCCTCACATACCCTCACAATGTTTAACCTGTCCTGTTTTGGTTTTGAGTAAGTACACTCGTGCGGATGGATGTTCCCAGCACCGAATTCCTCAAGTCTCACAAGCCCGATGAACCCGAGAAGCCGTTTATCTTCTCCATCTGTCCTGTAAGATATCTCATACACGTATAATGATGGTTTTTCGCTCCTGATAAATATGCTGTCCTTTATCCATGCATCGAGGTATGCCCTTGCCCTTGTGTATCTGTTTTCTGATTCACTATCTCCGGGGTAATCTTTTCCAAGATCTATCCTGACTATGTTATAAGGACTCTTTCTATAGAGCTCATCCTGATATTCAGGCGTTATAATATCATACGGAGGTGCCAACACATCCTCCACAGAGACCCTGGATACATTGTAAAGAATTCCTCTGAAAGGGACTATCTCAGCCATTCTTAAAAAATTCTATAAAAAAGTTTAATATCTTAGCATGGCGGGAATGTTAAATTCAAACGATATTGATTAACCCAAAAAACTATATGTTGACATAACGAATCTGCAGTCATATGATATTTAATCAGAAGGCGTTTATTTAAAAAGAGAAAGGGGACACACCATGAAGGCATTTTTTGAGCAGAATTTTTAAGGGGTTTTCAATTCTTTTTATCAGTGCTGGATTGTTTTGGGGATGCGCTGCTTATGAGATGGTGCACAACAAGCCGGTTCTTTTTGTACTTAAGGAACTTCCAAAGGCTGAGAGGGCCCTTGAAGAGGCCCGACTCTCAGGGGCAGCGACCAAATGCCCTGAAGAGTTTCAGAAGGCCCAGGCCATGCTGGACGAAGCCTACAGGATTTACTGGAAGTGCAGAGATGATGAGGCTGTAGAAAAGGCCAAGGCAGTTATAGACAAAGCAAAATCCCTTTGTCCTCCTCTTGCACCTGAACCAGTTCCTGCGGTTACCCCATCACCTCCTGCACTACCTCCATCACCAGAGCCAAGGCCGGAACCAGCAAAGGTTATAATTTTTAAAGATGTTTATTTTGATTTCGACAGGATACTTCTTACAAAAGAAACTGAAGAAACCCTAAAAAAGGAATATACAGATATTGAAAGAAAACATAGAAGTAAAGGTGCAGATAGAGGGCCATGCCTGTGCCCATGGCAGAGAAAATACAACCTGTTACTTGGCGAGCGGAGGGCTGCTGCTGTGAAAGAATACCTCATAAAAGAAGGTGGTATATCGCCTGACAGACTGATTACAATAAGTTATGGTGAAAGTCACTTGGCAATGCCAGAAATACCAACCCCTAAGAATAAGAACTCTAAAGAAGCAAAGGCCAATAGAAGGGTGCACTTTAAGATTATCCCTAAATAAGGTTATTGTTGGAAGATATCTCGCTTCATATACTCGATATCGTAGAGAATTCCATTGCTGCTGGCGCGGACAAGATTGAGATAAAAATCCTTGAAGACATCAAAAAGGATATTTTTTTGATTGAGATAAAAGACAATGGTAAGGGGATAAGTCAGGAAGTCCTGAAAAAGGTAATGGACCCTTTCTATACTACAAGGACAACGAGGAGAGTAGGTCTGGGGCTTTCTTTCCTGTACCAGTCCGCAAAAGAAGCAGAAGGAGACATGTCTATCACATCCGAAGAAGGCACTGGAACTGTTGTTTCTGCACATTTCAAACACAGCCATATAGACAGAAAACCACTCGGCAACATAGTAGATACACTAATTGTGTTGATTGCTGGCAATCCTGACATTAATTTCCTTTACGAGCACAGACGGGATGATAAAACCTATTCTGTGAATACAGAAGATATCAAATCCGAGCTCGAAGGCATCCCCATAAACTCTGCTGGTGTAATAAAACTCATTAAGGAGGATATCCAGAGCGGCCTGAGAAATATTGGTGCATTCTTTTAACTTTTTTATCTAATATACGCCTCTGTTACATACCTCCTCATCATCCTGTGGCTATTGAAGTAATAAGCATTTTTACCTATAGCATTCTGCATCATCCTTATCCAGATTTGTCTATTATTATAAAAGAGGGGGATAATTATATATTCGAGTTTATTGTAAAGGTCATCGGCATCTCTGGCATCCATATCATCAACCAGTCTTGTTTCTGTAGGGCTTGGTCCTATAGACCAACCCGTGAACCCCTCTATATGACCTTCTATCCACCACCCATCAAGCACACTGAAATTTAATACTCCATTGTGTGCTGCCTTCATACCACTTGTGCCTGATGCCTCTCTCGGCCTCAAAGGGGTATTAAGCCATACATCAACTCCGGAGACAAGCTTGAGTGCAATATCCATATCATAATCTTTTAGATAAACCATCTTAATCTTATCCTTGAGCATCTCCTTGAAAGAGAATATCCTCTCTATCAGCCTTTTGCCAGGCTCGTCTTTAGGGTGTGCCTTTCCTGCATATATAATCTGGAGTTTTCCTGTGCCTATCCTTTCAAGCCTTTCTATATTGCTAAATAAGAGGTCTGCCCTTTTATATGCGGTCGCCCTTCTTGCAAATCCTATTGTAAGAATATCAGGGCTCATCTCAACACCTGTAGTTTCTCTGACATAATCTAAAAGAATCCTTTTTGCCTCCATGTGTGCATTCCAGATCTCTTCATCAGGGATACGGCCAACCCTTACAAATAATTCAGGTTCATTGGCCCAGCCAGGAAGATATTTATCATACAGCCTTTTAAAACTGTCGCATGTCCATGTATATGAATGAACGCCGTTCGTGATGGCACTGATTTCGTATCCAGGGAACATGTGTTGCGAGACCTCACTGTGTTTTTTTGCAACTCCATTAACGAATTCACTCAGATTAAGTGCAAGCATGGTCATATTGAGGTAATCACTGCCTGCAAGCTCTTTTAAAACATTGAAGGGTATTGGTTCCCCCATAATCCTGCTGACAAGGTCATAAGAAAATTTATCATGGCCTGCCTCAACAGGCGTATGTGTTGTGAATACGCAGAGGTCTTTTACCCTGTCTACGTTCCAGACGAGTTTTTCATCCCAGACATCTTCTATAGGCCGTTTATATCTATTGAGAAGCTCAATAGTGAGCAGGCTCGCATGACCCTCATTCATGTGATATTTCTTTATCTCAAAGCCAAGCTCATGGAGCATCCTTATACCACCAATGCCGAGGACTATCTCCTGCTTCAGTCTGTATGCCTGGTCACCACCATAGAGATAAGAGGTAATCTCTCTGTCATCCGGTGTATTCCCTTCTACATCTGTATCGAGGAAGAAGACCGGTACAATACCACCTGTGAGACTTTTTACATTATATTGCCATGCCTGCACAGCGACATCTCTTCCCTCAATCTGGATGGTAATCTTTGCAGGAAGTAATGTCATATACTTAGATGGGTCACAGCAGACAGGGTGTTCTATCTGTCTTCCCTTCTCATCCAGCTCCTGTCTGAAATATCCCTTTTTGCTGATAAGGGTGACGGCAACCATTGGAAGTTTAAGGTCAGCACTCGATCTAATAGTATCGCCAGCGAGTACACCAAGACCACCACTGTATGTAGGGATATCGTTCTGGATGCCTATCTCCATAGAGAAGTATGCTATCCTGGGTTCTTTTGTGAGCTCAAGAAGTTGATTACATGCTAAATTCATGGTTATATATTCTAAGCTATTCACATCATGATAAACAACAGGCTAAATTACCTTATGTCCTGTGTTTTCTCAAATCTTTTTCTGAAAGCCCGAAATAGTGCCCTACTTCATGCACCAGAGTTTTAGTAATCTGTTCAATCAGTTCTTTTTCTGATAAACAGAGGTTCTCGATATTTCTCTGAAAGAGTATAATCTTATCTGGTATTGGATAAGGTATATCAAAAAATCCTCCTTTCCTTGTGTAAGGAACTCCCCTAAAAAGACCGAGTAGTAAACCCCCTGAGCCTGTGAGATTGCGGTCTTCCTTTGAGGGATAGTCTTCAATAATGATTGTCATGTTGGTGAAATACTTTTTGAATTCTTCGGGTAGTTCTTCAACAGCCCTTTCAACAAGCCTTTCAAAGTCTATTCTGGCTACTCGGTAAGGCATTTATTCTAATAATTCATTGAAATCAAAAATATGTAAAAAATCTTTTGACCCTGAACTTGATTCAGGGCCTGGTTTAATTTTTGAATTCGACCTTGTCTTATGAAGGATATACCTGATTCCATATTTTTGGGCTGTTTTTAAAACCTCCTCTGTATCATCAATGAAGAGTGTTTTTTCTTTAGCAAAACCAAGTCGCCTTTCTGCCTCTCTCCAGAACTCAATACTTTCCTTTGGATAACCGGCATCAAATGAAGAAAGTACAGAGTCAAAATACCTTCCTATACGGGTTTTTTTGAGTTTTAGGTTAATAGCCTTATAATGGGCATTTGTGACGAGAAAGACCTTTTTCCTGTGTCTTTTAAGCATCTTTAGGAAATCCTCGACATGTGGATGAACCTCTATAAGATGTTTAATCTGTTCTTTCAGGGCAGGAATATCAAGGTCAAGTTCCTCTGACCAGAAGTCGAGGTCTGTCCAGTTTAAGGTGCCCTCATGAATCTTATATTTTCCCATGAGCTCCTCTTTTGCCTTCCCGAATGTAATATTATGTTTCTCAGCATACTTTTCGGGTACAAGGTGCTCCCAGAAGTAGTCATCGAAATATCTGTCAAGAAGTGTCCCGTCCATGTCGAGGAGAATGTATTTTATGTCTTTTATAGGTATTAGGGGATAAATAGACACAGTCTTAGAGTTTTCCCTTGGTTGATGGCACACCTTCAACTCTCGAATCAATGGCTACGGCCTCTCTAATCGCCCTTCCAAGTCCCTTAAAGATTGCCTCAACTATGTGGTGAATGTTCCTGCCATAAAAAACATTAACATGAAGTGTAATACTGCTGTGACTCACAAATGCCTGAAGAAAATCCTCGATTAAATCAGCGTCAAAGTTTTTAATCCTCACTTTTTTAGGGAATTCTACTCTGTAAACAAGATATGGTCGTCCGCTAATATCGAGACTGACTGATGCAAGTGCCTCATCCATTGGCACAGTTGCCTGGCCGTATCTCGATATCCCTTTCATATCTCCAAGTGCTTGTTTAACTGCTTTGCCGAGGACTATACCTATGTCCTCAACAGTGTGATGATAGTCAATGTCTATATCGCCTTTTGCTTTTATCTTCATATCAAAAAGTCCGTGCCTGCACATCAAAGAGAGCATATGGTCAAGGAATGATATGGAAGTATTTATGGAATATTGCCCCTTGCCATCAAGATTAATAGTAAGCTTTATATCCGTCTCCTTTGTCTTCCTTTCCACCTTAGCTATTCTCATTTGTTGCCTCTTTATCACTCATTTTTGAACCTGAATCCTGCTTTGTTACTTAAGATAACACAAATTCCAAAAATACTACTAAATATATGGTTTTCTGGTATAATAAATTTTCTTGATAGCTTTCCCAATAACCTACTTTTTAAATAATTCAGTAATCTGAGGAGGCAGGTTGTGGAAGAGAATATAGTCAAAATCATAGGGAGAAAGGCTGTATGGGAAGGGAGTTTTCTCAGGTGCATCCTTACCACATATATTGACTCATCAGGGGTAATAAGAGAGTGGGAATCATTTGAAAGGGTTAATTGTAAAGGGATAGTTGCGATAGTGCCTGTGACGGATAATAAAGAGGTGCTCCTGATAAGGCAGTTTAGGCCAGCGGTGAATGGATATGTCATCGAATTTCCAGCAGGTCTGAATGACAGAGGAGATACACTTGAGAAAGCTGCAAGGAGGGAATTACTCGAAGAGACTGGTTATTCTGCAAGGGAGATGACCTTTCTTGCAGAAGGGCCTCTGTCCTCAGGGGCTTCGGGAGAGATACTTACGGTGTTTCTTGCAAGGGGACTTGAGTTTAAAGGCATCGGTAGGAGAGATGAGACAGAAAATATCGAGGTTCTGAAGATTCCGATAACTGAGCTGTATAATAAATTGTCTAACCTTCAGTCAGAAGGAAATTATGTTGACTTAAAGATATATGGCCTTATGGAGCTTGCAAGGAAATATTTAACTCTTTGATTTTATCCTCAGAAATTTTCTCTTCCCTGCCTTGAATAGATAATTTCCCCTTGCCAGTTTTCCATCAGGGTTTTTATATTTATTGCCATCAATCGTAACACCTCCATGCTTGATAAGCCTTATTGCCTCACCTGTGCTTAGTGTTAGCCCTGAAAGTTTCATAATCTTTGGCACCCACATCTCATCTTCTTCCCATTCGAGCTCAACTACAGGGACTTCATCAGGCAGGCCCTTTTCCTTAAAGATATGATTAAATTCTTCCTTTGCCCTGATGGCCTCATCTTTACCCCAGTATCGCTCAACAATCTCTATAGCAAGATTTTCCTTAGCGTATTTTGGATGGATCTTGCCTTTTTCTATACCCTCTTTAAGTAAATCGAGTTCTTCTATAGATATACGGCTTAAGAGCTCATAGTACCTGAGCATAAGCTCATCACTTATGGACATTATTTTGCCGAACATCTCTTTTGGTGGTTCTGTGATGCCGATATAATTTCCGAGGCTCTTAGACATCTTTTTCATGCCATCAAGACCTTCAAGAAGCGGCATAATAACAAGACACTGTGGCTCCTGGCTATATTCCTTCTGCAGCTCTCTTCCGACAATGAGGTTGAACTTCTGGTCTGTGCCGCCGAGCTCTATATCAGCCTGCAGCACAACAGAGTCATAACCCTGTATTAGTGGATACATGAACTCATGAATGCTGATAGGATTCTGACTGACCCATCTCTGCCTGAAGTCTTCCCTTTCGAGCATCCTCGCAACCGTATATCTGCTTGCAAGCCGCATCATATCCTCTGCTGCCATACCTGACATCCATTCTGAGTTAAATACTATCCTGGTCTTTTCAGGGGAGAGGATTTTAAATATCTGCTCTTTATAAGTTTTAGCATTTTCAAGAATCTCTTCTTTTGTTAGAGGTTTTCTCATCTCGCTCTTTCCACTCGGGTCACCTATCATGCCTGTGAAATCACCGATGAGAAATATTACCTCATGGCCTAATTCCTGGAACTGCCGCATCTTTTCAAGCAAGACTGTATGACCTAAATGTATGTCAGGGGCGGTTGGGTCAAACCCTGCCTTGATTTTGAGAGGTCTTTTTTCTTTGTAAGATTTTTCGAGCTTCTGGAGAAGTTCGTTTTCAACTATAATCTCAACAGTGCCTCTCTTTATGATCTCAAGCTGTTTTTCAGGTTGTAACATGGAGATTATGATAACCCCTCAAGGCAGTCATAGTCAATTTGTGCTGAGAGAACAAGATAGGTGCTGCCTTTCAAAAATATTTTTAGCTTGTAAAATTTTTAAAAACTTGATAATTTATTAATTGTATTGTAATATTAATCAATTAATTCTACACGGAGGTAAAATATGCGTACCACTTTAACAGAAAGGGGGCAGACAGCAGTCCCCGCTAAGATAAGGAAAAAATTTCACCTTGACGCTCAATCTAAGATAGAGTGGGTGGTAGAGGGCAATATAATTAAGGTGATCCCTATTCCTAAGGATCCAGTTAAGGCATTCGAGGGTGCTTTAAAAGGAAGCCTTGACTTCAAAAGGTTTATTGCTGATAGACAGAAAGAAAGGAGAGAAGAAGCCAAGAAAGGATAGATATGAAGGAGTCATACACCTTAGACACTTCTGCAATTATGGCTTATTTTTTAGGAGAAGAAGGTAAAGATGAGGTCTTCCGTATTCTATCTCGTGCCCAAAAACAAGAGATAACAGTCTATGTCTCTTTTATGAGTTATATGGAGACTCTTTACAGGACATGGAAACTATCCGGTGAAGATGTAGGAAGAAAAGCCTATATAATGTTACGAAATCTACCGGTCAAAGAAGTTACACAGGATGAAGACCTACTTTTAAAAGCTGCTGAAATAAAAGCAACTAATCCTCTTTCCGTAGCAGATTCATGGATTGCAGCCACAGCCCAAAAAACAGGAACCACACTTGTTCACAAGGATCCTGAGATGGACATCCTTAAGGGGATAAAATTAAAAAAGCTATCATAGATATGCCTTTTATAACTGGAATCTTAACCCTACTGATAATTTTTCTTCCAGCTCTCTCTTTTGCAGATGCTGATAGGATTTTCAGAGAAAACAGTAAATCTGTTGTGGTTATTGAAACTTATGACAAAAAAGGTGAGCCAATTAGTCAGGGAAGTGGATTTATTGTAAGGCAAGATGGGGCAATCGTAACAAATTATCATGTTATAAGTAATGCGGCAAATATAAAGGCAAAGGCAGGAGACAAAATTTTGGAGGTTGAGGGTCTACTGCATATAGACAAAGAAAACGACATCGTAATCCTTAAGGCTAAGGGTGAAAATCTTCATGCTGTGAAGATTGGAGATATAGAAAAAGTGAATGTAGGAGAGAAGGTTTATGTCATAAGCAGCCCTCAGGGGCTTGAAAATACAATATCTGACGGAATATTAAGCGGAATAAGAGAGATTAAACCTAAAAGGAAGATTCTTCAGATAACCGCTCCTCTCTCAGCAGGCAGTAGCGGCGGCCCT
>JBFLWW010000005.1:0-81172 GCA_040757475.1 Nitrospirota bacterium
GTCTTTTTAGTACAGCCTTTTGAATGACAGAAAACCTATCTTTAACTCCAAAATCTTTATACAAACTTTCTGTTAAAGAACCTTCAGGATAATTTGTTTTCTCTTGTATTGCCATAAGTTCTGTCACAACAAGCAAAAATTCCACAGGGAATTCTCCAACTTTATCTAAATTTTTGAATGGCTCGATATGCTCTGTTTTGAAAAACTGGAGTCTTGGAGGAAATGAATTTACAGGTTTTATTTGACTAAGCATTGTTAAGATATGCTCTTTCAGTTTTAGGGTTAACGATGGATTATGGGCATGCTTGACATACATCTCTACGATCAAGTGAACATGGGCGGGTGTTCGTTCTCGCTTGTTGGGTTTTCTGAATTTAACAATAAAATCATAAGGTGATTCTGATTTTCTTCCAGGATAAACTCCAATCTTCACCTCTGCTTTTGTAGTATATATAAGGTCATCTTCTTGTAATCGTTTGACTTTCCATACTTTGTAAGATGACTTCAGATAATAATAGATTATCTCTAACAACCTACATAATTTCCGCATCTTTAAATTTCCTCCACCTTCTGAACCTTATAAGGTAGCTGGTCATATCAGTCACCATGTTGTCTGGAAGCCATCTCTCGGATAAAAAGGAGTAAGCAACACCATAGCTTGTTAGTGTTTTAACAACATTTTTAAACGCAGGTTCTCTAAAATCTCTACTTGTTATAAGAAGAACTTCATTGATATCCTTTAAATCAAATTTAAGCTCTTTTTTGACAACCCACTCATTCTCAAAAAGAGGCACTTCATCATAAAGTTTTTTAAAATTATATGGGTTCCAGTAATTCTTGGGAGCGATTAATTTGTTTTTCACATACAAAGAGACTGCATCAAACTCAAAAATAACATTTCCGAAAAATTCAGCAATTCCCTTAGTTATTCTATCCGATAGAGACACCAGCCCATTTTTTGCTTCGCAGATAGATTTGCCTTTATTTGCAATAATCTTCTGGTCTTTAAGAATTAAAGGCACATTCTCTACAAAGGTTGTATGGTAAAGTACAGGTGTCAATTTTGACTTCTCCCAGCTTTCTCTTAACAGAGATAAATTATTCATTGTAAACTCTCCACAATCTCTCTCAATCGTTCCCTGAGATCAACGATTCCATCGCCTGTTTTTATCAACTGCCCCTTTTCTTTTTTCCATCCTTCCCAAGACATAGCCCTACCTTTTCCATCTGGATAATTACAATCTTCCTGTCCCCATATCCATTTATAGGCCTTGAGCAATAGTTCCGGAGGTTCGCCTGTTGGATTATTTAATTTTGTAGTCTTTAATACATTATCGGGTTCTTCACCATTATAAACTTTTTCAAGGGCGTCTATTAGTTTGATTTTTTCTTTAGGATAGATTTCACTCTTTTCTTTAAGGTCATTTTTTATGTCGTCATGTGAGATTAACCAAAGAGTCGAGTCACTTGGATTATAAACCCATACCATAAAATCTTCTCTTCTAATTCTACCGTATGTAAATTTACCACCAGGTTTTGTTATAACTATCTTCCTTCCATCTGCTAATTGCTCTACTTCATAACCTCTATACTTCACTTCTTCTAAAAGTCTTCTAAACTCTTCACGAGGTTTATTTTTTATTAGCAAATTAGTTAGCTCTATTTCATGCATGTATATGTTTTTCTTCGTTCTGCTACCTCATAGACAAGTAAATATTGATGAATTATATTCAAATACTCGTCTATACTTTGAACTCGAGAATTTTGCATTTCTTTAGTAACAACTACAATTTCCTTAAGCCATAAATTATCAAGTGTCAACATATCCACTATTCTTTTAGCAAGCGGTTCTATATATCCTTTTATTCTTATTCTTACATCTTGTGTCTGAATCACAAGAAAACCACCTCTGTGCATTGTAGAGGAATCATGTTTCGCAATCTCTTTTATTTCTTTTAAATAAACCTCAATATTTGGTAGGGGAATATTATTAACTAAAAATGGAGATCTAATAAAAAGTAATCTCTTATTCTTTTCTCCTCTCTGTTCTACAGAATATCTTTTATTTCCAGAACATTGAGAAAAAGTTATAGTTGAATACCCATCTTTTGAATACCTCTCAATAACATTTTTATTAAGATACTTTTCAAAATCTTTCTCAGGCAATATCCACACTGTAGTACTTTCTAATGTATCTAACTTTCTTTTTGTAGAGATTCTCTCCATAAATGGTAAAACCGCACCATATGGCTGTATAGATTCTTTGATGGTTAAGTAATCATAAGAAATTGGTTTCTCAAAAATGGGAAGATATTCGTGAGCTAATAATAAAAAATTATATTTAACACTGTTTGCATACCAGAACCCTGTAGTCTTGCAATTATGCTGGCGCTTTATTGCAAGTTCCTTTAGCTTGAAGCCAGCATTTAGATAAACATTTATTAACTTAAACCCTAATGGTATTACATGCCTGTGTCTTCTCATATCACCAATAAGAATCGCACATTGTCTGCCAGGTTTTAACACGCGGTAACTCTCCTTAGCAACCTTCGCCATTTCAATTAAAAATGTATTTATCTCGAGATAAGAAAGGTCGCTGTCTTTATGGTTTGTATAGTGAATAATGTCCGCATATGGGGGATGGGCACATATTAGATCGATTGAATTATCTCGTAAGAATGATAAATCCCGCGCATCCCCGACAAAAACATCTGGTTCATAAACTGGCTTGCTGCAAAAAGAAGCAGGAATTTCAAAGTCAAGATTTTTCTTGGCTAATTCTATTGCGGCATCATTAATATCAAAGGCAATACACCTTCTGCCTAACAGTTTAGCTTCAACCGCTGTAGTACCTGCCCCACAAAAATAGTCTAAAACTAAATCTCCAGGCTGGGAATAGCGTAATATTACATTTCTTGGAATATATGGCGACCAGTTTCCTCTGTACTCACCACTATGTGTTGCCCAATCTCCTCTACTTTTAAAGCTCCAGACCGTTGTCTTTTCTAATTCAAATCTTTTTGGCTGTAAGGTTTTAATCTTTTTGTGCGGAAGGATACTTATATTAACGCCTTTTGCCTTTAAGATAATCTTTTCAAGCTGGCGATAAGTTATCTTATACTTAGACCCAATCTCCGCATCAGTTAATCCGCGTTCCTTATCCTTTATTACAGCTTCTTCAATTGTATGTGTACCCATCACAGCTCTATTCCCTTAATCCTCGCTACATGCTGGACATCTTTGTCTCCCCTACCAGAGAGGTTCACAATAATAATCTTCTCCTTAGAGAGTTTGGGTGCGAGTTTTATAACCTCTGCAAGTGCATGTGCTGTTTCTAATGCAGGGGTAATGCCCTCTGTCTTTGATAAAAGCTCAAATGCATTGAGTGCCTCATCATCAGTTGCATATGTATATTCTATGCGGCCGCTATCTTTCAGATAGGGATGTTCAGGCCCGATAGATGGATAATCGAGACCTGCCGAGATAGAATGTGTTCCGAGGACATTGCCATCGTCATCCTGAAGTAGATAACTCTTACATCCCTGAAACACACCTAAAGAACCACCTGCAAACCTTGCAGCATGTTCTCCTGTTTCTATACCTTTACCACCTGCCTCAACACCAATCATCTTTATATCTTCATTCAGAAACTCATAGAAGAGTCCTATAGCATTGCTTCCACCACCAACACAGGCTATAAGATAATCAGGGAGTTTCCCCTCAGCATCGAGTATCTGCCTTCTCGTCTCTTTACCAATGATTGACTGAAAATCCCTGACCATAACAGGGAATGGATGGGGCCCGAATACTGTTCCCAGGACATAATGTGTTGTTCTTACATTTGTAGTCCAGTCTCGCAATGCCTCATTAATAGCATCTTTAAGTGTCCTTGAGCCAACAGGCACTTCAGTAACCTTTGCACCAAGGAGTCTCATCCTGAATACATTCAATGCCTGCCTTTTCATATCCTCAGTGCCCATGTATATTTCGCACTCAAGGCCAACGAGTGCTGCACCTGTTGCAGTTGCTACGCCATGCTGTCCAGCGCCTGTCTCAGCAATCACCCTTTTCTTTCCCATATTCTTTGCAAGCAGTGCCTGGCCAAGGGCATTGTTTATCTTATGTGCACCTGTATGTGCAAGGTCTTCTCTTTTGAGATATATCTTTGCACCTTCGAGGTATTCTGAGAATCTTTTTGCTAAATACAAAGGTGTGGGTCTTCCTATGTATGTCTTCTGTAGATGGCTGAGTTCCCTTTGAAATTCCTTATCTTTTTTAGATTTTAAAAATGCCTCCTCGAGTTCCTTGAGTGCAGGCATAAGTGTCTCAGGGACAAAACGCCCACCATAAATACCAAAATAGCCTCTTCTGTCAGGTAATTTTTTAATCACTGTTTGTTATTATAGCACATTAATTTGACACCCTTTAGTATATTCTTTATACTTTTTTATGTTGAAAATTGCTGTGGTTGATGGCCAGGGTGGTGGCATTGGAAGCCTGATTGTTAAAAGGTTAAGGGATGAATTCGGAGATTCAATCGAAATCCTTGCACTCGGTACGAATGCCACTGCAACATCAGCTATGATGAAATCGAGGGCAAACAAGGGTGCAACCGGAGAAAATGCAATTGTCTGGAATTCAAACAGGGTTGATATGATTATAGGCCCTATGAGTATTGTGCTTCCTAATGCAATGCTCGGCGAGCTAACTCCAAAGATGGCGGAGGCAATTGCATCATCTGATGCAAGAAAGATTCTTCTTCCATTAAACCAGGAGGGTGTTGATGTGATAGGGGTAGAAAAAGAACCACTTCCACATTTAATAGAGAAACTGATAGAAAGAATAAAGGAGAAATACAATGTGTGAGGCAAATGCATATATCTACAAAGATGGTAACGAAGAACTGTATCTTGAAAATGTGGATATAATGAGACCTGAGGAAGACAGGATTTTCCTCAGAAACCTCTTTGGCGAGCAGAAGGTCTTTGAAGGGACGATAAGGGAGATATCGCTTCTAAGGCACAGGATAGTGCTTGAGAAGAAGTAAGTAATATTATACGGTAATCTCGACCTCTGTTGAGTAATAATATGCAAATGTAATAGCAATCACCACAAGACTGAGATAACTCTGGAAGATATAAGAAAATAGCTGGTATGGGAGTGAAAGGATTATGCCTATCACAGGTATCAGCTTGAATGAATAGCTGAGCAGGATAAAAAGAAAGCTTGCGGGAATATATCCTGCGAAAAGAATAGAGTAAAGATAGAATGCATCTGGGTGTCTGAATAGATAACGCACAGCCTCCTCGATAGATTTCATCGGGCCAGTGTTTTTAAAGAAAAGGGTAGCGATACCATAGAAGGTTACTGCGAGTATGCTAATGATAAGAGATAGTGCTATAAGGATCAAAATCAAAGAAAAAAACATTCCAAGAAAGAGTGCAAGTGTAGAGTCCTG
The DNA here is from genome assembly GCA_040757475.1 of Nitrospirota bacterium. Classification (GTDB taxonomy): domain Bacteria; phylum Nitrospirota; class Thermodesulfovibrionia; order Thermodesulfovibrionales; family SM23-35; genus JACRGU01. The sequence goes on from JBFLWW010000005.1 coordinate 5,459, forward strand.
GCTCTTTGCAAATGACACTATCGCTGCTATGCCTCCTCCTAAGACGCCGAGGACAAAGGCAGCAGCAATCAGTATAATGCCTATTATTGCAGTAAAACCGAGCATATGTGTGAACAGCCTTCTTGCCTCATGAAAGAATGTGTGCATGCTGAATTTCAGGGACTTCTCCCTGAGCGCCCTTCCAATAACACCAACAGAACCCCCAAACACATAAATACCAAATGTCGCAGCTATGAGGATATATAGCAGGAAGCTCACTATAACTATAATGACAAGCCCCAAATACTTTGATATGATTTCAGAAGGTCCCTTAAGAATTCTGAAGATATCTCTTATCTCTGTAAGCCCGGTAAGGTCAATACCGGATATAATAAATGCTATCGCAAGTGGTATGCCGACTATGATGAAAAATCCGATACAGCTTATAATCACCATGCCGAGCTGGACAAGCACAAGCTGCCAGTTCCTGTGAATCACCCTGAATCCGTCCTTTACAGCCTCAATGTAAGTCATTTCCTTTACAGCCTCAAAGAAATTTCTTGCGCAAACTCAGCGAGAGATTCATCACGTGCTCCAAAAACCACATAGTTATTCCATTCCTTCAGGCGGTTGAAGAGTAATGACCGCTCATGCAAAACCTCGACTGATTTGCCGGCAGCCTTAATTTCGTTTAACAGGTCTTCGCTTGAAATATCCTTTATAGATGTCCCACCAGCATAATATATCGGGAGTAAAATCAGATGGTCTTCTTTGCGAAGATTCTTTATGAATGCCTCAATATAACCCTGCTTCATTAACCGTGTAGGTCCAAACCCGTGAGGCTGGAAGATATAGCAGACTCTATGACGGATTCTTTGAATGGATTCCATCAGACATGAGATCTTATGTGGGTTGTGCGCATAATCATCTATTACCAGATTTTCCCCATCATCAATATGAATATCAAAACGGCGGTCGAGCCCTGAAAAATCAGGAAGAATCTCTGCAATATCCTTAAGTCTGATTCCCATTTCTGAAAGCAGAGCAATACATGACAGGGCATTGTAAAGATTGTATTTCCCGGGCAGAGAAAGCTTAAAGTCTACACCATTTAGTTTAAAGATTGTCTTAAACTGCTGATATTCGATTGCCTTTGCCTGGTATTCTGAGTCGGTGTCTATAGAAAACCTTATTGATTTGTCAAGATGGCAGCAGCTTAAATTTTTATCATCGCTGTTGATAATAACCATTTCTTTTGTATTTCTGCTGAAAGTCTCGAACATCTCTGTGGTCTTCTCGATTAGATTATGGTCAAGACTTAGATTGGCAATAATTGAATAGACAGGATGATAATGAATAATCGTCCCATCAGATTCACATGCCTCTATTATCAGGAGATCTGAACTGCCAATTAAGGAATTACCAGGATTATTCCGTGTCTTGAATTGTTTTACCCTGCCTCCACTTATAAAATTCGGTTTCAGCCCGAGTTTATACATCAAAAATGCGAGCATGCCTGATGTGGACGATTTCCCACCTGTCCCGGCAACAGCGACTGTCCTGAACTTTGATACTATCTCGCATAGATACTGGGGACGGGTCTTCATTGCAATACCCAACTCCCTGACCTTAATCACTTCGGGTTGATCATCTTCAACAGCGGTGCTAAAGACAGCAAAATCAAATGAGCTGTCAATCCCCGAACCATCTTGAGGAACAATTGTTATACCTTTAGCCTTCAGTATTTTGCAGATTGGATGCTCAGGATTCCTGTCGAATGAGCGGTCAGAGCCAACAACAATATGTCCGAGGTCAGCCATAAAACTTGCTATAGCTGAAACACCACTGCCACCAACACCTGAAAAGAATATCTTTGCCATGCCGATTTGTTTATTATAAAACAGTTGATAAAAAATGTACAAAATAGTTATATTATCTGAAATTTTTTGGAGGTGCAGGATGCTTGCAGATATAGTATATGCAATGGGCTCAAGCCCACAGGGAGGCACAGGACAGGGTGGTGGAGGAATGATAGGAAGCCTTATTCCCCTTATTCTTATATTCGTCATCTTCTATTTCCTTCTTATAAGGCCACAGCAGAAAAGGGCAAGAGAACACAGACAGATGACAGAGAATCTCAAGAAAGGTGATAAAGTTATCACATCAGGTGGCGTCTATGGTGTTATTGAGGCTGTTGGTACCAATACAGTTACAGTAAAGATCGCTGAAAATGTGAGGGTAAAATTTGGCAAGTCATATATTGCAGCGATTAGACCTCCTTCAGAAGAAGATTGATCCGGCGGTTCAATGAAGAAAAAGGTTCTCTGGAGGTTAATCCTTATAAGTGTGACACTCATTCTTGCAGTCGTCTTTTTCCTCCCTAATACACCTGCCTTTAAGTATATGCCTGAATGGTGGAGGAAGAACATGCCGAATAAAGGCATTGTGCTCGGCCTTGACCTCCAGGGAGGATTGCATCTTGTATTCGAGGTTGAAGGAGATAAGGCTGTCGAGATAACCACTGAGAGGTATGCATCAACATTAAAGGACATGCTATCAAAGAAAAAGCTTACGGCTGATGTTAATAGAGACAGGCTTAATATCACAGTAAGTCCCTCAACTCAAGAGATAAGAAAGGTGGTTGAGGATAACTATCCCACACTTACACCTGTTGAGACAGGAAGCAGACTTGTATATAAAATCTCTGATAAGGAGGCGCGCAGGATAAAGGACGGTGCTGCTGACCAGGCTCTCGAGACGATTCGTAATAGGATAGACCAGTTCGGTGTTTCAGAGCCGACTATCCACAGGCAGGGTGAAAATGAGATTGTTGTCCAGCTCCCAGGGGTCAAAGACCCGAGGCGTGCTATTGACCTTATAGGCAAGACTGCCCAGCTCGAATTCAAGCTTGTGGATGATGAGGCGCAGATAGCAGCGCAGATTCCTCAATCAATAGAGCCTGGCGAGGAAGAGAATCTTTTAAGACAGTTTGCTGAAAAAATCCCTGAAGGTGATGAGATACTCTTTGAGAAAAAGGTTAACAGGGAGACAGGTACGGTCAGGAAGATACCTATACTTCTCAAGAAACATGCTGTCATTACAGGCGACCTCCTGAGTGAGGCAAGGGTGAATATTGACTCGAGGTTCAATGAGCCTTATGTCTCATTATCATTCAATGCTGTTGGTGCAAAGCTTTTTGAAGAGATAACAGGGGCGAATGTTAAAAAGAGGCTTGCAATTATCCTTGACAATACTATTTATTCAGCCCCTGTTATACAGGAGAAGATCTCAGGAGGTAATGCCCAGATAACCGGAAATTTCTCAATGGAGGAGGCGAGAGACCTGAGCATTGTATTAAGGGCTGGTGCACTCCCTGCACCCCTGAAGATGCTCCAGAATGTTACTGTAGGCCCATCCCTCGGCAGAGACTCCATAGAGGCAGGAAAGATAGCTGGCATTGTTGGCACTATAGCAGTTGTGGTATTCATGATATTTTACTACAGGCTTTCAGGTGTAATCGCTGACTTTGCACTGTTCTTAAATATAATACTCCTCTTAGGTGCTATGGCATCACTTAATGCTACACTCACTCTGCCAGGTATTGCTGGGATTATACTCGCAATCGGGATGGCAGTGGATTCGAATGTCCTGATGTTCGAGAGGATAAGGGATGAGCTAAGGGCAGGTAAGACCCCGCGCTCAGCTGTGGATTCAGGTTATCACAAGGCATTCTGGACAATCTTCGACTCTCATGTTACAACATTGATAACAGCAGCAGTGCTTTTTCAATTTGGCACAGGGCCGATAAAAGGTTTTGCAGTGACACTAAGCCTCGGCGTTGCGATAAACCTCTTTACAGCACTCGTCGGCACAAAATCAATCTTCGACATCATAAATAGCAGACGTGAATTAAAGAGGCTGAGCATATAAATGATAGAACTGATTAAGAACCCAAATATAGATTTCCTCGGAAAGAGATATATAGCCTTTGCCTTTTCAGGAATCTTAGCCATTCTTGGCATTATTGCAATAGTTCAGATAGCAACAGGCCATGCAAACCTCGGGATAGATTTTGCAGGGGGAACTGCTATACAGTTAAAGTTTGAAAAACCTGTTGCACTACATGATATCAGGCTTGCTCTCGAGAATGGAGGTTTAAAGGACTTTGACCTTCAGGACCTGCCGACTGTGAGCAAGGTACTCATAAGGATAAAGAAAAGTGAGGAGGAGCTCGGTCAGGTTTCAGAGACGATAACAGGCATACTCAGTCAGAAGTTCCCTGATAACAAATATGTGGTTGATTCAACGACTGTCATAGGACCGAAGGTTGGAGGACGGTTGAGGGTAGATGCAGCAAAGGCGGTTGCATTTGCAGTTATAGGGATACTTATATATGTTGCATTCAGATTTCAGTTCAAGTTTAGCGTCGGTGCAACCATTGCTACTTTTCACGATGTCCTTGCTGTGCTCGGATTATTCTATATCATGGGCAGAGAGATAAATCTAATCCTTATCACAGCCCTTCTCACAATTGCTGGTTATTCCCTTACAGATACAGTAGTTGTATTCGACAGAATAAGGGAAAACCTGAAATTGAGGCAAAGGGAAAACATTGAGACAGTTATGAACAGCAGTATTAATGAGGTCTTATCGAGGACAATAATAACATCTACAACTGTTCTTCTTACATCAATAGCACTGTTTTTCTTCGGCGGTGAGGTTATACATGACTTTTCACTCGCCATGATAATGGGTGTTATTGTTGGGACATACTCTTCTATATTTGTTGCAAGCCCGATAGTGCTGATATGGGGAGGTAAGAGACCATTTGCAAAAAAATAGTCATAGATCAGACTAAGGCGAAGGGAGGGGATTACCTTTGAGCGGTTTTGAATTCCGATTTATCGGAATTCACCTCGGAGCCCTGACTAAAAGTCGGGGTGAGAATGAGCGAAGGGGTAATCCCCTCCCTTTCCAAAACCGTGACGATGAATAGGCGTTGGCTTGTCAACAGGACCAACCCGGAATATATAGGATATTTATCAAAAATTGCATCCGTTTCTCCTGTATTTGCTCAGATACTTATAAATAGAGGTATAAAGACACCTGAAGAGATAAACTACTTCCTTGATCCTCACATCTCAAAGCTATCCGACCCTTTTGATTTACCAGGCATGAGGGCTGCAGTTGACAGGATAATTACAGCTTCAAAGAATGGTGAGAGAGTATTGGTTCATGGAGATTATGATGCAGATGGACTCACTGCAACAGCAATAATGGTTCATACACTCAGAATGCTCGGATTGGATGTTCATTATTTTATACCTAACAGGATTACACACGGTTATGGGTTCAACTCTCTCTCTGTAAAAATTGCAGAGGAACTCGGGGTAACCCTAATAATCACTGTTGACTGCGGGATAACATCTTTTGAGACCGTCTCTTATGCGAAGAGAGAGGGAATAGATGTAATAATAACAGATCATCACGAACCAGCCATAAGCAGTCAGCAGTCAGCAGTTAGCGGTCAGACTGAAGACTATAGACTAACGACTAACGACTATCTATTGCCTGATGCCTTTGCTATTGTTAACCCTAAACTTTCAAACAACTCGTCACTCGTCACTCGTCACTCGTCACTTTCCGGTGCTGGCGTTGCATTTAAGATTGCCCAAGCACTGTTTGAAGCTGAAAGCTCAAAGCTCAAAGCTCAAAGTTCAGCCTTCAGCCTTCAGCCTTCAGCCTTCAGCCTTTTAGACCTTGCTGCCATCGGCACTATAGCTGATGTTGTTCCACTTACAGGTGAAAACAGGATAATTGTAAGAGAAGGACTGAAGCTGATAGAGAATGGGACAAGGTTAGGATTAAAGGCATTGAAAAAGGTCTCAGGCATTGATGAAAGAGGGCTTAAATCAGGTCTGCTGTCGTTCACACTAATTCCGAGAATCAATGCACCTGGCAGGGTCTCTGACTCTAATGATGTTGTAAGGCTACTGCTTACTGATTCTGAGGATGAGGCAATTAATATTGCATTATGGCTGGATAAACTTAATTCAGAGAGGCAGCAGATAGAGGAAGGGGTTTACCAGGACGCTCTGAGTAAGCTTAACGAGAAGGATTTTGGCTCAGCCATTGTGCTTTCATCAGAGGGGTGGCACAAGGGGGTAATCGGCATAGTTGCATCAAGGATTGCAGAGGTTTTTTACAGACCAACATTTATCTTTTCTATAAAAGACGGAATCGCTAAGGGTTCAGCAAGGAGTATTCCACCTTTCGATATTTACAAAGGTCTGATTAGCTGTAGCGAACTTCTCATAGGGTTTGGTGGGCATAAACAGGCAGCAGGTCTTGAACTAAAGGCAGCGGATATATCATCTTTTGAAAAGAAGTTTGACAGGATAGTTAAGGAAACCCTTACAGATGGAGATTTAACACCGTTACTTGAGATAGATGCAGATGCGAATCTCTCGGACATAAACTTCAACCTTGCAAAGGAACTTGAGATGCTTGAACCTCTTGGGTTTGGTAACCCGGAGCCACTCCTCGGCTCAAAAAGACTCGAGGTCATTCACCCGAGGATAGTCGGGAATAATCACCTGAAGATGAAACTCAGGCAAGGCGGGTATTATATTGATACAATAGGTTTCGATATGGGAGAAGAGCTCTTAGCTCTCAGCTCTCAGCTCTCAGCTATGATAGATGTTGTATTCACACCATCCATAAATGAGTGGGAAGGGGGCAGATGCCTCCAGCTCAACCTGAAGGCATTCAGACCAAGCCTTTTAAGCAGCGACAAGTGACAAGTTAAAAACTAAAGACTTTAGATCTTAAACTTCTCGTTACTCCTCACTCGTTACTCGTTACTGCTTCTAAAGTTGTATAATAAACTATGACAGATGAACTAATAACCATAGACGACCTGATTGAAAAGGTCCTTTCCTATAATCCTGATGCAGATATCGAGGTACTGAAATGCGCCTATCGTTTTTCGAGTGAAGCCCACTCCAGCCAGAAAAGGATAGAAGGCTCACCTTATATAGAGCATCCCATTGCGGTTGCATCAATCCTTGCTGATATGAAGATGGACACCGCAACCATTGCAGCAGGCCTTCTGCACGACACCATCGAAGATACTTGCACAGCAACAGAAGACATAAAAAGGCTTTTTGGTGAAGATATCACATTTCTCGTAGAGGCATTGACAAAATTGTCCAGGATGGAGTTCAAGACAAAAGAGGAAGCCCAGGCAGAGAACTTCAGAAAGATGCTTCTTGCAATGTCAGAGGATGTCAGAGTAATGCTAATAAAATTTGCAGACAGGCTTCACAATATGCGTACTCTGCAACACCTCCACGAGAGTAAACGACAGAGGATTGCATCTGAGACACTTGATATTTATGCACCAATAGCCAACAGGCTTGGCATCGGGTGGTTAAAAACAGAGTTTGAAGACCTCAGCTTTAAATTCCTTATGCCTGAACTTTATACTGAACTCGTCAGAAAGGTTGCAAAGAGGAGAGAGGAGCAGGAGGGGTATATAGGAGAAGTTGCTGAGATAATGAAGAATAAGCTGAAAGAAGAAGGTCTGCCCGGAGATGTATCAGGAAGGATAAAACATTATTATGGTATCTACCAGAAGATGCAGAAACAGAGGATTACATTCGAGCAGGTTCATGATGTTCTCGGCCTGAGAATAATTACAGACACCAACGCTAATTGCTATGCCATACTCGGGTTGATCCATTCCCTCTGGACACCCATACCTGGCAGATTCAAGGATTATATAGGTGTACCAAAATCAAACATGTATCAGTCGTTGCACACAACTGTGATAGGACCAAAAGGAGAGAGGGTCGAATTTCAGATAAGGACCTCTGAAATGCACAGGATTGCAGAGCAGGGTATTGCGTCCCATTGGAAATATAAGGAGAAAGGCGAAGTTGATGAAAGGAGCAGCAGGTATATCTCATGGCTGAGAGACTTGGTACAGGCTCAGAAGGAGCTTGCTGATGCAGAGGACTTTCTTGAGGCTGTAAAGGGCGAGGTTGTCCCTGAGGTTGTATATGTCTTCACACCAAAGGGAGAGATAAAAGAGATGCCTGTAGGTTCAACCCCGGTGGACTTTGCCTATAGTATACATACACAGGTAGGGCACAGGTGTGTTGGTGCAAAGGTTAATGGAAGGATAGTACCTCTTAAATACGCCCTGAGAAATGGTGACACAGTTGAGATAATAACCTCTCCTGCACATGGCCCAAGCAGGGACTGGCTCAAATTTGTTGTTACACAGCGAGCCAGAAGCAGGATCAAGCAGTGGATAAAGGCTGAGGAGAGAAAACAAAGCATAGAACTTGGAGTTAAACTCCTCGAAGGAGAGCTGAGAAGACATGAGCTCAGTCCATCTATTCTTAAGTCAGAAGACATACAGAGGTTAATAAAATCCTTTGGCGTTCAGTCCCTCGATGACCTTTATATGTCTATCGGCTACGGAAAATTATCACCCCACCAGGTAGTCAACAGGCTGATGCCTGAGAGACCGGCAGAAGAGGTTCCTGTTACTGTAAAGATTTCAAAACCTTCAAAGGAGTTGAAAGGTATAAGTATAAAAGGGATAGATAATGTCCTGTACCATACAGCAAAATGTTGTTTCCCGATTCCCGGAGACAGTCTTGTGGGTTTTGTGACAAGGGGCAAGGGTGTCACAATTCACCGCAAAGATTGCTCGAATCTCGAAAGATTCACAGTTGATGATGCAAGACTTGTTGATGTTGAATGGAAATCTGCAGGTGATGTAACATCACCTGCAAGGCTCTTTGTAGAAACGGTTGACAGACCTGGCATACTCGCAAACCTCAGTGCACTCATATCATCTGTTAATGTTAACATAAGCCATTTAGAGGCGAGTTCAACGCAGGACAAAAGGGCTCATCTCATATTTATCCTCGAGGTGAAGGATAAAAGTCAGCTTTCAGCGCTAACCCAGAAGATTGCCCAGATGGAAGGGGTATTAATGGTGAGCAGATGAAATTAAATTAAAAATGTAAAATTAAATTTTACGGCGGCATTAAGGAGTGATAGTCACGTCATTCCTGCGAAAGCAGGAATCCAGTCTGGATTCCACATCAAGTGCGGAATGACAAAGAGAAGGAGGCTATTATGAGAAGAAGAGTATTTTTCTTAATTGTTTTTTTAGTCGTTTTTTTCACTTTTCACTTTTCACTTTTCACTATTCACTATAGTTATGCCTCTGGCGGCTGTGGTGAAGACTGCCAGAAGTGCCACAGCATTAGCAGCAGTGAGGTTCAAGAGGTCCTTAAAAAAATAAAAAGACCTGATGCAAAGATATTAGATATTCAGATGAGCCCTGTGAAAGGACTGTGGGAAGTTGCTGTAGAAGATAAAGGACAGTATGGAGTGTTTTATGTTGACTTTTCAGGGAAGTATTTACTCGGAGGCCCGATTGTTGAAGTGAATGCAGCTATTGACAAGACAAGACAGAGGCTTGATGAGCTTAATAAAGGGAGGCGGATTGACCTTTCTCGCATTCCCCTCAGAGATGCCCTCTTGCTCGGTGATAAAAAGGCAACAAAGAAGGTTATTATCTTTACAGACCCTGATTGCCCATTCTGCGGGAAATTCCATGCAGAGATTAAAAAAGTAGTGGCAAAGAGAGAGGATATTGCCTTTTATATCAAGCTCTTCCCTTTAAAAATACATCCTGATGCATACTGGAAATCCAAAAGTATACTATGTAATAAATCTCTAAAACTCCTTGAGGACAATTTTGAGAAAAAACCTATACCAAGGCCGAACTGTGAGGCAAAGGAGATTGACGAAACCATAAAGCTCGCAGAGAGTCTCGGTATCTCTGGCACACCAACATCAATCATGCCTGATGGCTCAGTGCATGTAGGATTTTTAGATGCAGAGAAATTAATAGAAAGGATAGATTCATCAAATAATCCATCAAAGACAAAAAAGAAAGGGAGTGGAAGGTAAAAATTGTTGTGCAAAATGAGAAACCTTCTGTTAAGATGAGACATAAGATTATATATGGAATTAAAACTCACAAGACATGCAAAAAATCGCAACAGGAAGATACAGGCAACAGTCTTCGAGGTCTTAGATTGTATTGAGAATCCTGACAGTTATTATATTCAGGATGATGGAAGAGAAGTTGCTATAAAAGCATTGGGCAATAAACTTTTAAAAATTGTTTTCAGGCGAAGTCTTTCAGGATATGAGATTATTACAATTATTGACCGTAACCAGTAGGAGGATATATCTATGAAAATAGAATATGACTATTATGCAAAGGCTCTTTATATCAGGCTTCAGGAAAAGGAGCGGGACAGAACTCTTGAAGTCAATGAAAATCTGAACCTTGACCTTGATGAGAAAGGTAATCTGATAGGGATCGAAATACTTAATCCTGGAGATTATCCGATAGAAAAGATACTAAAACCATCTGTTGAGGAATATACAGAAAAAGATGCTGAAACCTTCGCCCTCAAAAAAGAACCAGTATAAGCAACTCTTGACCCTTCTTATATCTTTCAGCTTGATCTATTATAGCCCTGCCTTTGCTGGCTATGAGGAATCTCCGGGTGAAAAGGTTGTCCATACCGGGGAGGGGAAGGAAACAAAGGGTGATGAGAGGACATCACTGATAGAAAGATTGGGGACAATAGAGCTTAGAAGGCAAGAACTTGCTAAACAGCGTGAGCAATTAGAAAAGGAAAAACAGGCACTGGATGAGGAGATAAAGGCCGAAGGAAGGCTTACCTATAAAAGGACTGCAAGAGAACTGACCAGCAAGCAGAACATGCTTAACGAAAAGATTAATGAGTTTAACAAAGAGGTTGAGTCCCTCGAAAAAGAAGAAAAGGAGATCCATGAAAGGCTTAACACTATGAAGTAAACTACATAGTTTTGTGTAATTATGTAGTTATTTGATACTGAAAATGGATACTTTTTGCTCAAAACACCACATTTTTCAGTTTTAAATGAATTAGCACGGAAATTGCTAGTAGGATGTATTAATTGATGGATAAAAGCGGTATCACATTAGTAGAACTTCTGATTGTAATAATTGTTATTGCAATCTTGGCTTTGTTAACCGTCCCGGTAATTAAGACAGACAAGCTCAATGGCGCTACAAGGATGATTTACTCTGATTTACACCTTGCAAGGATGCAGGCAGTAGCCAAGGGGAATAACTTCAGGGTTATATTCGATGCAGAAGACGGTCATACATATGATAATCATACATACTGGATTCATAACGATACAAATAGTAATGGCGATATAGAGGCAGGTGAAGATTACACTATTAAAGACATACAGAGAGATTATAAAGGGGTAACATTTACTGTTAATAGCAATGCTACATTTAATCCAACAGGGACTTCTAATGCTGGTACTGTTACACTAAAAGATCAATCTGGTTCAGAAAAAAGGGTTATATTTTCCTGGACAGGGAGGGTAAGGATAGAGTGATACGCCACCATAAAAACCAGAATGGCTTTACATTGGTAGAGGTTCTTATAGCCCTGGCCATCCTATCTATAGGTCTTCTTGCACTCGCGGGATTACAGGTAGTAGTGATAAAAGGCAATACGGGCTCTAAAAATCTGTCATCAGCAGTTATTCTGGCAGAGGCAAAGATAGAGGAACTGAAAAAGAGTGGATTTGTAAATCTGGTAAACGGTAACTTTCAGGATGCGAATAACCCTGTTAATGAGACCGGTCAGGCAGGGGGCATTTTCACGAGATCCTGGGCAATTGCTGATTATCTCGGTTCAGCAGATATGAAACAGATAACTGTGACCTTAACATGGACAGATTCTGTAGGGGATCATACCATTTCTGTAACAACAGTATTTTCGAAGGCTGTGGATTAAAAATGGATAAAAAGGGTTTTACATTAGTAGAGTTGATGGTTGCTATGGTAATTTCACTCATTGTTCTTGCAGGTATTTATAATGTCTTTATATCATCCAATAGGAGCTATTTTATTCAGGAGTCCATAACAGATATGCAACAGAATGCGAGGGCATCAATAGAATTTATGGCAAGGGAATTGAGAAATGCAGTTATAATAGAGGCAATCAATACAACATCAGGTAATAGCAGTATAACCTTTTATACGGATGGAGAGGATGCAGATGTGGGTGTATCTACAGGTGGAAATACAAATACCACCTTAAATGACACAACTAAATCATGGACTACTAACAAATGGCAAAATAAGATAGTAGCGATTGTTGATGGCACCGGAAAGGGTCAAATAAGAACTATCAGCTCAAACACCTCTACCCAATTGATAGTCTCTACTTCTTGGACAACAGTTCCAGACAATACATCCGTTTATCATATTGATGTTGAGAATAAAGGGTTCTCAAGAACAAGTGATAACATCCTTCGTTATACAAAGGGTGGCAGTGTAAATCAGCCATTTACTGAGAATATAACGGAGCTAACCTTAACAGCAGATGATACAAATATTGATAATATTAAGAGAATAAATGTCCAATTGACTGCAAGGACATCGAGGGAAGACCCGAATATGAATAACCAATACCACTATTATACTGTTAATACCTCAATAAAATTGAGGAATCGGGATTAAGGAGGTAATCATGATATTTAAAGAGAAAAAGGGCATAGCCTTAGTAGCAGCCCTGTTGATCCTTTTAGCCCTCTCAACAATAGGGGTAATTGCTATAACCACGACAGTGACTGACATAAAGATCTCAGGGAATCTAAAGGATATTAAGCAGGCATTCTACCTTGCTGATGCAGGTATCAGTCATGCAGGGTATCTTCTTCAACAAAATATAGCGAACTGGGATGCTTATCTTACCCCTATAAATACTACTAATTTAGGCGTAGGAAGCTATAGGGTTACTATCAGTAATATTGGAACTACTGTAATCAGAAAGAAAGTAGTATCAACCGGAGAAACCTCAACAGGGGCTGAGGCAGTAATTGAGGCAATATTCAGTAGAGCGACATTCAGTCCTGATAATGCAATAATCACTAATAATAATCTAACTATTTCGGGAAATCCGACTATAGCTGGTTCAAATGGAGGTGTTCATTCTAATAATAACCTTACCGTCTCAGGGAACCCGACTATTACCCAGACCGCTTCAGCCTCCGGGACTACTTCTCCTTCCTCTCCTTCTCCACCATACATAAGTGGCGCTCCAACAGTGGATATACCAACAATCAACCCCACCCAGTTTGCCGGTTACGCTGACTACCAACTAAGGTCAGATGGTAAGGTCTATAAAGCAGGCTCTGACTTGCCGGAGACTATGATAGGTGGAAGATGGTATGGCTGGAATTACCGCAGTGGCAAATGGACTTTAAGTGGTAATGATACCCCTCCTCCAGCGATACTATATATAGAAGGAGATGCGCGTGTATCGGGAAACCCGGGAAGTGCCTCTGAACCGTGGCAAACAACCCTTATTGTCACAGGGAATATTGAGCTCTCTGGAAATCCTATTATTGCTGATTATAAGGACCCATCAGATCCGATAGGTGTTCAAAATCTCTTATTTGTTGCCGGCCTGGAGTTAAGGATGAGTGGCAATGTGACTCAAACCTTTGATGGGATTATAGCTGCCCATGGACATATAGAGATTAGTGGGAATCCCACATTTAATGGATACATAATAGCGGAGAATGCGACTGGAATTAATGAAAATAGGGTTTCTGGAAATATGACTATTAACTACAATGGTGGTCTGACCTCCCCTTTTAGTAGTAATACAGTTAGTGTCTTAGCCTGGCGTCAGGTTAACGAGTAAGAACCAATTAAATAACTTCAACAGATAATTTACACTACCACCTTTATCCCCCTCTCTTTTATAATTATAAAGAAGTTTACAAGACAACTCATCCCCCCTTGACAAAAACATTTCTATCCCTTACAATTGCAATTGAGACTAATTCTCAATTATGAGAAGAATAACTAATGCATGGGCGCCAATTAAAACATCAGCACAGACATAAAGGACAAAAGGCAAGAGGCGGGTATAAAAGAGTTGCCCTTATAGGAAATCCCAATGTTGGAAAAAGTGTCATATTTAGCCTGCTCACAGGAAAATATGCAACTGTATCTAATTACCCAGGGACAACAGTTGAGGTCTCCCACGTCAATATAAGTCTCGATGGTAGAGACTACCTTGTAGTAGATACCCCGGGTGTAAATAACCTTATACCTATGAGTGAGGATGAGAAGGTCACAAGAGACATCCTGCTTAATGATAGACCGTCTGTGGTCTTACAGGTTGGTGATTCAAAAAATCTCAAAAGAACCCTTCTCCTTACCATCCAGTTAGGGGAGATGGGGCTTCCTGTTATCCTCGACCTCAATATGGAAGATGAAGCCAGAGACATAGGAATAACCATAGACCTAAATAGGCTGAAGACATTGATAGGGACTGAGGTGGTTAGCACTGTTGCACCTGAAAGAAAAGGGATTAAAGAGTTAAAGGCAGCAATCCTTAAAGAAAATAGATATACGCCACAGATCAATATCCAGTATGACCCATTGATAGAAGAATATATTAAGAAGCTATCCTCCTATCTACCAGAGGCGAATATCTCAAAAAGGTCTCTTGCGATAATGATACTTTCTGGAGATGAAAGTCTAAGGGGATGGCTTAACGTTAACCTTGAAGTACCTGTTATCGAGGAACTGGAAAGATTGAGGGATGAGTGTCAGGAAAGGTTTAAAAGGCCTATAGGTGTGATTATCAATGAGACCCGCTTGAAGAAGGCAGTTGAGATAGCAGAGATGGTTATGAAGAAGACCCCTCATACAGGCGGTTCTCTTGCATCTACCATAGGAAGGTTTAGCATGCATCCTCTATGGGGGATTCCTATTCTACTTACAGTGCTTTTGGGCCTTTATGAGTTTGTGGGTGTCTTTGGTGCCGGAACCCTTGTGGGTCTTCTTGAGGAGAAAATATTCGGCGAATACCTCAATCCAATGTTTATAAAGGTCGTAAAACTGCTAATCCCTTTCAAGTTACTTCAGGAGATGTTCATTGGTGAATACGGGATTATCACGATGGCCCTTACATATGCAATAGGAATAATCCTGCCCATAACCACTACCTTTTTCATAGCCTTTGCAATACTCGAAGACAGTGGGTATATACCGAGGCTTGCCATCATGTCTAACAGGGTGTTCAATCTGATGGGGTTAAGCGGAAAGGCTGTCCTCCCAATGGTCTTAGGCCTGGGCTGTGGCACAATGGCGGTCATGACAACAAGGATTCTTGAATCAAGGAAGGAGAGGATAATAGCGACCTTTCTCCTCGCATTAGCAGTACCCTGTGCAGCACAGCTTGGGGTTATAATGGGTATGCTCGGAGCGCTTTCTACAAAGGCGATGGCTATATGGTTGCTGAGCGTTCTTGGGGTGCTTCTTTTTTCGGGTTACCTTGCATCGAAGATTGTGCCCGGCGGAAAGGCCGAGTTTTTTCTTGAGATTCCACCTATAAGGAAGCCAACTCTTACTAATGTAGCGGTTAAGACATCAGGCAGGGTCATCTGGTATCTCAAAGAGGCAGTGCCCCTTTTCATTCTTGGAACGTTCATCCTCTTTGTACTGGACAAACTGGCACTTCTGGGCCTTATTCAGAGGTTTGCCGCACCTGTTGTTGTAAGCATACTCGGGCTTCCAGAGAAGACGACTGAGGCATTCCTTCTCGGATTCTTGAGGAGAGACTATGGTGCAGCCGGGCTTTTTGCTATGTCAGAAAAGGGACTCCTCACACCACTCCAGTCTGCGGTGAGCCTTGTAACCATAACCCTTTTTATACCCTGTCTTGCACATTTCTTCATGATGATTAAGGAAAGAGGTCTTAAAATGGCGCTTATTATAGTGGCGATAATATTCCCGATAGCAATCTTTTTTGGAGGGCTGCTGAATTGGATTCTCAGGTTCTTCAATGTAAGCATATAGCTTTTAATAACCAGGGGGTGTTAGATGCTTGAGAATAAAAAAACCCTATGTAAAGCAGTAAAAATGGAAGAAAAGGCGTTCAAAAAATATCTTAAGGAAAAGGGTCTTAAATTTACAAAAGAAAGGGATCTGATATTCAAGGAGGTTTTCTCCATACATGACCACTTTGACCTTGAGGAGCTTCATATAGGGATGCGAAAAAAGGGTCTTAAGGTTTCAAAGGCATCCATCTACAGGACGCTCCCTTTACTTCTTGAAAGCGGTCTTATTGAGCAGGTGGAAAGGACCGAAAAACATGCCCACTATGAACATACATTCGGCCGCAACCACCACGATCATATGCTCTGTATCTCGTGTGGCGGTGTCATAGAATTTTATTCTAAGGCATTAGAGAGACTTCAGAGGAGTATATGCAGAAAAGAAGGGTTCGAAAGCGTAACGCACACCCTCGAGATAAAAGGATACTGTAGTAAATGCAGAAAGAGGAGAGAATGAAACAGTAATCCTTTTTATTCTAAGCTGAATTTAGGTACTTCTTGAACAGCGATGATTTTACATTTTAAAAATATTTATGCTATGGTTTTATAACTTAGAGTGGAGGCTTATTTATGATAAGGAAGATTGTTCTTGCCTACTCCGGAGGTCTGGACACCTCTGTGGCAATAAGATGGCTGAGGGAAAGATACAGCGCTGATGTGATAGCCTTCTATGCTGACCTCGGTCAAGAGGAAGACCTTGAGGCGATAAAGGAGAAGGGATTAAAGACAGGTGCATCAAAGGTCTATATAGAAGACCTGAAGGAGGAGTTTGTAAAAGACTATGTATTCCCGATGCTCCGTGCAAATGCAGTTTATGAGGGCTCATATCTGCTCGGGACATCTATAGCAAGACCCCTTATTGCAAAGAAACAGATTGAGATTGTAAATATGGAAGGGGCTGATGCTGTTGCGCATGGCGCTACAGGTAAAGGCAATGACCAGGTCAGGTTTGAACTCACCTATTATGCACTCAAGCCTGATATAAAGGTTATAGCGCCATGGAGGGAATGGCCATTTAACTCAAGGCAGTCACTTATAGAGTATTCAGAAAAGCATGGTATTCCTGTTACAGCCACAAAGGAAAAACCTTTTAGCACTGACAGAAACCTTTTTCATATCAGCTATGAAGGAGGAATACTTGAAGATCCATGGGCCGAACCACCATCTGATATGTACACAATGATAACACCTCCTGAGAAGGCGCCTGACAGGCCTGTATATATTGATATCTCTTACGAGGAAGGGAATCCTGTTGCCTTAAATGGTGAAATCATGTCACCTGCAACTCTTCTCGAAAATCTGAATTCTATTGCAGGAGAACATGGAGTTGGAAGGGTTGACATGATAGAAAACCGGTATGTTGGAATTAAATCCAGGGGTGTCTATGAAACACCTGGTGGCACTGTGCTCCATATAGCTCACAGGGCAGTGGAGTCATTAACCTTGGACAGAGAGATAATGCACTTCAGGGATTCTCTTATAATACGTTATTCTGAGCTTATATACTATGGATACTGGTTTTCTCCTGAGAGAAAGGCTATCCAGAACCTTATAGATGATATACAGCGAGATGTTACAGGCACTGTCAGGGTTAAACTGTATAAAGGCAACTGTTATGTTGTCGGGAGAAAATCTCCACATTCGCTCTATCACCCTGAACTTGCGACATTCGAGGCTGAAGATGTGTATAACCAGAAGGATGCAGAAGGGTTTATCAAACTTAATGCCCTGCGGCTAAAATTAAGGAAATTGAAGATTTAGTATGTCAGACCCAAGTTACTGGATTGCACTATCCATGCTGCCAGATATAGGGCCTGCCTCGTGCAGAAGTTTACTTTCTGTCTTTGGCACACCCGAAGGTATATTCAATGTGGGACTTGATGACCTCCTTTCTGTTGAAGGGATAGGGATATTCAGGGCGGAAAATATAAAGAGATTTTCATTATGGAAGGATGTGGAGAAACAGCTCAGGGTTTTAGAGAAAAAGGGGATTAAGGTTATAGGTTTTGGTGATCTATCATATCCGGAGATGCTCAGGGAAATTGAGGATGCCCCCATTGTCATCTATACAAAAGGTGATATACAACCCGAAGACCGTTACTCAATAGCAATAGTCGGCTCACGCAAACCAACGCCATATGGGACATCAGTTACAGAAGAAATCTCTGAAGAGCTTGCATCCATGGGTTTTACTATTGTAAGTGGTATGGCAAGGGGCATTGATGCCCTATCACACATGGGGGCACTGAGGTCCGGGGGCAGGAGTATTGCTGTTCTGGGCTCAGGGATTGATGTGCCTTATCCCCCGGAAAACAAAGGTTTGATGAACAAAATAATAGATTCAGGGTGTATTGTAAGTGAGTTTCCTCCTGGAACTCCGCCTAACAGGGAAAATTTCCCCAGGAGAAACAGGCTCATAAGTGGACTTTCTCTCGGTGTACTTGTTATTGAGGCAACTTCTGACAGCGGTTCTCTAATCACAGCAAGACATGCTATAGAGCAGAACAGAGAGGTCTTTGCCATCCCTGGCAATATAATATCACCTAATTCAGAAGGCACTAATGAGCTGATAAAGCAAGGCGCAAAGCTGGTTCAGAAGACAGGCGATATTGTTGAGGAGCTTGCTCCTGTGTTAAAAGGATTTATAAAATTTAGGGATAAGGTAAAGATAGAAGTTACAGATGAGGAAAGGAATCTCTGCGATGTACTTACAGGTGAGCCAAAACATATAGATGTTATTTCTCGGGAGAGCGGTTTGCCAGCATCAAAGGCATTGGGCATTCTACTCGGACTTGAGCTTAAAGGAGTCGTGAGACAGACAGGTGGCAAAAGATTTTATCTCGTATAGGGGGTAGTTAATGAAGTCTTTGGTTATTGTTGAGTCTCCTGCTAAGGCAAGGACTATAAACAAGATACTCGGTAATGAATTTCGAGTTATGGCATCCGTTGGCCATGTAAAAGACCTTCCTGAAAAAGAGATGGGGGTTGATATAGAGAATGACTTTAAACCGCACTATGTTGTAATCCCAGGTAAAGAAAAAGTTATTAAAGAACTTAAGAAGGTATCAAAAGAGGCTGATAGGATATTTCTTGCACCCGACCCTGACAGGGAGGGAGAAGCAATAGCATGGCATATTGTATCTGAAATCTCAAATCTCGAATCTCGAATTCCAGATGAGAAAATATACAGGATTATCTTTAATGAAATAACAGAACGGGCTGTACGTGAAGCAATAAAAACCCCTAACAGGATAGATATGAAAAAGGTCGAAGCACAGCAGGCAAGGAGGATTCTTGACAGGCTTGTTGGCTATTGCCTCAGTCCGCTTCTATGGAGGAAGGTAAAAGGAGGGCTCAGTGCAGGAAGGGTACAGTCTGTTGCAGTCAGGCTTATAGTAGACAGAGAGCGTGAGATAGAGGCATTCAAGAAAGAGGAATACTGGTCAATAAACGCAGAGTTTGAGGGTTCTAAGAAACCCTCATTCTGGGCAAGGCTTACCAAGACAGATGCAAGATACCAGATACCAGATTCCAGATTTCTAATACCCAATAAAGATATTGCAACAACTATTGTTAATGACTTAAAGGATAAAGAGTTTGTACTGAGTAAGATAGAACGCAAACAAAGGAAAAGGATGCCTTACCCCCCCTTCATAACAAGCACTCTACAGCAGGAGGCAGCGAGGGAACTGAGATTCCCTGCAAAAAAGACAATGGCAGTGGCTCAGCAACTTTACGAGGGAATTGAACTTGGAGAGGAGGGCGCAGCCGGTCTTATAACATATATGAGAACAGATTCTCACAGGATAGCACCTGAGGCACAGGAATGGGCAAGACAGTTCATTAGTAAAACATTCGGAAAAGATTATGTGCCAGAAAAACCACCTCATTATAAAAGTAAGGCGGCCGCACAGGAAGCCCATGAAGCAATCAGACCAACTTATCCAACCAAAAGGCCAGAGGACATAAAGCAGTTCCTTTCAAAAGACCAGCAGGCCCTTTATACCCTGATATGGAACCGCTTCATATCAAGCCAGATGGCACCAGCCCAGCTTGAGCAAACGACATTTATTATTAACAGCTTACAAGCTGGTCAGCTTGTAAGCCCATATGAGTTCAGGGCTTCGGGCACTGTAGTGAGGTTTCAGGGCTTCATGGCCCTGTACACTGAAAGCAGTGATGACTTGAATGGCGAGGTGGAGGCAATACTCCCTGCATTGAAAGAGGGAGAAAAGCTCCAGCTTCTTAATCTGCAACCGAGACAGCATTTCACACAGCCTCCTCCACATTATACAGAGGCAACCCTTGTGAAGGCCCTCGAGGAAAAGGGTATTGGCAGGCCGAGCACCTATGCAACAATCCTTTCGACGATACAGGACAGGAAATATGTCCATAAGATTGATGGAAAGTTTTCCCCAACAGAACTCGGCACTGTTGTAAATGACCTGCTTGTTGAAAGGTTTCCTGAACTCATTGATATTGGGTTCACCGCAAAGCTGGAGGGTGAGCTGGACCACATAGAAGACGGCAAAAGAAAATGGGTCAAGGTTGTCAGAGACTTTTATGGTCCCTTCAGCCACGACCTCACAGAGGCCATCAGAACCATCGGAAAAATCAGACCAAAAGATATACCTACAGAAACCATGTGCGAGAAGTGTGGTCTCCCCATGGTCATAAGATGGGGAAGGCACGGAAGGTTTATGGCATGCTCAGGGTTTCCTAAATGTAAAAATACAAAACCCATTAAAACAGAAAGCACAGAGCACAGGGCACA
The DNA here is from genome assembly GCA_040757475.1 of Nitrospirota bacterium. Taxonomy (GTDB): domain Bacteria; phylum Nitrospirota; class Thermodesulfovibrionia; order Thermodesulfovibrionales; family SM23-35; genus JACRGU01. The sequence goes on from JBFLWW010000005.1 coordinate 26,238, forward strand.
GAGCACAAAAAAAATTATACAAAAGACAGAAGAGAAATGTAGTAAATGTGGTTCTCCGATGATGCTCAAATCAGGGAAATATGGTAAGTTCCTTGCGTGTTCAAGGTATCCTGAATGTAGAAATACAAAACCTGTAGCAACAGGTGTGAGATGTCCGCAGGATATCGGAGATATAGTCGAAAGGCGTTCCAGAAAAGGCAAACCCTTCTGGAGCTGCAGTAACTATCCGAAGTGTAAATTTGCTATATGGTATAAGCCGATTAATAAAAAGTGTCCGCAATGCAATGCAGAATTTATTGTCGAGAAAAGGGATCGAACTGGAAAGGTCTATCTCTCCTGTCTGAATAAGGAATGTGGATATAAAGAAGATGTGAAAGAAGTGGTGGTTTGCTGATGGTAACAATCCTTTTCGAGCTTGCACTTACTTTCTACTTTGCAGCAGCAATAGTGAGCGTTATGGAACTCTTCAGAGGCACCAAGACCACATCAAGGTTTATGCTCACATTCGCTGTGATAGGCTTTTTAATACACATAGCAAATATAGTTGCAAGATATGTAATCGCCGGACATATTCCGATAACCAATCTTCATGAGGCATCATCATTTTTTTCATGGTGTATCGTTCTTTTATTCTTTTTCCTTGAATATAGATACAGGCTCGGACTCCTCGGCTCGTTCATAATGCCTGTGGTCTTTATTCTTATGCTTTCATCTTCTATGCTTCCAAGAAAGATAGAGCCATTAAGCCCGGTTCTTCAGAGTTACTGGCTGGGGATCCACACAGTCCTTGCCTTCCTCGGTGATGCAGCCTTTGCAATGGCCTTTGGCATAGGAATCATGTACTTACTCCAGGAACATTACGTTAAGTCAAAACATCTTGGAGGGTTATTTCAAAGGCTTCCGAGCCTCCAGATACTTGATGAGATAAATTACAAACTTATAACACTTGGATTCCCTCTGCTGACACTTGCAATAATTACAGGTGCGCTCTGGGCAGAGAGCGCATGGGGAAGTTACTGGAGATGGGATCCAAAAGAGACATGGTCTCTGATAACCTGGTTTATTTATGCCCTCGTACTTCATGCGAGGCTGACCGCCGGATGGAGGGGGAAAAGGGCTGCAATCCTATCTATAATAGGTTTCGCTGCGGTCATTTTCACATTCTTCGGCGTAAACCTTCTGCTTAAGGGTCTGCACGCTTTCAAATGAAGGTTTTTATAGTAGGTCTCAACCATAAGACTGCTGATATAGATGTCAGGGAAAAACTGTCATTCAATGGCCTTAAGCTTGAAGAGGGCCTGATAAAGTTTAAAGGACTCCCTGATGTAGAAGAGGCTATGATACTGTCTACCTGTAACAGGGTAGAACTTTATGCGAATGTCAGTGATGCTGAAAAGGCATCTATGTCTATAAAGGGCTTTTTATCCCAATTCCACAATATAGAGATGGCCGTACTTGATAATGTCCTTTACATCTATGATGATGTTGCTGCAATTAGGCATGTCTTCAGGGTTGCATCAAGCCTTGATTCTATGGTAGTCGGTGAGCCACAGATACTCGGACAGCTGAAAGATGCCTTTGAGTTCGCCCTCGAGAAAAAAACAACAGGCCTCCTTCTGAACAAACTTATGAAAAAGGCGATCTCTGTTGCAAAGAGGGTAAGGACAGAGACAAGGATAGCTGAAAACGCTGTCTCGATAAGCTTTGCTGCTGTTGAACTCGCAAAAAAGATTTTCACTGACCTCAGAGAGAAGTCATTTATGCTTTTAGGTGCAGGTGAGATGGCAGAGCTTGCTGCAAGGCATCTTATAAGCAGTGGGGTGAGAGATATAAAGGTTGCAAACAGGACATATGAGCGCGGGTGTGAGCTTGCAAAGGAATTTAATGGTAGACCTGTCAGATTTGAAGACTTTCTCTATGAGATGGTGCAGACTGATATTGTCATCTGTTCGACTGGCGCCTCAGGCTATGTGTTGATGAGAAGCCAGATGCAGAAGGTGATGAAGGAGAGAAAACACAGGCCAGTCTTCATTATAGACATCTCTGTACCGAGAAACATAGCCCCTGAGATTAATCAGTTGGAAAATGTTTATCTATACGATATTGATGACCTCCAGGGCATTGTTGACGCAAATATGCTTGAGAGGCATAAAGAGGCTGAAAAAGCAGATGAGATAATAGAAGAGGAGGTCGAGACCTTCCTTAAATGGCAGTCTTCCCTCGATTCTGTGCCAACTATTGTTGCCCTCAGGGACAAGGCAGAAGAGATAAAGAAAGAAGAGTTTGAAAGATTGATTAACAAACTACCTGAGCTTGGAGAAAGAGAGAGAAGGGCCATCGAATATATGGCTGCTGCCATCATCAATAAACTCATCCATCCACCAACCATAGCACTGAAAGAAGATGCGGAAGACAAAGACATCCTGATAGCAACAGTAAAAAGGCTTTATGGCATAAACGGGAAAGAAGATGAAAAAAAATGAGGTGACTATTGGGACACGAGGTAGCAAGCTCGCACTATGGCAGGCTGAATGGATAAAATCAGAAATCCAGAGAATAAATCCCAATCTTGAAGTAGAACTCAACAGGATAAAAACAACAGGTGATAAAATCCTTGATGTTCCACTCGCAAAGGTTGGTGGGAAGGGGCTCTTTGTAAAGGAGATAGAGGAAGCGCTCCTTAGAGGTGAGGTTGATATTGCTGTCCATAGCATGAAAGATGTGCCCACAGATCTTCCGGAGGGCTTACATATTGCTGCTGTATGTGAGCGGGAAGACCCGAGGGATGCATTGATAACTAAAGTTCAAAGTTCAAAGTTCAAAGTTCAAAGTTTTAAAGACTTGCCTAATGGTGCAACAATAGGGACAAGCAGTCTCAGGCGTTCATGCCAATTGCGCCATCTCAGGCCCGACCTGAATATTACACAACTCAGAGGCAATCTCGACACGAGGTTAAGAAAACTTGATGAGGGTCAGTTCGATGCCATAATCGTAGCTGTTGCAGGTGTAAAGAGGCTCGGATGGTCTGAAAGGATAACTGAAATCCTTGAGCCTGAGATAAGCCTTCCTGCAATAGGACAGGGAGCTATAGGGATAGAGTGCAGGATTAACGATGAATCCATGAATGATATAGTTGCACCATTAAACCATAAAGAGACATCAATATGTGTGAGGGCTGAAAGGGCGTTTCTCAAGAGACTTGGAGGTGGCTGTCAGGTTCCAATCGCAGCCTATGCAACGATAGAGCAGAAGAGCAGAAGACCAGAAGAGCAGAAGGATATAACTTCCGAACTTCTGAACTTCCGAACTTCTACACTCATTATAGATGGCCTTGTTGGAAGCATCAGTGGTCACAGGATTATAAGGGGCCGCCTTCAGGGAAGGCCTGAAGAAGCTGAAGCACTTGGTATTAAGCTTGCAGAGGATTTGCTTGCACAGGGGGCGAGGGAGATACTTAAAGAAATTAAAAATTGAAAATTAAAAAATGCAAAATTAAAGGACTCCATAATTTTTAATTTTTCATTTTGCATTTTGAATTTTGTTTTAGCCTATTTCTTCCTCCCTCTCTATCTCCTCAAGTTGCTCTATTTTTTCCTGACAATCCCTGCAGTAAATCGCAAAAGGAAGGACTTTAAGCCTCTGTTCACTTATCTTTTCCCCGCAATCCTCGCAGATACCATATGTCCCCTCGTCAAGCTTTCTAATTGCCTCGTCTATCTTGAGCAGGGTTTCTCTATGGGTGCCTAACTGTTTCAGGCTTACATCCTCTGACAGGTCAACAACTGACCAGTCCCCATCATCGAGGGCAGTATCAACAAGTTGCTTATTCTCTCCCTTTATATATTTCGATATTTCAGTTCTCGCCTCTTTTACAATCTGCTCTCTTTTCTGTATTAAAGTTCTTCTAAGAACTCTCTTCCTGTCCTCTTCTGATTTCTTCCTCTTGACAGGTTTTTCATTTTTCCTCTTCAGCCCTTTCACCTTCCTTTTCACCTTCTTTGAATACCTCGATAATGCTCCTGACCTTGATGCCTGCTGCCTGAAGGGCCTTCTGAATATCAAGCATCTTTGCATCTGTCACCTTCAGCATAAAATTACTATTTGCCATTTTACACCTCCATTATTTCTTTTTCTTTATGCCTTAAAACCTCATCCACCTTACTTATATACAGGTCCGTAACCTTCTGTATCTCGTCATGGGATTTCCTGACAGCGTCTTCACTTAAATGCTTATCTTTTTCGAGCCTCTCGAGCTCCTCATTCGCAGCTCTCCTTATGTTCCTTATTGCTACCTTTGCTTCTTCTGCCCTTTTCCGCACAACCTTAACAAGCTGCTTCCTTCTTTCTTCTGTAAGCATAGGGATATTTATCCTTATCACCTTCCCGTCATTCATAGGTGTAAGGCCAAGGTCTGATTTCAGGATTGCCTTCTCGATGTGAGGGATTATCCGCTGCTCCCAGGGCTGTATTGCTATCTGGCGGCTTTCTGGTATGCTCAGGCTTGCAAGCTGTTGAAGCGGAGTCATTGTACCGTAATAATCTATCATTATTCCATCTAAAAGGGCAAGGGAAGCCCTTCCTGTTCTGATAGAGCCAAATTCTTTTTTCAGTGCCTCGATAGCACCAGCCATCCTCTCACTGGTCTTTCTTTTTAACTCCTGCTGCATTGTTTCCCCTCACAAGAGTCCCTATCTTTTTCCCCTCTACAACCTTTCTAATGTTACCCTTGCGTCTCAGGTTAAATACCACAATCGGGAGGTTGTTGTCCATACATAAGGATATAGCAGTTGAGTCCATAACACCGAGGCCCTTTTTCAACACCTCAATATAAGTCACTGTATCGTATTTTTTTGCCTTAGGATCCTTCAGTGGATCAGAGGAGTATATACCATCAACTTTTGTCCCCTTGAGTATAACTTCTGCACCAATCTCCATTGCCCTGAGAGCTGCAGCAGTATCACTGGTGAAGTAAGGGTTTCCTGTGCCTGCAGCAAATATAACAGTTCTGCCCTTTTCGAGGTGTCTTATTGCCCTGCGCCTTATATATGGTTCTGCAAGCTCCCTCATCTCTATCGCTGACTGAATCCTTGTTGGAATCCCTTGCTTTTCAAGGGCATTCTGTAGTGCAAGGGCATTTATTACAGTAGCGAGCATTCCCATATAATCTGCAGATGCCCTTTCCATCCCCTTAACAGACGCCTCAACACCCCTGAAGATGTTCCCTCCACCTACAACTATTGCGACCTCAATGTCGTTAGCCACTACCTCTTTTATCTCTCTGGCTATAAAGTCAGTAGTGGATGGGTCAATACCGTAGCTCTTATCTCCCATCAGGGCCTCACCACTAAGCTTTAAAAGTATTCTTTTGTATTTCATTTTGAATTTATTTTTGCTGGGTCTCTCCAAGTTGAAATCTCACGAACCTTCTTATGACAATATTCTCACTTAGTTTTGCAATCTTCTCAGTGACAATGTCTTTAACCTTTTTTTTCTGCTCCGGGTCCTTGACAAATATCTGGTCAACAAGACAGGTCTCAGTATAAAACTTTTCGAGTTTTCCCTCAATAATCTTTTCTATAACCTGAGAAGGTTTACCTGTGACCTGTGCCCTGTATATCTCCTTTTCCCTCTCTATGACATCCTGGGGGATATCCTCCCTCGAAAGATATGCTGGATTTGCTGCGGCTATGTGTATTGCAACATCTTTCACAAGCTCCCTGAATTCATCTGTCCTTGCAACAAAATCAGTCTCACAATTAACCTCAACCATTACTCCTATCCTGTCCATATGTATATACGAACCTATTATGCCTTCTGACGCAACCCTGTTAGTTTTCTTTGACACGCTTGCAAGCCCCTTTTGCCTTAGAAGGGCTACTGCCTTTTCAAGGTCTCCATTGCCCTCTGTGAGGGCCCTTTTACAATCCATCATGCCAGCACCTGTCTTTTCCCTGAGGGTTTTAACCATATCTGCTGAGATTATTGTCATTCCGATATCTCCGCTGTCTCTTCCTGCTGTATTTTTTCTTCAACCTGTATCTTTTCTGCCTCTTGTGCAGCTATCGTGGACAGCATCTCTTTCCCTTCAAGTATTGCATCAGCTATTTTTGAGGTTATAAGCTTTATAGCCCTTATAGCATCATCATTGCCTGGTATCACATAGTCAACCTCATCAGGGTCACAGTTTGTGTCAACTATTGCAACTATCGGCACAGAGAGCTTCCGTGCTTCAGCAACAGCAATACGCTCTTTTTTAGGGTCTATTATGAACACCGCACTTGGAAGGTCTGTCATATCCTTAATGCCTGATAGATTTTTTTCGAGTTTTGTCCTCTCTTTCTCAAGCATGGTAGTCTCTCTCTTTGGAAGGAGGTCGAACGTGCCATCCTCTTTCATGGCTGTAATCTTTTTGAGTTTTTCTATGCTCTTCTTTATTGTCGAGAAGTTCGTGAGCATACCACCGAGCCACCGCTGGTTTATGTAAAATGTACCTGCCCTCTGGGCCTCTTCCTGCACAGCATCCTGTGCCTGTTTCTTTGTCCCAATAAAGAGGATGGGTGCGCCTGTTGAAGCTATACCCTTAACAAAATTATATGCATCCTCAAGTCCCTTCATCGTCTTCTGAAGGTCAATGATATAAATGCCATTCCTCTCGCCGAAGATGTACTTCTTCATCTTCGGATTCCACCGCTTTACCTGATGGCCAAAATGTACTCCAGCCTCAAGTAATTCTTTCATCGTTGCTACCATTATTTTCCTCCTATGGTTTTACCTCCGCCTTTTCCCTTAAACCCACATGGGACCGTTTAGGGAAGTTGTTCAGGCGTGTGTTTTTATAGCTTGAAAGCCTAACATAAAAAACCTTTTTTTGCAAGGGGATAGGTGGTAAAATTAAAAACAAAAAGTGAGAAGTTTGAATGAAAACGAAAAAAGAGAATCTCATCGGATTAATTTCTTCTGTTGCCTCTGAGAGCAAAATTATCTGCGAGCACCTTAAGAGGATTGATACTAAGGTGTCTGGTGATTTAACATTTTATAGAGGCAAAATATGGAATAAAAATGTTGTCTATCTTGCCTCCGGAATAGGAAAGGCAAATGCCTCATATACAGTAACTATCCTGATAGAAAAGTTTTCACCACGCCTTGTTATCAACTTCGGCGTTGGTGGTGCCTATCCTTCATCGGGTTTGAAGATAGGAGACATTGCAATTGCAGAAAAGGAGATTTATGGGGATAGGGAAAAATATTTTAACGAATTCCCTCTGGATAAAATCCTTTTGAAGAAATTTGTTAAGTCTTTTAATCTCATCACTCATCACTCATCACTCGTCACTAGAATGAAGTCAGGTCCATTTGTCACAGTATCAACATGCACAGGTACAATAAAGAGGGCATTGGAACTTGAGAAGAGATTTAATGCAATTTGCGAGAACATGGAAGGCGTAGCAGTAGCCCATATATGCACATTATACGGTATCCCCATGGTTGAGATTAGAGGCATCAGCAATATTGTTGAGGACAGGGATACGAGCAAATGGGATTTAAAACTCGCAGCAGAGAATTGTCAGATGGTGGTAATGGAGTTTCTAAAGGAAATCTGATTTATAGGATAAAATATAAAAAGCTATTTAAGTGAAAAATCCATGTTAGAAAATCCCATCACCCTCGGCTATTCTCCATGTCCCAATGATACTTTTATCTTCTATGCCCTTGTGCATAAGAAAATAGATACTGGGGATTTGAGATTTAAAGAGATTTTAGAAGATGTTGAGATACTGAATCAGATGGCACTGCGTGCTGAACTCGATGTGACAAAGGCTTCATATCATGCATTTGGACATCTCTGTGAAGATTATTGCCTGCTTCGCTCAGGAGGAGCGATTGGTAGGGGTTGTGGACCTCTTGTTGTTGCAAGGGAAAACTATGGGATGATGGATTTACAGGGTAAAAAGATCGCAATACCAGGCAGACTTACAACAGCATATCTGCTTTTTCAGCTATTCACTTCAGCCTTTACGCACAAGGGGGACTCTGTCCCCCTTGTGAAATCCCCCTCAAGGGAAAGGGGCCCGTGGGGGAAACTCTGTTTCCCCCACGCCTACATTGTGATGCCTTTCGATAAGATTATGGATGCAGTAAGAGATGGGACAGTAGATGCAGGACTGATAATCCATGAGTCCAGGTTTACTTATCCCTATTACGGATTAAAACAGGTAATTGACCTCGGTGAGTGGTGGGAAAAGGAGACAGGGTTACCAATACCACTTGGAGGGATACTCGCAAAGAGGGGACTGGGAAGGGATCTAATAAAGAAAATTGATACCCTTCTTAGAAACAGCATTGAGTATGCATTCACCCACAGGGATGAACCAAGGGCGTATATTAAATTGTATTCTCAGGAGCTTGAGGATGATGTAATAGAGCAGCACATCAATCTATACGTGAATAACTATTCGATAGATATAGGGGCTGATGGTATACTCGCTGTAGAAGAACTTTTCAGAAGGGCAGAGGAGGGGGGGATAATACCAAGATGTGGTTTGCTGAGGCAAAAAAGATTTATATCATGCCGATAGGGAGAGTTTCCGGCCCTGTCATTTCAGAAATCGAAGAAGAGATAAACAGGACATTTAAAAAAAGAGTCGAAATATTAGAGCAGGTTTCTCTACCCTTAGATGCATACAATAGAGGGAGACAGCAATGTTGGTCAACAAAGATACTTGAAAAACTCGGCAAAATGGAATTTGATGGGATGGTCTTAGGTGTGATTGATGTTGACCTCTATGTGCCTGGATTAAACTTTGTCTTTGGAGAGGCAGACCCTGTAAGTGGGAATGCCATAATTTCCATTACAAGACTCAAACAGGAGTTTTATGGAGAGAGACAAGACCACAGTCTCTTTCTTAGGCGTGTTGTGAAAGAGGCGGTGCATGAAATCGGCCATCTCTATGGTCTTTCTCATTGCCCGGATTCAAGGTGTGTCATGTATTTTTCGAACTCAATCAGAGATACAGATGAGAAAAAGGCAGAGTTTTGTAAGGTATGCTGGAGAGAGGTGAATACTTCTTGCCGAAATAAAAACCCCTGAGCTATACTTTTAAAAATAAGGGATTCAAGGGGTCAAGGTATCAAGGATTCCAGTAAAAGCACTTGAACCCTCGAATCCTCGAACCCTATTTAGCAACTAATTGGGAGGAGAACCGAATTTTAAATTCAGGGAGGAGGAGATGCCTTTTTTCGGAGAACTCTTTGCAAGCGAAATACTTAAAAAGCCTGTACTTGACCCAAAGGGTGAGGAGCTCGGAAGTGTAAAAGACCTCATAATTGTGAGGGGTGACCCACTTCCAAAGGTTTCTGCACTGATTATTGAGCGGAAAAAGAAGTCGTTCAATCTTATATGGGCTGACCTGAACATATTCAATAAGAGGATAATATCCTCGAAGATTTACAGTGAAAGTCTCCAGCCTTATGAACCTGCTGAGGGAGACCTCCTGTTAGTCAGGGACATTCTTGATAAACAGATTGTTGATACAAACGGTGCAAAGGTTGTTCGGGTAAATGATATTAAACTCGAGGGTCTTAATACAGAGGCTGTCCTTGTTGCAGTTGATGTCGGTATGAGGGGGATAATGCGAAGGATGGGAGTTGAAAAGGGTGGTGAGGACCTGCTGAGATTATTTAAAAAACACATTCCATACAACCTGATAAGCTGGAATTACATACAGCCCCTCGAACCAAAACTGACAACAATATCACTTACTGTTCCGAGGCAGATGGTCTCAGAGTTACACCCTGCTGATATTGCAGAGATAATAAGCCAGGTATCACATAAAGAGGGTGCAATATTTTTTAAAGACCTCGATGTGGATGTGGCTGCAGAGGCATTATCAGAACTTAAACCAGAGACCCAGGTAGAGATTATAAGCGGTATGGATACTGATAGGGCAGCGGATATTATAGAAGAGATGCCTCCTGATGAGGCTGCTGATGTCCTGAGCGACCTTCCTGTGGATAAGGCAAAGGAGATTCTCGAGAGTATTGACGAAGAAGAGGCTGAAGATATACAGGAGCTGCTAAGTCATGAAGAGGATACGGCAGGGGGGGTAATGACAAATGAGTTTATAGCATACACACCTGATACTACTGTAAGAGAGGCAATTGAAAGGTTCAGGCAGGATGCCCTGAATATCGAGACAGTTTATTATATTTATATCGTTGACCAGAGGGAGAAATTAATTGGTGTTGCATCTCTCAGAGAGGTCCTTTTAGCAGACCCTGATTCAAGACTCTCAGATATTATGGAAACTAAACTCAAGGTGGTCGCTCCGGAGACTGATGAGATGGAGGTTGCTGAGATTATATCGAAGTATAACCTCGTTGCCCTTCCTGTCGTTGACACTGAAGGGTTTCTGCTCGGCATCGTTACCATAGATGATGTTATAGACAGGATCCTGCCACCAGCAGCAAAGCGCAAGAGGAGGAAGGTGTGAGCCTCTGGAAAAGAATTATTATATTTCTCTCTATCATGGGACCGGGGATAATAACCGCAAACATTGACAATGATGCGAGTGGTATCACTACCTATTCTGTAGCAGGTGCCCGTTTTGGATATGCCCTCTTATGGACACTCATCCCAACTACCATCGCCCTTGTAGTAATACAGGAAATGGTAGCAAGGATGGGTACTGTAACAGGCAAGGGGCTCTCAGATCTCATAAGGGAGAACTATGGTGTCAGGTCAACATTTTACATGATGGTCGTTCTCTTCATCGCTAACTTCGGGACAACTGTTGCCAATTTTGCAGGATGGGCTGCGAGCATGGAGATATTCGGTTTTAGCAAATACCTGATGGTTCCTCTGGGTGCATTATTTATCTGGATTTTAGTTGTAAAGGGCAGTTACAGGTTTGTTGAGCGGATACTACTTTTCGCATGTCTTCTTTATTTTGGATATGTGCTCTCAGGTATTATGGCAAAACCAAAATGGACAGAGGTGTTCTATGGAACATTTGTACCACAGGTAAGATGGAACTCTGAATTCATTATGTTGAGCATAGGTATTATCGGGACAACAATCACTCCGTGGATGCAGTTTTATCTGCAATCATCTATTGCTGAAAAGAGGATAAAAAAGGAGGAGTATAAGGCATCAAGGCTCGATGTGTTTATTGGCTGCAGTATTACAGACATCATTTCATTCTTCATTATTGTTACATGTGCAACAACCCTCTTTCCATATGGTATAAGGATAAATGAAGCCTCAGAGGCAGCACTGGCCCTCAAACCTCTTGCAGGAAACTATGCTTTTTTAATATTTGCTATCAGCCTTGCCAATGCAGCCCTTCTGGGGGCAATTATTGTTCCCCTTGCAACATCTTACTACATCTGTGAGGCAATGGGATGGGAAAGAGGTGTGAACAAGACCTTCAAAGATGCACCACAGTTTATGTGGATATATACATTTATGATAGTCATTGCTGCCCTTTTGATCCTTATTCCAGGTGCTCCGCTCATATTTCTAATGGTGTTATCTTCTGTGCTTAATGGGCTACTTCTCCCATTTGTCCTTCTATATGTGCTCTCTCTTATTAATAATAAAAAGATTATGGGCGACTATGTAAACCCGCGGAGTTACAATGTCATATCATGGGGGACAGTAGGTGTACTTACAGCCCTCACAATATTTTTTGTAATCACTACATTAGTTCCCCAGAGGGCATGATATGGTTAAGGCAATAGAATGGGTTGATGGAAAGGTGATTATGCTCGACCAGTCAAAGCTACCTCTTGAGGTTATCTTCATTGAGTGTAATGATTATAGGCAGGTTGCAGAAGGTATAAGAAGGCTCTGGATAAGGGGAGCACCTGCTATTGGTATTGCAGCAGCAATGGGCATAGCCCTCGGAGCACAGGATATAAAGGCAGAGAATTTTGATGGATTCATGGAAGGACTTGAGCCTATATTTAATGAAATGCTTTCTACAAGACCTACAGGGGTGAATATAAGGTGGGCCATAGAGAGGATAAGAAGAGCTCTGATGGGGAGAAAGGGTGAATCAGTGAATAGATTAAAAGAATTCCTTATCACTGAAGCAAAGAGGATCCTAAAGGAAGACATTGAGGTAAACAAGACAATCGGCAGATGGGGTGCACAGTTCATAAGAGATGGTGACACAATCCTGACGCACTGCAATGCAGGAGCCCTCGCAACAGGCGGATACGGGACCGCAACCGCACCAATGTTAGTTGCAAGGGAGCAGGGCAAGAGGTTTGATGTTATCGTTGATGAGACAAGGCCTGTGCTTCAGGGGGCGAGGCTGACAACATGGGAACTTATGCAAGAAGGGATTCCGGTAACGCTTATCGCAGACAGTACAGCCGGCGCACTGATGAAAAGTGGTGAAATAGACCTCGCTATTGTGGGCACAGACAGGACAGCACGAAATGGTGATGTTGCGAATAAGATAGGCACTTATTCTATTGCTGTCCTCTGCAAGGAACATGATATCCCATTTTATGTCGCAGCACCCCTCAGCAGTATTGACTTCTCTATCCCATCAGGTGAGCTTATACCTATAGAAGAGAGAAGTCCTGAAGAGGTTACCCATGTATTTGGAAGGTACCGGATAGCTCCTGATGGTGTAAGGGTAAGAAACCTCGCCTTTGATGTAACTCCTGCAAGATATATCACAGCAATCATTACAGAAAAAGGTGTATTTAGACCCATGGATTTGAAAAGGCTCATGGATACAGATGCGGATATCGAAGAATTCAGGCTAAAACCTTGAGGTGGTATTATGGATTTTAAAGAAGTCTTTGACTCGTATGGACCTGATCTCAGGCTCGTAGAAGAGAGGATTAAAAACCTCTTTGAAAGTCAAGTTTTTGTTGTACCACTTATTGGACAGCATCTCATAGAAAGCGGGGGGAAAAGACTGAGACCTTTGTTTTTACTTTTGAGCGCTGAGATAGCAGGTTATAAAGGAGACGAGCGTCTTACCCTCGCAGGGATTATCGAGTCAATACATACTGCATCACTGCTGCATGACGATGTTATTGATGGTGCAGAGGTAAGAAGGGGTAAATCCCCTGCGCACTCTATATGGGGTAATCAGGTTGTGATACTTGTTGGTGATTTCCTGTACTCCAATGCCTTGAAGCTTGCAGTAATGCAGAAAAACCAGAGGATAATGGAGACACTTTCCGAGGCAACAACGAGGATGACAGAAGGCGAGGTCCTCCAACTTGTCAAAACAGGCGACCCTGATATAACAGAAGCGGAGTATCTTGATATAATCTCTGCAAAGACCGGTGCGTTGATCTCTGCTGCATGCAGGATAGGTGCAATCCTCGGCTCCCTGCCTGAGAATATGGAAGACGCACTTGCTCGCTTTGGTATGAAGACAGGGATTGCATTTCAGATGGCAGATGATATACTTGATTATATGGCTTATGAGGGTAAACTGGGCAAGCGCCTCGGCAAGGATCTTAAAGAAGGTAAGATAACACTCCCGCTTATATACTTATTGAAGAGTGCATCAGATACAGAGGTAGGAGAGATCAAGGGGATAATAAAAGATGGCTTCGCAGAGAACGGTCTCAACAGGATACTCCATCTTTTTAGAAAATACAGTGCAATAGAAACCTCTCTTAAAAAGGCACAAAACCTTATCACTGATGCAAAGTCAGAACTTGCAATCTTCCCTGATTCACCTGCAAAGGAGGCCCTTTTTACAATGGCTGACTATGCACTTTACAGGGAAAAGTAAATGCATCCCATCGTCGAACTCGCAAAGAAGACCGTAGAGACTTTCATCAGGGAAGGCAGGACGATAAAACCGCCTGAGATCCTCTCTCCTGAAATGGCTGAAAAGGCAGGGGTCTTTGTCTCTCTTAAAAAACACGGACAGCTCAGGGGATGCATAGGGACATTCATGCCCACCTGTGAGAATGTTGCCCTCGAGACAATAAGAAATGCAATATCTGCGGCAACTCAGGACTACAGGTTTCACCCTGTAGAGAAAGACGAACTCGGAGAACTTGTATATTCAGTTGATGTCCTGTCGCCTCCTGAAAAAGTAAAAGACATAAGTGAGCTCGACCCTAAAAGATATGGGGTAATAGTTGTAAGAGGACACAGGAAAGGACTCCTACTGCCTGACCTCGAAGGTGTTGACACTGTAGAAGAACAGTTAAGGATAACGAGGATGAAGGCAGGGATACTCCCTGAAGAAAATGTGGATATTTACAGGTTTGAGGTTAAGAGATACAAGTGATTTATGATTTAAGATTTAAGATTTTACCTCTTGAATTCTCCACTTCTCCCACCCCTTTTCTCCATCAGCATGACATCTGAGATGGTCATCTCTTTATCAACTGCCTTGCACATGTCATAGATGGTTAAAGCAGCCACAGAGACAGCAGTCAGCGCCTCCATTTCGACACCTGTCTGGCTAACAATCTTTACACCGGCCTCGATGTCAACCTTACTCTTTTTTCCGTCGAGTTTGAAGTCAATCTTGATTGAGGTAATATTCAAGGGGTGACACATGGGGATGAGTTCGCATGTCTTTTTTGCTGCCATTATGCCTGCAACCCTTGCAACACCGAGCACATCACCCTTTGAAACTTTTCTCTCCTTTATAAGCCTCAGGGTTTCAGGTTTCATATATACTGAGCCTCTGGCAATAGCCTCTCTATGAGTAGCAGGCTTTTCGGTCACATCCACCATCTGTGCCCTGCCTTCTTTATCGAAATGAGTAAGTTTTTTCATCCCCCGATCCTTGACATCGGCCTTCTTAAATCAGAGCTAAGAGCTAAAGGCCAAGAGCTAAGAGCCAGATTATGGCCTTCAGGCTTTACCTTGATGGAGAGTTTAATGAGGCGTTCAATTTCATCATCAGGTGCACTACTTCTCAGGGCAGGTTTTAAATCTATCTCAGTCTCTGAGAAGAGACACGGCCTCAGTTTCCCATCAGCAGTCAATCTGAGGCGGTTGCATTCTTCACAGAAATGATGGCTGATAGGGCTGATGAAACCAACCACTCCAGTGGCACCATCAAATCTAAAATATCTTGCAGGTCCTGATTTTCTTAACTTTACAAGCTTAAGCGGGCCAATACCTTCAACGATAGATTTTATTTCATCTGTAGAGATATATTTTTCAGGCCCCCATATGTCTTTTACACCGAAAGGCATGAATTCTATAAACCTGACCTGGTATGGAGCCTTCAGGGTTATTCTCGCAAACTCCTCTATCTCATCGTCATTAAACCCTCTTATCGGAACCACATTTATTTTTATTGGCAGTAGTCCTGCCTTTTCAGCGGCTTCGATGCCTTTCAGGACAACATCAATATCTCCACCCCTCGTTATCTCACTGTATCTATCAGGCCTGAATGAATCAAGACTTATATTGACCCTGTCCAGGCCTGCATCTGCCAGTTCTTCTGCATATCTCGATAGGAGCACACCATTTGTTGTTAGACTCAGGTCCTCTATGCCGTTGATGTTTTTTATCGAGGCAATAAGATAGGTAACATTTTTCCTTGTGAGTGGCTCTCCACCTGTTATGCGTACTTTTCTTACACCAATGCCTGCGGCGACCCTGACAATCCTCACTATCTCTTTATAGCTAAGGATTTTTTTATACCCTATTGACTTATGACCATCAGAAGGCATGCAATAGATACATCGCAGATTGCACCTGTCAGTGATGGATATTCGCAGGTAGTCTATGGTACGCTGGAAACCATCTTTGAGCCAGCTCATCTTTTCCTTTTCTCGGCCTTCTTCTCGATCTCCTCTATCTTTTTCTTTGCGAGCTCTGCCTCTCTTGAGTCAGGGTAGCGTTCCCTTAACTTCTCGAGGATTACCTTCCCTGTTTTTCTGTCTCCTATCTCAATAAATGAAAATCCCTGCTTTAAAAGGGCACCCGGGGCCTTTTTGCTGTTTGGATATTTCTTTAATAATATCTCGTAGGCAAGGATTGCACCCTCAAAATCTTTCTCACCATAGTATGTCTCTGCAATCCAGAACTGTGCATTGTCAGTAAGTTCGTCTTCAGGGAACTCTTTTATGAATGCCTCGAACTTTTCTCTTGCCTCTTTGTATTGCTTTTCTTTGAAGGTATTGTATGCTGCCTCATATGCCTTTGTCTTATCTGCTGACTCTGCTGATTTTGGAGGTTGCACCTCCTGCTGTTGTGGTTGAAAAGAAGGTTGCTCTTTTTGGGGTTCTTTTTGTTGCCTTATCTGGCTTTCTAAGGCATTCAGCCTCTCCCTGATATCTTTTATCTGGCCTTCAATACTTGTCATCTGTGCCTTTATAAGGTTCCCCTCATTTGCTGAATCTTTCAGTGCCTTTTCCATGAAGTATTTGTTCTCATCAAACCTGCCACTCAGAACCTGGATGTCTCTCGATACATTCGACAACTGGGATTGTATTTCTGCCTGGCTCTGTCTTATGGCATTAAATGACTCCTCCCTGACAGCTCCTGAGGTTTTTTCTTTTAAGGTGTTTAACTCATTCTTTATTGATAGAGACTCCTTCTGAAGTTGAGTCACATCCTGCCTGAGTAAATCAAAATTCTCAGTCGTCACACAGGCAGGTAAGACCATGAGAGTGAATAGTGAACAGTAAACAGTGAACAGTTTTAAGCTTTGAGCTTTGAGCTTTGAGCTTTCAGCTTTTTTTTGCATTATTTACCTGACTCCCTTAAAACAACAAAGTGTGCCCTTCTGTTTTTTGCCCAGCAGTCTTCTGTCTGCTCTTTGCAGAGAGGTCTCTCTTCGCCATAGCTTATTAT
The DNA here is from genome assembly GCA_040757475.1 of Nitrospirota bacterium. Classification (GTDB taxonomy): domain Bacteria; phylum Nitrospirota; class Thermodesulfovibrionia; order Thermodesulfovibrionales; family SM23-35; genus JACRGU01. The sequence continues at coordinate 43,045 of JBFLWW010000005.1, forward strand.
CTCAGTTCTACCTGATGTCACACCGAGGGCTGTAAGGTAGTCCCTCGTTGCCTTTGCCCTTCTGTCTCCAAGTGCGAGGTTATATTCATTCGTTCCTCTTTCATCGCAATGGCCTTCAATTAGAATCTTTGCAGAGGTATTCTTAAGTAACCAGGAAGCAGTTGTCTGTAAAGCAGGCTTCGCATCTGGTTGTATATCGTACTTGTCAAAATCAAAATGGATATCCTCAAAAACACCCCTTTCTTCGATATATTTTGGTGTTTCTACTTCTTTTGTTTCTACCTTTGCGACCTTAGGTTCTGTTATCTTTTCTTCTGGTTTTACCTCAACAACCTTCTCTTTAACCTCTGGGGTAACAACTGGCGCTGGTGGCTCTGGCTGTACTATTTTTCTTGGTGGGCAACCAATGATGAGAAGTCCGAATGCTAAAATTAACACCAATACAAAAACCTTTTTCATACTACCTCCTTTTCTTTTTAATTCGGTGACCATCTGGGTCCAAATGCCCTTAGATTCTTAGGAGTAATTCTCTTCTGAGATTCTCCATTTACCCTCATGATATATATACCCTTAACCCCATCCCTATCCGAAGAAAAGGTGATGTACCTTCCATCAGGAGAGAATGAGGGGTCCTCGTTATTCCCATGAGTTGTAAGCTGTGTCAATCCTGTACCGTCAGGTTTGACTGTGAATATTTGATTTGTCCCTCGTCTCCCTGCAAAAACAATTCTGTCACCTTTTGGAGACCAGGAAGGAGAGGTATTATAAGAGCCTTCAAAGGTTATTCTCCTCACATCTGAGCCGTCTCTGCGCATCACATAAACCTGTGGGCTTCCACCTCTGTCTGAGACAAATGCAATATATTTACCATCAGTGGAGACGGCTGGCGATACTTCTATGCCGTAAGATGAAGTCAATCTAATTGTTTTATTGTTTTTCAGATTCATAATATAAAGGTTAGGTGTTCCATCCTTTGAAGAAGAAAAGATAAAATCATCTCCCCCAGGTAAAAAATCTCCTACCATATTTGTTCCTTTTGAAGAAAAAACCTTCCTCTCTGTCATATTTATAAAGTCTAACAAATATATTCCCCATTGTCTATTTCTTTCGGCTGAATAGATGAGTTTTGTACCATCTCTTGACCAGCGAGGAGAAAGGACAAGGTTCCCTTTTAATCCCATCTTTGTAATCCTGTTTCCATCCCAGTCCATAATATAAATACCCTTTCCTTCTTTGTCCTCTGCAACAAATGCTATCCTTGACCTGAAGATGCCTGTTTCACCTGCGAGTGCGTTATAAATATCATTTGCAATGCTGTGGGAGAGTGGCCTTATAAGTTCTCTCTCTGTTTTATATTCTTTTTTCAATATCTCCTTTCCATCCAAGACATCATAAAGGGACACTGTCACAGTGAAATCTTTATCATCTTTAATAGAGCCCTTTACAACCGCCTCTGCTCCGATAGGGATCCAGTTCCTCGGATTAAATGGCTGGGATGGATTTTCTATATAAGCATCCCTATCTATATGCGCAAAAAGCCCGGTAAATTCAAGGTCGTCTCTGATAATGTCTGATATTTCTTTGCCATGGGAGCCGAGAAATTCCTGTATTGCAATTGGGAGTTTTTTAAATGCAGGAGAATTGATGTCGATATATACCTTAGCCTCAACGACAGTGAACAGCGAACAGTGAACAGTGAACAGTAATAAAATAAAGATTGAAACTTTGAGCTTTGAGCTTTGAGCCTTGAGCTTTTCTATCACGGATAGAACCTTACACCTATCTCCATCTCGTATGGAGGTGGTGATAAGGGACTTGCCTTTGTGAGTGCCTTAATCGCTGACCTATCAAAAAAGGGATTGCCTGAACTTTTCTCTATTTTCTGCACACTAACTATACCGTCTTTCATTATCCTTATAGAGATAATAGCTTCGAGGTCCTCCTGACCTGTATCAGGGTATATCCACTGCTGCCATATCTCCTTTGTTATCTTTGAATAATACTCATCAAACGCCGTGCCTTTCCCTGTAGAAGCAGAGGTTGTCTTTGAGTTATCCTTTCGGTTATTACCACTGGCTTTAAGAGAGATTATTGAGCGGAGCCTCACTATTCGTTCCACCTTCTTCTTGGCTGCGATGGCAGATATTCTTTCCTCTGCCATTTTCACTTCTTTTTTAGTTATCTTTTTTATGTCCTGTCTGGAAACATCTTCAATAGCAATAGCATCTCTTACAGTTTCTAATGTCCCTCTATCTTTTTCTTCCTCAGTCTCTCTCAGCATCTCAGGGCCTATAAGACTGACGGTATAAGGTGGCGGGATTATAAGATGACTGGATTGTTTTAAAACAAGAAAGGCTATCAATAATGCTGTGATGTGGATGGCAAATGATAGGGCGGTTGTTTTCTGTAGGCTCGGCTCCCTCATCTCAGACTTATCTTAGGCTCGGTAATCATACCGAGCCTTTCTATGCCTGCCTCCCTTATCTCACCCATGACCTCAACAACAAAACCATACGGCACATCTTTATCAGCCTTAAGAAAGACATTTGGATTCAGCTTACTTATCGCCTCAAGCTTACGCCTCATCTCTGTAATAGAGACAGGATTCTCATTCATATAGATAATACCATCTTTTTTTATAATGAGTGTTATCCTTTCCTCAGGTGGGAGGTCCCTGCCCTTTGCCTTTGGGAGATTCACATCTATCCCCTGTTGAAGAAGTGGGGCTGTTACCATAAAGATGACAAGGAGGACGAGCATGACATCAACAAATGGCGTCACATTTATTTCTGAAAGGGCACCCCTGTTTCTATTTGATTTCATGTATTCTCTTTTGTAAAAAAGTCGAGGAGCTCTTCTGAAAAATCCTCCATCTCGATAATCATCCTTCTTGCCATGCTGAGATAGTAGTTATATGCGATTACTGCAGGGATAGCAGCAGCAAGACCGGCAGCAGTTGCAATTAGTGACTCTGCTATGCCCGGTGCAACAACAGCAAGCGATGCAGCACCGGTCGCCCCAATATTTCTGAAGGAGTTCATTATCCCCCAGACTGTTCCAAACAATCCTATAAACGGGGTTGTTGAGCCAGTTGTTGCGAGAAAATTAAGATACTTCTCGAGCTTTGCTGATTCGAGTGCCTCGTATCTCCTCAGGAGCCTTTTAGTCTCGCTCCTGTCATTATGTGCTTCATCCGTATAAACAGCCCTGAAGACATTTGCAAGGGGACTGATAATAAAATTCCTTGTTGCTTGGTAAAGTCCCTTAGGGTCTCTGCCTGACCTGTATGCCCGCAGGAATTGATTGGTCTCTTTATTCGCCCTCGAAAAATATCTCTGTTTGAAAAATATTATCGCCCACGATACTATTGAGAAAAACAAAAGGATAATCAAGACACCCTTGACAACATATCCTGCTTGCAGGATTAGCTGGAGAGCTGAATCTTTCATAATCACCTCGATAATTTTTACAAACTTTAAAAGAATTCAGACCAAAAAGTCAAATCTGGTTTCTGTTATAATATTACTGTATTTTTACTAATAACTATTCACCGCCGTTCTCGGAGGGGTGGCCGAGCGGTTTAAGGCGACGGTCTTGAAAATCGTTGTAGGGGTGACTCTACCGTGAGTTCGAATCTCACCCCCTCCGCCATTTTTTATTAATATATTCGAAAGTCTTGCGAACTCTTCAATGCTCAAGGTCTCAGGTCTTCTATTTGAATCTATCCCTGCCTCGGCCAGTTTCTCTTTTATATCACTCCTTATACTTTTAAGAGAGTTGGGAAGCATCTTTCTCCTTTGAGAGAACGCAGTCTTTATAAGTCTTAAAAAGAGCGCTTCATCTTTTACAATAACAGAAGGCTTATCAAGGATTTTAATATGAAGCACTGCAGAGTCAACCCTCGGCACCGGTCTGAATGCACCTTTCGGTATCATGAATTTGAGTCTTGGCATTGCATAATACTGAACCATGATTGAGAGCACACCATAATCCTTCCCCCCAGGGCTTGCTACTATTCTTTCTGCAACCTCTTTCTGAACAGTCAGGGTCATGGACTTGAGATTTTTTCTTACCTCGAGGAGTCTGAAGATAATAGGGGTTGTAATATAGTAAGGTATGTTTGCAACAACCTTGAATTCTATAAGACTTTCAAAAGGAAATTTGAGTGCGTCTCCGTGAATAAGTTCAATATTTGGGTATTCAGCGAGTTCATCCCTGAGATTTTCAAAGAGTTTCTCATCAAGCTCAATAGCAATAACCCTTTTAACCTTTCTTGCGAGCATCTTTGTAAGCCTTCCTGGGCCAGGGCCTATCTCTACTACAAGGTCTTCGCCGTCAAGCTGTGCGACCTGTATAATCCTTCTAAGGATTGAGGGGTCATAAAGAAAATTCTGGCCGAGATATCTCATATCTCCAGTCTAGCAGCTAATTTTATTGCCTCGAGCATGCTTGATGGATTAGCAATGCCCTTCCATGCGATGTCATAAGCTGTGCCGTGGTCGGGAGATGTACGAATAAATGGGAGGCCTATTGTGACATTCACACCCGTATCAAATGCAATCATCTTTAATGGAATCAAGCCCTGGTCATGATACATGCAGATAACAATATCAAAATCACCCTTGTATGCCTTATGAAAGATTGTATCTGGAGGGTAGGGTCCTGAAACAGGAATTCCTTCTTTTTTAGCTTCCCCGACTGCAGGGATAATCTTTTTTATTTCCTCATCACCAAATATACCTGATTCGCCTGCGTGCGGATTAAGTCCAGCAACTGCAATCCTTGGAGTTTTTATACTCATCATATCACATGCTTTTTCTGCAAGGCGTATAGTTTTTAATACATTCTTTTTTGTTATCATAGCAGGCACACTTCTTATCGAGGTATGTATTGTTACAAGTATAACCCTTAAATGACCTCCAACAAGCATCATGGCATAATCTTTTGTATCTGTAAGTTCAGCAAGCATCTCAGTATGGCCAGGCCATTTAAAGCCAGCCATATTTAAGGCTTCTTTTGATATTGGTGCTGTGACAATCCCATCAACCTTTTTATCTAATGCAAGTTCAACAGCCTTCTTGATATAACTTACATACGCCTTACCACCTTCAGCAGTCGGCTTGCATTTCTCAAATCTTTTAATCACTCCTATATCAATAAGTTCGATTGAGCCGATGGCTGGCTCAGATTCCTCAGGTGATTTGATTATCCTTAATTTCACAGGCAGTCTAAGAAGGTTTATTGCCTCCTCCATAATAATATGGTCACCAATAACTATAGGATTACAGCAATCCCTTATCTCAGCACAATAAAGTGCCTTTACAATTATCTCAGGCCCAACCCCCCCAGGGTCTCCCATTGTGATAGCAAGTCTTTTCATGTTGTAAGTTTACCTTAACTTTATTATAAAAAATACCTTAAAATAAAAAATAATCATGCATAAAATTTAGCGCGAGCTTTTTGAACCCTAAAAAGAGTCTCAGGTTGCGCTTTAAATTTTTTATAAAATATATATGCCAATGAGGTTTTAACATGGGCACAAAATTAACATTACGAATGGACGAAAAATTAATCAAAAATGCGAAAAAGGCTGCGAGTTCAAGAAATGTCAGTCTATCAAAGATGGTTTCAGATTATTTTAAGTCTATTTCATCCCAATAAAAAAAGAAATTATTGAATCGCCTATTTTGTCGGAAATAGCAGGTATCCTGCCTTCAAAAGCTGACAATAAAAAACTACTCAGGAAATACAAGAAGCATATTGAAGGAAAATATCTTTGAAAGCACTCCTCTATGATATCAACTTTATCCTCGACATCTTTCTGAAGCGGGAACCCTTTTATTATTCCGCAGCCTAAGAGAACCGTCCCCTTTCCCCTTTATTTGTTTATTTGTGTATTTGTTTTTGGTTAATATTCTATCCCAAGCTTTGCAGAAACTTCGCTCAACCTCCTGTCATTTGTCCAAAGGGGAATATCAGTCATTATTGCTGAAGCAAGCAAATGCATATCAATGTAGCCTAAACCTTTTCCCATAAGATGATAGGTTTCTATAAACCGCATTACCTCTTGGTATTCTGCATGGAGCGCCATAGGGAGTGCCTGAAGAAGAGAGAGTATTTCAGCTCTGTTTTTTAGATTTCCACAAGCAAGTTCACCAATGATAAATGGATGACAGACAACCTCTCCTTCGTTCAATAGTTTCTCAAGAGTAGCATTACTATCCCGGAGGTGCGATACCCAGACCGAAGTGTCAATAAGAACCATTTTATGTGTCTGCAGACCTTCTACGGGGAATCATCTCTAATTTTTTTTCTGTTCCCCCAAGTTTGGCAAGCCTCTTACTACTTTCTCTTGCTATAAGTGCTTCAAGACCAAGCCTGACAAGAGACGTTTTTTCCTTAATACCAGTCAACTTTGCTGCCTTATCAAGCAATTTGTCTTCTATGTTAAGTGTGGTCCTCATAAATTCCTCCTTCCATCCATATGTTTCTTATGCATTAGTATGCCTTAATTGTATGCATTTTTCAAGTTATGATATTGCTTCGGTAGTGTAAATTTCTCTGTGTAAAATTCTTGAAGTACAAAAAGAGTGGGTGTATTCTCCATTGACTTTAAAATTAACCATTAAAGGGAAGGAGGAATACACCCATGCAAGTAAAGGATTTAACAAGATTAACAGTAGCAGACTTATTTAAAGAATACAAGAGGAGCTTCTGGAACTACTGGGAGGAGCATGATGAGGCAGCAAAGGAATTCAGGAGAAAACATATAGAAAGAGCTTTGGAAGCAGAGCGTGCTCAATTGATATGCTACAAGCCGCACGAACGTACTCCTGATCGTAGGGATCACAGAAACGGGTACTGGAAGAGGTGGATAACTCTTAAGGATGGTCGCATAGAGATAAGGATGCCCAGGATAAGGGGTGGAGGATATGACAGCGATATCATACCGAGGTATCAACAGAGGGTTGATGAAGTAGACAGGGCTTTAATGAAGATATTCCTATATGGGGCATCAACCAGGCTTACAGGGGAGGCCTTAAGGCCATTACTGGGTGAAGGCATAAGTGCACAGACAATATCTAATATAGCCAGGAGTCTTGATGAGGATGTAAAGAGGTATCACAACCGGAGGTTTGAAGACAAGTACCTTTACCTATTTTTAGATGGGATTACATTGAAGACGAAGACGGGGTTTGGGTCAAAGAAGAAGGTTGTGCTTGTTGCCTATGGGATAAGTGTTAATGGTAAAAGAGAGTTAATAGATTTTATGGTGATAACCCACGAGACTAAAAGAAGATGGGAAGGTTTCCTTAATAACCTATATAATCGTGGGCTCACTGGGGAAGCCCTGGGATTGATAGTAACAGATGGACATGCTGGACTTGAGAATGCTGTAGACAATATCTATCCGTATGTAAAGAGACAGCGATGCTGGGCGCACAAATTAAGGAATGTATCAAATTATCTAAAGAAGAAGGATCAGGACAGATGCATAGATGAAGCGAGGGCTATATACAGTGCTGAAAACAGGAAGGAAGCGGTGGAGGCATACAATGAATGGGCAGAAAGATGGAGAACCACATATCCTAAGGCAGTAAGATGTATTGAAAAAGATTTAGAGGAGTTATTGAATTTCTACTATTGTCCTTCGGAGATAAGGGTAAAGGTAAGGACGACAAATGTAATAGAGAGGGCCTTCAGGGAGGTGAGGAGAAGAACTAGGCCCATGAGTTGTTTTAACAACACTCAAAGTATTGAAAGGATTGTATATGCAGTCTTAACTCATTTAAATGATCCATGGAGAGTAAAAACCTTAAAAGAATTTACACAAAAGAATTGACATTACCAGCAGTAAATTGCTGTTTGACTTGAAATTACCCATAGGTTAATATTTTATATGCACCCACATTCAGAGTATGTCCCCCTCCATCTGCATACAGAATACAGTCTCCTGGACGGGGCGATAAGGATAAAAGAGCTTGTCGAACAGGCCGTAGTTTTCAGAATGCCTGCTGTGGCAATAACAGACCATGGTAACCTCTTTGGTGCGGTTGAATTTTACAGGCGTGCCACCAAGGCAGGCATAAAACCTATAATCGGCTGTGAGGTCTATGTAGCACCAGGGAGTCGTTTTGATAGGAGGAATACTACTGATGTAGATGAGGCATCCTTCCATCTCATCCTGCTTGCGAAAGATAACAAAGGATACCGAAACCTCATCTCGCTTGTGACAAAGGCTTATACCGAGGGATTCTACTATAAACCGAGGATAGATATGGATCTGCTCGAACAATACAGTGGAGGACTAATCGGACTGACATCATGCCTGAAAGGAGAGGTACCTTATTATCTGCAGATAGGGATGATTGATAAGGCAAGGGAGAAGGCCCTCAAATATAAACATATACTCGGCCCGGAAAATTTTTATATAGAGATACAGGATAATGGTCTTCCTGAACAGGGAGAAGTAAACAGGAGGCTTGTCGAGCTTGCAAGGGAACTCCATATCGGTATAGTGGCTACAAATGACTGTCATTACATGAAGAAGGAAGATTCAAGGGCACATGATATCCTGCTATGTATCCAGACAGGCAAGACTGTAAGGGATAAAAACCGTCTCCATTTTAACTCTGATGGCTTCTACTTCAAATCACCTGAGGAGATGAAAAATGCATTCAAAGATATTCCAGAAGTAATCCTGAACACGAGGGCCATTGCAGAGAGGTGTAATGTTGAATTCAGATTAGGGGCAAACCTACTGCCAAGATACGAACTCGAAAACGGGCAGACACCTGATGCATTACTTGAGAAACTTGCCTTTGAGGGAATGTTTCATAGATTTGGGTCGGAACAAAGAACAGCTTATATAGAAAGACTCAGGAGAGAACTCGATATAATAAAAAAGATGGGCTATTCATCATATTTCCTTATAGTCTGGGACTTCATAAGCTATGCAAAGAAGAGGGGGATTCCTGTTGGCCCGGGGAGGGGCTCAGCAGCAGGAAGTCTTGTCTCATACTGCCTTAATATCACAGATATTGACCCCATTAAATACAACCTCCTTTTTGAGCGCTTTCTTAACCCTGAAAGGGTAAGCATGCCTGATATAGATGTGGACTTCTGCAAAGACAGAAGGTCAGAGGTTATCTCATATGTTGCTGAAAAATACGGGAAAGACCATGTTGCACAGATAATTACATTCGGCACAATGGCTGCGAAGGCAGCAATCAGGGATGTTGGCAGGGCACTTGATCTCCCTTATGCAGAGGTGGACAGGACTGCAAAATTGGTGCCAAACACATTGAACATTACAATTGAAGATACACTTAAAGTCGAACCACAACTAAAGGCCCTTTATGATAGTAACACTAAGATAAAAGAACTAATAGATATTGCCATGCGTCTTGAAGGGCTCTGCAGGCATGCATCAACCCATGCTGCTGGTGTTGTAATCTCCCCAGCCCCCTTAACAGACTATACACCACTTTATAAGAACCCTTCTGATGGAAGTATTACAACCCAGTTCGATATGGGGGCAGTAGAGCGAATTGGTCTATTAAAATTCGATTTCCTGGGACTAAAAACCCTTACTGTGATAGACAAGACACTGAAATATATAAGGGAGAATGGTAAGGACTTATCACTCAAGTATATCCCACTCGAAGACAAAAAGACATATGAACTTTTGAGTTCAGGACATACCACAGGTATCTTCCAGCTTGAAAGTACTGGCATGAGAGACCTGCTTAGAAAGATGTCTCCAAACAGGTTTGAAGACCTTATAGCGCTCGTTGCCCTTTACAGGCCTGGCCCCATAGGAAGCGGCATGATAGATGACTTCATAAAAAGGAAAAAAGGCCAGATACCTGTTAAATATGAACTGCCACAACTAAAGGAAATCTTGGACGAGACATATGGTGTTATCCTTTATCAGGAACAGGTCATGAGGATAGCAAACAAGCTCGCAAACTTTACCATGGGACAGGCAGATATCCTGAGGAAGGCTATGGGCAAGAAAAAACCAGAAGAGATGGAGAAACAGAAAGAGGCATTCATAAAAGGGACTCGGGCAAACAGCATCTCAGAGAAAAAGGCAACAAGGCTTTTTGATTTAATGGCATTCTTTGCAGAATACGGTTTCAACAAGTCACACTCAGCAGCATACGCATACCTTGCTTACCAGACAGCTTATCTAAAAGCGCACTACCCTGTTGAGTTCATGGCTGCTACCCTGAGCGCTGATATGGACAATACAGACAAGATAGTAAAATCAATAAACGAGTGCCGTGAGATGGGTATAGAAATATTACCGCCTGATATAAATCACTCTGGACAGGAATTCAGGGTGGTAGGAAATTCAATAAGGTTCGGCCTCGAGGCTGTAAAGGGGGTCGGCTCATCTGCGATAGAGTCAATACTCGAAACGAGGAGGACGGATGGACCATTCACTTCTGTAGCAGATTTCCTCGAGCGAGTGGATGCGAGGAAGGTGAACAAAAAGGTTGTAGAGAGCCTTATAAAGGCAGGTGCCTTTGACTCACTTGGCATGATGAGGGCAGCCGCAATGGTTTTAATGAGCAAAATGCTCAATGGTAACAACAGAGCAAAGGCATCAGGCCAGCAGAATATTTTTGGCGATATGCCTGAAGAAACCGTGGGTAGTGATCAGGAGTGGGATGAATTTGAACTCCTCAAACATGAGAGAGAGGCACTCGGCTTTTATATAACCGGTCATCCACTCACAAAATACAGCAGGCAACTCAATAAAATTAATGCTAAAAAGACATCCGAACTTGAAGAGTCACTGGATGGGAGAGAGATTCAGATAGGCGGCATACTGAGAAATATCAAAAAGATACAGACAAGGTCAAAGGCTGAGATAATGGCATATCTCACACTCGAAGACGCTGAAGGCAGCACAGAGGTAATCATCTTTCCCGAGCTCTACAGGAAGAGCCTGCCTCTTCTGCAAAAGGATATGGTCTTATTCGTAAAGGGTACTGTGGATAAGACAGAGAAGGGGATTAAGATTGTCGCAAGGGAAATCTCAAGGCTGGATGAGCCTGAAACAAAAACATGGCAGAGGGTGGAGATAAACTTAAAATATCCATTGCCAGATAGCATAAGCCTCCAGAGGCTCAGGTCTATTATAATATCTAAGAGTAGAGGTCTCCAGAAAGTCGAAGACTTTTTGGAACAGAATGGTGAATACCCTGTTTATCTAAGGATATTCCTTAAAGACACCGAGACATTAATAGCTACAAGGATGAAGGTATCACCTGATAGTGAGCTAATAAGCAGGATAGAAGAGATAGCAGGCAAGGGGGCTGTGACGTTTCAATGATCAGATATTATCTTGAATTCGAAAAACCTATTGAGGAGCTCGAGCTCAAGATAGAGGAGCTCAAGCGAATATCTGACGGGAAGGACATTGATATATCAAACGAGATAAAAAGGCTTGAGAAGAAGGTAAAGGATATCCGTTCTGAAATATTTTCAACGCTTACACCATGGCAGAAAACACTTATAGCAAGGCACCCTGACAGACCATATACCCTCGATTATATAAACCTCATAACAGATGATTTTATAGAGCTGCATGGTGACAGGAGGTTCTCTGATGATAAGGCGATAGTTGGTGGTCTGGCAAAGATAAATAATATCCCTTTGGTAATAATAGGCCACCAGAAGGGACGAGGAACAAAGGAAAGGATACAGCGTAATTTTGGACAGCCCCATCCAGAAGGCTACAGAAAGGCACTGAGGCTGATGAAACTTGCAGAGAGATTTAAAAGGCCTATAATAACTTTTATTGACACGCCAGGCGCATATCCCGGGATCGGTGCAGAGGAGAGGGGCCAGGCCGAAGCTATTGCGGCCAACCTCATGGAGATGTCGAGAATCAGGACCCCTATTATCTCTATTGTTATTGGTGAAGGTGGAAGCGGAGGGGCATTAGCCCTCGGGGTTGCAGACAGAGTCTTTATGCTTGAGTATTCTATTTATTCTGTAATCTCTCCTGAAGGGTGTGCTGCAATACTTTGGAAGAAGAACGGTGACCTCAGCTCTGAAGATTTCTCAAGGGCAGCAGATGCACTCAGGCTGACTTCTCAGGACCTTATAAACTTCAAGATAATAGATGGCATAATACCTGAACCACTTGGAGGAGCACACAGAGACCCTGAGTGGATGGCAAAGAAGATATTAGAAAACATCTTAACCGCTATCGAGGAGCTTAAAACAAAGACTCCGGGCAAGCTTATAGAGGAAAGATACAGAAGGCTCAGGAGAATAGGAAGTTTTGAGGAAGTGAAATAATTCTCTCTAATCATTATCCATGCCCATTTGGCTGGAGTCCTTACATTGTGTAATATGAGTCTCAAACTATTACAGTGATTACAGCTTCTAAGTTTCTCGAGTTAACACGATTTAAATTCTGTTAAAATAAATTGTGATGTTCGAAAAGCTTACTAACATACCTTCAAAGCCAGGTGTCTATACCTTTAAAAACTTAAAGGAAAGGGTACTTTATGTTGGCAAGGCAAAAGACCTCAGGAATCGCCTGAGGAGCTACTTCCAAAAGTCATCAAAACTTAATAGCCGCAAGGCGGCCATGCTGAGAGATGTAAAAGACTTTACTTATATAGTCACGGATAACGAACTCGAGGCCCTTGTGCTTGAGGCGAACCTGATAAAACAATACAGGCCGAGGTTTAATGTAATCCTGAGAGACGATAAAAATTATCCATATCTAAAACTGACTGTTGATGAGCAGTGGCCAAGGCTTGAGGTTGTGAGAAGGATTAAGAAGGATGGTGCATTATACTTCGGCCCATATGTGCCAGCAGGCTCAATGTGGGAAACCCTCGCATTTATAAGGCGAAATTTCCAGATAAGAAACTGCAAATATTCCCTTGACAGGTCTATGCGTCCTTGTATCCATTACCAGATGGAAAGATGTCCTGCACCATGTGCAGGGCTTATAAGCAGGAGGAAGTATCTGAAACTTATTGAAGAGATAAGGCTTTTTCTTGAGGGTAAAAAGAAAGATCTCCTCGACGGGCTCGAAAGAAAGATGATACAGCTTTCAGAGGAACTGAGGTTCGAGGAAGCTGCTAAGATAAGGGACAGGATAAAGGCATTAGAGAGGGCACTGGAGTTACAGAAGGTTGTTGCACCTGAGCTCGGAGACATAGATGTAATAGGGTTTTATAGAGAGGGCAACGCCGTCTCATTTAAGGTCTTTTTTATAAGAAATGGGATTATGGTTGGGTCAAGGGATTTCTTTATCAAGAATATTGAGAATACCTCAGACAGGGAGTTAATACGCACTTTTATTACACAGTTTTATTCAAAGGAGATTATACCTTCATCTGAAATAATAACACCTGTGCTCCCTGAAGAGCTAAAATCCCTCCAAAAGTGGCTCAGCCAGCGTAAAGGAGCGGTTGTAAAGATATTTGCTCCACAGGCAGGGAAGAAAAAAGAGCTCAGTGATATGGCATTAAAAAATGCAAGGCTGGCATTCAGAGATAAAAAGGAATCAAGGCTCGATGACCTTTTAAATGACATAAGAGAAAGATTAAAACTTGAGAGGCCCCCTGAGGATATAGGTGCCTTTGATGTCTCGACCATTGCAGGTAAGGAATCTGTAGGTGCATTTGTATACTGGAGGGATGGTGAGTTCAAAAAAGATATGTATAGAAGGCTGAGGATAAAAACGGTTCAGGGGGTTGATGATTATTCTATGATGGAGGAAATTCTGGACAGGACTATGCAAAATCTTGGAGGACATATGCCTGACCTCATCATTATTGATGGTGGTAAAGGGCAGCTCGAGATTGCTAAAAGGGTAATAGACAAAAATGCAATGTTGTTTCACAAAATGCCTCAGCTTATAGCCATTGCCAAGGACCCTGATAGGGCTTATCTAACAACATCCGAGGACACTGTAGACCTTAATGATGGAAGCCGGGCATCATTGCTTCTTAAAAAGATAAGGGATGAGGCGCACAGATTTGCTGTAGGCTATCACAGGAAGTTGAGAGAGAAGGGTCTTATGCAATCACCTCTCGAAAAAATTCCTGGTATAGGTAAGAAGCGGAGACTTGCCCTTTTGCGTAAATTTTGTAGTATAGAAGATATAAGAAAGGCGAGTGTTGATGAGATTGCAGGTATAAAGGGTTTTAATAGAAAGGTTGCAGAAAAGCTCCTTGAATGCTTCACCTCTTGCTTCTTATTTCTCATTTCTTATTTCTTACTTTTTGCCTCGACCTCTGATGCTGCATATAAAATTTATCTTCAGAACGGTTCTGTAATTACAGGTGTTAAGTCTTATGAGAAATCATCCGGTGAGATAAGGTTCTTCTTTGAAGGTGGTATGATAGCCATACAAGAGGGTGATGTCATAAGGATTGAAGAAGACTTAATGCCTGCAAAGGATATAAAGGGTAAAGAGAAAGCACCTGAGCAGATAGAAGAGGCAGGACAACCTGTAAATCTATCACCTGCTGCCGATGTTGATATCAGAATTGTAAGTCTGAGAAAGCAGATAGAAGAGATAAATAAAAAGATAAGCAATATAGAAAAGAAAGAGGGAGAGTTAAAAGAAATGGAGGATGAGCTGAAGCGGGGAAAATACAAGGAACTTATCGGGAAGAAAAGAAGGCTTAAAAAAGATAAAGATAAACTCGAAGAAGAATTGAGACCACTCCTTGAAGAAAAAAAGATGCTTATAGAAGAAAGGCGGATGATCGAAGATGAGATAAGACAACTCGAGGAGGAATTAAGGCGATGATTAATAAGGCTCAGGTAGAAGAATATCTGAAGGCACGGTTCGGAGATATAAAACTCTCTGAGTTCAAGCCATTAGGAGCAGGGGTTCATGGCATGGGCTTTCTCGTAGAGTTCGATACAAATGAGGGAAGGAAATCATATGTGCTGAAAGACCTTTTACCTGAAGGACTCGGCCATGACAACCCTTCTGACAGGGCCTCTGTTTTTATATGGGCATTGGATAATTATAACACCCTGCCAAAACATATAAGGGCAATAGATGTTGTAGCACTTCATAAAGATGGTAGTCTCCATTCTATCGGTGGAGGTAAAGAGTATTTCCTGCTTATGGAAAGGGCAGAGGGTAAGAACTATTTTAATGACCTGACTGAATTTTCAAAGAAGGACTCACTCGATGAGAGGGATATAAAGAAAATTAAGGCGATGACCTTATACCTTGCGGAGATACACTCAGTCAAGAAGGACTCAAAGACTCTTTACTGGAGAAAGCTAAGAGACACTATAGGCCATGGCGAATGTCTGATGGGTGTCTTTGATACCTACCCTGAGGGCATTCTTACATATGACGAGATGGCAGATATTGTTAAGAAATCAGTAGACTGGAATGTTAGGTTGAAACCAAAATACAGGAGGCTATCCCAGATACATGGAGATTTCCATCCGGGAAATATATGGTTTACCTCCAAAGGGGGACTCTGTCCCCCTTTGGGTAACCCCCTAAATACTAACACTAACGATATAGACTTTGTCTTACTTGACAGAAGCCGTGGCCCATGGGGTGACCCTGCAGATGACATAACAGCACTAACAATCAATTATGTATTCTTTTCAATAAAACACTATGGCTCTGTAAGGGGGCCCTATCTCGAAGGGCTCAGATTGTTTTTTGAAAGATATATCACCTTGACAGGTGACGATGAAATCTATGGGGTTGTTGCCCCATTTTTTGCCTTCAGAAGTGCAGTAGTTGCAAACCCTATCTTTTATCCAGAACTAACACTCAAACAGCGTAAGATGATATTCAGATTTGCAAACAGGGTTCTTGATGCGGATAGATTTAATCCTGAGGATGTGAATTCCTATCTATATCCCTGAGTATTTTGTCCATTCAACAAGATAACCTGAAAGGACCTGAAAATTATCTGTCAAAAACAGGAAACCCACTATTATTAAAAGAATTCCACTCACAATGTTTATTATCCTCATATATCGCTGGACTTTTCTGCTATAGGAGAGAAAGACACTCAAGGCTAAAGAAGACAAGAAAAATGGTATACCAAGTCCGAGGGAATATACTGTGAGGAGCTGAATTCCATAACTCATGGATTCGGCCTGTGAGGCGAGCATCAATATAGTACCGAGCATCGGCCCTATACACGGCGTCCACCCAGCCGCAAAGGTTATACCTATAAGAAGAGACCCAATATAACCGAGTGGCCTTTCTTTAAGGTGTAACCTCCTTTCCCTAATCAGAAACCCAATCTTAATAATCCCTAAGACATAAAGCCCGAAGATTATTATTAATATGCCTCCTGCTATTCTCATAGTGTCTTTATATTCGAGTAGAAAGCTACCAATAAAGCTTGCAGAGGCACCTAAGCCAATAAATACGAGAGAGAAGCCGAGGATAAAAAAGGCAGAATTAACGATAGTAACCTTTTGAATCCTCTTTTTATCTTCTTCCCCTGTTAAGTCAGCGAATGACAGTCCTGTTATATAAGATAGATAGGATGGAATGAGTGGTAAGACACACGGGGATGCAAATGATAATAATCCAAAAACAAATGCTAAAGAAAAAGTTACTTCCTGAGTAGCCATATAACCTCTATTCTGTAAGCTCAGAACTCATATCTCAATTGTAAATAAATGTTATCATTCTTATCCAGTTGCCCGAACTGGCTCCATTTTTCACCACCGCCGAAGATATTTGCACCGATTGCTGACCATACATGATCAGAGAAGTTGTATTTAATCTCAGGATTCAACATGTAGTCTCCATCTGATGGACTATAGAAGGAAAAGAAAGAGAGCCTCAGGGTCTGGTGTCTTAAAAATTGTGTAAGCCTGACAGTAAAGAGGTCATAGAGTTTCTTTTCTTTCGGAAATCCTGCCGGAAGATTTTTTCATACTCAGAATAATCATGCATATATTCGCCATAATATTGAAGCCCTACTGTAAAATCTTCCCACATCTGCCTCTGATAACCAATAAGAAATCTCGTCTATGAATTTGGGACCATAGGGTCAGTGCCAAACCTGTCCTGCCTCGAATCATAATACCCTGCCTCAAGACTCAATACCCCATCCAGTGCCCTTCCCTGAAGGCTTGCACCATAAACAGATAGTTTTGGATAAAAGAGTGTAAGTCTTGTTGGCATCACCGGATTATCAGGCATTATCCATGGCTGTCTGTAAAATCCTCTGTAGTAATAGAGTGATGCATCAAAGCCTGCAAATATCGAGGTATGCTCGAAATGGCGACTTCTGTATTTTCGAGATTAGTATTTGGTTCTTCTTCCTCCCTGTTTGTTATGCCTGACATGGGATCATACATCCAGAACCTTTTTGGATCAGGGAAGTTATTTGACTCAAAAATTGGTATTGCAGCAAGCTCCAAGGATACAAAATCTGGATAAATGCCAATCTTTACACCATCTATACCTTTTTTCAGATACTCCAGAGGCCTTCCTGAGAAAAATGCCTCATAGTCCTTTGGGAAGACATCATTGATAAAAATTAAATCTCCAAAACCCCATGTAATGACCTGTCTGCCAAGTCTTAAATCCCACTTATTAGCTGTGTAGTCTATATAACCTTCTCTCAGTTCTAAGTCTCCTTTTTTCATCAATGTGGTCAAAGAAAGCATCAGTCTTTATAAATAGATAAAATGGCTCTTTTGATGTATCAAGCTTTAATTGAAATCCCTCCTCCGCCCATTTAAAATCACCTCTTCACTCTACCCACCTTTTCGGTGGTTGTTTAAAAATCTCTCGCTGAAAAGACCGTCCTCAAGCCCAATGTTGTAATCTGCCTTTGTGAAAGTAACCTCTGTCCTGTGTCCGCTCTGAAGGTTTCTCATAGTCCTCTTCATGGCTGTGGAAAATCCCTTTACATCCTTTATTTCATCAGCAGTAAAGATTTTATAAAGCTCGCCTCGTCTGTAATAATATTCTTCTTTCACAGGCAGAAAGTTTGTTTTATCAATCCACAAGAGCTTATAGCTATAATCCACATCCCCTGCCTTCGGTGTGCTCTTCATTACATAGCAGTCCTTTGTTCCAAGTCTTTCTTCCTTCACTATTGAAAGGGTATCATCTTCTATATCCCTTCCCGAGACATCCTCATATGTAAAATCAGATCCAACAAAGCTTGAGCGTTTATCCTGCGCTGCAATCCTTCTTACCATATTTATGGCAGGCACAAAGAGCCACCTGTCATCGTCCTTTACCGGATACTTATAAACCATGAATGTCATATCCTTTACATCTGCAGGCTGGAAGAAGTATATGAAATACTTCTGATCGCCTCCGACATCACCATAATTCTTTCTAAGCATTGTGAGCTCCCTTATCCTCTCTTGACCACTTTTGCTTATGAACTTCATCATCACCCGTGCCTTGTCTTTACCTTGATAGAAAAATGCTGCCTGTGATTTTTTCATGACATCTTCTGCTGTAAGAGCAGAGGTATTTAACGGTAGCAATAGCATAAACACCACCAAAAGATACTTTGTCATTTTAAACACCTCCTTGTTTTTAAACTTCTTACTTCTCACTTTTCTTATCTATCCCCATAGCCCTGAGGATTGACATCATCGGTCACCAGTTTGTAAAGGCTGACTGCAAGAGGTTCAATCCCATGATGGCGGTCAGTATAAGCCATTTAGGAGAATGCACCTGTGCCAATCCCAGACTTACCAATACTACAACTCCTGCTATTCCTCTAAGTATTCTTTCCATCATTTTACACCTCCCCTTTAAACAGCCAACCCTGCATTAATGTTATCAAAGCAAGCAGATAGATTATTGTCATTATTGCACTGAGCATCATCATGCTCACTATGAATGCACCTACAGTAAATATAAGGAGTAAGCGGCGCAAACATCATCACAGAGAAGGCTGAAGCAAAAAGCACAGCATTACGCATTATCCCTTTTCCAGGCCTTGCAGCAGTCTACAATAAAGAATCAGTCAATAGTCGAGAGTCAAGAGTCGAGAGTTTTCCTTTTTCTTGACTCCTGACTCCTGACTTTCGACTAATCTCTGTTTGAATCTGCTTATAAAATGGATCGCAAAGTCAACTGCCATCCCTAATGACAGACATGAAAGAACCGATATAGGCATGTCAAAGTCCTTGCCGATATATCCAACAACTCCATAGATGAGGAGTATTGTAAATAAGAGAGGCATGTAGCCGACTATTGCCCATTTCAGTGAGCGGAAGTTGAAGGCAAGGATGACAAAGACTACAATCAATGCGAGGATAAATCCCCTGAGCATGTCATAGAGGACCTCGTCATTCCACACAAGATTGAAATAGGCAATGCCTGCAGGTTTAAATTCCATTGAAATGGGATGGGCATTCTTGTATTCATCCACTGCCTTTATCACATCCCGCATTGCCTGTGCATCCCATGTCTTGAGCTGAACCCAGATGTTTGCCCTTTTGAACGGATAGTCAACAACATTATCTAAATCAGATGGTTTTGCAGACATGCTGAATAAAAAGAGATACTGACCTATCACCTCTTTTGTCTCAGGCACAATATCGTATTTAGGGTCATCATTATGAAGAACGCGATTTATCCTCTTTACATAATCCACGACAGAGCTTGTCTTCCCAACCACAGGGAGCCTTTCAAGATGTCTCTGAAGACCCTCTATATAACGCATTGCCTCTGGTGTCTTAATAAAATCCTCTTCCTCTGAGATAGCCACAACATAGCCAAGGGATGTGCCTCCGAGGGCATTATTCGTAACCCTATCTACTGTCCTCACCTCGCTATCATATTTAAACCACTCGACCATGTTGTTATTGACTATAATCTTTGTTGTCCCTATAACCACAATTACAAGGAGTATGAGACCGACAAGGACAGTTGTCTTTGGCTTATGCGCGCCAAAGCTGCCGAGGCTTTTAAGGAATTGTGTTGCCCTGCTCAGTCCAATGTCTTCTCGCGATGACGCTTTCTCTATCTTCTCCTCTTTTATAAATGTAAGAATTGCAGGAATAAAACTAAAGCTCAGTAGCCTCAGGACAATTGTCCCAAAAGCTACAAGACCTCCGAAGACCTTGACCGGGATTATATGCATCAACATTAAGACAGCAAAACCTGCTGCAGTGGCAAGGGCAGTATATCTGACAGGACGGCCCACTGCTTCCATTGTCTCAATGATTGCAGTCTTTTTATCTTTTCTCTCACGATACCTGAAATAATATTCATTAAAGATGTGGATACTGTCTGTTGCAATTGCCATGAGAAATACTGGACTCATGGAGGACATTATGTGGATAGGGAAGCCAAGAGCTATAAGTAATCCCATGGACCAGATAATACTTATCATCGCGACCATCATCATAGAGATAGAAAGTGAAAGGTTTCTGAACATAAGATAGATGGCGATAAACATTATCATTCCTGCAATGGGAGAAAAGATTCCCATTAATTTGAACATCACAGCACCAAAGGTATCCCTTGCTACAGGGTCACCTGCTATATGGTATTTCTCGTCACCCTTTTCCTTCTTTACAATCTCCCTTATCCTGTCTGCTATCTCTTTTCCGTTGGCGCCTTTTTCAAGAGGGACATATATGGCAGTGGTCTTTCCGTCCTTTGAGACGATACGATTGATAAAGAGGAGGTTTTCAAAGAGCATTTCCTCAGAGCATTTATTTCCTCATCGGTCTTTGGAACCTCTGTCATAAGAGGGGCTACCTTTAGAATGCCTGCCTCTGCTGTCACATTAGTAATAGTTGGAAAACTATTAACATCCCTATTCCCAGGACTATCATGTCCTCGTAAAGACTGAATGTCTTCTCTACTTCATCGTTCCATACCCTCACATCAGATGTCTTAGGAAGCATGTTCTTGGGATTTGTGTCTGTCTTCATCTTCGGGAACTGTGTCATGAAGACGAAGGTGAAGATTATTGCTAAAAATAGAATCAACTTAGGATGTCTGACAGAAAATTCAACAAGTGAAAACTTTTTCATAAACACCTCCAAAATGTAATAATATTCGCATATTGGAATTTATTTTGGATACTTTTAATTACTTTTGTCATTCTTTACCTTATAGAATTATCCTGCGGTCTTGAACCTCTTTGCCAGTTTTCCCCCTTCCTCAAGCTGTTCAAAAAGGACCTCCCGCATCATCCCACAGGCTTTAATTATCTTTGGATTGGCAATGCTATAATAAATATTAAGCCCCTCCCTCCGTGTGACAACCAGCCTCTTAGAACGCAGGATGGCTAAGTGTTGCGATACATTCGCCTTCGGGATCCCTAACCGTTCTACCAACTCTGTAACGGTTAACTCCCCATCACAGAGGGCATCGATTATCTCAAGCCTTTTAGGATTCCCAAGGGTCTTACATATGTCTGCCTGAAGATTAAATATATGCTTTTTCATAGTTTCTAATATTAGAATATATTAACTTTAAATTTTGTCGAGTACTTTTATGTGTTGAATTATTCATGGTAGATTGCTTAACCCATGCCTCATCTTCCAGAGAAAATACCTTTCAAAATAAATCTTCATCCATTTTGCCCATATTGCCTTCTTGAGAGTTGCCTCCTGCCTTGGCGGAAGCACTGGTTTTGCCTTCATGTAGGCAGCAGTATTACCCATGTCCATAAGACAGATGACTGACAATTCTTCAGGTGAAGGTGGAGTCTCATTTTTGATTTCTGCTGCAATCGTGGCTGCTGCAGTCTTTGCCATCTTTACTGTCATATAACCTGTCTTTGGGACGCCTGTGGGTACAGGAGTCTGTTCAGGTGGAGCAATTGCGACTGCAACACCTATGCAAAATATGTTTTTATATGTCTTGTGTCTCATATGTTCATCAACAGGAATGAAACCCCTCGGATTACCAAGATGTGCAACAGCAGGAACGCCTTTCATAGCAGGTGCGAACATAGAGGGTTTAAATGGAATCTTTGTGCCATCTTTAAGCTTCACCTCTTTAGGAGTAATTTCTTCAACTGCAGTATTCGCTATAACCTTTATATCCTTCTCTGCAAATTCATCCTCCATCCATCTCTTTGATACACCAAGACCACCAATACCAATTTAATTCAAATGCTGATGTAAGCCCTCCAAAGGAGCCACCGAGTATTACTATCCTCGCCATCGTTACCTCCCCGTTTAAAGCCATCAGCTATTAGCTGTCAGCCTTCAGCTAAAACTTTTTTATCCTGTCTTGCTGACTGCTGAACGCTGATCGCTGATAGCTAATTAGAACATTCCCACCACCTTATCGTTTTCAGCCATTAAATCCACAAGATCGTCATAGGTTAGCTTCTTTACATCTCTTTCAAGCTCTTCATCTTTTAATCCCCTGAGTCTTTTATCTTCATCAATAATATATGCCCTTCCACAAAAACCTCCAAGTCTTTCCTTCTGGGCAAAATAGACACCATTCTGTATAAGGACTACATCAGCAGCCATGTCCCTCGCAAGTTTTACTCCTCTTTCACCATCGGCTGTATTAGGTGGACTCTTTACAATTACAAGCATCCTGACCTCCCCCTAAAAAATCATCGTTGTTTTTGCCTCTTTTACCATCTCTGCAATCTCAGCACTATTCGCTAACCTTACACTTTCGATGAGTTCTTCTGTATCTATATGCTGTTCTTTCAGCGGGAGTTTATCAGCATAAACTTCAACACCCATATCAATACAATCCTTTAATGCCGTCTCAAGGTTAGTAAACCCTGTACCTGACTCATCCTGTCCTTTACGCACAAGAAGGACTCCGCTATCCACCATAACAAGAATAACCTTTAATTCATCAACACCACCCATTGCATGCCTTACTGCCTCTGCTGCATTGATATCTCCGTAAGGTGGTTTTCTAAGAATCATTGCCACTTTTGACATGATATCCTCCTTCTTAAAATAGAGCAGTAGAGCATTAGTGCAGTAGCACAGCAGTTTCAGGACTACTCCTTTGTTGCTCTACTGTTCTGCTGCTCTTAAGTTTATGCTCCAATATTTATCCATATATCCGTCTCACCCATGGTCTTGAAAAGACCCTTGAGTGAGCCTACCTCTGTGCCATTTAGATAATCATCTTTCGCTGCACGGCGAAAGTTCATACAACCCCCTCAGAGATAGACCTTAAGGCCCTTTTGGATGAGCTCTGAGAACTTCTCTTGGGCATTGGTTATCCCCTTTGCCTTCTGGCCTTTGAGAAAACAATATACTCCATCACCTGAGGCAATGAGATTTACTACATGCCCTTTGTTCAAAGCAGATTCAGCAATTTTGACTGCAGTCAATGTGTTTTCGTAAGAATAAGGTGATGTGGACAGGAATAATGTAAATATTTTTGCCATATTACCTCATCCTTTCTCTTGGATATGTGCCTTTTTTTGTTATAGGACAACATGCAGGAGCTGGCAACTCCTCCATGTAGTCTTTTTTTAGAACCCCTAAAATATCGGGTATTATTGGATCCCTAAGAAAATAACATCTAAGCCTTCCATCTATGTAGTAGTCTACTACTCCATATTGCCTGAGAAGTGATAGATGTTGTGAGACATTTGGCTGGCTTATTGACAGGAATTCCTCAAAGTCACTTACACATTTTACACCCTTTAAAAGTTCATCAAGGATTCGAATCCTTACAGGATGGGCGATTACCCTGAGAAGTTCTACCCTCTTACCTATTGACCTCACCTGAGACCTCCTTTAAGTTATATATTCATATATAATAATATCTGCATATATTTGTCAATGACAAAAATTTTGATAGCTCGCAAATCCAGCGATAAGCGAAGGCCAGTCCTGCTTACTAAGACATTTATGTCTTGGTTTGAGTAGCTCAAACCTCGAATGCATCCTTGATATGCTCGATCTCGTATTTACCATAATTCTTGTAAATACTCAGGACATCGAATCTGGCCGGGTATTCTTTTTTCTGTTTCTTCAGATATAGCAGGGCTAATTTTTTCAATTTTTGTTTCTTCTTTGTATGTACTGCCTCAAATGGATAACCGAAGGAATCATCTGTTCTTGTTTTTACTTCAATAAATACAATGGTCTCGCCATCTTTTGCAATAATATCAATCTCACCTATCGATGTTTTATAATTTCGGGCAATGATTTTGTAACCATTACCCTTTAGAAATTTTACTGCGAGGTTTTCACCCTCAATACCAAGAGATTTCATTACCCTCAAGCCTGTTGAGCAACTTTGGGATACCTTCTATATCCTTTATATCCTTCTGGCAGAGTATCTTCAGGAGTTCCCTGAATGTAGAAAATTCTTCCCAGTGCCCTTTGAGATGTCTGCTTAATGTCCTATTCAGATTCTCACCCTTGCTGTCCCAGTCTAACAGTACAATTACCCGGTGAAACCTCTCTGCAACATCCTCACAGAATTCATAAAGACTCTTGCCTCTATGGAGTGTGATAATCTCACCAACAAGGCCAAGCCTCCTTAGTGCAAGTGCATCCCTCTTCCCCTCAACGATTACAGGTATTCTTTTATTCACCTCATAAAGGGTCTCGAGGACTCCTCTTAACCTCTCAGCCCTCTCTACATCACTTATAGAGGGCATATCCTTCTGTGTATTCAGCATTATCTGAATCTTAAATTTAGTAGAAAGCTAAGAGCAAATGGCAAAGAGCTAAGGGTATGAAACCTTATGCTTTACGCTTATATAATAATAGCAATTTTCGGCCCTCTTAGTCCAATTTTACCCATCACGAGTTGACATTCATTATATTTTTATATATGTTAAATATATGGCTGCAAAACTAGGTCAGCTCCTTATAGCCGCGAATATTATTTCTGAAGATCAATTAATACAGGCATTAAATCTCCAGAAAAAAGAAGGTGGAAGGCTTGGGACAAATCTTGTAAAATTAGGCTTTATAACAGAGGATAAACTTGTAACATTCCTGAGTAAACAGTATGGCGTACCTGCAATAAACCTCGCAGACTATAAAATTGACCCGGCAGTATTAAAACTTATCCCCTCTGACATGGCCAAAAAATATCTCATTGTGCCTGTTACAAGGGTCGGGGCGACCCTAACTGTGGCAATGGCAGACCCTTCAAATATCTTTGCGATTGATGATGTAAAGTTTATGACCGGATATAATGTTGAGGTTGTTATCTCGAGTGAGTCCGGAATAATCAATGCAATCGGAAAGTATTATATGGGCAAAGGTGAAAGCCTTGTTGCAGCGAAGACCGTCGCAACACAGGTTCTACAAGCAAAGGACTATACCCTTTCCGAAGAAGAATTCACAGAGGCCGAGGCAACATTTATTGAAGAAGGCCCTACAATTGATGTTAATGAGTTCGACAGGGTAGTCGGCAGCGCCCTTGAGGGTATAGAGACTGTAGAAGAAAAAGAAGATGCTGAGGTCGTAAAAGAAGTCGAGGCCCCGATAGTAAAACTCGTCAACGGAATATTTGTAAATGCGATAAAGGCAGGGGCAAGCGATATCCATATAGAACCTTATGAGACTTCTCTCCGCGTCAGGTACAGGGTTGATGGTGTGATGTACACTGTTATGAACCTGCCTATAAAGATTAAAAATGCCCTGACCTCGAGGGTAAAGATAATGTCACGCCTCGATATTGCCGAGAGAAGGCTACCCCAGGATGGAAGAATAAAGCTTAAGCTCGGCAAGAAAAGGGATATTGATTTCCGTGTCTCAACTCTGCCGTGTCTTTTTGGTGAAAAGACTGTTTTAAGACTACTCGACAAGTCAACCCTGCAGGTTGACCTTACTAAACTCGGGTTTGAAGAAAAGGCCTTACAGGACTTCATGGAGGCACTTAACAAACCTTACGGAATGATATTAGTCACAGGCCCTACAGGAAGTGGTAAGACAACAACACTTTATTCCGCACTTACTTATCTAAATAAACCCAATACCAACATCATGACTGCAGAAGATCCTGTTGAGTATAACTTTCTCGGGATTAACCAAGTCCAAGTTAAAGAAGAGATCGGTCTCACGTTTGCATCAGCCCTCAGGTCTTTCCTCAGACAGGATCCTGATATAATCATGGTAGGTGAGATAAGAGATTTTGAGACAGCAGAAATAGGTGTTAAGGCAGCACTGACAGGTCACCTCGTCTTGAGTACCCTGCATACAAATGATGCCCCAGGCACAATAAGCAGGCTCCTGAATATGGGTATAGAGCCATTTCTCGTCTCCTCATCTGTAATCCTTATCCTTGCCCAAAGACTCGCAAGGAGAATCTGCAAGGAGTGCAAGGAGGAGGAAAAGGTTCCTGTATCAGCACTTGTTAAGGTTGGTTTTTCCGAGGAAGAGGCAAAGACAGTCACCTCCTACAAAGGCAAGGGATGCTCTACTTGTAATAATTCAGGCTATAAAGGCAGGGTAGCACTCTATGAGGTTATGCCTATAAAGGATGAACTGAAGGAATTAATACTCGAGGGTGCACCTACAGGTGAAATTAAAAAGGCTGCTGTACGCCTGGGAATGAAGACATTGAGGATGAGTGGTCTTACAAAGGTAAAGGAAGGAATAACTTCTATTGAGGAGGTTATGAGGGTAACCTTTGGAGATTAAGGGAGATAAAATGGCAACGCTTTATGACTTACTGAAGATGATGATTGAAAAAGGGGCCTCAGACCTTCACATAACAACAGGGAGTCCACCAAGACTGAGGATTGATGGAAGGCTTATCCCTGTTGATCACCTCGATCTTGATAAAAAAAAGTGGGGTGGTGTAGTTTTCCCAGAGTCACAGAGCGATGGAGAGCCTACTTCTCTTGACCTGAAGTCATTGGATCCTGCAGAGACAAAGGCATTATGCTACAGCATACTCACAGATGCACAGAAACATAAATTTGAGGAAAATAATGAGCTGGACCTGTCTTTTGGCATCAAGGGACTAAGCAGGTTCAGGGCAAATATCTTTATGCAGAGAGGAGCTGTTGCAGGTGCATTCAGGGCAATTCCATTCCACATTATGACCTTCCAAGAACTCGGACTACCTGAAGTGGTTAATGAACTTGTAAAAAAGCCGAGAGGTCTTATACTTGTTACAGGCCCTACAGGAAGTGGTAAATCTACAACCCTCGCTGCTATGGTTGACAGGATAAACTCAGAGAGATATGACCATATAATAACAATAGAGGATCCCATAGAATATCTTCACAGTCACAAAAAATGTCTGATTAACCAGAGAGAGGTAACTGCTGACACAGCATCATTTAAAGATGCCTTAAGATATGTCCTCAGGCAGGATCCTGATGTAGTTTTGATTGGTGAGATGCGCGACCTTGAGACAATTGAGGCAGCCCTTACAGTCTCAGAAACAGGCCATTTAACACTCGCCACATTGCATACAAACTCTGCTGTCCAGACAATAAACCGTATCATAGACGTGTTTCCACCCCATCAACAGGAGCAGATAAGGGTTCAGTTATCTTTTGTCCTTGAAGGGATAATTTCACAGCAGCTTATCCCTAAGAAATCTGGACAGGGAAGGGTTCTCGCGGTTGAGCTCCTGGTGCCAAATCCAGCAATAAGAAATCTGATAAGAGATGACAAAATACACCAGATATATTCAATGATGCAGACCGGCCAGGCAATATTTGGTATGCAAACGATGAACCAGTCATTATTCGACCTTTATTCAAAAGGACTTATATCATATAAAGATGCTCTGGGGAGGTCACCTGTACCTGAAGAGATGATTACGATGCTCAAGAGTAGTGCTACAGCCTCCTCTGGCCGTGGGAGGGGATAAAAAATGGCTACTGTATTTCAATGGTCAGGTAAAACAAGAACAGGCGCTATCGAATCAGGCGAAATAACTGCAGTAACAAAAGAAGAGGTAATAGCAGAGCTAAGAAGAAAAAATATTATTCCTACGGTTGTAACAGAGAAACCGAAAAAGGTAGGCCTTAGAGTTGGGGGTAAGGTAAAAGATAAAGATATAGTCGTCTTTACAAGGCAATTTTCTACAATGATAGATGCAGGTCTCCCGCTTGTACAGGCCCTTGAAATACTTTCGACCCAGGTAGAAAATAAGAGTTTCGGTAGAACCCTTGCTGCCATAAAGGCAGACGTTGAATCAGGTTCTACTTATGCCGATGCCCTTAGAAAATATCCCAGGGTATTTTCTGAGCTCTATGTAAATATGGTGGCAGCAGGTGAGACAGGAGGTATACTTGATACAATCTTAAATAGGCTTGCAGGTTATATAGAAAAGGCGATGAAGCTCAAAAAGAAGGTTAAGGGGGCGATGATCTATCCTGCAGTCATAACTACTGTTGCTGTTGTGGTTGTTGCGGTTATTATGGTCTTTGTAGTCCCGACATTTTCATCGATGTTTATCTCGCTCGGTGGGACACTGCCTCTGCCCACAAGGATAATTATTAGCATCAGCAAGTTTCTTGGCGGCATAGGTGGGATTGTTTCTCTTAGTGCAATAGTGGCATTTTTTGTTTCTATATTCCAGATAAGGAGAACAGAAGGTGGCAAAAAGGCAACAGATGCAATAGCCCTGAAGCTACCAATCTTCGGCATACTCATAAGGAAGATTGCTATTGCAAAATTTACAAGGACACTTAGTACGCTTATAAGTAGCGGTGTCCCGATATTAGATGGGCTCGAGATAACAGCAAAGACTGCAGGTAATAAGGTCGTGGAATATTCAGTAATGGATGCGAGAAAGGCGGTCTCTGAAGGTAAAACACTTGCTGAACCATTAACAAAGAGTGGGGTTTTCCCACCGATGGTTACACATATGATTGCAGTGGGTGAATCTACAGGAGCACTGGATGCCATGCTTAGTAAAATCGCTGATTTCTATGATGATGAAGTTGATGCAGCTGTTTCAAACCTTACTGCCATGATGGAACCCATGCTCATGATATTCCTCGGGACTACAGTAGGTTTTATAGTTGTTGCAATGTATCTACCCATATTCAAGCTGATCACACTTATACATTAACGACAGTTACGAGTTAATAGTGACGAGTAACGAGAAGTTTAAAAGTCTAAAGTCTTCAGTTTTTAATTCGTTACTTGTTACTCGTTACTTGTTACTACTTATGTTATGGAAGAAAAGGCATTAATTTTAAAAGTAAAGGCCCTGATAACCATCAGGGCCTTATTCGTTACTCTTCTCCTCGGCTCCTCATTTCTTTTCGAAATCGGATATGCTAGATTTCCCTATCCACATGCACTTTTTTATCTGATAATTACACTCTATACGCTCACAATTATATATTCCCTTCTCACTGGAAAGATTAAGAACCTGAAGGGATTTCTCTATATACAGCTTATACTTGATGTATTCTTTGAGATAGCATTGATTTATATTACAGGTGGTGTTGAGAGCTGGTTTTCATTTACCCTCATATTGACTGTAATCTCTTCGAGTATAGTATTGAATAGAAGGGCAGGTTATATTATTGCAACACTCAGCAGTATACTTTACGGTACCCTTATAAACCTTCAGTTTTACAGGCAGTTGCCCATAGAGTTTGATAGCTCTATAGAGGGAAAGGACTTTTTATATAATATCTTTGCTCATATTATCTCCATCTACCTTACAGCTTACCTGAGTGGACATCTCTCCTACAGACTTGAAAAGATAGTCCAGAAACTCCAGGAGAGGGATGCAGATCTACGCGATTTAGAGTTTTTCAACAAAAAGGTGATAGAGAGCCTACCGAGTGGCCTGTTTACAACAGATACATCAGGCAATGTATTAATTTTTAACCATGCTGCTGAAAGGATAACAGGGGTTAAAAAGGATTTTATCATAGGTAAGAGGATAGACAGGGCCTTACCGTTTCTAAGACTTCCAATCCTTGATGGCCGTATGGAAGGGATAATAAAGGACGATGGTGTCGAGAAAATAATAGGGCTTAATATCTCTACACTAAGAGACATAGGCGGAAAAGATACAGGCCTTATAGGGATATTTCAGGACCTCACTGAACTAAAAAAACTCGAGACTGATATTAAAAAGAAGGAGAAATGGGCAATAGTAGGAGAACTCTCAGCAAGTATTGCACATGAGATCAGAAACCCTCTCGCCTCCCTTAAAGGCTCTATAGAGATGCTCAAAGAAGGTACGATACCGCAAAAGCACAGAGAGAGGCTGATGGAAATCGCATTGAAAGAGATGGGGCGGCTTAACCGCATCATAACTGACTTTCTCGCATATTCAAGACCTGGACAACCTGAGTTCAAAAGGTTTGATTTACATTCTGTCCTTGATGAGACCCTCGAGCTCCTTAAGAATGTGGAGCAAAACAAAGGCAATATCTCAATAAAGAAAGACTTCAGCGGCAGACTTGAGGTGAATGCAGACCCTCAGAAGATACATCAGGTATTCTGGAACCTCGGAATAAATGCAATAGAAGCGATGCCTGAAGGTGGGGAACTTGTGGTCTCAACAAAAAACCGTGAGAAGGCTGTGGAGATAAGTTTCAGGGATTCTGGCCATGGTATTCATGAAAAAGATATCAAAAAAATATTTTATCCATTTTTTACAACTAAAGAACAGGGTACGGGGCTCGGGCTTGCAATAGCATATAGGATAATCGAAGAACACAAGGGTAGATTAACAGTGAACAGCAAACATGGAATCGGGACTACCTTTGAGATTATGCTACCAATGACAGATGGAAAACAGTAAGGGTAAGATACTCATAGTAGAGGATGAGAAGAGCATGAGGGATGTCCTGCAGATTCTCCTTGAGGGGGAGAACTATACGGTCATGGCTGCCTCTGGCGGGGATGATGGGCTGTCCTGTATTAATAAAGATACTTTTGACCTTGTGATAACAGACATAAAGATGCCGAAGGTTGATGGTTTTGAAATCCTGAAAAAGGTGAAAGAGGTATCTCCTGATACCCCTGTAATCATGATAACAGCTTTCGGGACAACAGAGTCAGCATTCGAGGCAATGAAGCTCGGGGCTTATGATTACATCCACAAGCCGTTCAAGATAGACGAGATTAGACTTATAGTTAAAAAAGCGATTGAGAAGAAGAAATTACGAGAAGAGCTCACAATGCTCAAAAAACAGATAAAGACATCTGAGGAGACAATGAGCATCCCAGAACTTCATGATGAAGGGATAGACCTCGACAGAATTATCGAGACTATAGAAAAAAATTACCTCCTTAAGGCACTTGAAAAGACAGGTGGTGTAAAGACAGATGCAGCAAAGCTGCTAAATCTATCTTTTCGTTCTTTCAGACACAGGCTGTATAAGTATGATATAAAGTGAAGTGGCGACAAAGCTGAAAGCTCAAGGCTCAAAGCTTACAGAGCGAGTCTGAGCTTTCAGCCTTCAGCTTTGAGCTTTAGGATGAGCGTATTCTCTGCGTGTTTGTATAAACATTCAGGCGGTCTCCCCTCACAAACCCTACAAGTGTTATTCCACATGCTTCAGCTATCTCTATAGCAAGACTTGTAGGTGCGGTCCTGCTTGCTACTATAGGGATGCCCCACCTGCAACACTTTGATACAACCTCAGATGAAAGCCTTCCGCTCACAAACATGAGTTTTTCTCTGAAGGCTATATCCCCGAGGAGGGCATGCCCGATTACCTTATCAACAGCATTGTGTCTGCCTATGTCCTCTGCAAAGGCAAGGATGTCCTTGCCGTCTGAAAGTGCAGCACTGTGAACACATCCTGTTAGCCTGAATAGTTCTGACCTCTGTTGAAACTCTTTGAAGATAGTCTTAAGGGTTCCTGAATCAATAGAAAAACCATCTGTAACCTTTTTAAAATCTCTTTCCTTGGTGAAGGTGACTCCACCAGTGCACCCTGAGGTGATTACCCTGCCCTCTGTTAATATATCTCCATCAGCAGGGATATCAACCATAATCTCGTCTCCGTATTCTATACTCATCTTATCTGCACATAATTCGCCCCTGATTATTCCTTCTGTAAGGAAAAGACCGACGACCAGCTCCCTTATCATCGAGGGTGTACAATATAGATTTATAACCTCTTTCCCATTAACAGAGACCCTGAGTTTTTTTTCTACGGCAATATAGTCTTCTATGTCTTCAAAAGATGTGCCGTGTTTCTTCAGTACTTTTCTTTTTATGTATGGATTCATTATTATATTTTTAAATCGGGGCGTAGCGCAGCCTGGTAGCGCACACGGTTCGGGACCGTGGAGTCGAAGGTTCAAATCCTTTCGCCCCGACCAGATATAATAGAATCTATGGTGTCTCTGAGATAAACAAACCTGTGCTTAGGTATCTTTCTCCTCTATCAGGGAGAATTACTACAACCTTCTTGCTCCTACCGAGTTCCTTTGCAACCTTAAGTGCTGCCCACATGGCAGCACCTGAAGATATGCCAGCGAGAATTCCCTCTTTTAAAGAAAGCTGTCTTGTTGTCTCTGCTGCATCATCATCTGTAACTGTTATAACCTCATTATAAATTTTTGTGTTCAGTACTCCTGGGAAAAAACCAGCACCAATCCCTGCGATTCTGTGGGGTCCAGGATTACCGCCTGAAAGGACTGGCGAGGCTGCAGGCTCCACTGCTGCGATCCAGATATCTGGCTTTTTTAGCCTGAAGACCTCACCCACCCCTGTAATTGTCCCTCCTGTACCAACACCTGAAACAAAACCGTCAGGCACATCACCAAGGTCACTGATTATTTCCAGAGCAGTCGTTTTTCTGTGTATCTCAGGATTGGCAGGATTTTCAAACTGCTGAGGCATGAAGGCAAGTGATGAGTGATGAGTGATGAGTGATGAGTAGATCTCCTCGGCCTTCTCTACTGCACCCATCATGCCTTTCTTCCCTTCTGTCAGGACAAGCTCTGCACCAAATGCCTGAAGAAGCTGTATTCTCTCCATGCTCATTGTCTCTGGCATTGTAAGTATAAGTCTATATCCCTTCACAGCAGCAACCATTGCAAGGCCAATACCTGTATTGCCGCTTGTGGGCTCGATAATTGTCCCTCCAGGTTTTAATCTTCCATCCCTTTCTGCTGTCTCTATCATCGAAAGTGCTATCCTGTCTTTAACAGAACCACCTGGATTATTGCCCTCAAGTTTTGCCCAGATTTCAGCATCATCATCTGAGCATAGGTTATTTATCCTTACTGAAGGTGTATTCCCAATAAGGCTTAAGATATTTTTATGTGGTTGTTCGGTAGACATCTACCTTATCACCTCCACACCCATATACGGCCTCAGTACTACAGGGATAATAACGCTTCCGTCCTTCTGCTGATAGTTTTCGAGAATAGCTACGACTGTTCTTCCGATGGCAAGACCTGAGCCGTTAAGGGTATGCACAAACTCTGTGCCTTTCTTGCCCTCACGTTTAAATCTTATATTAGCCCTTCTTGCCTGGAAATCCGTGAAATTAGAACATGAAGATATCTCCCTGTATCTCTGCTGGCCCGGCAGCCATCCCTCTATATCATAAGTCTTTGAGGCTGCAAAGCCTAAATCTCCTGTGCAGAGTGCTACAACCCTGTATGGAAGCCCTAACCTCTGAAGGATATCTTCAGCATCTCTCGTCATAGATTCAAGTTCATTGTAAGAGTCTTCTGGCTTTACAAACTTAACAAGCTCCACCTTATTGAACTGGTGCTGTCTGATAAGACCTCTTACATCCTTTCCATAAGAGCCTGCCTCACGCCTGAAACAAGGGGTATATGCTGTGTAATAAATTGGGAGGTCCTTTTCTTTCAGGATTTCATCTTTGTGTATATTGGTCACAGGGACTTCAGCAGTCGGGATAAGATAAAACTCAGGGTCAACGATGGCGAATAACTCATGACCAAACTTAGGAAGTTGTCCTGTGCCTGTCATGCTATCTCTGTTCACAATAATAGGAGGGAAGACCTCTTTATATCCCCTTGAGACATTCAAATCCAGCATAAAGTTCATCAATGCCCTCTCGAGCTTTGCACCAAGCCCCTTCATCAGAGCAAACCTTGCTCCTGCAATCTTCGACGCCCTCTCAAAGTCAATAATCTCAAGCATCTCACCAATATCCCAGTGATTTAATGGTTCAAAATCAAACTCTCTCGGCTCACCCCACCTCCTTATCTCAACATTCTCTGTCTCATCCTTTCCAACAGGCACAGATTCATGGGGGATGTTGGGGATAAGCAAAAGCTCTCCCATGGATTTTTCCTCTAGTTCTCTTAGGCGTTTCTCTTGAAGTGCAATGGAGTCTGAAGTTTTCTTTGCCTCACTTAAACATTCTGACAGGTCTTTACCTTCTCTTCTAAGTCGGGCTATTTCTTCAGATAGTTTATTCCTCATCTCTCTCTGGTATTCAATATCCTTGAGCACTATTCTTCTCTCCTCTTCCAGTCTTAAAAATTTGTCAAGAATTTGGGGGTCATAGCCTCTCTGCTCAAGGGCTTCAACAACTTTTCCGGGATTTTCCCTAATAAACCTTACATCAAGCATTACTACCTCTCCTTTCAGTTATAATAAACTACTATTTAGCCATATGGAAGTCAAGGAATGGAGCGAAAAGATAGATTATTTAAAATTTATCATAAATTATATCGAGCCTTAGGTCCTCAGCACTGGTGGCCTGGTGAGACACCATTTGAGGTTGCTGTTGGTGCAATACTTACACAGAATACAAACTGGGGAAATGTAGAGAAGGCAATAGAAAATCTAAAAGGAGAAAAAGCCCTAAGTGCGAGGGTAATCCATAAGATGCCACTAAACAGGCTTGCATTGTTAATCAGACCAGCAGGCTATTTCAATATAAAGGCTAAAAGACTCAAGGCATTCATAAATTTTTTGGTAAATGAATATGATGGAAACATGAAAAAGATGAAGGATGAGGATTTAAAGACCTTGAGGTCAAAACTTCTCAGTATTAATGGTATTGGCCCTGAGACAGCAGACTCGATACTACTTTATGCCTTCGAAAAACCCATTTTTGTCATAGATGCATATACAAAAAGAGTCTTATCACGACATGGTATCATGGAACATGCCAGGCCATACGAAGAATTTCAGGAACTCTTTCATTCATCATTAAATAATGATGTAGCACTCTTTAATGAATACCATGCACTATTTGTGAGGGTAGGGAAGACATATTGTAGAACGAAACCAATATGTGGAGGATGTCCTCTCAAGGGGATTTAAATATGGAGAGATTCAAGCTTACTACCTATTTTACCCCAAAAGGCGACCAGCCAAAGGCCATAAAAGAGCTTACAAAGGGTCTGGAAAAGGGGCTGAGGCATCAGGTTCTTTTAGGTGTTACAGGCTCTGGAAAAACATTCACAATTGCAAATGTAATTGCGAATGTAAATAAGCCAACCCTTGTAATTGCCCATAATAAAACCCTCGCTGCCCAACTGTATGGTGAATTCAAAGAACTCTTTCCAGAGAATGCTGTTGAATTCTTTGTGAGTTATTATGATTACTATCAGCCTGAGGCCTATATCCCTACAACCGATACATATATAGAAAAGGATGCATTAATTAATGATGATATAGACAGGCTGAGGCATTCTGCGACAAGGGCTGTGCTTGAAAGAAGGGATACGATTGTTGTTGCCTCTGTTTCGTGCATCTATGGTATAGGCTCGCCACAGGATTACATGGATATGCATCTCATTATAGAAGAGGGGATGCATACTGAGCGTGATGAAATACTGAGAAGACTTGTAGATATGCAGTATATACGTTCAGATACAGAATTCAGGAGGGGGACATTCAGGGTAAGGGGTGATATTGTTGAGGTCTACCCATCCTTTTCACTCGATAAGGGAATCCGTATAGAGTTCTTTGGTGATGATATTGATACCCTTAATGAATTTGACCCTCTCACAGGTGAAAGACTGAGAAGGCTTGATAAACTTGCACTCTTCCCGAACAGCCACTGGATAACACCAAGGGAGAGGCTTAAGCCTGCATTAAAGGCAATAGAAAAAGAGATGGAGGAGAGGATTGAATATTTTTTGAGAGAAGGTAAAACACTCGAGGCGCAGAGGATTGAACAGAGGACGAGATTCGACTTAGAGATGCTAAGGGAATTCGGCTATTGCCATGGCATAGAAAATTATTCGAGGCATCTGAGTGGAAGGCTACCTGGTGAGCCTCCATATACATTAGTAGATTATTTCCCGGAGGACTTTCTGATAGTTATTGATGAGTCTCATGCAACCGTCCCTCAGATTGGCGGTATGTATGAAGGTGATCGTTCAAGAAAGCAGACCCTTGTTGATTATGGCTTCAGACTGCCTTCTGCGCTGGATAACAGGCCACTTACATTCACTGAATTTGAGCACAGGGTTAAACAAGCAATTTATGTATCCGCAACACCAGGGCCTTATGAGCTTGAGAAATCAGATGGACGTGTGGTTGAGCAGATAATCAGACCGACTGGTCTTATAGACCCAACACTGACTGTGCGACCAGTTTTAGGACAGGTGGATGACCTCCTAAGTGAGATAAAAAAACGTGCAGGGAGAGGCGAGAGAGTTCTCGTAACCACGCTTACAAAGAAGATGGCAGAAGATCTGACTGATTATTACACCGACCTTGGAGTCAGGGCAAGATATTTACATTCTGATATAGACACACTCGAGAGGGTTGAGATAATAAGGGATTTGCGTCTCGGGAAATTTGATGTATTGATTGGTGTAAATCTCTTAAGGGAGGGGCTTGACCTGCCTGAGGTCTCACTCGTTGCAATA
This sequence comes from Nitrospirota bacterium, assembly GCA_040757475.1. Classification (GTDB taxonomy): domain Bacteria; phylum Nitrospirota; class Thermodesulfovibrionia; order Thermodesulfovibrionales; family SM23-35; genus JACRGU01. The sequence continues at coordinate 79,747 of JBFLWW010000005.1, forward strand.
CTCGATGCTGATAAAGAGGGTTTTTTACGGTCTGAGCGTTCATTGATACAGACATCAGGCCGTGCTGCGAGAAATATCAATGGAGAGGTAGTTTTATATGCAGACACTATCACTGGTTCGATGCGGAGAGCCCTTGATGAGACGGGCAGAAGGCGAAAGATACAGGAAGGATATAACAAAAAGATGAATATCACCCCTGAGACTGTAAAGTCCAATATCAAGGACATACTGTGTTCTATCTATGAGGCAGATTACTGGACTGTGCCTGCAATCGCTGAAACGAAAGCTGAATACGGATATGATGAGGAGACCTTGAAAAGGCTTGAATCTGAGATGAAAGAGGCTGCAAAGAGACTTGAATTTGAACTTGCTGCAAGGATAAGGGATAAGATTAAGGAGATCAAAAACAAGATGATTCAGATAGGAGTAAAAGATTAAAGATGAATGTTAAAAGCACCTTAACAGGCCTTTTCATATTTTTTGTTTTAGGCTATCTGCTTATACTTATCTTTCTATATCTCAGGCAGGCGAGCCTTCTTTATTACCCGACAAAAGAGCTATTACAGACTCCGAAGGATATTGGCTTAGACTTTGAGGAATTAGCTCTTAAAACAACTGATGGTATCAATATCTCAGCCTGGTATATCCCTGCAAAGGATGAGAGAGGAGCAATACTTATGTGTAATGGCAATGCAGGGAATATTTCTTATCGGATTGACCTGATTCAAATCTTCAATAATCTGAATTTAAGCATCCTGATATTTGACTATCGTGGCTTTGGAAAAAGCGAAGGTAAGCCTACAGAAGAAGGTACATATCTCGATGCAGAGGCAGCATTGGATTATCTGGTAAATATAAGACATTATCCTACAGCTAAGATAATTTTATATGGCCAATCCCTCGGAGGTGCTATTGCTGCTGAAATGGCCTTGAGGCACAACGCTGCTGCCATAATTATTGAATCAAGTTTTAAATCAGTACCTGAATTAGGCTCCAAATTCTTTCCGTTTATTCCTGTTAAATTAATATCTTGTTTTCACTATGCGACAATAGAGAAGATAGATAAAATTAATTGCCCGAAATTGATTATCCATAGCCCTGACGATGAGATAGTTCCTTATAGTCATGGAGTTGCCTTATTTGAAAAGGCAAGAGAGCCCAAAGAATTTCTTAAAATAAAAGGCGATCACAATGAGGGGTTTTTACTTTCAGGAATGATATATATAGATGGACTCAATAGGTTTATATCAAAATATTTCTGAAAATGACAGTTCTTTTTATGAAAATAGGCAAGAAAAGCTGTCCTGCTCGACATTTTAGGAACAACTATTTTGAGTTTAAAGTTAGTCCTACCAAGTTTTCAAGTTTATAATAATTAGCCGGGACATCATATCCCAGCGCCTCATGCGGCCTATAGGTGTTGTAT
>JBFLWW010000006.1:0-68199 GCA_040757475.1 Nitrospirota bacterium
GTTGATTATGACTGGGGACTGTCCCAAGATTTACGGGCGAAGCGAAGCGAAGCCGTAGAATCGGGGCTGTCCCCTTACAGTCTCCCAGCTTTTATTTCCAAAAAGGTCATTATGGGAACAAAAAACATGAGAAGAGGGCCTGCCATGACGAGAGAAGAGGCTGAACAGTGTATCGAAATAGGAATCGAGCTCGCAACAGAATATGCCCGGAAGGGATACAAAATCTATGGAACTGGTGATATGGGAATAGGGAATACAACACCTTCGTCTGCAATCGCAGCAGTGTTTACAGGAAGACCTGTCAGGGAGGTCACAGGAAAAGGGACAGGCGTAAGTGATGATGCCCTGAAGAACAAGATTAAAGTGATTGAGGATTCGATAGCCTTAAATGAGCCTGATCCAGAAGACCCTATCGATGTCCTTTCAAAAGTCGGCGGCGCTGAGATTGGGGGCATTGCTGGATTAGTTATTGGAGCGGCAGCAAATAGGATACCTGTTGTAATTGACGGCTTTATATCCACCGCAGGTGCCTTAATAGCTTACTGCCTTGAACCAAGGACAAAAGATTATATGTTTGCAGCACACAACTCTGTTGAGATCGGACATAAGGCAATGCTTGAGAAGATGGGATTAAGACCAATACTCGACCTCGATTTAAGGCTTGGTGAAGGCACAGGAGCCGCTCTCGCAATGCTCATGATTGAAGCAGGGCTTAAGATTTACAAGGAGATGGCGACCTTTGGAGAGGCAGGAGTGTCGAAAAAGAATAACCAATAACCAAATCACAATAACCAGACATTTTGGAATTTGGTCATTGGAATTTATTTGGTTATCGGTGCTTGGTCATTGGAATTTAATATGAGACAATTGCTTCTTGCAATTCAGTTTCTTACGATTATACCGATAAGGATGAATATATCGGTTAGCGAGGCTGATATTGCAAGAAGCTCGTCTGCCTTTGTAGTGGTCGGACTTTTTCAGGGCCTATTGCTTATAGCTACAGACTATGTATTCGGTATGGTCTTTCATCCTGACCTTGTTATAGGGATAATCCTTCTTGTGCTTGTCTTATCTAATGGAGGATTTCATCTCGATGGGCTTGCAGACACCTTTGATGCCATTGCAGCAAGAGAAGATAAGGAGAAAAAACTCTTGATAATGAAGGACGGGACAACAGGACCAATTGGTGTAATAGCGATCGTTTTCTCACTGGCTATAAAATATCTCGCTTTAAAGAATTTATCACATTTTTTGACCTTTACTTACTATTTATCCCTTTTTCTAATGCCAATATTATCGAAATGGGCAATGGTTATAGCAATGTTTTATGGTAAACCAGCGAGAGAAAATGGACTTGGAAGGATTTTTATAAACAGAATCGGGTTAAAAGAGATTGCTGTTTCCACCTCGATACTACTTTTGTGGTTAGTATTACCGCTGATACTCTTCAGCCAATATGTATCAAAAAGCCAGTATATTTTTTATACGGTTTTACTGTTAGTGCTATATATATTCAGTCGTGTATGGGTCAATTTCTTCGATAAAAAATTTTGCGGTCTTACTGGAGATACACTCGGTGCAATCAGTGAGATTACTGAAATAATCTTTTTATTAATGGTGATTACATGGTCACGACTCTTTATCTAATAAGACATGGACAGATCCTCTACCACGACGAGTGGAGATTTACAGGACATCTGGATATTGAAATGGATGAGATAGGTATCAGCCAGTTATATACAATAGCGGATCATCTATCAAGATATACAATCAGGGCTGTTTACTCAAGCGATTTAAAGCGTTCTTTAAAAGGTGCAGCGATAATTGCAAGGAAATTGAATATTAGCTTACTTATTAATCCATCCTTCAGGGAGCTTTCCTTCGGGGAGTGGGAAGGGTTGAAGATAGAAGAGATTTCAGAAACTATACCTGATGATTTAACCGATTTCAGATTCGGCGGAGGGGAGACGATCAGAGAACTTCAACAACGGGTTATCTCCGCTCTAAAGGGAATCATAACAAGGCACAAGGGTGAAGGGATAGCGTTAATTGGTCATGGCGGTGTAAATAGAGTCATCTTACTCGATGCCCTCCGCATGGAACTAAAAAACTTTTACAGGATAAAGCAGGAGTATGGATGCCTGAATATCATCGAGTATGCAGACGATGGATTTGCATCTGTGAGATTAATAAACGGAGGGCCGAATTTAGAATAAGGGGGTTTATGCCCAGAACATTGATGATACAGGGGACTGGCTCAGGAGTAAGCAAGAGCTTTATTGTTGCGGGTCTCTGCAGGATACTGAGAGACATGGGGATTAATGTTGCACCTTTTAAGGCACAGAACATGGCATTGAATTCTTTCATAACAAGAGAGGGCGGTGAGATAGGCCGTGCGCAGGCGCTTCAGGCAGAGGCAGCAAGGATTGAGCCTTCAGTGGATATGAACCCGATATTACTGAAGGCATCAGGCGAGACAGGCTGTCAGGTGATTATTAATGGCAAAGTCCATTCGAACATGAAGGCAACGGAGTATTATCTCTTCAAGAAAGAGGCATGGATTGCTGTAACTCAGGCTTATGAAAGGTTATCAAAAAGACATGACCTTATTGTCATTGAGGGTACAGGAGGCCCTGCAGAGATTAACCTTATGGATGACGAGATAGTTAATATGAGGGTTGCACGCTATGCAGATGCACCTATAATCCTTGCAGGAGACATCGATAAAGGAGGGGTCTTCGCATCTTTATATGGGACAATAGAGCTTTTAAAGGATAGTTCAAACAGTTTATGTGATGCTGATTATATCAAGGCATTCATAATCAATAAATTTAGAGGAGACATATCTATCCTTAACCCAGGACTTACTATGATACATGAAAAAACAGGTAGGCCTGTTATCGGAGTAATCCCATACCTTGGTGACCTCGGACTTCATGAAGAAGATGGGATACCTCTTGAAAGACTTAAGGGTTCAAGGGTTCAAAAATAAAGATCGTAGTGGTGCAATTGAGATATATTTCTAACTTCACAGACTTTGACACCTTTATGTATGAGCCTGATGTTGAATTGATTTATTCTCTGCGGGATAGAGATATTGAGAGCGCTGACTTAATCATCATTCCTGGCTCTAAGAATACTATGAAAGACCTCCTATTTCTGAGAGAAAATGGTATAGAAGAAACCGTAAAAAGGACAGTAGAAAAGGGAATCTCGCTCATAGGCATCTGTGGCGGCTATCAGATGCTCGGGGGAAAGATATATGACCCATTCAATGTAGAAAGCATTCATAAGGAGGTGGAAGGATTTGGGCTTCTTGATATAGAAACAACAATTCAAAATACAAAAATAACATCCCAGGTAGAAGCCCCCGTTATCCCTCACCGTTTTCCGTTTGCCGTCACGGACAACGGACACGAATCACGACTAAAGGGCTACGAGATTCATATGGGTGAGACAACAGGCGATATTGGTTTGTTCAGTCTTTCACGCCTCACGCCCTACGATTCACGCCTAACGGTTATCATGGATGGTTCTGCAAAAGGCAATGTCGGGGGAACTTATATTCATGGAATATTTGATAATGACCGATTCAGACGTAGCCTCATAAATTCTTTACGGGTTAAAAAAGGATTAAAACCAACAGAAGCAACTGTGGATTATTCAAAATTAAGGGACAATGGTATCAATAGATGGGCAAAGATATTAAAGGAGAGTATAGATTTGGCGTTTATAGAAAGACTCATAAGGATTTAAGATGGAGCAGACCACTCAATATTTTTACTCATTACTTACTACTAATTACTCATTACTGGTTCTTGCCTACTTCCTTGACATCGCTATTGGAGACCCGAAGTGGCTCCCTCATCCTGTAAGGATTATGGGCAGGGCAATAACATCGCTTGAAGATTTCCTAAGATTTAGTATACAGAGCATAGAGCAAGGAGCCAAGAGCAAAGAAAACTTTGAAAAACTGGCAGGGGTTTTTCTCGTTATGGTTATAATAGGTCTTACTTATGGCTTATCTTATATTATTGATTCAGCACTTCTTACTTCCCACTTCTCACTTCTCACCTCTTACTTTTCACTCTTAGTGATGGTTTATCTAATATCAACCACACTGGCAACGAAAGGGCTTATAGACTCTGCACGCACTGTAATAGAGGCTTTAAAGAGCAGAAATATCGAGGCAGCACGAGAAAATCTCCATCACATTGTGGGCCGAGACACAGATTCACCTGATGAGAAAGGCGTGCTCAGAGCAACAATAGAAAGCCTTGCTGAGAATGCATCCGATGGAATAATAGCACCGCTTTTTTATTTTGCAATTGGAGGTCTACCATTAGCAATGACTTATAAGGCAATAAACACAATGGATTCTATGGTCGGCTATAAAAATGGAAGATACAGGTATTTTGGCTGGGCAGCAGCAAGGCTCGATGATATCGCCAATTATATCCCTGCAAGGATAACAGGTGTATTGGTTGCTACGGCGTCCTCTATCCTCAACTGGTCACTAAAAATAATGCTTCGTGATGGCAGAAAACATCCAAGCCCAAACAGTGGTGTGCCTGAGGCTGCGATGGCTTGCGCCCTTGGGATAAGGCTCGGAGGGTCATCGACATACGGAGGGATAGTGGTTAATAAACCATATATCGGCATAGATAAGTCAGGAGTCAGCCCTGAATCAAGTTCAGGGCAGGAGTTACTTTTAAGTACTTCTGAAACAGCCATCTCTGTTGTTAAGCTCACTTCTGTCCTTGGACTTGGGCTTTCAATAATATTTCAGTATGTGAGGATTATGATATGAAATTCGAGCATGGTGGAAACATCTACAGGCTTGCAGAAGAACTTAAGATACAGGAAAGAAAGATAATAGATTTCAGCGCATCCATAAATCCTCTCGGTGTATCGAAAAAGATAAAGGCAGAGATACGGAAACACTTGAAATATCTCCATAACTACCCTGACCCTGAGGCAAAAAGATTAAGGAAGTATCTTGCTCAATACCATGGAATCGACCCTGAGACAATTCTCTGTGGAAATGGAAGCACCGAACTCATTTATCTGATAATAAGGGCATTAAAGCCTCGAAAAGTTCTTATACCAGCACCAACATTCTCAGAATATGAAAGGGCATGCAAAATAAGTAACGAGTTACAAGTTACGAGTTACGAGTTAAAACAAGCAGATAATTTTGATATAAATCCTGACGAGTTTATCTCTTCACTCCTCACTCCTCACTCCTCACTGCCATGCGACATGGCCTTTCTCTGTAATCCCAATAATCCAACAGGAAGATTACTCAAAAGAGAGGATGTCGAAAAGATTGCAGATGCAGCAAAAGAGCTTAAATGTTATCTCATTGTTGATGAAGCTTTTATAGACTTTTGCTCTGGAGATTCAATGATAAACAAAGTCCAGAATAATCCTTACCTTATTGTCTTAAGGTCTATGACAAAATTTTATGCCATTTCCGGTTTAAGGATTGGATATGGTGTATTCCCTCAGCATCTCATCCACAGGCTGAAAGAGTATAAAGAACCATGGACGGTAAACAGCCTTGCACAGAGGGCAGCAGTGGTGGCACTTAAAGACAAGGTGTATAAAAATGAGACATTTAAATTGATGAGAGAAGAGAAAAGATTTCTTGAAAAGGGTTTTAAGAGATTGGATATAGAATTTTCCCCTTCCGATACTAATTTCTATCTTCTTAAACTGAGTAATGCAAAAAATGCAAAAGAGGTATATCAGAGACTGAAGAAGAGGGGTATACTTCTAAGGGATTGCTCTAATTTCAGAGGTCTTGGGGATACATTTTTAAGGGTTGCTGTAAAATCCCATAGGGAAAATACAATTTTATTAAAAGAGCTTACAGCGATACTACAGAGTTGAAAATGGCAAATGAGATGCAGAATATAAAGACAAGAGATTATGGGGAGGGAGGTGAGAATAGATTTAGAATTTTACTCTATGCTGGCTGGAAGTCAGGGAAGAGGAGTGAGATGCTCCCGCTGCCCCGCAGCCGTGAAGGGAACGAAAGCCCATAAAACAGTGAATAGTGATTAGTGAATGGTGTCTTTCTAACAACTAAACACTAAAAACTAACTACTGTTTTAAAACCACTGGTGGTTTAAAAATCATTGGGAAGGTGGGTGAGTAGATTGTCCTGAGCCGGAAGACCTATCCAGACCTTAGAAGTTCACAAACCAAAAATTCTCGAGGGAGGAAAAAATGAAAGAAAATTTCAAATTTCAAATTATTAAAAATTATCTGCATTTCATTACTTGTCACCTGTCACTTGTCACTTGTCACCTCTCTATTTGCAGAAGAAAAAATAAAACTGGAAGAGGTAGTCGTTATTGTAACGAGGATAGAAGAGGCGGCTGAGGAGACGACAAGCGATGTTGTAGTAATTAAGGCTGAAGATATAAAAAAGATGAATATCCAGTTTGTGACAGATGTCTTGAGAAAGATTCCAGAGCTAAATCTTATCCAGAGTGGAGGCGCGGGGAAATTAGCTACAGCCCTCTTGCGCGGTGGTGATTCAACCCATACCCTTGTGATGATAGATGGAGTAAAGGTCAAAAGCACAACCACAGGCTCATTCGATTTTTCAGGTATCAATGTGGATGACATTGAAAGGATTGAGATAGTAAAAGGACCACAGAGTACCTTCTATGGTTCAGAGGCAATGGCAGGGGTCATAAATATCATCACAAAGAAGGAAGAAGGTAAGCCAAAGATAGATGTATCTTTTGAGTCAGGCGCATACGGAATGTATAAACCATCCCTGACAGTGTCAGGTGGGAATAAAAAATTAGACTACAGACTCACAGGAACATATTTTTATACCGATGGCATATCAGCCGCAAAGCAAGGCACAGAGAAGGATGGATATAAAAATACCTCTATCTCAGGAAAATTCGGGTTTAGACCAGTCGAGAGACTGGAGTTAGAACTCTCAGGTAAATATTATTATGACCGTTCTGAGCTGGATTTCGGCACAGATAGGGACGACCCAAATTATATTCAACGCGAGAATCATTACATTGTTTCTGGCAAGGGAAAATTTTATCTGATAGATATATGGGAACAGATTTTGACTCTTTCAACAGTTAAGGACATTCTAAAAGTTAGAGACCCTGATGACACTTTGGGATGGTATAGCTCTGATATCACTACAGGTGTAGACATAATTGATTGGCAACATAATCTTTATATTTCAGATAGTTATACATTAACAGCAGGTATGGAGTATAGAAAAGAGAAAGGAGAAAGCATTGAATCGCCTACAGGAGTATTACGGTTTGACAAGTCTATAGATAATAAAGCCCTGTATCTCAACAATAAGCTAAAGCTCTTCAAAGAAGATGTTGTATTTAATGCTGGTTTGAGATATGACGACCATGAGACATTCGGCAGTAAGACAACTTACAGAATTGGAGCAGTATACAATATCAAGCCTGCAGCATTGAGAATCAAAAGCAGTTATGGAACAGGCTTTAGGGCACCAACACTTAATGAGCTCTTTTATCAGGACCCATGGGGCAGTAGCGGAAATTTAAATTTAAGGCCTGAAAGATGCACTTCATGGGAAGTCGGCGTTGAAAAAGATATCATTAAGCTTGCAATAATCAGCCTGACATATTTCAATCAGGACTATAAAGACCTCATTCAATGGGTTGAAGTAGCTCCATGGACATGGCAGCCACAAAATGTCGTAAAAGCTAAGATAAAGGGTATTGAGGCAACTGCCAGCCTCAAGGTAACAGAGAGTCTTAGCGTAAAAGCAGGCTATACTTACTTAGATACAGAAAACAGGGCAACAGGCAGGAGGCTTTTAAGAAGGCCAGAGGATAAGTTTAATATCTCCGCCAGACTTTCGGATAAGAAATACTCCTTCATCGCTGATTATACATTTGTAGGAAAGAGAGACGATTCCCAAACAAAACTTGCTTCCTATAGCATGGTTAATCTCAGTGGAAGCTATAATATAACAAAGACCCTGATTCTTTTTGCGAGGGTTGAGAACCTACTTGATGAAGACTATGAAGAGGCTGGCGGCTATGGAACGCCAGGACTTTCCATCTTTGGAGGTATCAGAATATCTCTTTAAAACTCAATGAGATGATGTCAGCAGAGCTGGGGCAATTCATGAATTGCCCCAGCTTCATGGTCACCACGTTATAGAATGCTACTGAATCTTTCTATTGACTTGATTATCATATCTCTCGCATCCTTATCAAATAATATTTGTGCATGGTTAAATCCAAAATTGTGGTGTTCATTGCACCAGGGAATCCTTGAGCTCTCTGCTGATACCAGACCATCTCCTTTTCCCTTTTTTATTTCTTCAGGATAAAGATTTTTAGGAACCACCTTCTCTAAGACCTCGGGTATAGAGAAATTGTAAAGACTGAAAAGCGTCGGGTCTGTACCTCCAACTGAGATATAATATACACCATCAAGTGGTCCGTCCTTCAAGGATCTTAAAAAATACGATCCAGGAAGAAGCTCTTTAAGTGCCTTACTCTTGAGAAAATCAATGACCCGCCTTATTGTAAAGGAAAGCGTGCCTTTATCACCATACGGGAAAAGAGGACCTATTACAGAAACAAGTGGAAATAAATAATTGGCAATCCTGGCTATAGAACTCCCCTTGTGGGGTGTGGAAATCGTTACAAGACCTCGTATTGACCTATCTTTTCTCAGGAGATACTTCCTTCCAATAAGTCCACCTCTGCTATGGCCGATGAGCACAATACCAGCCCTTGTTATCTTATTCGCAATCCTCACAATCTCCTTTAATTCTGAGACAGCAGAATCTATTGGCCCTGCAGGCCTTTCCTGAGTCCATGTTATTACAGTATAATTTTTAAGCCTGAGGTCTTCGAAGAGGGTCTTCAGTGTTTTCATAGAAGGTCTTTTCCTAAGAATGGAAGTCAGAGGAAACATTCCTCCGAGAATGCGAGAGTTAGAAGGATTCACCCAGATATTTTTATCCATGCCAAGGCCGTGTATAAAAATAATAGCAGGTTTGTCAACGCTACCTTCATGGAATTCAATATCAAGATTCATAGCCTATTATATTCTTGTAACCTCCACCATGCAAAATAATTTCATGACTGTCTAATTAAGCAAGCCTCAAACTTAGAATTTATAGGTTATCTAAAGTTACAACTTGAAAAAATAACCCTCCATTTTTTATACTTTATCAGTTTTTTAGCCCCAGTGTGCCGAAAACTATTTGATTTTAAAAGATATTTTGAAAGGAGGTTTTTATGCCAAAGAAGAGGATAGCAATAATAGCATGTAAAAACATCAGAGGCATTAGCTGTGCGGGTGGCTGCCTGAAATGCTTCAAGGCAATGGCAGAAAAGGTAGGGGAGTTTGAGCGATGGAAAGATTACGATATAGAGGTAATTGGCATGGATGATTGTGGAGGTTGCCCTGGTGTAGTAATACCAAAGGTAAAGCTTATGATGGAGATGTGTAAATTATATGAGAGAAATGTAGATGCCATTCACCTGGGAACATGTATAAAAATGGCTACAGGAACAGCAGAGTGCCCGATCGATATTGAGAAGCTTAAAATATTAATCGGAGAGAAGTTCCAGAAAGAGGTAATCCTGGGGACTCACCTTTATTGAAGTGCACAGATCGATGAACCGGGATTGGGATACAAAAGAAAAATTTATCACAGACATAAATGAATGGAAAAAGAAATTTCCGGTCATCCATGAATTTGTTGTTAGCGATAACGGCGAGAAAATATCTGCTGTTGTTGAGATAGCAGATAAAAAGGTAGCCCCATGTATAAATGGAGTAGCATGGGGAAATACCTTTGAAAAGGCATGGTCACTCAGATTTACCCCTGATAATCATCTGGCATGTTTGGTATTACGAGATTATGAGTGGACTGTAGCTATTGATGAAAAGTCATGGGAAGAAAAATTTGATTTTGCATGGGATATGAGGCTAAGCCCTGATGGAAAGAGCATCGCAGTAAATATAAAAAAGGATGATAGATACGGAGTTTCCTTAAATGGCAGGACATGGGAAAATAAATTTTTTGGTGCAAAGGATGTTGTTATCAGTCCTGATGGAAAGAGGACTGCATGCTGTGTAAAGACAAAAAATCCTGGTGCACTGGATATCTTTGGTTTTTCTGAAGGAATTCTCAGCATTGCAGTAGATGGAAAGCCATGGGACAAAAATTTTTTAAGCACCACGGGAATTACATTCAGCTCTGATGGCAATAGAGTAGCAGGAGGTGTAAGGTTAGATCGTTCGATATTCACGGTTGCAGTAGATGGAAACTTGTGGGGAGAAACCTTTGCCGGTATATGGGAGCCAGTCTTCAGACCCGGAAGTGACGATGTAGTTGCCCCAGTGAAAACAGATAAGGGCTGGACCCTCGCAATGAATGGGATGCCATTCTGGAACCGGAATTTTAATCAGCTCTGGAATCAGAGATATAGCCCGGATGGACAGAGGATAACAGCTATTGTTGCTACTGACTTCGGTAAATGGACAGTAGCGGTGGATGGCACTGCATGGAAGAGGACATTCGGTGCAGTCTTCTCTCCGGTATTCAGTCCAGATAGTAAAAGGGTTGCAGCTATTGTCAAAGAGAACAATAGATGGACAATTGCTGTGGATGGCACTACATGGGAAAAGGATTTTGACATGATATGGGAGCCTGTTTTCAGCCCTGATAGTGCTAAAGTGGCAGCTAAGGCTGAAATAAATGGCAGGTTTGTTGTTGTAATTGATGGCAGGATTGGGAGATATAAGTTCGATACACTCTGGAATCCTGTTTTCAGTCCAGATGGAGAGAAACTATTAATAAGATGTATCGAGGAGGGGAGATATTATCGTCGGGTAGTGCCGATAGATGAAATCTAAACAATGTATGAATCCCTGACAGGCTCTTCAGTATATAACTTCGTAAGAGGCCCCCTCATATGGGCCTCATTCATTATCTTTATCGGAGGGAGTCTTTATAGAATAATCTCTGTTCTCTCTCTGGCAAAGAAGGATAAGATAGTTTATCCCTATATGAGTTTAAAATATAGCCTGCGTTCCATCCTCCACTGGATTATCCCGTTTGCAAGTACTAATATGAGAAAACGCTCCACGATAACTACTGTAGCCTTCCTTTTTCATATCTGCCTGATTCTCACACCTGTATTTCTTATTGCACATAATACCCTCTGGTACGAATCATGGAAGATAAGGTGGTGGACTATATCTGAAGTAATGGCAGACATAATGACACTGACAGTTATATTCTGTTCTCTCTTATTACTTATAAGAAGAATCACCTCACCTGAGGTCAGGTTTGTTACCTCTACTTCTGACTATATCATGCTTGCGATTGCTACTGTGCCATTTATCACTGGATTTCTGGCACATCATCAATTATTTCTTCCATATAAACCTATGGTAATACTTCACATCCTCTCGGGAGAGATTATGCTGATAACTATACCTTTTACACGATTAAGCCATATGTTCTTTTTCTGGTTAACACGGGCATATATGGGTTCGGACTTTGGCGCTGTTCGGCACTCAAAAGACTGGTGAGTTTATTCAATGGAGGATAACCGATGATTAAGGTTGAAAGAAAAACTGTTATTGACCCAGGTATAGATGAAACAGTAAAAAACCTTAATCCTGAAAAAATAGAGAAGACAATAAAGCAGGTTCTTGAGAAAGAATCTGCTGCGAGATTGAGGACCTATATACAGACATGTATGCACTGCGGGCTCTGTTCTGAGGCTTGCCATTATTACCTTTCTTATAATAGGGACCCAAGTTACTCACCAGCAGGTAAGGTCAGGCAGACCTTATGGGAGATATCGAAAAGAAATGGAAGGGTTGATGGAGAATTCATTAAGAGATATGCCCACATATCCTATGCTGAATGCAATCTCTGCCGGCGTTGCAGTATGTATTGTCCTTTCGGGATAGATATAGCATATCTGATGTTCCTCGGCCGCCGCATATGTAATCTGCTCAAAGTAGTACCACGATATCTACAGGATCAGGCCAATAGCCATATGGTTACAGCAAGCCAGGCATGGGTTCCAGAGGATGACTGGATCGATACTGTCCAGTGGCTTGAGGAAGAGCTCAGACTGGAGATAAAGAATGGCAGGATCCCTCTCGACAGGGAAGGTGCCGAGATCATGTATGCACCCCACAGCCTTGAGGCAAAATTTAAAACGCACCTTTTAGTCAACTTTGCCAAGATTATGGCAGTAGCCGGAATTGATTGGACAATGCCTTCCACAGAGGGCTGGGATAGCACAAACCAGGCCATGCATGCAGGTGACTTTGAGACAATGGGGATAATCGAACGAAAACAATTCGAAGCTGCATTCAGATTAAAGGTGAAAAAGATTGTAACAAGTGAATGCGGGCATTCATTCAGGGCTGCTGTCTATGAGGGTACAAGGTGGCTTGGCTGGAAAGAACCTCCGATAACATATATCCATCCTGTAGAGCTTTTTTACGGGCTTATCAAGGAGGGAAGGATAAAGATAGATAAAAAGATTAAGGAGCCAGTTACTATTCAGGAACCATGCAGTATTGTTAGGAATAGAGGTTTAGGTGACATGCTCCGCTATATTGTAAAAGCAATATGTGAGGACTTTAGAGAGGTCTATCCCCGATACGAGCACAATTACTGCTGTTGCGCTGGTGCAGGGGTAATTAACTATGGGCCACCATGGAAATTCATAAGGATGGAAGGGGGCCGTGTAAAGATTGAACAACTGAAGGCAACAGGCGCAAAGATTGTGATTGCACCGTGCCATAGCTGTCATAAAACTATAGAAGAGATGATAGAACATTATAAAGCAGGCATGTATGTTGAGTTCTTCAGTGAGATACTGGTCGAGACAATGAAGATACCTGAGGAAATGAGGGTAGTTAAGTAGATTAGTGATGGGTCTATTAAGTAATGCAATAGGTATGTCATTCCCCGATTAAATCGGGGAATGACAGAATATACATAAGTGATGAGCAAGAAGTTTTTTAGCTTAATCTTCATAGTAACAGCCATGTACCTTATATCCTTAATCTCCGGGACACAGGATATTTATCCCCTTGAAGATAAGAAGAAGGCTGGAGGCAAACCCGAGGAGAGGATCATTATTGCTCATACAGAGATATTCGGAAAGTTAGAGCGACCGCAGGTAGTATTTGACCATGGTAAACATTCCGATGCCCTTAAAAAAGAGGGTTGTGAGACATGCCACCCTGCTAATAAAGAAGAGGGTTTAATCTTCGAATATCCTTTCAAACAGGTTATGAAAGATAAGGAATCGATGATGAATCTATATCATGAGAAATGTATTGATTGCCATAAAAAAAGGATAAAGGAAAAAAAGAAGGCAGGGCCCCTCACATGTGGAGAGTGTCATAGAAAAGAGCTTGAATCTATAAAGATTAAATATCCAATCTTCGAATTCGACTTTTATTATCATAGAAAGCATGTCAAAAAGCTTAAAAATGATTGTATCCTATGCCACCATATCTATGATGAAGATGACGAGGAATTAGTCTATGAAGAAGGAACAGAGCAGTCGTGCTATTATTGCCATGAAACGAGAAAGAAAAAGGGCCCTTTATTAGAAGTTGAGGCCCGTGTCATAGATAAAAAGGGCCTTACAATAAAAAAGGTCTCTCATCTTAGGTGTCTGAACTGTCATATAGATCGTAACAAGAGGGGACTGAAGGCAGGCCCTCTTGTCTGTTCAAAATGTCATACTGGAAAATATAAAACAGTAGCTGAGCTTGCAAAGATTACCCGACCCGACCGTGAACAGCCTGAAAAAACCCTTATAAACATCGAGGATGCGAGGATGAAGAGGGTTCTTTTTGATCACAAATCTCATGAGAAAAAGACAAAGACATGCCGGGGCTGCCACCATGAGACATTGAATGCCTGCAAAAAATGCCACGGTCTCTCAGGGAGTCCTGATGGGAAATGGGTCAATCTCTCGAGTGCATACCATGATGCACTTTCTGAAAAGAGCTGTACCGGCTGTCATGGAATCAAGAAATCAGAGAAGGGTTGTACAGGATGCCACCACCATTTACAGGAGATAGATTATCAGGCAATAGGTGAGAAAAAAGCAATATGTAGTCTGTGCCACAGGGGTAAAAAAGAAGCTCTTGTGGGGAGCCCATCCATTTCTGTCTACGAGATTTATACACAGAAGATTCACAAAAAGATAAAAATAAAGACCCTCGAAAGGGAATATGAACCGGCTATATTCCCACATCTTAAGGTTATTAAGAAATTAGTCCAGATCTCTAATGGAAGTAAAATGGCGACCTATTTCCATAGAAATCTGCAGACCATCTGTGAGGGTTGCCATCATAACAGACATCTCGAAGCCGAGGCTAAAAAGAATACCCCACCATCTTGCAGAAACTGCCACCCTATCTCTTTTGATCCACAGAACATAAACAAGCCAAGGCTACTCGCAGCCTATCATCGCCGGTGTATAGGTTGCCATGAAAAGATGGAACTCAAACCCATGGAATGTAAAGATTGTCATAAAGAAAAGGCTGTACGCACGGCTAAAGGAGGATGATGAAATGTATATCTTTGATCAAATCTTTAATACAGTGAAGGGCCATGAATACTTAATAGCTGTTTTATCACTTTTTATATTTATATTTTTCTACAAACTCCTCAGCACAGAGAAAAAATAAGACACGGAGGTATCCATGGGAATCAGTAGAAGGGAATTCTTAAAAAGGACAGCAGCAATCGCAGGGGCTACCCTGATTGGTAGTAACACAGATCTCCTTGCTCGTGAAGGTTCACTCAGTCCTGACCGCTATGGTGTGCTTGTTGATATAACACTCTGTACTGGATGTAGAAGATGCGAGTGGTCATGCAACGAATGGAATAAAAATCCGAATCGTCCGATAAAAGAGTTTGAAGATAAATCTATCTTTGAAAAAATAAGAAGGACGGATGCAAATACATTTACAGTGGTCAATCGCTTTCTTAGCCACAGGGATGGGAAGCCCATCTATGTCAAAAAACAGTGCATGCACTGTGAGGAGCCGGCCTGTGTCTCAGCATGTTTTGTTAATGCATTTAAAAAGGTGCCGGATGGAGCGGTCATATATAACCCGAGTCTATGTATGGGTTGTCGTTATTGTATGATTGCCTGCCCCTTTGATGTTCCTGCTTATGAGTATTATGAACCCATTAATCCAAGGGTCAGAAAATGCACATTCTGTTTTGACAAAATCAGTAAAGAAGGAGGTATACCTGCATGTGTCGAGATCTGCACTACAGAGGCACTTAGATTCGGAAAAAGAGATGAACTGCTTGATCTTGCCCATAAAAGGATAAGGGATAATCCGCACAGATATGTTGACTATATTTATGGAGAGCATGAGGTTGGCGGAACGAGCTGGCTATACCTGTCCTCTGTTCCTTTTGAAGAGATTGGTTTCAGAACAGACCTCGGAAAAACACCAATCCCAAAACTGAGTGAGGGCTTTCTCTTTATAGTAAAAATGTTTGAGATAGCTGTTGCCTGGCCACTTGTTTTTGCTGCATTTTATGCCATATCAAAGATGCAAGATAAAAAGGAGAGGAATTAAGATGGAGTGGGTTCGTAATAAGTTATTCCTTGGGATGACCTTCCGCCAATATCTGAGAAGCAGTCTTACTCTGTCCAACGGTATCGCAGCACTTATTTTGATTATTGCAATCCCGGTAATGGTATACCGGTTCGTTTGTGGCCTCGGTCCTTCAACCAACCTCTCAGATACCAATCCATGGGGAATCTGGATTGGTGTTGATGTGATGAGTGGGATTGCCCTTGCTGCAGGTGGACTTGTCATAAGTACAGCCTATCATCTTTTCGGGATGAAGGAATATCATCATCTTGTCAGGCCTGCTATCCTTACAAGCCTCTTAGGATATATATTTGCAGTATTAGGACTCATTTTCGATCTCGGTCGTTACTATCGTCTTCCTTATCCATTTGTAATCTCCTATGGTCTGTCATCCATCCTGTTTATGATAGCCTGGCATTTCGCATTATATATTTTAGCTCTACTGATTGAATGGAGCCCTGCCCTGTTCGAATGGTTGAATCTTAGGAGACTTCGTAAATGGTTTAATAAATTGGCTATATGGGCTACTGTCTTCGGAGTAATCATTGCAGGAGGCCATCAGTCTGCACTTGGCGCCTTATTTCTCATCACACCCGGGAAACTCCATCCTCTCTGGCATTCAGAACTCCTGCCTGTGTTTTTCCTTATATCAGCTATTATTGCAGGGATTTCAATTGTGATTGTTGAAAGCACGCTTACCCATCGAGTCTTCAAAAGGCAGGTTGAAAATTTTGACCATGCTGAATTTGACAGGCTCACGATTGGTCTTGGAAGGGCTGCCTCGGCTGCCCTGTTAACTTATCTCTTTCTAAAATTGCTTGGATTGTCTCACTCTAATAACTGGAGTCTCCTTTCTACCCCATATGGTTACTGGTTCTTATTGGAGATACTGGGTTTTGTACTTCTTCCTGCCTTTCTATTTTCCTATGGCGTAAGAAACAAGAATGTTAAAGTTGTACGGCGAACAGCCCTTTTAACTGTAATTGGAGTTGTGCTGAACCGTGTTAATATAGCGATAATCGCATTTAACTGGAATGCACCACAGCGGTATTATCCCAAGTGGACAGAGATGGTTATCAGTATCGGCCTCGTAACCATAGGTGTCCTTGCCTTCCGCTGGATTGTGAACCGAATGGCCATCCTTTATGACCACCCGGATTATAAATTACCACACTAAATACCCCTGACCTCTCTTGAGCTTTCAAAAAGCCATAAAACAGATCTTATAAAGAAAAAATGCTTATCAGCAAATTTGGGGTGTAATTTATTATTAACTATAACTATTAAATAAACTAAATTTTTAATTATATAACATATTGAAAATATTACATTTTCAATTGACAAGCTCCTTCTTTAATTTTTAATATAAACAAAAAACTTTCCACATTAATCTTAACAGAAAGAGGTGTTTTTATGAGGTTAGGTGTTTTTGTTAGCTATTTTAGATTCAATACAGATACTTATGATAGACTAAGGGCCGAAAAACTGGGCGTTATTTTTGTTCAGAATGGTGTTTATCATGCAACAGTCAAAGAGAATGGTAAGACCTCACCTCTACTTGAAAAATCAGCAGATTTTTATGCCCTTAAAGAGGACCTCGAAACAAATGGCTTCAAAAGCTCCGATGTTGATAGCCGTGTTAAGGTAGTTACATTCAACGACCTGGTGGATGTGATGTTTAATGACTATGAAAAATTAGTCTGGTTATAGGAGGTATAATTATGGGAAAACTTACAATAGGTAGTTTCACTTCTCTTATTGGCTCGATGAGTCTTGATTTTGCTGTGAAACTTGCAGAGTCAGCAGTAAATAAAGGATATAAAGTAGATTTCTGGGTTTCTGGTAATGCAACTATGCTCGGAAAGAAAAATCAGAGCAAGTTTAGAGATTATTCTTACCTCGCCAAGACAGTCCAGGACTTGATAGCCACAGGTAACTTCAGATTTTGTATCTGCGAGGTATGCGCAAAGGCAAGAGGTATACACAAGGAAGACGCCATGGAAGGTGTGCTTATTCACAGTATGGACTGGTATCTTGCAAGCTGTTTTGACGCAGACAGGGTTCTGCATATAGGAGGTGAATAAAATGGCAATAAGAAAACTCGCCTTTATAGTTGATAAACTGCCCCATAAGACTGAAACATCACGGCTGGCTTTAACCCATGCTATTGCAAGCCAAACCGTAGAAATCTATCTTGAAGATGGTGATAATGTTGAACCCTTCCTCGTATTTATCGGTGATGGGGTTCTAAACTGTGTAAAGGATCAGAAGGCCATCGATATTTATGGTGTGACAAGTTTAGGGATGCACATACAGAATGCACTACTTGTCGGTCTAAATGTATATGTTTGTAAGGAAGACCTTGAAAAATTTGGTCTCACAGAAGATTCGATTATCATGGATGCAGCACATTTAGGTGGAGAACTAAAAACACAGATAATTCCATATACTGAGATAGAAAAGAGAGTCGAGGCGTGCGATCACCTTTTATTCTTCTAATTTAAATGTTCTTTCAGGTATAATTATTTACTTTTAAAAAAGAGGCTTAAAACAATGGCTGATCTGAAATCACAAACACCTACAGAGACACTCGATGTCCTTGGAAGGGTCTGTCCTTATCCGTTGGTACTTACAAAAAAGACGATGGAAAAGCTACCAAGCGGTGGGATATTAAAAATCCTCTGTGATGCACCTGCATCTGCTGAGGACACAATCCCCAGATACGCTGAAAAGCAGGGTTATAAGTTCGAGTCCGTTAAACTCGAGGATAAAGGTTACTGGGAGCTTTATATCCAGAAAACCTAGTTTCTCCTTTTCCTCACATCCCTTATAAACCAGATTATAAAGCCTACTGCGAGGACACCTATTGCTATGTGTGATTCATATTTTTTTATGTCATCGAGGAAGTTCTTAAGTGTTGCGCCGAAGAAATAGCCTCCATAGGTACATATAGTTGCCCATATCAGACAACTTATAAGTTGGAAGGTAAGGTATTTTTTTACCCATGCGCGAAAGACTGAGGACTGCTGCACTCAGCAGCCTGAATCCATAAAGCCACTGACTTATAAATATAGATGCAATGCCATACCTCACCATTAAAGACTCAAGCTTTGCTAAGTTAACCTTTATCAGCTTCTGAGTAAATTTAATGAATGCCTCTCTCCTGTGGAGGGCAATAAAGAAGAATGTGCCGTGACCTATGTATGAGGCTGTGGTCGAGACAAGCACCACTGCATTCGCATCGAGATACCTGTTATAAGCAAGAAACCCTGCTGCGATGAGTACACTCTCACCTTCAAAAAATGTAAGTATGAATATGGCAATATAGCCATATCTTGAGACTAAATCTTCCAGAAACCCTCCAGCAGGCTAATTTATAGGAGCAAATGTCTTATTGTCAAGCATTATACATTAGTATGTTCCGTAAAAATCAAAAGCGGACATTTTGTAAAAATCAAAAGTGGACATCACCGGTAAATCAAAGATGATATTCACATATCTTGTCCATTTCCTTATAGAACATTATTTTTTGTTAGGAATAAGACATACTGTTACCCTCTGCCCAGAGTACCTGCCCACTTTGTATTGTTTCCCGTTAAAGCTCAGTGTCCCGTCTTTTTGAACAGTCCTCTCATAATGAACTGAAAATACCCAGTCAAGGGTCTATATCATTTAATGGCCTATTCTTTCCTTTGCCTTCCTCTATAGCTTTATTCCATCTCTTAGAGGGAATCTCCTCTGTCTCCTGATGAACTCTACAATCATTATAAAATGCTACAAGTTCATCTAATTCAGCCTGTGCATCTGGTATCCTCTTAATCTTTTTCTTCTCACAGAGATACGGAAGCCTTCTCTGGAAATAGTCAAACCTTTTCTCTATTTTACCTTTCGCAGCACCTTTGCCTTCTCCTGTGTAGATAAGCCCTACACCTATAGAATTTAATGCCCTCTTAAATTGAACTTCTGCCCCTGATTCACCGGCTATGTATCTGTAATGTCTACTCTCACGCTCTACAAAACGCCCAGTGGTAATCATAGACCTTTCTCGTGAAATGGCAACAGGACTATTTTGGAATGATACGATTCAAGCTCTAATAATAAAGCGATTACTTGAAGGATTAACTTATTTAGCAGAAAGTGCATATAAGAAAAACCAATTTTTAAACACGCTTGTTATTTTAGACGAAGCACATAGATTGGCACCAAGAGAGAAGATAGAAAATGAGGCTCAGGAGAGTGTTAGAAATTCACTTCTGGATGCTGTGAGAACTACAAGAAAATATTGCATCCAGACAATATGCTTTTATGACTATTGGACCCGTTTCACCTCTTTCATTTGCTGGCACCCCTCTTTTCTTAACCGTTTATAATACTCCTGAAGAATTTTTGAGAGTAAACCGACTCTTAAGAGGTGGTAGTTAAAAAAATGCTTTGCGCAATTTATACAAGGGTATCAACCGATAATCAGGCTGAAGTTGAATTCAATTCCTGTGAGGCTCAGGAAGCAAAAATCAGGTCATTTATTAAGAGCCAAGAAAACATGGAGATTTTCAAAGTCTATCCTGACGCTGCACGGAGTTCATGGGCTAAAGCTTCTCTTAATGACTCCCTTAGCATCTGTCTAAGCGTAGCTTTGCCTTTTGAGGTCTTAAAATAATCCTCTCTTCTACGAGCATCATTTTCTGATAGATGGGCTTCATAATAGATCAGTTTGAAAGGTCAGTGAAATCTTGTGCTCAAAGTTTTTCCCTCATTATGTTCTTTAAGTCGTCTTTTTAAATCAGAAGTAAACCCAATGTATAATTTGTGATCTTTTTCGCTTAAAAGAACATAGACGTAATGCATCTTATATTATTTAAAAGACGCCCCAAACTACAATACATTTAAAGCTGTTAAATAGGATTATGTCCTGAACGACTTGCCATGAACTGCGTTGAGTTCATGACTTCGCATTCAGGACAATGAACCCTACGTGGTTCATATATATTTTAAATAGAATTTTGCCCTGCACCACATAGGATGCAGGGCAGTAAACCCTACGTGGTTTACTGGCTCCGCATTTAATTCGTGTACGAACTGTATTACGATAATTTTACCGAATACAATCCATCAATGTAAGAAAAGGATAAGGAAATGAATCCCACCCACCCCGCAGTTTCGGTGCTTCCCGATGTCACTACGCTCATTGGGATAAACTCCCTTCAGCGAGCCTATCGGCTGTCTGGAGTTTATCCTGAGTGAAACCGAAGGATTGCCTCCGCTCCGAGCCTGCTTCCCCTGAAAGATGGTCGCTATCGCTCCATTTTTTATTAAAAACTAAAACTCCATTATCTACTGCTTCAAATCACTTTCACCCTTTCAGGGTTCAAATCATTTTCTGCTACATGTCTGCCGATAGGCAGAAAAGTAAAGCCTTTTTGTTTCACAAAGCCGTCTTGCCCTTTCAGATCAAAAAACATAGCTTTACTTTTTGGCTTTCGTTAAAATCTCCTTGCCTTGATTCTGAAAATAGGAATATAATCTAACAAAACCTTGGAGGTTAAAAATAATCTGTCCCTTTTTATCTGCTAAAGGCAATCTGTGCATTATTTTGCGCCTCCGGTTACTGCTTTAGACCTGTAAGACTTGAGATGTTCAACGGTTTTGGAATATGCGATAATTGTGAGGGCAATACTAATTATCAATAAGAAAAAGGCAATATAGCGAGTCAATCTTTTACCTTTTAACCCTTTAACCCTGCTATGAGCAGAAGAATTCCTGCCACTGCAAAGCAGATAAATCCCACCGCAGGGTTTATAGCTATCCCCCCTATCAGCATAAGAAACACCGATAGCCCGATGAGAACCTTTGGATCCGACACATTCGGGTTTAAGCTTGATTTAGTCATTTCCGCCTCCTGTCTTTGTATTCACAGGAGTCAATTTTCTACTTTTTCGTATATATTTCTTATTTGAGGCAACGATACACTTTCATATAGATTTTTGATGAGGCAATTCGAATCCACGCGTTTTCTTTCCATATTTGATATAATTGCACCTGAGATATTCTTTAATTAAAAGAAGGGGGGCTTATAACCATGAATCGAGTATTATTTTTATTCACCATAATATTTTTATATGTCATACCTGTATATGGTGCTGAAAACAATATTGGCAAGATTACAGAACTCAGCGGAAATGTCTCGTATAGAGAAAAAAAGGATGTAGCTTACCAGACTGCTAAGAAGGGTGTTGAGTTAAAGAAAGGCTACTGGGTTAAGACAGGCTCTGATGGATGGGTGGTATTGACATTAGCTGACCAGAGTAAACTCACATCGGCGAATAACACAGAACTCGAGATTACAGAATTTATCATCGGAAAAAACAAGAAGGCTGGGGTATTTAACATGGCTCAGGGGAAACTCAGAGCATCTGTGGTAAGACTTGCAGGTGAAAAGGTGGATTATAAAGTAAAAAGTCCAACAGCAGTTGCAGGAATAAAGGGCACTGAGTTTATGATGATGACACAGGGACTTGCCAATGTATTTTTTGGAAATGAAGGAGTAGCTGAAATATCAGGAGATACCACTACTTCAAAACTATTGAGTGTTGATACAATGGTTCAGAATACAAGGGGATATACGCCAACAGACCCTGTTAAGGTTGAGCCTGACACCCCGCTATCCACCGCAAAAAAGAACTTCGAGGAGATAACAGCAGCAAAACCTCCAGAAGATTGGGAGCTTTCAAACAATTTACCACACATAATTGCGAGATGGAATATAAACTACGGCCACTATCTGGCAGATGCAGGAAGATATGAGGAAGCACTCTATGTATTTCAAATAGCCCTTGACCTTACAAACTTACCAGAGATCAGGAGTGATGCGAGGCTGGAGAGGGGTACTGTTTACGCAAGGTTTTTGCGTAATCCAGAGGCAGCGCTGGCAGAATACCTGCTCGTGCTCGAGGAGTATCCCCATGTGCCCCAAAGGGAGACAGCCCTTTATTTTACAGGCATGACCCTTTATGAACTCAGCTTCAAGGAGCAGGCAAAAGAGAAGCTGGTGCGGTACAAAAAAGAATATCCTGAAGGCAAACATATAAGTAATGTAGAGACAATACTGAGGGTTATTGAGAAAGTAGATTGATAAATTTAGAAAAAGAACCGTTGAGCTCTTGTTAAGGCAGGGAAGGCGAGCGATGAAAGAGAATATCCTTAAATTCTTGATAATTGCAATTTTATTATTTAGCAGCGGCTGTGCAGGTCTCTTCAAGGATATCGAAGTCAGTTCACTCATGCAGAAAAAGCGTCACCACGAGGTAATCCAGATCCTACAGCAGGATATCGACCGTAAGGAGGAAATATCGGCATTTCAGTTATATCTGCTGAGTGGAGCCTACTATGAGATCAGGGACTATGAAAAAATGCTCTCCACGGTAAATTTGATGGAAAAAAAGATCTCTCAGGGAGACACTGGCTATTTCGGAGCCAACCTGTCAATATTCCCGGGAATTCTTCGCGGCTATGCCTATCTTGATCAGGGGGAATACGACAAAGCAATCAAGACGGCATCCGCGGCTTATGCTCTCCTGAACCGGGTTGGCGAGTCATCTAATATTTTTTATCGTTCACAGCTTATTGATATCGCAGGTATTCTGGGTGTAGCCTATGCCCATCTGAACCAGAATGCAGAGGCGGATCGCTGGATAAAAGTCCTGCATAGCATAGATATTAGCGACACCAATTTGGGTTCTGAAAAATTCATTGCCATTGCTAGGATTCACGTCGCAAAGAAACAGTATCGCCAGGCACTGTCAGCAGTCCAGAACCCGGAAGCAAAAGTCTCCGGCCTTGTCACAGTTTTCTATGACCAGACCTTTGAGGAACTTCCAAAATTCTTCATTTTGACTAAGTGTCTGTATGAAACGGGAAAAATCCATGAGGCCAGAGAGAATTATGACCAGCTCCTGAAACATCCCCAAATTAAACAGATAGGAGGACTCCACTGGCCAATCCTTTTAGATAGAGGCAGAATCGCCTGCATGGAAGGCAAGGAAGCAATAGCTGAACAGCTTCTCAGAGAGGCTGTTGATGTGATTGAGAAGCAACGATCCTCCATAAGGTCGGAGGCTGGGAGGATCGGTTATGTAGGGAATAAACAGGCTATTTATCAGGAACTGGTTGCTCTGCTGATTTCCGGAGGCCGTCCGGCAGAAGCCTTTGAATATGTGGAGCGCTCAAAGTCCAGGGCGCTTGTGGATTTACTGGCTTCAAATAAAGAGTTTGGTGTTTCAAAAGATAAAGAACAGGTTGTCTCCATGCTAAAAGAGCTTGAAACAATTGAGTCGGAAGGCAAGGTGCTTGATGTCAGCAACCTCGCCCCTAAAAAGGCAAATCAAAGAAATATCAGAAGCGTTCAAATTAAAGAGAGAATAAAGACCTTAGCGCCTGAACTGACATCTCTTGTTACTGTTTCCATACCGCCTCCAACAGAAATCCAGTCATATATCGCTGGCGATGAGACACTCATTGAATATTATTATCATGAAGAAGACTTCTATGTGTTTGTGTTAACTCAAAATATATTAAAAGCTGTAAAACTGGACGGTAAAGATATTTTGAAAGATATAGAGCAACTCAGAAAATTACTGCAAGACCCAAAATCAACTCATTATCCTGGGCCCTCGCAAAGACTATATCAGAGGCTTATAAAGCCCGTTGAACATCTCATTAATACTCAAAGGCTTATCATTGTGCCTCATGGAATCCTTCACTATCTGCCATTTAATGCCTTAAACAGCGGGAGTAATTATCTTATAGACAAATATAGTGTCAGTTATCTGCCGAGTGCAAGCATTATGAAATTTTTAAAACAAAAGAAAACACAAAAGACATACGGCGCACTGATTTTTGGCAATCCCGACCTCGGTAACCCCAAATATGACCTTAAACATGCCGAAGAAGAGGCAGTTGCAATATCAAAGGAACTCTCACAGGCAAAGGTGCTTTTAAAGAAAGAAGCGACAGAGACAGACTTTAAGAAATCTGCAAATCAGTTCAACTACATCCATTTTGCAACTCACGGCATATTTGAATCCGACTCGCCTTTGAACTCGGGACTCTTTCTTTCAAAGGATGCTGAAAACGATGGATTATTGAGCGTAAACGAACTATATTCCCTTAGTCTGAACGCAGACCTTGTTACATTGAGCGCCTGTGAAACAGCACTTGGTAAAATCAATCCAGGAGATGATGTTGTAGGACTCACAAGGGGATTTCTCTACGCAGGGGTTAATTCAATTATAGCGAGTCTCTGGAGGGTAGATGATATGGCAACTTCGTATTTAATGACAGGATTTTATTCCAATCTGAAAAAGACAAATAAGCGTGATGCATTGAGGGAAGCGCAGTTGACCATAAAAAAGCAGTATGAACATCCATACTACTGGGCTGCCTTCCAGTTGACAGGTATGCCTGATTAATTAATGCGAAAAAGGAGGAAGTTGTGATAAAAATATTCATTTCATTATTTATAAGCATGTTATTAGCATCAACCCTTTATGCCTCTCAATCCACAATCACAGAATCAGAAGGCTATGCCTGCATGGGTGAAGACAAGTCAAGAAAGCAGACTGAGCAGGCTGCCGTGGCTGATGCAAAGAGGAAGGCGATAGAGTCAGTATCGTCATATATCACAAGCGAAACACAGGTGAAGGACTTTGAACTCCAGAAGGACCTGGTATCCGCCTATGCTAATGCTACAGTGAAAGTCATTCAAGAACTTGAAAAGGGATGGTATAAAGATACAACAATGGGAGACTGTTATAAGGTAAAGATAAAGGCAGAGGTTATTCCCGATGAAAAGGCAATGGTGAAAGTCGCAAAATCCAAACAGGTCGCAGATGACCCATCCGCTCCGCTTAATATTCAGGCGTGGACAGATAAAAAGGAATACAGAAGCGGAGAGAAGATAAAGATTTATATCAAGGGCAATAAGCCTTTTTATGCCCGTGTGCTTTATAAAGATGTCAAGGGTGAATTGCTCCAATTGCTTCCGAATCCTTACAGAAGCGAAAATTATTTTAATGGTGGAGTGATATA
This sequence comes from Nitrospirota bacterium, assembly GCA_040757475.1. Classification (GTDB taxonomy): domain Bacteria; phylum Nitrospirota; class Thermodesulfovibrionia; order Thermodesulfovibrionales; family SM23-35; genus JACRGU01. The sequence continues at coordinate 25,747 of JBFLWW010000006.1, forward strand.
CGAAATACCCTCTGGAAATGACCGGTTTGAATTAGAGGTCAGTCCACCATTTGGTGAAGAAAATGTAATCGTTTATGCAAGTACAACACCTCTTGGTGATATAAACCTTAAAACTCAAGGCAGTGTTTATCAGGTAAGAACACGGTCAGCAGATATTGGTGACAAAATAAGAGGTGTTAAGATTATAGAGAAAGGAAAAGGCAGTTCAGCCTCTGAGTTTTTTGAAGAGGAGGTAGTTATAAGAACTGAAAAATGATTTACGAAGAGATATTTGAAGAATTTGGAGTAAAAGAGGGTCAAGGTCATTTTAATATAAAATATACATGAAACCCCGTAGGTTTATCATATTTGCATCTATTGGCATTGTCTCAGCCATCCTCACAATCCTTATTTACACCCAGAAGATAGATTTCTTTAATGCCATTGACCTTAAGCTTAAAGATGTCAGGTTCAGGACAAGGGGAGATGTAGAGCCTGACAAGAGGGTCGTTATTGTTGCCATAGACGAAAAAAGCATAAATGAGCTTGGTAGATGGCCATGGGATAGAAGGGTTATCGCCAAACTGGTGGAGAGTCTTAAATTATATGGTGCCAGGACCATTGCTTTTGATATTGTTTTCTCTGAAACCTCAAATATTGCATCTGACAAAGTTCTTTCAGATAGCATTAAAAAAAGTGGAAATGTAGTATCAGGCTACTTTTTCAGGGGAGAAGGTCCGCCTATGGCGGAAGGGGTGGAGCCTCCAGCCGAATCCCTTGTGTTGTTAGAACAATCGAGGATAAAGGTCCTGAGAACCAAAGGTAATGTAAACAATATTCCTGTTATCGGTTATCCAACGGTTGAGTTAAACATCCCTATAATTGCAGAGGCTGCCAGTAGTGCTGGTTTTTTCAATATCATTCATGACAATGATGGAATCCTGAGGTCATCCAATCTTTTGATAATCCACAACGGATATGTTTATCCATCACTTGCCCTTTCTGCCCTCCGGAACTACCTCGGAAGGGAAATAATCCTTGAAATTGCCCCCTATGGTGTTGATAATCTCCTGATAGGGAATTACCGTATACCATCTGATGAATCAGGAAGGCTCACCCTTAATTACTATGGCAAGGGGGGAACCTTTAAAAACATCCCTGCCACTGATGTAATCCACAAGCGACTGAAACCCGACAGCCTGAAGGATTCCCTTGTCTTTATCGGTCCCACTGAGGTTGGACTTTCTGATTTCCGTGCAACCCCTGTTGACCCTGTGCTTCCAGGGGTTGAAGCACATGCAACAGTCGCATCCATTGTGCTACAGAACAGATTCCTCATAAGGGATGGACGTGTAATAGCACTGGAAATTTTCTTTATTATATTCTTCCCACTCATATTAACCACGCTTTTGAGTTTTATACGCAGGACAATAATAGCGCTCTTGTTCTTTCTAATAACAATAGGGTTTTATCTCCTTGCAAACTATATCTCTTTTAAGGATTATCTCTTAAATACCTCTGTGCTATTTCCACTTGTTTCCATAACAATATCGTATCTGTGTTCAGAGGCATATAGGAATCTTATAGAAGAAAAACAGAGCAGGTTTCTCAAAAAGGCATTCACAAGCTATGTCTCCCCAGACCTTGTTAGTGAGATAATAAAAAGCCCTGATACACTCAAGCTTGGAGGTGAGAAAAGGGAAATAACGGTTTTATTTTCAGATATAAGGGGCTTCACCTCTGTTTCTGAAAGTCTTACACCAGAGTCCCTTGTTTTACTCCTGAACCAGTATCTGGGACCAATGACCAATATAGTCCTAAAACACAGGGGAACCCTCGACAAATACATCGGGGATGCCATAATGGCAATATATAATGCACCATTAAAGATTGAAGACCACGCAGTGCGTGCCTGTGAAACTGCTGTGGAGATGGTGGATAAACTAAAAGAGATTAATAATACCTTCAGAGAAAAGGACTTCCCAGAAATCGACATCGGCATTGGTATGAACACAGGAGATGCAATTATTGGCAATATGGGGACAGATATCAGGTTTGATTATACTGCAATTGGCGACACTGTCAATCTTGCCTCAAGGCTTGAAGGCTTGAATAAGATTTATGAGACCCACATAATCGTGAGTGAGTTTACAATTAAGCACCTGAAGGACATGGAGACACGGAGACACGGGAATTCACCGATTCACCGATTCACCGATTCACGTTTCAGGGAGCTCGACCTCATAAAAGTGAAGGGTAAGGATAAGCCGGTTACCATCTATGAGCTTTCCATTACTATGGATAAGGCATTAATAAAAAAGTTCGAGGAGGCATTGGGTCTCTACAGGAAACAGTGGTTTAAAGATGCACAGGAGATATTTGCCCATCTTTCTGCTGAATACGGCGATAAGACTTCAGAAATTTTTGCCGAACGGTGTGCTGAGTTTATGGATAATCCGCCCGGTGCTGACTGGGATGGGGTTTATATAGCAAAGGCAAAGTGATAAACTTCACCCTGTTATTGCAATAATCTATATGCCTGAAATTCCTGTTATGGCTAAAATACAATGTTCGCCCCGTTAGATGTTTACTATCTAACGGGGTTCGAACTCAATCAGACATTTATTCGCAGATGTCACTAAAGGACGTAGATAGAATATCAACGTCCTAAAAGTGAAGTCCTGCTATAATGAACAAAACTGACATAAATGCCTGATATACCTATATTTAGCCTGTATGATCAAATAAATTTATGCAATAACAGGGTTCAGATATACTTATCGGTCATCTTAAGCCTTAATGCCATTTCTTTTAACAGGGAAAGGACAATCCTTGGGTTTTCCCTGAGTATGGTTTCGAAATTATCCTGAGAAATGATTACAAGTTGTGTATCAGGTTCTGCTACAGTGGCCGTAGCCGTCCTTGGGGCGTTCAGAAGCATTGACATCTCTCCGAAATATTCGCCCTGTTTCATGACTCTTAGAATCTGCTCATTCTTGCTCAGGGTGACCGAGCCAGAAAGGATGAAGAACATATCCCTTCCCCTGTCTCCCTCTCTAAAAATTATTTCCTCCAAATCATAGCTTTTCCCAAACTTTTTCATAAGCTTTCTATGCACCTTATCTGATATGGATGTATTAAAGAAAACCTTCTTTAATAACAGGGTGTCCTTCCTTCTTACATTTGCCATAACCTCTGTCCCAAAAAGAATCACGGAGAAGGAATAATAAACCCACACAAAGAGCACAAAGATTGCCTTTAAAGAACCAAAGGCAAAGCCATAGTGGGGGTTGAATGTAAGGAAAAGGGAAAATATAGGTCTCATAATGGACCAAAGGATGGCAATAATCAAGGAGCCAGCTAAAAGATAGCTAAATCTCAATTTTACAGGGGAAAAGGCAAGATGAAAAAAGGACACAAATACTGTTGTTATAACCAACGGGACAACAATGTTAATAATATCAAGAAAAAGGGGTAGTTTTTTAAAAAATGTGCTAATAATCATGGAATAAAAGATTTCACTTGCCACAAGAAATACAAATAGAATCAGTATGACCAGCACTGCCAGTGCATCAAGAAGTTTTGCTTTGAGAAAGGGTATTTCCTCATCTGCCTTGAATATCCTGAAAAATGCACTCCTGAGGGCACCCGCAAGGGGCGTAATTAACCAGAAAAGGGCAATAATACTTAAAACTCCCCATACACCTTTATGCTGTGAGAGGGAATAAACTTCTTTAGTAATTATCCCGCTAAATTTGGGAAATAGCTGTGAGGTAAGGCTCTCAATTCCTTTAGTGGCAGCCTCCGATGATATTATATAATTGCCAAGGAGATATACTACAAGCAGTAGTAACGGAATAAGGGCAAAGAAGCCATAGTAGGCAAGGGCTGCTAATTTTTCAAAGTTATTGTTCTTTTGAAATGACTTTAAAGACTCTCTGAGTATAAGGAGAGAATCACCTATTTTTTCTCTAAATCCTTTAAGCATTTCTCTATCATTATAGTAGCATCCTTAATACCCTGTTTATCCTCTGCCCCCTCACTTACTGAAAGCGCCCTTTTAAAATATTTCAACGCATCTTCCAGCTCACCCTGCTTAAAAAGAACATTTCCAATCCCTATTAAATCTATAGCTACCTTCCTGCTTAATCCCAATGACTTATCTGTGGCGAGGGCATCTCTATATGATTTCATTGCCTCTTCATATTCACCCCTCATTGCCTTTGCCCCTGCAAGGAGCCTGAGGGAATTTGCTATTTCCTCTCTGTCCTCGCAGGCTTTGTTTAACATAAGTCCTTTGTTGCCAAAGGTTATGGCAGAAGAGGGATCTCCTCTTAAAAGGGCAATCCTACCCTTGAGGTTATAAATCTTTCCTTCCATTGAGCATCTATCATTTTGACAGAAAGATAATGCTCTATCTACCCATTGAGATGCATACTCATAATTAACATCATCCAGATAAAGCATTGCCTTTATGAAGGCAGCCTCAGATAATAGTGAATGGTGAATGGTGAATGGTGAATAGTTAAAAAGCTCGTCAATGTGTTTATGTGCTTTATCGCCCTCTCCGAGTTTACGATAGACAATCGCCATATTAATAAGGTTTATTGCAATACCATCGCTATTTTCAATGGAACGATTAATCATTAGGGCTTCACTATAGAGGTGCAAGGCCTTTTTGTAATCGCCCTTTTTAAAGGCGGACCCGGCCTTTTGATTAAATTCAATAGCCCTAAGATGTGTATCTGATAATTTCGGAGGCATATGTCCACAGGCAACAGTAAAGAGTAAACAATAGACAGTAAGCAGTAAAAGACTGAAGTTGAGAGGTTGAGAAGTTGAGAAATTGAGAAGTCCTATCTTCTTATTCTTATCTTCACACCTTCTTATCTTCTCATTTTCTGACTTCTGATTACTTGCTATCATAGCTGTCCACATTTAATGTCTTTTCCTCAGACGCTTTTATATATGAGCGTATGGGCCATATCTTCTTCACTGAATCAACAACCTCCTTTGTGCTATCAGCTACATCGCCTGCTTTTTCAACAATGGATGGAACCTGTGGCGCAGACCTCTCTACTGCTTTTTTGATCTCTTCTGTCGTCGTTTCGATATTCTTCAGACTCTTATTTGCTATTTCCACCATATGAGGAATGTCTCTGTCAATTTTCTTTATTACATTGTCTACAGTGGTAATTGTCTGTTTTGTTGAATCGAGGAGAAAATCTATTTTTGTAACAGTCACGTTCATATTCTTCTCTGCATCCTGAAGCAGGGTGTCAAGATGCTGTCTTGTAGTGGATACATCTTCTGATAGCTCTCTGAGATTCTTCAGGGTCTGTTTAATGTCACCTTGTGGGTCATTGACATAATGGATTATCTGTTTTATATCTGTAAGGACAGGTTTAATTTCATCTTTTAACTCTTCAGCCATCTCGCTGAGCCCCTTTGCCCTTTCAAAGGCAATTATACCATCTTCTGGAACCTGCCTTGCATCCGCTGAGCCAGGTGTTATCTCTATAATACTATCGCCTATCACTCCTTCCTTTATCAGTCTTGCCTTTGAGTCTGTCTTTATCCATTTCATGTATTTAGTATTTATGGATAACTCTACCTTTACCCTTGCGATGTCATCCAGTGATAACCCCTCAACCTTGCCTATCTTAAATCCACTGAGTTTTATTGCCATGCCCTCGTTTATACCCTGCCCACTATCAGCTATAAAATATATCCTCGTTTTAGGGGTAAATACATCATGTTGTATTCCTATAAAGGCAATCACCGTAAAAACGCCGATAATTGCTATGATGATAAATAGCCCTATCTTCTTTTCAATACCTATAAATCTTTGATCCGTCTCTTCCAATATCCTCATAAATAAACCCCCATCCCCTAACTTAATTACTCAATCTTAGTATCTGATCTGCCTTTACACTGTCTATGGATAGTGCATTTGAGCTTATATAGATAGATGTCCTACCCGGCTTTTCTAAATGAAATTTTTCAGTCAATTTTGTTAACCTCTCTAACATCTCAGGATTTAACCCTTCAAATATAGAGTCATATATTATCAAATCAGGCTCTATGAGCATTGCCCTTACAAGCCCAATCAATCTTTTTTCATAAACTGGTAATGGTCCGGGGAGCCTCCCCATTAATTCCTTGAGATAAGAGGGATCCATCCCCATCTCTTTAAATATTTCAATAACCCTTTCCTCAACATCCCTTGGTCTCTTTCCCATGTGATGCCATACAGAAAGTATAATGTTCTCCCAGACCTTCAGGTTGCTGATTATCCCACCATACTCCAGAACCACACCAATTCTCTTAAGGACTTTAATATACTCCTTTTCAGGGATAGAATATATGTCCTTGCCCAATAGAAAAACCCTGCCACTTATTGGCCTCCTGATCCCCAAAATCGTATTCAATAATATTGTCTTTTCATCGTCTGAGCTTGTAATAATCTTACATGCAGAACCTCCTTTTATCTCAAAGGACACTGAACTAAAATACCTCGTAGTAATATTTTCAAGCCGTATCATATAAATGATATAACAGTAATCATACCATCAAATATAAAAACTAAAAACAGGCTCTGCATAACTGCCCTCGTCGCTGCCTGTGGTATTTCCGTTATAGACGACTGCACACTAAATCCCTGATAGCAGGAGACCGTTGAAATCAGTAATCCAAATACAAGGCTTTTAAACAGAGAGACCACTACCTCAAAAAGGCTCAGGGCTGAAAATATACCCTTGAGATGTTGAAAAAACGGGATATCTATGAATACAGATGTGAATGCCAGTCCGCCGGCAATGGCCATTATCTGAAAATAAAATGTGAGTATAAATACAGATACCGTGATTCCCACTATTCTTGGAACAATAAGGTAATCTATCGGGTCAATACCCATGATTCTAAGGCTATCTACCTCTCTATTTACCTTCATCGAACCGAGCTCTGCCGCTATGGCAGTGCCACTCCTCGCTATGACTATTATGGCTGCAAATAAAGGGCCGAGCTCCCTTACCACCGTCCATATCAGTATCCTTCCTGTAAGCACAGCATTTAAACCAACAATATTCGCTACCTGGGTAATAATAACGATTCCTATGAGTGTTCCGATTATGGCTATTTTGCTCAATGCCTCTATGCCTGTAAAATATATTTGTCTGTAGAGAACTGAACGAATTGGGGCTATGTGGAGCACCGGAATATTTTTTATGGAATAGCATAATAATTCATAGTAGCCCCTTGAATATCTAATGGCATCAATGATATTCCTTCCAATTTTCTGGATATTGATAATCTGTATCATAAGTAAATTCTATCATAATCAGATAATTTTGAATGGGCAATGAATCCGATAATTTTTAATATTCAAGGATTTTTTGGAATTTGATAGAATAATTTGATAGAGTAAGAATAAAATGTAACTCAGAATACAATATATTGGGTTGGATTCTGAAATGGGAAAAGATACCAACAGGGCGTTGATAGAAGGATTCCTTAAAGAACTCCCTATTTTTAAACACCTATCAGAGAAGCACTTAAAACAGCTCTCGGGGGATTTCATTGTTTGTCAGGTAAAGAAGGGAGAGACCATATTTTATCAGTCAGACGATAGTACCGACCTTTACATAGTTCTTGAGGGTGCAGTGAGGGCATCCCTTTTGAACCAAGATGGACAGGAACTAATACTTGCAACCTTTCACAAGGGTGACTTCTTTGGTGAGATGAGCCTCCTTGATGGCAAGCCGAGGTCTGCCACGATGATAGTGGTGGAGGATTCAACACTCGGTATACTAAAACGGGATAGATTTCTCCTCGCAGCCAAAAATGACCCGACGATTACCATTGACCTGCTCTCGGCCCTAGTGCGGAGACTGAGGATGACAGATGAGATGGTGGAGTCCCTCGCTTTCCTCGATGTGAGCCAGAGGCTCGTAAAACTGCTATTACAGATTGCAAAGACAGAAGGCGAAAAGGATAAAAACGGGTTTTTCAGGATAAAAAAGCTTACCCATAGAGAACTGGCAGCACACACAGGGGCATCAAGAGAGGCGATATCCAAGGCACTAAAGGTTCTCGCCTTTAGAGATATTATAAAAGTGGAAGAGGGTTGCTTTTTGATTTCTTCAGATGCAGAGAGGATAAAGGGGCTTATGTGAGTTTTCACTTGACAGGTGATACTATTAATGCTATTAAATTAAAAGATATGAAAATTCTGGTAGGGCATCAAAAAATCAGAAAGGAGGAATGTACATGAAAGTCCTTAAGGGTTGGGGCATGGCATTTTTATTATCTTTTATCTTAATTCCTCAAGTCGCCTCAGCAACAGGGCTTGAGGCAGCTATTGGCTTATGGAATCAGGACCCTCAGGGTGATATAGCATATAAAGGGGCAGCCCTGAGCCTTGAGAATGATATGAAATATAGCGAAAAAACGAGGTTTTTTGGCAGGGCAAAGATTGACATGCCGCTTATTATCCCAAACATTTACCTTATGGCAACACCTATGAAGTTTGATGGGACTGGAAGCAAGGATGTCAATTTCACCTTCGGAGATAAGACCTTTACATGAAACGTCGATTTTACCTCGGAGCTCAAGGTCAATCACTATGATATAGCATTCTATTATGGTTTGCCTTTTGTAAAAACAGCCACTTTGGGGAAACTAAATGTAGATGCAGGATTAAATTTGAGGATTACAGACCTGAAGGCTGAAATTACACAAGCATCCACATATGAATCTAAAAGTTTTACGCTACCTCTGCCAATGGTCTACCTGAGTGCACAGGTAAAACTAATAGATAAATTATCCCTTGAGGCGGAAATTCGTGGTATAGCATATAGCTCCAACCACTACTATGATTTAATCGGAAGGGCTAAATACAAGGTTTTTGGTCCGGCCTTTCTCGGCGCAGGTTACAGATATGAAGATATAAAAATTGACTACAAGGATGTTAAGGCAAATGTCAGGTTTGGGGGACCCTTTGCAGAAGTGGGGGTTGAGTTCTAAAAATGCAAAGGATAGCACTTTTACCTTTCTTTGTGGTCCTTTCTCTTATCTGTTTTGTGACTCCTTTTACAACAGAAGGGGCTGGACCCAAGTGTGTTGATTCAGAAGGAGAGGCTGTTATTGTTGGCAGTGATGTCCCTTCTGCAAAGACCGAGGCAGTTGCAAGGGCAAAATGGTCAGCCATTGAACAGACGGTGGGTGTGGAGGTAAAGGCACAAAGTATAGTTCAGAACATGGCACTTGTTGATGATGCTGTAAGCAAACAAATCAGAGGTATTGTTACGGGATACAGGATATTAAGGGAAGAAAGCAAAAAAGATACCATCTGGGTGAAGATAAACGCTTGTGTTGAGCCAACAAAGGCGAGGGAAGCGGTATCAACCCTCGCCCTTAATAATTCAATAGCTATACTTATCCCTGCAAGGAAACCAAAGGTCATAAGTGAGTATGAAAGTAAACATGAAAGCTATGTTCAGACAACTGATGAATATGAAGAGACCAATATCCTGTCAGAGTCATTGATAGGTAAACTCACAGAGCAGGGCTATCAGGTAGTGGATGTTGCCCCAACCCATACAATGGACGCTGCTGATATTGAAAAGGCGCTGAAATCAGGGAATTACATGACCCTGAGGTCATTAATGTATAAGTTTCTCTCAAATGTTCTTCTCATAGGCAAGATTGACTACACCATTTCCACAAGGAAGGGACAGGACATAGGATACGGTATCTCCATGCCCTTTAATAGTGTTACGGTGAGACTGACATATCGTATTGTTACCCGGGATAACACAGGTAAAATGGTTATACTTGCGGCCGGAACAGAAGAAGGCAAAGGACTGGCAATGAATGTGGAGGATGCGACTGCAAAAGGGATGAAGGAATTAGCAGAAAAACTGACACCTGTAATCCTTGATAAAATGGGAAAATACATACAGGGCATCGCAAAGAAGGTTCAGGTCAGGGTGGATGGCATCACTGATATAAATACAAATTTTGAGGTCAAGGAAGCACTCCAGAATATCGCATGGGTAACTAATGTAGAAGAAAAAGGACTGGGGGAGTTTGTAGTCAGCTATCCTGAAAATACCATTTATTTAGCAAATAGCATAAGCCAAAAAGGCAATTTTCAAGTAGTGAACTTCCTACCTTATTTAATAACAGTGAAGTATCAAAGATAAGGAAGGAAGCATGTTAAGAAAGAAGATTATTGTATTTGCAGTAGTTTCTTTGGCAGTAGTTGCCTGTGCACCGCCGGCTATTAAAACAACAGCCCTTGTTCCAGCCAAATTTCATGAGGCAGCAAAATTAAAGGAAGTAGCGGTATTGCCCTTTGACGGGCCTGGTGGAAGGGAATTTGCTATTGAAATTGAAGGAGTTATTGCAAATATTAATATCGGTGACAAACAGTATTTCACTTTAGTTGACAGAACAACCCTTGAAAGAGTGATTAGCGAGATGAAGCTCTCACAGAGCGCCCTTGTTGACCCAGCTACTGCTGCTAAAGTGGGAAAACTTGTTGGCACAAAGGGTATCTATACAGGGGCAATAATAACAGCTAATACCTCTGATGGGCATTTTACCGAAACAAGAAGGGAGTGTGCTGAGTGGAAGAAAATAGAAGGGAAAAGGAAGTGGTATCAGGCAAAAGAGGAATGTGTTAAATGGAAGGAATATACAGTGCCATGCATAAAGAGGGATGCAATTTTTTCCTTTACTTCCAAACTGATTGAGGTAGAGACGGGCAAAATCGTCTATGCTAATACCATTTCAGGGACAGCGAGTTCATCTGCCTGTCAGGATAGGGGGACACCTCTGAGCAGTTATGACCTCATACAACAGGCAAAGCAATCAGCAAGGGCAGTATTCAGAAATGATATTGCTCCCTATTATGTTACCATTGAGATTAAACTGATGGATTCAACAGACGGTATCACCTCAGAAGAGGCAGAGAAGAAATTTGAGCAAGGGATTGATTTTGCAAAAAATAACAGGTTTGATAGGGCCTGTGAGTTATGGGGAGAGGCAAGAATCCTTTCACCAGATTCTACATCCATCCTTTATAATCTTGGGATATGTTCTGAAATAACAGGCGAACTTGAGCAGGCACTGGATTTATATAAAAAGGCAGACAGATCGCTTGGCAAACCCGATGATAGAATAACAGCAGCGCTTGGAAGGGTTTCAGAGGCGATACAGAAGCAGGAGAGGCTTAAAGAGCAACTTGTTAAGTAAGTATAAAGGTATCAGAGATGAGGATAAAGGTTGAAGGATGAAATTATGGAAATAATAAAGCATCAGCAGCATGATATAACCAATATCCTTAAAAAACTGAGAGATTATCTGCTTCATGACGCTGTAGGAAATAAGATTGCTAAAATAGTCCTATTCGGCAGCCATGCAAAAGGATATGCAACACCAAATTCTGATATGGACATTATGATTTTTACTGCTGATGGCAAAGATACGGAGAAGAGACTCCTTGATAAGATTTATGATTTTATGATTGAACATAATACACCTTTAGAGATAGTTGTTTCTGATGTTAGTGACCTCTATCTATCTAAAGACTACTTTACATATAATATTATCCATTATGGGGTGGAGGTATATTCCATGGAGAAGTCAGAATTAAAAAAGCACATGATAAGAGACCTGCATAATCTCGCAGAGGAATATCTTGAATCAGCAGAGGATGTTTTAGAGAAAGGTCGTATGCGACTTGCCATAGATGCTGGTTATAACTCTGCTGAACTTTCTGCAAAGGCACTTATACTTCTAAAAGAAGATGACCTACCTGGAAGTCACGGGGGTATAGTAAGCTTGTTTGGGCAGTTATTTATAAAGACAGAGGAGATAAATAAAGATGTGGGCAGGACATTAAATATGGCGCTGGAATTAAGAAATAAGGCAAGATATAAACCAAATGTCAGTTTTAGTAAAGATGATACAGATTTAGTATTAAATCTTGCCAGGACTTTCTTGAAAATCGTATCTAATAAAATTGAGGATAAAACTGGGTAAAGGGGCCTTAAAACTATTATAAACCTTTTCAGTCGCAACGACTGAGAATTATAGGGGGTTAGAAAGATGTTTACTTATCAACCGTGTCTTAAAAAGATTTTAGTAGCATTTCTTTTGCCATTAATGTTAGTTGCATGTCTCCCAAAACAGATTACAAAGATTGACCCCACTGCTTTTTATGTTGATACTGAACCAATAATGGAAATTCCTATAGTTTGTAAATTAGCTTATGAAAAAGCGATACCAAAGGTTGCTATTGTAAATTTTACCAATAATACCACCTTTGATTATGCAAAGATGGTTCAGGAGAGTGTTCAGGGCGCAGGGCAGAGGACAACAACTGGAGGCGCAGGAGCTGGAGTAGGTCCTGGGGTAGCAGGAATTGTTTGGGGGGAAAAAGAGAAAGCACAATTTCAGAAGGATTCCCACAAGATAGAGCGTGAAGTCAATGCAAAACTCTCTGAGAGTATAGAGGCAGGTGTAACAGATGAAATTATTAATATTGGTGGTGTGAAGGTGTTTACAAGGTCAGAGATGGAGAAAATTCTCAGGGAGCACAAATTTCAGATGTCAGGGCTCGTTGATAACAATACCCTTATAAAATTCGGGAAACTTGCAGGTGTGAAGTATATAGTCACAGGCTCTGTTGATAATGTTAATCTCAAGTGGGTGTCTCTTGAGTCCCTACGGGGCGGACTATCTCAATATCTTGGGATAATTGGCACGGCGCTAGCAGCTGGAGCAGAGACCCAGGAAGGCTGGAACATAGAGACAGAAACCACTATAAGAATACTTGATGTAGAGACAGGTGAAATAGGCTTTTCAAAAAAGATAGCAGGTAAAGAAATAATTGGTAAAATTCCATATCCTAACTATGATGCCCTTATTGGTGGGATAAAAAAGGCGTCATCAAAAGGACTCTCGGATGCAAGACCTGAGCTTTCAAAATACTTCTCTGTAAGGGGATATATTTTACAAACAAGGACGAGTCCAGATGGCAAAGAGAGAATTGCTATTATAAATCTTGGGCAGAGGCAGGGAATGAAAAAAGGATATAGGTTAATAATATATACCTTTCAGGAAATAAGAGACCCATTTACTGGGAAATCTGATTGTGATAAAGTAAAACTCCCTGTTGAGGCAGAGGTAACTGACCAGATACAGGAGGATAAGGCATGGATTTCAATAAGTGGTGATATTAATCAGATTCGTCGTGTTCGTGCAGGAGCTTTAGTAGAGAGGGCACAAATAGAGGAATGATGTTTTTGAGAATTTTTGGTTTTTAATCCAAACGTGAAAATTACCTTTACCCCGTTAGAAATAAGGGGTAAAATATATAGCGAGAATTTTAGAAATACTTTTTCTAACGGGGTTTACATACAGAAGTAATGGTAGCAAACTTTGATGTAGTTAAGACATGTGTCCTTAACAAAAACTCAAGGAGGTGGGAATATGAGCAAGAAGGTATTAATACTTTTTTTGGGTCTTTTAGTGGTAATTGTCTCTGGTTGTGCAAAAAAAGAGGTTGTAAGATGCGTTACTCCCGAGGATAATCCTCAGCACCACTATTTAATGGGTATGAACGCCCTGGAGCAAGGCAAGTTGGATGTAGCAAAAGAAAAGTTTGAAAGAGCAATAACCTGTGATAAGAGTTTTTCTCCTGCATACGGAGGGCTTGCTATAGTCTCTGCTTACAAGGCGAAGATGCAAACAGACACGGCGTTTAGTAATGTAGAAAGAAAACGAGCAATTGAGTATGTAAAGGAAGGCGGTAAAAAGGCAAAGACAGAAGAAGATAAGTTTGACCATTATCTATCAATCATGAGGGTTAACACCGTTATGGATGGTGAAGACTGGCTTGAGAAGACGGTAGAGGCATATAATCTGGCGAAAGACCTTACAGTTGATGAAAAGAAACTGATTTATTATCAGGGAACAGAGGCGCTGGAATATTTCATGGGTCTTGCTTATCAGGAAGCACTGGAGTTCCAGAAGGCAAGGGATAGTTTTGCAGATGTCCTTAATGCAAAGAGGGAAGGAAAATGGCATGAGAGGGCTGATAGGGCCTGGAAGAAAACAGACAAGATTGTCTGTGCAATGGCAGGAATCACAGTGGGAGATGTTGGCAAAAAGATAGCCATAAAAGATACAATTACCCGTGGTGATTTGGCAGCCTTACTTATTGATGAATTAAAGATTGATAAGCTCTTTGCAGGACGTATTCCGGTTGAATCCCAAGTTGAAAAGATGAAGGCAGAGTTCACACCGGCAGATATACTCAACCATCAATTTAAAGAAGAGGTTCTCATCGTTATGAAGTGGAAAGTTAGAGGACTTGAACCGAAATACGACGAGACTACAAAGGCATATCTTTTCAAGCCTACGGATGTTGTAAAAAGAGGTGAGATGGCATTCATTCTTGAAGATGTTTTGATTAAGTTCACAGGGGATGAAAAGATAGCTACTGCATACTTCGGGCATGAAAAGTCGCCTTTTCCGGATGTAAGACCAACATCACCTTTCTATAATGCGGTTATGAATATGACATCGAGAGGAATTATGGAGGGAGAGCTCTCGGGTGAATTCAGGATAGACGCACCTGTTGACGGCGCAGAGGCACTTCTTGCTATGAGGGTACTAAAGCAGAGGATGAATATCTACTGAGGGGTTCGTGAAGGAACTGTAAAGCATTTAGTAAAAAGGTCACCTTAGAGTTGATTTATGATGTAGTAGATGAAAGGACAAGAGGGCTTAAAGAGGAAATTAAATCTATCAATTCGCGGTTAGAGCAGATTCATACACGACTGAACCAGATTATGCACATGCTTGCTAGGCTTCGTGAATAAAATTTTTTCGAAAGGGAGGACAATATGAGAAAAAAATTATTTATCACAACAATAGCTTTATTGATTGGATTAGCTGTCTATGTAAATGCACAACAGCTGATGCAGCCACCATCACCCATCGATGAGAGATTTGAAAAGGCAAATCAGTGGCTTAATCAGAACAATCTATCAGTTACAACAAGTCCTGAGCAGGCATTTATAAATGACTATATCCTTGTAGCAGCAGAAGGACTTCCTTCTGCACTATCAAAAACCCCTGGCCAGAAAAGATTAACTGCTGAAAGGGCTGCCACAGCACTTGCATATCGTCAACTTGCAGAATTTCTTGATGGAGTGGCTGTTTGTGGAGACACATTGGTCAGGGATGCAGAACTTCAGTATGATGTTGTGAGAACCGCAGTTGCAGGATTTGTAAAGGGTGTGCAGGTAGTCTATAAAGAATATAATGAGAAGGAAGAATCTGCCCTTGTTCTGGTTAAAGTTGGAATGACAGGCCCTCAAAGCCTTGGAAAACTTATGTATGAAAAGATTTTGGGAGATCCAAATATCAAAAAGGCTGTTGTTGAGCCAAAACCTGTATATAAGCCAAAACCAGTCACTCTCGAAGAAACATACGATGGTCTTATCATTGATGCTACTGAGCAGAATTTCAGGCCTGCCCTTATAAACAGAATCTTTACACCAAAGGGTGAGGTTCTATATGACCCATCCAAGGTAAGCCAGAAGGTACTCGTTGAGCAGGGATGCGGTGAATACACAAACAGCGTTGATAAGGCAAGGGCAGCACTCGAAACGAGGGGAGTAAAAAATTCTCTGATAGTAAAGGCTTCTGGTACTGTAACCCCCTCTGACATTCAGGTATCTGATGATGACGCTGTTAAGATTTTTTCAGCAAATCAGAAAACAGGATTTCTTGCAGGTGCAAAGGTAGCATTTGTGTTGAAATAGTAAACCCCTCACCTTTACAAAAGTGAAGGGGTTTACACCAGTAGCATTGGGGCATTACCCTTATGGTGGGGATTTTACAGACCTCAGAGGTGAGCCTTCAACCACGGGGAAAGAGATGTGCTGCTGGTGGTAAGCTTAAAATCCCTGTGCTAAAATAAAGCAGTAGGTAAGAAGAGTATTTTATGGGCAGAGCCAACACAATTCTTTTAAGACTCCTCACCCTTATTATTTCAATACTGACCATTGGCTTTCTCTTCGCAGGTCTTTTGTATGCCAGCACAGAGGAGCGGATTGAGGTAGAAGGACATGCAGCCATAGTTGCAGGTAAAAAAGATTTAGCAAGGGATAAGGCTATCAATGATGCCTTTCGCAGGGCTGTAGAACAGGTGGTTGGAGTTATGGTTGAGGCTGAGACCTTGGTCAAAAATCTTGAGCTTTTGACAGACAGGATTTACTCTCAAACCACTGGATATATCAAAAACTACAAAATCATCGAAGAAAGGATTGAAGGCGATGTCATGAAGGTAAGGATTGAGGCAGTAGTCGCAATAAGCAGTCTCGAAAAAGAGCTTGATGCTATTGGCATACTTATGAAGAGGGTCGAAAAACCGAGAATCCTTTTGCTCATCTCCGAACAGAATATTACTCATGACAGGCCATCATACTGGTGGGGCAGTGGCGACACTATCAGCATTGGCGTTGTGGAGAACACCCTCCTTACAAAGTTTATGGAAAAGGGTTTTAACTTTGTGGACCGTCAGGTCATACTTCAAAGCATAAAGGATGACCCTTCTATTGCTCACAATATTAGCGATAGTTTAAGCAATGAGATGGCATTGAAACTTGCCTCAGAAGGTGAAGCAGAGGTTGTAATCATAGGTCAGGCGGTTGCAAAGGCAGGCCCTGTGCTTTTGGAAACAACCATGCGTTCATGTCAGGCAAACATCTCTACAAGGGTACTAAACGCAGACAATGGCGAGATACTTGCATCTTTTACTGCTAATGCAGTAGTAGCTCATGTTGATCCTATCACAGGTGGCACAGAGGCATTAAAAAAGGCATCTAATGACATGGCTGACAGGCTAATTTCACAAGTAATCGCAAAATGGCAGAAACAGGTTGGCGGGGCACGCACAATAAGGCTCATTATATCAGGGTTGGATTTTGATAAGGTGATAGATTTTAGGGAATTCCTCAGGGATCATGTCCGTGGCATAGTTGACATATATGAACGGAGTTTTAAGGATGATATTGCAAAACTTGATATAGAGGCAAAAAGCAGTGCAAAGGAGATAGCAGAGGAGCTAAGTAACAAAGGGTTTAATAATGGTGTAATAGAGGTAACATCATTTACAGGCAATGTCATCAAGATAAGGTTTATATTGAGTAAACAGTAAGATGGAGGTGTTAAAGATGAGAAATGGGTTTATGATCTTATTTATCATTTTTGTACTATCCATTTGGGGTTGTGCAACACCGGGAAAGGAAAGTTTTAACTTAGGTCAGGACCTTGCCAGGCAGAGCAGATGGGAAGAAGCAAAAGCGATGTTTGAGGATGCCCTTGCAAAAGAACCTAAAAACACTGAGTATTTAGAGGCCTTAAAGAAGACAAAAGAAGCCCTTTCAGCAAAACATATGGAAAAGGCGAGGTCAATTCTTGCCCAAACACCCATTACCTACGATAAGGCAAGGTCTGCTTATCAAGAGGCTGAGAAGGCATTGAACCTTGTGCCAAAAAGCAAGGATGCCGAGAGCCTTGTAGCAAAGGTTAAGGCTGAACTGGATAGTATCTCTAAAAGGGCTGAGGTCTTGTATTCAGAGGCTACAAAGGCAATCGAGAAAAATGAATGGGCTGGTGGTGTAAAGAAATTAAGGGAGATTAATAACTTTTACCCGACCTATCTTGATGCGACTCTAAAACTCAGGCAGGCTGAGGCCGCTGGTATTCCTTATTATTTAAATGAGGCAGAGAAATTTAAAGAAGATGAGGACTGGGAAAAAGTAATAGAGACCCTTTTGTTTGCACAGGAAATATCACCTGACAGTGCCGAAATAATAGCAGGATTAAAAGATGCAAGGGCAAGGCACAATCCTGATTATTATCTTGCCAGGGCAGAAGAGCATGCTACAAAGAACGACTGGGATAAAGCTATTGGATTTGCACAGAGGACACTTAATTTAGGCCCAGCAGACAACATTATACAGAGGATTGCCACGATAAGACAGCAGGCAGGATTGTATTATATCAATCAGTGCAGGCAGGACCTCTCAGAAAAGAGGCTCTATACCGCATATGCAGATGCAACCAAGGCATTGAATTATGACCCATCTATTAAGAACGAGCAGGCTGCAGCAAAGGTTATAAATCAGCTACTGAGTTCTATGGAGAAGAAGGCAGCATCTTATGAAATCAATGGACAGTTGGGGAATGCCTTAGTATGGTATGAAAAGATAATCAGCATTAATCAGGACTATCCGGATATCTTTTTCAAAATACAGACTACTAAAGACACAATCACGGAAAGGGTAGTGAGAAAGATTGCGATCATGGACTTCATTTCACCTTCTGGTAACCCTGATGCAGGCAGGAAAGTGACAGACAGTTTATTATCATATGTAACGACTCATGCCAGCAGTGATGTGAAGATACTGGCAAGAGATGTCCTTGGTGCCATCTTAAAAGAGATAGAATTGGGGCAGGCAGGGCTTTATGATATCGAGAGTGCCAAAAAGGCAGGAAAACTGAAAGGTACAGATGTATTTATCTTTGGAAGTGTCTTGGATTTCAATGTGGAGAGGAATGTTTCAGAAGGACATAAAGTGGAAAATGTTGTTGTAGGCAAGAAGTCTATCCCGAATCCTGCCTATCAGATGTGGCTTTTTTCCATCAAGGGAAAACCCTCTGAAGAGGAAATGAGGAATGCCCCTCCAGCCACTATAGAGGAAGAGATCAGAGAGACTGTCAGGTATAGGGTTGGCACTGAGAAGAAAAGGGCTACAGTGGGTGTCTCATTCAGGGTTATTGATGTAGAAGAAGGCGAGGTTATTATTACAAAGACCATAAAGAAGTCGAATGAGGTGAAGGATGACTATTCGGAGGGTGTTGCATTTGCAAATATCAAGTTTGACCCTCTGGAAATCCCTTCTGATGCTGAGGTTATAGATAAGGTAACAGAGGATGTAACTTCAGAGTTAGGCTACGAGGTGCTGTCCCGTTTCCAGAATCTTCAGATCCAATATTTTAATGCCGCAGAGAGACTTAAAAAGAAAAGGGAATATGAAAGGGCAATCGAAAAATATATTGATGCAATACATATCGAGGAGGCTAAAAACATATCAGGCCCCCTTTCGGAAAACGCCAGAAAGGAGATAGAGCATCTCCTCAAACAGATTGCATCATAGAAAAGATGCGAAAAGGCATTACCTCATATTTTCTGGTTGCAGTGCTTTGTATAATGTGCAATACAGGCATTGCCCCTACAATCTTCCCTGCTGCCGGTGCTGACATTAAGCCGAGAATCGCTTTTCTAATGTTTGTTCCCAAAAATATAGAAGCAACAGCCCTTATGGATACAATACCGACCCTTCTTACAATGGCTGTCGGGCGAACAGGGCATTTTGAGATATTGGAGAGGAAAAAGATTGAGAAGGGGATTGAATTAGAAGGTTTTAAGATCAGCAGTATTAAAATGGAAGATTTATTTAATGTGGGCAGTAAGCTCGGCCTTGATTTCTGTGTGTTTGGAGATGTGCAGAAGGAGGGTAGCACTATTACAGCTAACATAAAGGTGCTGGATATCCGTGTGCAAAAGGTATGTTCTGAGCATGCACTAACGACAACAGAGGGCGGGCTTCATGATAAGGTCAAGGAAGTATCCCCCATAATTGCAGGACGGATTTGTGAATGTTTTTCCGCGGTGTTTACAAAAGTTGCTAAAAAGGATGAAAGACATATAGAGCCACCATACAGTTTAAGGGCGACAGGCGGAACTAAGAGAATAAGAATTAAATGGAGCCACAGCAACCTCCAGAATATAATAGGCTTTAAGGTTTACAGGGCAAGGGATAAGGGAGGACCTTATGTGTTGCTTGGCACAGTCTCTGACATGACATTTGTGGACGAAAATCCTGCTCTGAATGAACCTCTCTTTTACAAGGTCAGGGCAGTGAATAAAAATGGAATAGAAAGCGAGTTCTCCGATGCGATAGAGGCAAGGACTGTTGCTGGACCTCTTCCACCTATATTTCTGAACATTGAATCTGACATCAAAAGTGCTCATTTAAGATGGATGGCACGTCCAGGCAGTGAGGTGTCAGGCTTCAAGGTCTACCGAAAAGAGATAACTGAAAAGGAATTTAAAGAGATTACATCTGTTCCTGGAGATATTACGGTATATACGGACAGGGGACTGAAAGACGACACTACATACCACTATGTATTAACTGCCATTGATTCAAAGGGGACTGAAAGTGAGATCTCATCAATACTTGAGGCAAAGACACTTAAACCCCCTGATGGTCTTAAGGCAGAGGGTGGAAAGATAAGGAAAATACTCTTGAACTGGAATGTTCATTCTTCCAGTGTCGTTGATGGCTATCGCATCTACAGGGCAGTAGATAAGATGGCAGATTATAAACCCATAGCAAAAATTAAGGATAGGATCACAAATAACTGTCTCGATACAGAAGGGTTAAATGATTCGGCAACTTATTGGTACAGGATTTCTGCATATAACAAGGATGGCATTGAGACTGATATGTCAGATGCGGTATCAGCCACCACAAGGGGGATACCACCTGTGCCACAAGGGCTCACTGCAAAAGACCGTGAGCCAAGAAGGGCCTCTCTCAAATGGGATGTCATAAAAAGTCCTGATGATGAGATTAAGGGGTATCTTATCTTTAGGTCAACAGAGGAAAAGGGGGAATATAAGAAAATAGCTGAAATTACTAACCATGAAGAAAACTTATTTATTGATAAATACCCTTCGCTAAGAGATGATACCACCTATTACTATAAAATCGCCTCTTATAATTCAGCAGGTGTTAGCAGTGACCTATCCTCACCAATATCTTCAACAACAAAGGCCCTTCCACATGTGCCAAGAGGATTATTAGCAAATAGTAGAGAGGTAAAACAGGTCACACTTATGTGGGAGCCAAACTTAGAGAAAGATATAAAATTGTATAATCTCTACAGGGCAGTATCAGGTGATAAGGACTTTGAGAAGATAGCCTCTGTTAAAAGCAAGACTGTTTATGTAGATACCGGGCTTAAAGATGGCACTGAATATTCTTATACCATAGAGGCAGTAGACGAAGATGGCCTTATCAGTGAACTATCTCCTCCTGTAACTGCAGTAACAAAACCACTTCCAATGAAGCCTACAGGGTTAAGGGTATCTGATAAGGATGGTAAAAAGATGGTGCAATGGGACCCTAGCCCTGAGAAAGATGTTAAACAATACAATGTCTACAAAAAGGGCTTTCTTGGAATATCCCAGAAGATTGCAACGGTTCAGAGTAACTCATGGGTTATTGATGAGGTAAAAAAAGGGAAATTAGAGGTTTTTGTGACAGCATTAGATGAAACTGGACTTGAGAGTGAGGGCTCTGAGTTGATTGTTATCGAAGGTAAAAAGTAGAAGAGGAGGGAATAGATATGGGTTTAAAACAATATCTGTTAATTGTCTTTCTTACTATTGTATTAGCAGGAAGTGCTGTTTATGCCCAGCCTCCTGTTTCAAAGGAGGCATGTGATTCTGATATTGGAAGATACCAACTTTTCCAAGGGACATACACAAGCATTGATTTAAAAAGACAACAGACTTCTACACACATAGGGATATTTTTAATTGATACTAAAACAGGAAAGGTTAAACGCTATTTAAACAAGATTGACGAAGAAGGAAGATACATTGAGACATGGCTACCAACAGAGATTCAACAAGAAAAGTGAATTGGAAAACAGGAGAAGGCATATGAAAAGATTATTCTTAATGGTTTTGGCATTAATAATACTTGTCTCCTGTGCACCTATGCAGAAGATAAAGAAGGATAAGCCTGAGGTAGTTGCCTTAGAAGGTGAACTTCCGAGGGTCGTTGCAGTCATGCCGTTTCAGAATGATACACAGGAAATCGGCGTAGCCAATCAAGTAAGAAGGGCATTTTATAACCATTTCAGTTCAAAACCTTATAGGGATGTGGAACTTGCCTTAATTGATGAAAAGATTGTCCACCTTGAGAAATCAACTGGAAAGGGCATACTTGACCTGAAACCACAGGAAGTATGTCAGGCAATGGGATGTGACGGATTAATCTACGGCAGGATTACTGATTATAAAAAAGTTTATGCAGGGGTATATTCCCAGCTTGGTGTAGAAGCCGAGGTATGGATGGTGAATACAGGGACAGGTAAAGAGGTCTTCAGGATAAAGGATTCTGTGAGATACCACGAAGGCGGAGTGCCCATGTCACCCATTGGGGTAGTAATGACTGCTGTTTCAACTGCCATGAACATAAGAGAGATCCAACAGGTAAGAATGGTAAATGAGCTATGTTACAAATTTAATGAGAAGATACCATCTCCTACAGGTGTGAAAGTTGAAGATAGACCTGTCATCAAAGAGGTTCTTACAAATGTAAAAGAAGGACCATTCGGTAAAGGAAAAATAATCAGGGCGGGACTTGAGGGAGAGCCAGGCTTAGTAGCTACCTTTGATATTGGCAATTTCAAAAAAGGGATTCCAATGAAAGAGACAAAACCTGGCATTTACATGGGTGAGTATCTTGTGATGCCCGGAGACAATACAAGGGATATGCCCATTATTGCATCCCTGAAAAGACCTGGTGGATATGAAAGCACATGGATTGACGTCAGTGGTTTTGTAACAATTGATACAACCCCACCGCCTCAAATAAAAGGTCTCAGGGCAAAGGGATTTCAGGACAGGATAGAAATTTCGTGGGAAACGATAAAAAATACCCCTGATCTTAAAGGATATGCAATCTTAAGGAGTGAACAGCCCTTAAGCGGTTATGTTGAAGTGGCAAGGGTGGAACTCAGCGCCTTTGAAGACAAAACAGTAAAGCCTGAGACTGCTTATTATTACAGAGTCGTGGCTTTTGACCACACTGGCAATGAATCAGAACTACATGACCCTGTTAGGGCATCTCTAATCTCAAAAGAGCCTGTCATTCTCTCTGGTGAACTCAAAAAAGACACTATCCTTTCAGGAATATATTTAGTAAAAGGAGAGCTAATAGTACCAAAAGGATTATTGCTCACCTTAGAGCCTGAAACAGGAATAATGTTTGATGAGAGTGCATCACTTAACGTTTACGGAAGGATGATTGCGAATGGAAAGGAATCTCCTGTTGAACTTGTCCCTTCAGGAGATAAAAAATGGAAGGGAATAACCATTGAAGGTGGTAATGTTGTAATGAATGGCTTTCACATTAAAGGTGCTGTAACTGCTATGCTTATACAGAATACAGAGGGGCATATTGAGAATGGAGTAATCACAGACAACGATACTGGTGTTTCCATTTCAGGCACACCATCCATTACTGTTAAAAACTGCACCATTTCAGGAAACAGGATGGGTATTGAACTCCAGAAGACAGATGCAAAGATTCTCCAGAGCAACATCTTTCAGAACACAGATGGCATTCTCATGAAAGGCTTTTCAGGGGAAATCAGGGATAACAATATCTTTGACAATAGCAGGAACATCTCCTCAGAATCACCTGTAAAGATATCTGCAAACTACCTTGGCTCTATAAATATAGATGAGATGAAAATCAGTGGTGTCAGTTTAGCGAAGGTATATGACAGCAGGATACCTGATGGGAAGATCGTAGATGCTATATCAAATCCTTATGCCACCTTGACCCAGGAAGAACGACAGAAAAAGGCAACCGAGTTTGTAATTGAGGCAGGCAACTACTTCAGACAGAGGAACTACGGCAAGGCATCGACCCTCTTTGAAGAGGCGTTGAAGGCATTTCCAACCCCTGAGACATATTATTACCTTGCCCTCTGCTATCAGGAGATGAAAGAAGACGAAAGGTCATTGAAGTTTTTAAAAGAAGGTGTCGAGAAATTCCCGAAGGATTCCACCCTCCAGAAGGCATTGGGCTTAATGTATTACCAGCAAGGCAATGAGGTAGAGGCAAAGAAGGCATTTGAAGAAGTTGTAAGATTAAGCCCTGAGGACAGACAGGTGAAATTTTTACTTGAGAGGATGGGGAAATAAGCCATGAATGAAGTGCTTTTTAGAAAGCTTGAAAAACTTAAAAATGTTGAGACAATAAAGAAAATCCTTAGATGGGGATGAGAAAGATTTTTGCGTTAATTTCAATCATTTTCTTGTCAATCCTGCTCACAGGGTGTATGCCAGCACTTTACCAGGCGGTTGAGGAAGGTGATATTAAAGGTGTTAAAGACCTGCTTGATAAGGGCGCTGATGCGAATGAGAGGACGCTTGTTGGTGTTACTTCTTTAATGTGGGCTGCTGGTGCAGGAAATTTTGAGATTGTCAAGATTCTTGTAGATAAAGGTGCTGATGTCAATGCAGTTTCAGGTCCCGATTTGGGGGTAAGCCCCCTATCGTATGCGGCAATCAATGGACACAGAGATATCATAAAATTTTTAGTCGCTAAAGGTGCTGATATAGATAAAGCAATATTGGCATTAAAGAAAGCTTCTAATGAATATGCTAAGAAACAAAATCAAATTGCAATAGACTATCTTGAAGAATACAAAAGGTCAATTGCTACTGCTCATGCGCCTATTGAGATTGCAAAAGAACCTTCTGTTCTCAAATCCGATGTTGACGAGCTTCCTGCTATAAAAGCAAAGCCCAACAAAAACTCCTATGCCATTGTCATTGGCATTGAGCAGTACCGCCAGAAACTTCCAAAAGCCGACTTTGCTGCACATGATGCACAGACAATGACCGAATATCTCACAAAGGTAATGGGCTATCCTGAAGAAAATATAGTAACACTTCTTAATGATAGGGCATTAAAGAGCGACATGGAAAAATACTTTGAGAAATGGCTTTCAAATAATGTTGAAAAAGACGGAACTGTTTTTATTTATTACTCAGGACACGGAGCGCCAAATCCAAAAACAGGTGATGCCTTTATCGTGCCTTACGATGGAGACCCAACATTTATTGCTGAAACAGGCTATTCATTGAAAAGACTTTATGATTCACTTGCTAAACTTCAGGCAAAAGAGATTATTGTTGCATTGGATTCATGTTTTTCAGGCGGTGGTGGAAGGTCAGTCATAGCAAAAGGGGCAAGACCATTAGTTATGACAATGGAGAGTTTAGCGATTCCTCAGAAAGCAGTAGTGCTTTCTGCTGCATCAGGAGACCAGACAAGCTCTACATATGAAGAAAAAGGGCACGGCTTATTTACATATTTTATGTTGAAGGGAATCAAGGGTGAGGGTGATACAAATGGAGATGGCAAGATAGAAATCGGAGAATTGTTTGAATATATCAAGCCCCAAATCGAGCGCACAGCGAGAAAAATATACAATAACGAACAATCACCGCAGTTGATTATGCCGATGGGAAAACAAAAGACGATTTTAATTGAGAGCCTGAAATAATGTGAAATTTTACCTTTCATATAGGTAATTGCCCTGATATAATTTAGAGTAACTATGAAAAAGCTACTTTTAGTTTTTACATTACTGTTTTTTGTTTCTCTTTCCTATGCCTCTGAAAAGCCGGTCTGGGTTGAGGCTGAAGGAGAGGCATATCTCAGTGAAATGGACACTCCTAAAGAGGTCATGGAAAGGGCAAGAAGGGATGCTCAAAACAAGGCAATTGAGCAGGCAGTTGGAACATTCATCAAATCACATACACTTGTCTCAAACAGTCAGCTCGCAGAGGATTTGGTATATGCTTCAGTGAGAGGAAAGATTGAAAAGATTGAAATTATTAAAGAGGGTTGGGATGAGAAGGACAGGAATCTCTACAGGGTAAAACTCAAAGCCCTTATCAAGCCTGTATACCCTGAGAAAGGCGAAGGTATTTCTGTAAAACTTTCCCTCTCAAAGACTGAATTAAAAGAGGGCGATGAAGTAAAGATATTTTATCAGGCAGACAGCGATTGCTATGTCTATATCTTCTCGGTTGCTGTTGATGGTTCTGTGACATTGCTTCTGCCTAATTCAATAATTCAGGATAACAGTATTAAGGCAGGAAAGGCTTATTCATTTCCTCCTGACGGAAACAAGATACATTTACAGGCGAAGTTTCTTCCCGGATATAAAAAACCTGTTGCAGAAGAAAGGATTAAAATCATAGTCACAAAGAAGAAAGAGGATATAATACCTCTGGGATTTCAAGAAGGCATGTTTAAGGTCTATGATTCAAAATCCACAGGTATGATAAGCGACCTGATAAAGAGGCTTAATCAGCTTGAGCCGTCTGATTGGACAGAGGCAGTAGTGGTGTATAATCTTAGTAGATAAATAATTCCACAGGAGGAATATATGAGGAAAAGTTTTCTTTTAACTTTTAGTTTATTTGTTTTTATCTTCTTTTTTGTTCTCAATGCAAATGCACTCCAGAAAAATCAACAACCATCTCAAAAGCAGTTAGAAGAAGACTCAAGAGAAGATGCAATATCCGTGCAGGCAGATGGTGTCGGAACACTGAAAGATGACGTTACATCTGCAAGAAAGATTGCCATAAATGATGCCCTGAGGGTTGCTGTTGAGCAGGCGAGGGGTATTATGGTCAGAGGAGAGACCGAGGTCAAAGATTTTGCCGAGATAAAAGATGAGGTCATTTCTAAGGCAAAAGGTTTTGTAAAGACATATAAGATATTAAAAGAGACAACGGAAGATAATGTATACAGAGTTACTCTTGAGGTGGAGGTGATGCTGTCAGACCCAGCGGTATCAGCACCTCTCAAAATGGATGAACAAAAGTATAAGGCTAATGTGCCAAAATTACTTGAGGAAGCAAGGGCACTTTTTGCAAAGACAAATCAGATTGCAGATTCCCTTCGTAATAAAAAACAGGATGATTTTACGCCTGAGGATGTAAGGAAACTCCACCAGCGATATCGTATAATGCTTCAAATAGTTAGAGCCATAGAACCACCACCAGCGAAAAAGGAAAGGCTTCTTCTTCTACTAAAGGCAATAAGGTTTAAGGCAATTGCTACAGACCGTTTCGCAAGGTTTTTAGCAGGAAAGGGGGGTTCAAGGATTCTTAAGGAGGGTTTTGCACTAAATCATAAAGGTAATCGAGTATTAAAAGAGTTTCATAGAGACTTTCCTGATAGAGTACAACCTAAGGAACCATTTATGCCAAAAGGGGGGCAGAAAAGACGATAAAAATTATTACTGGCTTAAATATCAATATCAATTTAGATTAGTGCTGGATGAAAAAATTAACTTTATTCCTCATTGGGTATTTTTTATGTGGTGGACTTTTCTGGAATTTTGCCCATGCCAGAACCGTCATCCTTGAAGGCAGGCTTGACAGCAGAATTGCTGTAACCCAGCAGATGGGCTTCACAGTAAAGAAGCCTTTGAACAAATTCACTTTCAGATTTGCCCTTCCTGCAACATTCACAAATAAGGTCGTCTCTCAAAATGTACAGGGGCTTAATATCAGATTTGAGCCTGAGCCGTTAAAGGTTGATGATGAGGCTGACTCATTCGGCAACCATTTTAAGGTTGTTTCATGGGACAACATTAATAAGGATATTCGGGTAAACATAGTCTTTGAAACACGAATAAAATCCGAGCTGTCAGTAATGGAAAGCAAGACGCCTTTTCCATTGAAATCAATTCCACAATTAGATATGGTTTATCTTAAGCCTACAAAGATGGTGCAAAGTGATAGCACTGAGATAATATCCATATCTAAGGAATTAACCCGCAATGCATCCACAGAATATGAGGCTGTTACTGCCATATTGAATTATGTTGCAGATAATGTTAAATACATATATAATCCGCCGCAGTATGACGCCCTGTACACATTGAAAACAAAATCAGGCAACTGTCAGAACTTTGCACACATCAGCATGGCACTTTTAAGGTCCGTAGGAATACCCGCAAGAATTGTTGGTGGTATAAGTCTAAAGCAATCATGGAAAATTCCCCTGGACAACAATAACTACCTTGTCCAGAGCATAGGACAGGGCGGACATGCATGGATGGAAATATATTTTCCTGACCTTGGGTGGTTGTCGTACGACCCTCAACAATCAAAACAGTTTACATCCTCAAGGCATATTAAACAAACTCACGGACTTGACTCCAGCGACATAAACGACTCATGGAGAGCATCTCCTTATCTGCCCGAGTACAATGAAAATATTGATGCAAGGTTCATGGAAGATGCAATATCTTTACTGCCAAAATTCTCTGATGCAGCGCCGCGCTCTTACCTCTTCAGCAATAATCTCATCGCAAAGGCTGAGGTCAAACACGTAGCTGAAGAGAAACCGAAGCCTCCTGAAGAAACACAAAAACCGCCGCCTCCGCCAGATGTAAAACCAGCACCTCCAAAGGATAAGGATACAGAGCTTGGTAATATGGATTTCCCTAACCTTGTTGATGTCTATCAGGTTGTCGGCGACAGGGGGGTAAAAATATTGGATAAGGAGACTGCCGAGTATGTAACTTCCAAATATATCTATGCACAGGCGTTTGAAATTGACGAAAGGCTACTGATTAATAAAATCTCTCTGGCAATGAGGAAATTTGGAGGAGACGGCACGGTTTATATTGACCTTGTATCCGACGACAACACAAGACCAAGTCTTAAAGGGGAAAGGTCATTGCCTGTATTTCTGGAAAATATCAAAAAAGGGCGCGGCTATTACTGGGTAGATTTTACTTTTCCAGATGAAGTAGTTTTAGAAAAAGGCAGATATTGGATTGTCCTCAGACATTCTGGAGAGGTAATAATGAACTGGTTTTATATCCCCGGAAATCCCTATGGTGATAGCGATGACACACGCTCTACATTAAAGGGCTACAAATGGGAGGACATACAAAATTTTGATTTTGTATTTAAGGTAAAGGCAGAAAGGCTGTAATTTGAAAATATTTTCTATTACTGTTCTACTGTTGTTAAGAGTGAACATATATAGGTGCCTGAAAAAATTTTAGAGCAACACCTTTATCAGTCATGTTGCTTTTAATGTTTAGTGGGTTTATGTAATACATTTTTTACAATATCAAGACATTGGGAAGTATTTTCATGTCCTGCCTTTTCAAAATAAGTTACTGTCCTTCGCATTTTAGTAGCCCTCCTTTTTTATTGCATCTTTATTATTCAATCAGTTTTGAAAATTCAGATTTTTCTTTTTTAGGCGGGCAGACGGAAAAGATTCAGGGGGAAATTGCGGAGCAATTTCCCCCTCGCACTCCCAATTTATTAGTTTGTAGTATAAAGACTGGCTCCTGGGAAGGGATTCGAACCCCCGACCAAGTGGTTAACAGCCACCCGCTCTGCCAGCTGAGCTACCCAGGAATAAGCTTTTTATATCAGAAAATTTGAAACTTTGTCAATTAAGGTAAAAATAGATTTTATGTTCTGTATTCTGCATTCACTCTGATATACTCTTCAGTCAGATCACAGGTAAAGACCTTAGCAGATGCTCTACCGAGGTGAAGGTCAATAATTATCTTAATGTCTTTTCCTTTTAAGACTTCATTTGCCTCTTTATCTTTTCCTGTGGTTATACCTTTATTGACGATTTTTACTTTCCCGAAATAAATATCTATTTTTTTTTCTTTAATCTCAATACCTGAATATCCGAGTGCTGCCATAATACGACCCCAGTTGGCATCATTTCCATAGATAGCTGTCTTTACAAGGTTTGATTTAGCCACAGCAAATGCAGCCCTTTCAGCATCAGCCTCACTCCTCGCACCTTTTACCTCTATCTCTATAAACTTAGTCGCTCCCTCGCCATCCTTAACAATTAATCTTGATAACTCATCTGTGACTTCATACAGGGCCTTTTTGAATGTTGTGTATGATTCTGATTTATCTGTAATCTGGGGGTTTCCGAGCATACCGTTTGCCATTATCAGGGTAGTATCATTGGTTGACATATCACCATCAATGGTAATTCTATTA
The DNA here is from genome assembly GCA_040757475.1 of Nitrospirota bacterium. GTDB lineage: Bacteria > Nitrospirota > Thermodesulfovibrionia > Thermodesulfovibrionales > SM23-35 > JACRGU01. Next base: position 55,706 of record JBFLWW010000006.1, read on the forward strand.
AATGATTTATTTACCACATCCTTCAGTGCCTTATCTAATGTCTTCTGTTCAACTTTTATATCTGTCATTATAAAGCAGAGCATTGTAGCCATATTAGGACATATCATTCCTGCACCCTTGCAGATGCCAATCATGGTGCCTGTTTTATTGCCGATTTTTACCTTTTTCTTTACAATCTTTGGAAATGTATCAGTTGTCATTATCGCTGTTGCAACATCCTCTATAGTTGACCTGCCAAGATTATCTATCAGTTCAGTAATCTTTGGTCTTACTCGCTCCATAGGCATGGGTGCACCTATGACACCTGTTGAACAGACATAAACAAGAGAGGGTTTTATATTGAGAGCATTAGCAACAAGTTTTGTTATCTCAACAGCATCTTTTATACCTTTCTCACCTGTGCACGCATTTGCATTTCCACTGTTTACTATTATCGCCTGCCCTCTACCTGATCTTATCTTCTTAATGCCAAGCTTTACAGGTGCTGCTTTTATTTTATTGGTTGTGAATGTGCCGGCAATATTTGTGACGACCTTAGAATAAATGAGGGCAAGGTCTTTACGCCCGGGTTTTTTGATTGCAGCCTCTACAGTAGAAAAGAGAAATCCTTCGGGAATCATTACTGTCTTACTCGTCACTCATCACTTATCACTGCTTACGGGAACATTGCTATTGTATCGAGGGCTGTTTTTTCATCAAAGCCCATCATGATATTCATGTTATGTATTGCCTGTCCTGATCCGCCTTTCATGAGGTTATCTATTGCAGTGACAATGATGAGGGTATTTGTTCTCATATTTACGGTCAGCCCAACCTCACACATGTTTGTCCCCCGCACATTTTTAACATTAGGTGACCTCCCCTCATCAAGAACCTGTACAAATGGCTCTTTGGAGTATGACTTTTTATAGACCTCTATAATCTTTTCCATACTGATATTTTTTGCAAGCCGAAGCCGTGCATATATGGTTGTAAGTATCCCCCTGTCGAGCGGTGCAAGGTGTGGTGTAAAATTAATTTTTATATCCTTTCCTGCTATAGCAGAAAGCTCTTGTTCAATCTCAGGTGTGTGCCTGTGTGATGCGACTGCATATGCCTTGAACCCCTCATTCACCTCGCAATATGAAAATGTAATATCTGACTTCCTCCCCGCACCACTTGTGCCTGATTTTGAGTCTATAACAATTGAGCTAACATCAATGAATTCATTTTTTATTGCAGGATATAATCCGAGGATTGCACCTGTTGGGTAGCATCCAGGGTTGGCAATGAGATTTGCCTCTGCAATTTTTTTTCTGTAGAGCTCCGGGAGACCGTAAACAGCCTTTTTCAGGGTTGTTTGAAATTTATGTGGCACCTTATACCATTCTTCATATATCTTTGTATCTCTGAGCCTGTAATCAGCAGAGAGGTCAATAACCTTTTTCCCATGTTTAAAAAGAAAGTCTACTGCCTCTTGTGACCTTCCATGTGGGAGGGCCATGAAAAAGAGGTCTGCCTTATCGAGGATATCTCCAACTTTTAACTGTTCATATGTGAGGTTCGAGTGTCTGTAAAGATAGGGGAAAAGGTCGCTTACATATTTCCCTGCGGATTTTTCTGATGTGACCGCTGTAACTGTAACTTCAGGGTGATTTAAAAGAAGGCGAAGTAATTCACCTCCTGTATATCCACTACCACCACATATGGCAACACGAATCATAGTGACGAGTCACAAGTTACGAGTAACGAGAAGTTTAAAAGTATGAGGTCTTCAGTTTTTAACTTGTCACTTGTCACTTGTTACTCGTTACTATTTTTATCTCTTGGAGAACTGGAATCTCTTCCTTGCACCTTTAAGGCCGTATTTCTTTCTCTCTTTCTCCCTCGGGTCTCTTGTGAGAAAGCCTTCCCTCTTAAGCCTTAATCTGAGGTCGTTGTCCATACGTACAAGCGCCCTTGATATACCATGTCTTATTGCACCTGCCTGGCCTGTAAGACCACCTCCCTCAACCTTTGCAGTGATATTATATTTCCCTGTTACACCAGCAAGCTCGATTGGTTGACGGATGATCATCCTTAATGTTTCCCTCGGAAAATAGCTATCAACAGGTTTGTCATTGACTATTATCTGACCTTTTCCATGTGAGATACTAACCCTTGCTATCGAGGTTTTTCTCCTGCCGGTTGCATTATATTGAATCTCAGCCATCTAAAACTCCTGTAAGATTTCTGGTTTCTGTGCTTTATGGGGGTGTTCAGACCCCCTGTATACCTTGAGCTTCTTAAACATTGCCCTGCCGAGCCTGTTTTTTGGAAGCATTCCCCATACTGCATCCTTGACCATCTTTTCAGGTTTTTTTTCAAGAAGCTCTTTTGCGGTCTGGGTTTTTAGACCACTTATATAGCCTGAATGGTGGTAATACACCTTGTCTGTAAGCTTTCTGCCTGTAAGTCTTATCTTATCTGCATTCACGACAATAACAAAATCGCCTGTATCTATATTGGGAGTAAATACTGGCTTGTTCTTACCGCGCAGGTACACTGCTACTTTACTTGCAAGCCTTCCAAGTACAGCATCCTTTGCATCAATAAGATACCACTTACGTTCAACAGCACCTTTTTTGGCAAACTGGGTTTTCATCCCTTCACCTTTTTATTGAAATTAAGTATTGGATAAGATAATAGAATTATTAAAGAATTGTCAACATTCAGCAGCAGACAGTTTTGAAAAGTCTGCAATGGATGAAGCTGCCCTCCAGATCTCTTTGAGTAATGCCAGTCTGTTTTGCCTCATCTCTTCCCGCTTATCCATCACAAGGACATGGTCAAAAAAATGGTTAATTGGCTCTGTCAATGAAGAAAGGGTATTGATTGCATCATAATACTTCCCGTCTTTAAGAAGAGCTGCGACATTGGATTTAACTGAGTCGAGTTTTTCTTTGAGTCTCTTCTCAGGTTCTTCTATCAGGAGCTCGGCTTTTAATTCAGGAATTACTATCTCTGGAATTATATTATTTACACGCTTTATTGCAAGTAGAAAGTTATTATATCCTCTGTCCTTTTTGAATTTCTGTATACCATCGAGCCTTCCCCTTATCTCTTTTAATGGCACATAGCCTGAGAGTGAAAGGACTGATTGGATTAGATCGGATGCATAACCATCTGCTGAAAATACGGATTCAAATCTCTGTCCAAAAAACTGCATTATATTTTTCTCTGCATCTGCTGAGCCATTTATATGTGAGAGATTATTGAGTGCTTTATCTACGAGTTCTTTTAATGTAATGCTATAACCCCTGTTTAATATTATCGCTATGACTCCGAGTGCCTGTCGCCTCAGGGCAAAAGGGTCTTCAGAGCCTGTAGGTGTAAGCCCTATAGAAAAGAATGAAGCTATGTTGTCTATCTTATCAGCTATGCTGAGAATCGCTCCAACTTCTGTCTGTGGAAGTCTTCCACCCGAATGTGCTGGCAGATACTGCTCTCTTATTGCTTCTGCAATTTTGCTGTTTTCTCTGTCACGAAGAACATAGTATTTCCCCATGATTCCCTGCAGCTCAGGAAATTCCCTGACGATGCCTGTTATAAGGTCTGTTTTTGAAAGCCATGCAGCACGAATGAGCTTATCTTTTGCTGAAGGCAGAAGCCTATTCGCAAGAAATCCTGCAATAGAGACTATCCGTTCTGTTTTTTCATAGAGATTCCCGAGCCTGTCATGGAATGTAACCTTCCTGAGCTCCTCTATCCTTTCAGAGAGCGGTTTTTTTCTGTCATCCACAAAATAGAACCTCGCATCTTCAAACCTTGCCTTTATGACTCGTTCGGCACCAATCTTCATTGTCTCTGCATTTTCTTCCCTTGTATTGCTGATAATGATAAAATGGTTAATTAGTTTGCCCTCTCCGTCTTCTATAGCAAAGCATTTCTGATACTCTTTCATGACAGTAATGAGTAGTTCTTTCGGCAGCTCCAGATACTCTTCTGAAAAACTGCATAGCACAGGGACAGGATATTCAACAAGAAAATTGACCGTCTCTATTAGTTCCTCGTCTTCTATGGGTCTTCCGCCTGCTACATCAGAGAGCTTTCTGATACCTTCAAGGATTATCTTCCTTCTTTCTTCCTGGTCAAGTATTACATAGTTATTTTTGAGAAGATTTATGTAAGCTGATATCTCCTTTACCTGGAATGGAGCAGGAGAGAGAAAACGATGTCCTCTTGTTGTATTAGCGCTCGTTATTCCATCAATCTCAAAATGGATAACATCCTTATCAAACATGGCTAATACCCAGTGTATCGGCCTGGCAAACCTTATGCTTCCGTTTCCCCATCTCATGGTTTTCGGAAAGTTTATGGAAAGAATGACTTTCTTTAATATTTCTGGTAGAAGGTCCTTTACAGTCATTCCTTTCTCTTCAAACACTGCAACAACATATTCGCCTTTGTCCCTTCTCTTTACAATAAGACCCTCTACATTTATCCCATGAGAGTTTGCAAACCCTATTGCTGCCATTGTCGGATTACCTTTGTTATCAAAGGCCACTTTTTTTGCAGGGCCGAATATCTCCCTTACGCGATCAGCCTGCACCTCTGGTAATCCAGTAATGAAAAGCGAGAGCCTTCTCGGTGTTGCATAAACCTTTATCTCTGAAAAATCAATACGGGTTTCTTTTAAGATTGTGGCGGTATTTTCTTTTAAGCTCTGGATTGCTCGTGGCAGAAACCTTGCTGGTATTTCTTCTGTGCCAATCTCAAGCAAAAGTGAGGAGTGAGAAGTGACAAGTGAGGAGTTATCCCTAACTTTCTGATTCATATCTCTCTTTCATCCTTTGAACTTTTAACTTTCAACTTTTCACTTTTAACTTTTAAGAGTGGGAATCCCATCTCTTCCCGCTGTTTGTAATATGCCTCTGCACAGAGCTTTGCAAGATTTCTTACACGTGCAATATACCCTGTCCTTTCTGTGACAGAAAGGGCGCCTCTCGCATCGAGCAGGTTAAAGATGTGTGAGCACTTTAAACAGAATTCATAAGATGGAAGTACAAGACCGAGTTTATTGAGTCTGAGCGACTCTTTTTCGTATGCCTCAAACTGTCTTATAAGGAGTCCTGCATCGGCATAATCAAAATTATACTTTGAGAATTCTACTTCACTGATATGATGTATTTCCCCATATTTTATACCCTTACACCATTTAAGGTTAAATACATTATCCACCTCTTGCAGATACATAGCAATCCGTTCGAGTCCATATGTTAGTTCAAGTGACACTGGCTTGAGGTTAATGCCTCCAACCTGCTGAAAATAGGTGAACTGGGTTATCTCCATCCCGTCGAGCCATACCTCCCATCCGAGACCCCATGCACCGAGTGTGGGGGATTCCCAATCATCCTCTACAAATCTGATATCATGTTTGAGCAGGTCTATACCTAAATAAGAAAGGCTTTCGAGATAGACTGCCTGACTATCTGACGGAGATGGTTTCAGAATGACCTGGTACTGATAGTAGTACTGAAGCCTGTTTGGATTTTCTCCATACCTTCCATCAGTTGGCCTTCTTGAAGGTTCTACATATGCGGTTTTCCATGGTTCTGGCCCCAGAACCCTGAAGAATGTAGCAGGATGGAATGTCCCTGCACCTACCTCCATGTCGTATGGTTGAAGGAGGACACAGCCTTTTTTTGACCAGAACTGATTAAGTTTTAAAATCAAATCCTGAAAATACACAACAGACTCCGTTAACCAAATAATAACCAATAACCAATTACAATAACCAAATAATAACCAATAATTCAATAATTCATTACGAGGATAGTGCTCCCAAATATGTTATAATCATTGTTGATGAAAGAAAAGCTCTTTTTGAAGGGCAATGAAGTGATTGCAGAGGCTGCAATAAATGCAGGGTGCCGCTTCTATGCAGGATACCCAATAACACCCCAGAATGAGATCCCTGAATACATGTCTCATCGTATGGAAGAGGTTGGAGGGGTATTTATACAGGCTGAAAGTGAACTCGCTGCAATAAATATGGTCTATGGCGCATCTGCTGCGGGTGCAAGGGCCATGACCTCATCAAGCAGTCCAGGAATAAGCCTGAAACAGGAGGGAATATCATACCTTGCAGGGGCAGAACTTCCTGCTGTCATAGTCAACATACAGAGAGGTGGACCTGGCCTCGGAAATATATCTGGTAGCCAGGCAGACTATTTCCAGGCAGTGAAGGGTGGAGGACACGGAGATTATAAACTACTTGTATATGCGCCTTACAACCTTCAGGAGATGTGGGATCTCACGATGCTCGCCTTTGATAAGGCAGACGAGTACAGAAATCCTGTGATTATACTCGGAGACGGGGTAATCGGCCAGATGATGGAACCTTTCTTTCCTACGCCATATGTGAAGCCAGACCTTCCTGAAAAGGACTGGTCACTCACTGGATGCAAAGGCCGTGAGCCGAGAGTTATAAAGTCTTTATACATGGGTGAAGGGGAACTGGAAAGAAGAAACCAAATATTTCAGGAAAAGTATCTCAAGATGAAAGAGATAGAGACCAGATGTGAAACCGTTGGTGTAGATGATGCTGAACTTATTATTGTTGCCTTTGGAATCGCTGCGAGGATTGCCTTGTCTTCTGTAAGAAGGCTGAGGCGCGAGGGACTTAAAGTCGGGCTCTTCAGACCCATCACCCTCTTTCCATTTCCAGAAAAGAAACTCTCTGTGCTTGCTGAAGAAAGCAGGCGGTTTATTACAATAGAGATGAATGCAGGTCAGATGGTAGAGGATGTGAGACTGGCGCTTAATGGGAAATCAGAGGTATCGTTTTACGGAAGGCCAGGTGGGGCTATCTTTACTCCAGAAGAGATATACGAAAAGATAAAAACAGTCTATTTGAGGCTGTCAAATTCTCTCTTAAAGTGACTTAATGTCAGGTCATCGTAGATGCAGAATTCAACCGTCTGAAGTGGGCTCTCTTTATTCTCCTTCAAAAACCTTACGCCTTCACCCACGAGTATCTTTGCACATCTATCTTTTGGAAAACCAAAGATACCTGAGCTTATGGCAGGAATGGAGATACTACTTAGCCCTTTTTCTGATGCGAGTCGGAGACTGCTCAGGACTGCATTCTTGAGTTTATCATCCTCATCTCCTTCACCCATCCTCGGCCCGACTGCATGGATGACGAATTTTGCAGGCAACTTGCCTGCACCTGTAATAACAGCAGTGCCGACGGGTGTAAACCCAATCTTATTACTTTCTTCCTGTATGACCTGTCCGCCTTTTCTTACAATAGCACCTGCAACTCCACCACCATGCTGAAGGTGAGAATTGGCTGCATTTACTATTGCATCCACATCTCTTTCTGTCAAATCCCCCTGGACAAGCCTTATGGTTTTTCCATTGATATTCTTTTCAGAGATAACCTTCATAAAACTACCCCCTTTTCTTAAATATGATAAAATAAATATAAACAATTGGAGGGGATAAATACCAGCACTTTACGGAAACCTCTCAGGACTCAAGGCCAGACACCTTAACTCGCTTGAGAGGATTTATCGGAGGAAGATGCACCGTGAGGTGGTCACCCCCGAACTCGCAAGATACCTCGCAGGACTCTCTTCTGAAATAAGCCGCCAGATAGGCATACTTATTGACAGGGATGGTGCTATTACCCATGTAATCGTTGGCAATGCAAAGGGGATACTCATCCCTGAGCTTGAGGATTATCCTGTAGGTAGGAAGGCTTTAAGGGGACTCAGACTTGTGCATACCCACCTAAAGGAAGAGCCCCTTGATCAGGATGACCTTACAGACCTTGCCTTATTAAGGCTTGACCTGATCGCTGTTGTAGGTACAAAAGATGGATTGCCCGGGAACATCTATGTAGCGCATCTAATGCCGCAGAGCTCAGAAAAAGCGATAGAGGTTTTACCTTCAAAAGATTTTCATAGTTTTAAACTGGATTTCAATACCTTTATAGAATCTCTCGAAGAAGAGATAGAAAGGGCGATGGTCTTTGACCAGAGAGATGAGAGAGAAAGGGCGATATTAGTAAGTGTCTCGACAAGGCCAAAATATGAACAGGAGGACTCTATGGAAGAGCTGAAGGAGCTTGCCCGGTCAAGTGATGTCCTTGTCCTTGATGCTGTTATCCAGAGGCCAAAGGAGATTAACCCAAAATATCTGATGGGTGAGGGCAAACTCAGAGAGCTCATTATAAATGCTATGAACAGAGGTGCAACACTCCTTATATTTGATCAGGACCTGAGCCCTTCACAGATAAAGTCAATAGGCGAACACACAGAACTCAAGGTAATAGACCGATCACAGCTCATACTCGATATATTTGCAAGACGGGCACATAGTAGAGATGGTAAGGTGCAGGTTGAGCTTGCACAGCTCAAATACAGGCTACCGAGGCTTACTGGAAAAGGGACGGCTATGTCCCGTTTGATGGGTGGAATCGGCGGAAGGGGCCCTGGAGAGATGAAGCTCGAGGTGGACAGAAGACGGGTGCATGACAGGATAAACATTCTCGAAAAAGAACTGAAATCCCTCAGTGAGGCAAGGCGACAGAGGAGGCATAGACGGCTACAGAAGGGTATCCCGATTGTCTCGATTATCGGATATACCAATGCTGGAAAATCAACACTGCTTAATGCCCTTACAAAAAGCTGTATATTTGTCGAGGATAAGATGTTTGCAACCCTCGACACTGCAAGTAGGCGACTGAGGTTTCCACGGGAAAGAGAGGTTATTGTTACAGATACTGTTGGCTTCATAAGAGACCTTCCAAAGGACTTAATGGCAGCCTTCAGGGCAACGCTTGAAGAGCTCGAGGATGCCGATTTATTACTGCACCTTGTTGATGCATCAAACCCGCGTTTTGAACAGCATATAGAATCTGTTGAGAATATACTCGAGGAACTTCATCTATCCGAAAAACCCAGGCTCCTTGTCTTTAATAAAATAGACAGATTGGATAATGAAGAAGCAGAAAATCTCGTCCTGCGCTATAATGCAGTCGCAATCTCTGCACTCGATCCATCAACATTCAGGCTGCTGCTTCAGGCAATAGAAGAGCACATCTGGAATAGAAAAGTGGCAGAGGCAAGGGGTATAATAGCAACGGTTATTAGTGAGCAGTGAAAAGTTAATATGGAATTTGTACCTAAATGGATAGCATGGGAAGTAACGAGAAGATGTAATCTGCGGTGTGTTCATTGTCGCTCCTCATCTGAACTTGAAGTAAAGACCCATCCTGATTTTCCTACTGCCGAGGCATTCAGGATCATAGATGATATAGTAAGTTATGCAAAGCCTGTTGTCGTTCTTTCTGGAGGTGAGCCACTTCTTCGAAAGGATGTTTTCGAAATTGCTAAATATGGCACAAAAAAGGGGCTGAGGATGTGCCTTGCAACAAACGGAACCCTCGTTATAGATGAGATATGTGAAAAGATAAAGGAATCAGGCATCAAGATTGTTTCCCTGAGCCTTGACGGTTCAAATGAAAATGTTCACGATGATTTCAGAAATCAGGAAGGCGCATTTCAAGGCACAATGAGTGCTGCGAGGCTTTTCAAGAAACATGGGATAGAATTTATCATAAATTCATCCTTTACAAAGAGGAATCAGGAGGAGATTCCGAAGGTATACAAACTCGCAAAGGAGCTTGGGGCAACTGCATGGTATATGTTCATGATAGTTCCAACAGGCAGGGGTGAGGAGATAATGAACGAGCTTATTTCAAAGGAGGATTACGAGGAAATCCTCGAATGGCACTACCAGATGGAAAAGGATGAAAAGAATATGCTTGTTAGACCAACATGTGCACCACATTATTACAGGATAGTCTTACAGAAATCAAAAGAAGAGGGTGTTAAATTCGAAAGGAGGACATTAAAATTCTCTACAGGTGGTGCGAAGGGATGTATTGCAGGACAGCTTATCGCACTTATAGATGTGGATGGGAATGTGCTTCCATGCAGTTATTTCCCAACGCCTGCAGGAAATATAAAAGAGCAATCATTTAAAGATATATGGGAAAGCTCAGAGCTCTTTAAAGAGCTCCGAGACTTCAAAACATACAAGGGCAGGTGTGGCTCATGCGAATACATAAATGTCTGTGGAGGGTGCAGGGCAAGGGCATATTCTGTTTATGGAGATTATCTGGAAGAAGAACCGTTTTGCGGTTATATACCACGCAGATTAGCACAGATAAAAAGATAACGCAGATGAGCACAGATATCTGTGATTATCTGCGATAAATCTGCGATCATCTGTGTTAAAAGGAGAGTTTGATGAACGATACTTTTCTTAGGGCATGTCGTGGTGAAAAGGTTGAATATACGCCCGTATGGCTTATGAGACAGGCAGGGAGATACCTTCCTCAATATCAGGCTGTGCGAGCCAATGTTGACTTCATCACCCTCTGTAAAACTCCTGAACTTGCTGCAAAAGTTACGCTCCAGCCCGTTAATATCCTCGGAGTTGATGCAGCAATACTCTTTTCTGATATCCTCATCCCTGTTGAGGCTATGGGCATGCGCCTTGCGTTTTCAGATAAAGAGGGACCTGTCCTCAGTAAGCCGATAAGAAACAAATCTGCTGTTGACAGGCTGATTATTCCAGATATAGAAGAAGATATGCCTTTTATCCTCGAGATAATAAAGATTCTGAGAAAAGAACTTGAAAATAAGGTGCCTCTAATAGGGTTTTCAGGCGCTCCATTCACACTCGCTACATATATGATTGAAGGTGGTAGTTCAAAGAATTTCATCCATACAAAGAGGATGATGTTCCAGCACAGTGTGGTATTCAGTTGTCTCATGGAAAAACTGACTGCAACTGTTATCTCATATCTCTCTGCACAGATAAAGGCAGGTGCACAGGCAGTTCAGATTTTTGATACATGGGCAGGCATACTTACACCAGGGGACTACGAAGAGTTCGCATTACCATATGTTAAACGGGTTGTGAAGGCACTAAAAAGTGAGCAAAAGGCAGAGAGCTCGGTTCCGATAATCTATTTTGCAAATGATTGTGCAGGGATTCTTAAGGAGGTCAAAAAGACAGGTGCAGATGTTATCGGGATTGACTGGAGGATTGATATAGGTGATGCAATAAAAAGGCTCGGTAAGAAAGTGGTTGTTCAGGGAAACCTCGACCCATGCGCACTCCTCCTTCCAAAGGAGAAGATCGAGGAAAGGGTTAAAGATATATTATGGAAGGGTGAGGCTGCAAAAGGTCATATCTTCAATCTTGGTCATGGAATCCTGCCCGAGACACCTGTGGAGAATGCCATTGCAATGGTCGAAGCAGTGCATAAATATGGAAGGAAAGAATAGTTATGAGAGGAGGAAAGCGTGTTTAAATCCCTCACAGCAAAGTTAGTCTTGATGGGTTTCATAATGTTTGCAATCTTTGCCACACATATGGAAAGAAAAAATGAGGCATGCGGAATATGCCATTCAGCCATCCGTGACAACATCCCAAAGATAGAGGTCTTTGTAAAGTCACTCGAAGACCACTACGAGTAGGAGATAAGGAAGCGTGATACCTTTAGGTATTATACGCTCGGCTTTTTCTTTATCGCAATAGTCTTTATCATAATTTATGCAAAGCAGAGTATTATTAAACCTCTTGTGAAACTAAGAGATGCAGCAGAAAAGATTGAAAAGGGGAATTTAGATGTCAGGCTCGATGCAAAAAGTAAGGATGAGATAGGTGCGCTCAGTTATACATTTAATAGCATGGCTTATGCATGAGGGATGCTTATTGGGGAAAAGACAAGATGCATGCAGGAGCTTGATGTCTTGAATGAGATTGCTGGGGTAGTAAGCCACTTAAAATCAAAGATAGAATCCTCGGTGTGCTCAACCTTTATCTACCCCCTGATATGAGACCATCGGAAGGAGAGATAAAACTCTACCATTCTATTGCTGATATCATTGCAGTTTCACTGGAGAATGCAAGGCTTGTAGAAGGGCTTGAGGAGAGGATTAAGGAAAGGACAGCGGAACTTGAGATGGCAAAGATGGTAGCAGAGGCTGCAAGCAGGGCAAAGTCTGATTTCCTTGCTAATATGTCCCATGAATTGAGGACACCGTTGAATGCAATCATAGGTTTTTCTGAGATGATGGCAGATGGTATGGCAGGGTCATTAAGTGAGACACAGAAGGAATACCTAACTGACATCTGGGATAGCGGGAGACACCTCCTTTCATTAATAAAATAAATGACATCCTCGATCTATCAAAGATAGAGGCTGGTAAGCTGGAGCTTGAGCTGAGTGAGTTTAACCTGAGAGAACTGATAGAGGGTAGCCTTGTGATGTTTAAGGAAAAGGCAATGAAGCATAATATAAAGGTTGAGGCAGATGTTGAGGAAGGCATAGAAAATATCATAGCAGATGAACGAAAGATTAAGCAGGTGATGTTTAATCTTTTAAGTAATGCATTTAAGTTTACGCCGGATGGAGGAAGCATGCGTGTTACTGCACGAAGGACGAG
>JBFLWW010000006.1:68299-77354 GCA_040757475.1 Nitrospirota bacterium
GCATTCAAGATAATCACAGAGGGTGATGGAAGGACAATGCTATCTCATTTTGACCCTGAGATACTTCAGATATTCAAAGACACAAATAAGCAGTTTGAGAATATATACGAGACACATAAGGATTGATTTAATGTATTTCAATGTAGTATATTTTTTTAAGAAAGGATGGTATAAATGAAGAAAGCAACATCTTTAAGACTCCCTGAAGATATAGTTAAAAGGATAGCAGCGAGGGCAAAGGCACACAGAAGGACTCTCACAAATCAGATTAAGAAATATATCAGGATAGCAATGGAGGTTGAGGAGAATCCCGATCTTCCATATTCTTTTATTAAAGAGACTATTGAAGCAAGAGAAGAAATTAAATCTGGACTTGGTAAGCCGTATAAATTTGGTGTGCTCAGGTGAGCTTTTCACTGATAGCCTCGCCAGTTTTTCTGAAAAAGAAAAAGAAACAGTTCCCTGACTTTCAACGCGAGATCGATACCCAGATCAGAAAGATATTGGAGAATCCATTAATCGGTGAGCCTAAGAGAGGAGCGCTGCGGGGCGTTAGGGTATTGAAATTTAAGTATAAAAAAAACAATTGTATTTGCTTTCTTATGAGCCTGATTTTAAAAAGAAACTCCTTTATCTCTATACCTTTGGCAGTCATGAAGGGTTTTACGATAATCTCGAAAGATATTTAAAATCAAGGTGAAAACCAAAGAGACTATAGGGGTTATCCTTCTTAATCTTGGGGGCCCTGATTCGCTTCAGGCTGTGAGGCCATTTCTTTATAACCTTTTTTCGGACAGGCAGATTATTCAACTCGGTCCCCCATTCATGCAGAAACCACTTGCATGGTTGATATCATCAATAAGGTCTAAAAAGACAGAGAAGTTTTACAGCTTCATAGGTGGAAAATCTCCAATACTTAATATTACTATAGCTCAGGCAAAAGCCCTTGAGGAGGCGCTAAACTTAGAACTCAAAACTGAAAGTTCCCAGTTCCCAGTTCCCAGTTCTCAGTTATTCAAGGTCTACATTGCTATGCGTTACTGGCATCCTTTAATAGAAGAGGTGATTCCTGAAATTTATAATGCTAAGATTAAGAAACTTATTGCCTTGAGTCTTTATCCACAGTATTCTGTTACAACATCTGGGTCATCACTCTCAAAATTCAAGGAGGTCATGGCAAAGTATCCAGTAGAAATCTTTTGTATACCATCATGGTTCAACCATCCACTCTATATAGAGGCATTGGTTGATGTTATAAAGAAAGGACTTGAAAAGGGTGGGGGGGATATCCATGTCCTTTTCAGCGCCCACAGCCTTCCCCAAAAATTTATTGATGAAGGCGACCCCTATGTGCATCAGATTATGGGGACAATTGGAGAGGTTACAAAACAGATACCAATAAAATGGCATCTAAGCTATCAGAGTAAGAGTGGCCCTGTTAGATGGCTTGAGCCCTCAACAGATGAAAAACTTAAAGAACTTGCGCGAGAAGGTGTAAGGAACATTCTTGTGGTTCCAATAAGTTTTGTCTCAGACCATATTGAGACACTTTATGAAATAGATGTATTATACAAGAAAATGGCAGACAGGCTTGGGATTAATCTAAGGCGGACAGAATCTCTGAATATTCATCCACTTTTTATTGAGGCATTGAAAGACATGGTGATAAAAGGTGTAAAGGAGATAGGATGGATATAAGATGAGGTTGATTATCATCGGAGGAGGAATTTCTGGTCTTTCTCTGGCTTACTTTCTTTTAGAGAGAGAGCCTTCCTTAGACATCATTATCCTTGAGTCTGAGAAACGAGCAGGCGGCAAGATATGGACTGATAAGGCAAATGGGTTTCTCTGTGAAAGCGGAGTCAATGGTTTTCTTGATAGTAAACCAAAGACACTCGAGCTTGCAGCAAGGCTTTTATTAAATCCCTTAAGGAGCAATGATGCATCGAGGAGGCGTTTTATATACTCAGAAGGAAAGCTCCACCTGTTTCCTGAATCGCCTGTATCTTTTTTCACTTCAAGCCTTATCAGTCCTCTCGGCAGATTGAGGATTATATATGAGATTTTTGTTCCTAAAGGTAATAAGGATGATGAGACATTAGCCGATTTTGCAAGGAGGAGATTGGGCAGAGAGGCTTATGAAAAACTCATAGACCCTATGGCATCAGGGATATATGCAGGTGACCCTGAAGTTATGAGCCTGAAGAGCTGTTTTCCGAGAATCTATGAGCTTGAAATGAACTACGGCAGCCTGATAAGGGCGATGATAAAGCTACAAAAGATAGGGTCAGGGCCTGCTGGGGTTCTCACATCATTTTATGATGGTATGGAGACCTTAATCATCTCACTCAAGGGTTTTCTTGGAGATAGTGTGAGGCTCGGTGCAAAGGTTTTATCTATCGAGAAAAAGGGGAACAATTATATAGCCCACCTCTCTGACAATCTTAGAGTGGAAACAGAGGTTCTCGTGATAGCTTCGCCTTCTTATGCAGCCTCTGAGATGCTGAGGGATTTTGACAGAGGACTTTCATCAACCCTTTCAGAAATCTCATACCCGGCTGTGTCTGTTATATGCCTCGGCTTTAAGAAGGAAAAAATACAGAAATCCCTCGATGGATTTGGCTTTCTTGTGCCCAACAGAGAAAGAAGAAAGATACTCGGAACCCTCTGGGATTCAAGCATATTTCCTAACAGGGCTCCAGAGGGTTATGTGCTTCTGAGGAGCATGCTTGGAGGTAGCAGGGCATCAGAGCTTGCAATGCAGGATGAGAACAAACTAATAAATATAGTCATGGATGAGCTGATGAAGATTATGGATATAAAGGCACAGCCTGATTTTGCAAATGTTTACAGACATGAGAGGGCAATCCCGCAGTATTCCCTGGGCCACATTAACAGGCTCAGGACTATGGATGAAATACTCTCAAAATACAGGGGTCTGTATCTGACAGGAAATGCATACAGAGGGATTAGTGTTAATGATTGCATAGAGAACTCTTATAAATTAGCTGAGAGGATTGTTAATGAGATATAGGAAAGACTGTCTCAGAATTTTTATAATCGACAGATTATTTAATATGGCAATCGTAAGTGCCTTAAAGATTAAAGGTTTATTTGTTTACGCCTCAAGAGGTTTTACTGTAAGGTGTCGTATAAAAATTCCTCACCAGCCTTCCCTATATCTTGTTTTGTGCAGTGCGGGTTGGGGGTTGTCTTTGCCGTGAAAATGTGATAATTTTTCACAAAAACAGGAGGGAGACTTGAAAGAACATGAGATTGTTGAACTCTTAAAAAAAGAAAATGAGGAGTTCAAAAAGCTTACGGAAGAACACAGAAATCTTGAAGGGCTCCTCGCAGAGATTGACAGCAAACGCTATCTCACTCCAGAGGAAGAGATCGAAAGGAAAAAGATTCAGAAGCAGAAACTCCTCAAGAAAGACAGGATGGCAGAACTTATAAGAACATATAAAAAGGGACATTCAGTGAATTAGAGCAGAAGTGCAGAAGAACAGAAGTGCAGAAGTCTGAAACTTTTGAACTTTTGCACTATGGAACTTTGGCACTTACGAACTATAAGGAAGAGGGTATTATTTTTATGCGGAGTAAGATTATCAAAGAAGGGCTTGAGCGTGTTCCGCACAGGGCACTCCTTTATGCCACAGGTATTTCGAAGACAGAGATGGGCAAACCCTTTATAGGTGTAGCAACCAGCTTTACAGATATAATCCCGGGGCATATAGGTATGAGAGACCTTGAGAGATTTATAGAGAAAGGGATACATACAGGTGGAGGATACCCATTCTTCTTTGGAATTCCCGGGATATGCGATGGGATTGCAATGGGACATAGAGGCATGCATTATTCACTTCCTTCAAGAGAGCTTATTGCAGACATGGTGGAGACGATCACTCAGGCGCATCAGTTTGACGGACTCGTACTTCTTACAAACTGCGATAAGATTACACCAGGAATGCTTATGGCTGCTGCAAGGATTAATATCCCTTCTATAGTTGTTACTGCTGGTCCCATGCTTTCAGGCCATCTGAGAGGAAAGAGATTATCACTTGTTAATGATACATTTGAAGCCATTGGAAAGTATAAAAAAGGTTTGATAAAGGATGAAGAACTTGAAGCCCTTGAGATGTGTGCCTGTCCAGGTGCTGGTTCATGTCAGGGTATGTACACTGCAAACACAATGGCATGTATTACAGAGGCGCTGGGCATGAGCCTCCCCAAATGTGCCACTTCACTCGCTGTGTCTGCTGATAAAAGGAGGATTGCCTTTGCAAGCGGACAGCGCATTGTTGAGTTAATAAGGAAAGATATAACACCTAAAAAGATAATGACAAGAAAGGCATTCGAGAATGCAATAATGGTTGACTTAGCACTTGGTGGTTCAACAAATACAGCGCTACATATCCCTGCAATAGCACACGATGCAGGGGTTGAGCTTCCACTCGAGACCTTTGATAAATTAAGCAGGATAACACCGCATATCTGTGACATGCTTCCAGGAGGCAAAAACTACCTTGAAGACCTTGATTATGCAGGAGGGATACCTGGAGTCCTTAAGAGGCTCGGAGACAGGATAAATGATAATATCACTGTAAGCGGTAAGGGCACACATTCAATAGCATACTCAGCAGAAATTACAGACGAGGATGTTATAAGGCCACTCAGTAAGGCCTACCATAAAGAGGGGGGGATTGCCATACTCTATGGAAACTTAGCACCGGATGGTGCAGTTGTTAAACAGTCTGCTGTAAGTAAGGATGCGATGAGGTTTGAAGGTGTAGCGAGGGTGTTCGACTCAGAAGAGGATGCGATGCAGGCAATTCTTGCCGGGAAGATAAACCATGGAGATGTTATTGTTATAAGATACGAAGGGCCAAAAGGCGGGCCAGGTATGAGGGAGATGCTGTCATCTACTGCAACTATAGCAGGGATGGGCCTGAGTGAATCAGTTGCCCTTATTACAGACGGAAGGTTTTCAGGAGGCACAAGAGGGCCATGTATAGGTCATATATCTCCAGAGGCGATGGAAGGCGGGCCTATAGCGATAATCAAAGACGGTGACAGGATAAAGATAGATATACCGGGAAGGAGAATTGGTCTGATACTTTCTGATAAAGAGATTAAAGAGAGATTGAATGAATGGAAGCCTCCGAAGCCAAAGATAACAAAGGGCTATCTTTCACGGTATGCGAGGATGGTTAGTTCTGCAGGCAAGGGAGCAGTTATGGAGTAAGGAATATTAGCTCACCTTTTCGCTCATTCTCGCCCCGCACTATACTATAAAACATAGTGCGGGGCTCCGAGGTGAATTCCGATGAATCGGAATTCAAAACCGCTCAAAGGCAATCTAATATTCCTTAGATATACTCGTTTATGGTAAAATGTCAAAAATTTTCAAAGGGGTAAATAAAGCTTTATGAAACTCACAGGTGCTGAAATCTTAATTGAATGTCTGAAAAAAGAAGGTGTAAAACATATATTCGGGTATCCTGGTGGTGTTGTCCTTAGCATCTTTGACCTCTTGTATGATAATAAAGATATCCAGTTAATCCTCACAAGACACGAACAGGGTGCGGTACATGCAGCAGATGGCTATGCAAGGTCAACAGGGAAAGTGGGTGTTGTGCTTGTAACCTCAGGTCCTGGTGCAACAAACACAGTAACAGGCATTGCCACTGCATTTATGGACTCTATACCTGTAGTTGTCTTTTCAGGCCAGGTACCAACGCCCCTTATAGGCAATGATGCCTTTCAGGAGGCTGACATAGTCGGAATCTCAAGACCGTGCACAAAATACAATTATCTCGTAAAGGATGTAAAAGACCTGTCGAGGATTGTAAGAGAGGCATTCCATATCGCAATGTCAGGCCGGCCTGGACCTGTGCTTATAGACCTTCCAAAGGATGTAACAGCATCAAAGACAGAATTCACATGGCCTGAAAAAACAGAGATCAGAAGCTATAACCCAACTTATGAAGGCAATAAGTGGATGATAACTCAGGCAGCACATCTGATTGCAAAGTCAAAGAAGGCGGTTATTATTGCTGGCGGTGGTGTAATACTCTCTAATGGTTCACAAGAGCTCATAGAACTTGCCGAGCATATAGATATCCCTGTGACAATGACCTTGATGGGACTCGGTTCTTTCCCAGGAGCTCACGAGCTCTCACTTGGTATGTTAGGCATGCATGGCACTTATTATGCTAACAAGGCGATACAGGATTCCGACCTTCTAATTGCAATAGGTATGCGATTTGATGACAGGGTGACAGGTAAGATGGATGCCTTTGCACCCAATGCAAAGATAATCCATATAGATATTGACCCAACATCTATAAGGAAGAATGTGCGTGTAGATATTCCGATAGTCGGTGATGTAAAGAGGGTTCTCGGTGTCTTAAATAAGGTGATAAAAGAAGATGTAAAAGAGCAGTGGGAAGAGGTTCGCAAGGCATGGCTGAGGCAGATAGATACATGGAGACAGGAAAGGCCATTGAAATATACTTACAACGATGAAGTGATTAAGCCCCAGTTTGTTGTCGAGAAGATTTATGAACTTACAAAAGGAGATGCTATAATTACAACTGAGGTTGGTCAGAACCAGATGTGGACAGCCCAGTTCTATAAATTCGATAAACCGAGAACACTTCTGACATCAGGGGGTTTAGGGACAATGGGTTACGGTTTCCCTGCTGCAATCGGTGCACAGCTTGCACATCCTAATAAGCTTGTTATAGATATAGCAGGCGATGGAAGTATACAGATGAATATTCAGGAGCTTGCAACCGCTGTTATCAACAAGCTGCCTGTGAAGGTTGCTATACTTAATAATCACTATCTCGGCATGGTAAGACAGTGGCAGGAGCTTTTCTTTAATGAAAGATATTCATATAGCCATCTCGATGTTGTTCCTGATTTTGTTAAGGTGGCAGAGGCATATGGTGCTGTTGGCTTCCGGGCAACGAGACCTGAAGAGGTCGAACCTGTATTGAAAGAGGCGTTCAAGACAAAAAGTACAGTCTTTATGGACTTCGTCGTTGACTGGAAGGAAAAGGTATATCCGATGGTGCCTGCAGGTGCAGCCATAGACCAGATGCTATTTGAGGAACACAAAGAGAAGGCTGAAAAGAAGCTGAAGGCAGTGAGATGAGGAAGAGGAGCTAATGAGACATACAATTTCTCTCCTTGTAGAGAATAAATTTGGTGTCCTTTCAAGGATTTCAGGGCTTTTCAGCGGCAGGGGGTATAACATTGAGAGCCTCTCTGTCGGAGAGACAATAGACCCGCAAGTCTCAATTATGACCATAGTTACAAGCGGTGATGACCAGATAATAGAGCAGATAACAAAACAGCTTAACAAGCTCATAGATGTTATAAAGGTGGTTGACATGACTGAGCTTGACCATGTCGAGCGTGAGATGGTGCTGATAAAGGTTGCACCCAAACAGGAAGACAAGGCTGAGGTTCTCAGGCTTGCAGAGATATTCAGGGGAAGGATTGTGGATTCGAGCCAGAGAACATATACAATAGAAATTACAGGTGATGAAAAGAAGATAGAGGCGATTGTCGAGCTCCTCAAGCCAATGGGAATAAAGGAGTTTGTGAGGACCGGCAAGATTGCGATTGCAAGAGAAGGTGTGAAGAAGGACTAATCCAAGACCATGAATCAATAGTGAACCCGCAGAGTTTTAGAATGTGAAAATTTACCTTGCTTTTTCAAATTTTCTCTTTTATAATTTTCTCACAATACTACTAACCTAAAACTAATGGAGGCTATAATGAAAGTTTTATCCTGTCTTTTCCTGTTAGTTTTGTTTTTAGTCTTTCCATGTTATTCTGCCTTTTCTCAAACAACCAATCTCTCAAAGGGGATAGAAGACTACAAAGATGAAAACTTCGAGGAGGCCCTTGAGAGTTTTATTAAGGCCCGTGAGGAAGACCCCAGCTCATCGGTCGCAGCCTTTTATTTAGGTCTTACATACAAACAGCTTTTGAATTACAAGGAGGCTGCAGTAAATTTCAGGGATGCTGTTACACTAGGGGTTGTATCTTACGAATTCTATAAAGGGGCGAATTTTATTGTCCAGTATGCCCATATCAGGGATGACTCAAATATTCCAGTATATGATTATGAGAGAAACATTTACAGTGCAGGGATTGAGTATAGGTTTTAAAGCCTTAAGCCTTGAGCTTATTCTATTATTGTTATTTTTAATAATCCCTGCCATTGCCTTAGCCCAGACACCTGCTGGCAAATTTACATATATAGAAGGGAAGGTTGATGTCTTACGTCCTCCAGCCATTAGGGCTGTTCCTGTAAAGCTGGGCGACCCTGTCTTTGTAAGCGACATTATAAGGGCAAAGAGTAAATCAAAGGCTGAGATTACATTTATAATGACAATATCCTTAGGGTTGCAGAGAACACAAGGGTCGAGATAAGCGAGTATATGTTTGAAGAGAAAAAGAGCAGTGGAGGGATTGGCGGTATAACACTAAATAATATCATTGAAGGCAAGGGCATTGCCATCTACATCAAGCCTGACGGAACGACTGGGTATCTTTTATTAGATAGTATTACAGGCCAATTCTACCCTAACATTGGTATGTTTGAGGCAGGAGGAAATATAACAGCAACACAGATGGGGACAACCACTGTTTTACCATCTCAACTTTATGATGACAGCCCATACGTTGATTATGGTAAATTTTCTGAAACCATAACAGGAGATATAAATGGTGGAATTTCTGGAGACTCCCTCTCAATAATAGACCAACCGTGGGGTATCTGGCATGCGGGTAGCGGTGGGACATATACAGCCACACCATCAGCAAACTGGAGTGCTTCGATAAATGCAGATACTCTCGTAGGTGGTGTTCCCGTCAGTATCAACCGAATTGAGGTTTCAGGCACTGAGTGGTCAAATAATAGACTTATAGGCTCAACACGAGGTTATTGGGGTGATGTATATAAGACAGGGATATTGGTTGGTGAAACATTAGGCACATTTGACCCGACTGCATACACATGGCAGGCACTATC